>DASXLJ010000045.1:0-52222 GCA_036496305.1 Gaiellaceae bacterium | reverse complement strand
CGCCGACCGCTCCAGCTGAGAGCAGCGTTAGCGTGCAGATCCATCCGGGTCGCCTCCTTGGAGTTGAGAAGCCTTTGACAGCCCTCAGCCTCCAAGGCGGCCCGGATGAACCAACGTCCCTAGGAACTACACCTAGCGGCGGCGAATCGCGCACTCAACTCGGCTCTCACGAGCGTGCTCGCGGCTACGCCGACTTGATTCCGTGTGCCGCGCGTGTTTGTGTATGCCTCTGCGGCGGGAACACGTCAGAACGTTGAGGGGGAACAATTGACGACCGTCGAGATCGAAACGATCCTCGCGAACGAGGAGCTGCTGGTGCTTCTCGACGCTGCAGAGTCCAGCGGCCAGCTTCGCCAGTCGGAGCTCGCCGAGATCATCGAGCCACTCGAGCTCGACCCGCTCGAGCTCGAGGCGATTCACCAGGAGCTCGACCGGCGCAGCATCGAGCTGCTCGTCGAACCCCAGCAGGAGGCCGAGCCCGAGCCGGAGAAGGCGCCGCCGCCGGTCCAGGTCGTCGAGACGACGACCGACGCGCTGCAGCTCTTCCTCCGTGAGGCCGGGCGGCACCAGTTGCTCACCGCCGCCCAGGAGGTCGAGCTCGCGAAGAAGATCGAGCGCGGCGACATGGCCGCGAAGACGCGCATGATCCAGTCGAACCTCCGTCTCGTCGTCTCGATCGCGAAGAACTACCGCAACCAGGGTCTCCCCTTCCTCGACCTGATCCAGGAAGGCACGCTCGGGCTCATCCGTGCCGTCGAGAAGTTCGACTGGCGCCGCGGTTACAAGTTCTCGACGTACGCGACGTGGTGGATCCGCCAGGCCGTCGCGCGCGCTCTCGCCGACAAGTCGCGCACGATCCGGATGCCCGTCCACATCGTCGAGCGCTTGCAGAAGATGACGCGCGCCGAGCGGACGCTCTGGATGGAGCTCGGTCGCGAGCCGACGCTCGAAGAGATCGCCGAAGAGGCCTCCCTCCCCATCGAGCAGGCGCGCGAGGTGCGTGCCGCGGCGCGAACGTCCGCGAGTCTCGACCAGCCCGTCGGCGACTTCGACGACGCGACGTTCGGAGACTTCGTCGCCGGTGACGAGCCGCTGCCGGAGGACACCGTCGAAGGCGCGCTCCTGAGCCAGGCGCTCGCGATCTCGCTCCAGGCGCTCGAGGAGCGCGAGCGGCAGGTGCTCGTCCTCCGCTACGGGCTCGTCGACCAGGAGCCGAAGACGCTCGAGGAGATCGGCAAGCGGCTCGGCCTCACCCGGGAGCGTGTGCGCCAGATCGAGCTCGACGCGTTGAAGCGTCTCGCCAATCTCCGCGAGATGCAGATGGCCGCGGCGCCCTAGAGGCTCTACTCGTTGCGGAGGTAGTGCGCGAGGCCGGGCGCGGCGAGCTTGAGCTCGCGGAGCGCGCGCGTCTCGAGTTGCCGCACGCGTTCGCGGGTCACCCCCACGTCGGCGCCGATCTCGTCGAGCGTGTGCGGCGTGCCGCCGTCGAGGCCGAAGCGGAGCGTCACCACCCGCCGGAGCCGCGGCTCGAGTGTCCCGAGCGCCGCATCGAGATCCTCCGTGCGCGCCTTGTCGGCGGTCTCCTCGAGCGGTGCCGCGGCACGAGCGTCGACGAGCAGGTCGCCGAAGACGCTCTCGCCGTCGCCGACCGGCGTCTCCAGGCTTACAGGCGTCTCGATGAGCTCGAGCAACTCGTGGATGCGCTCCTCCGATTGCTGCGCCTCGGCGGAGAGCTCGGCGAGCGTCGGTTCGCGGTTGAGCTTCTGGGCGAGCTGGCGGCGGGTGCGGAGAAGACGGCGCACCTCGTCCGCGACGTGGAGCGGCAGCCGGATCGTCCGGCCCTGGTCGACGAGCGCTCTCGTAATCGCCTGGCGAATCCACCACGTCGCGTACGTCGACAGCTTGTAGCCGAGCTTGTAGTCGAACTTCTCCACGGCGCGCATCAGGCCGAGGTTCCCCTCCTGGATGAGATCGAGGAGCGGAACGTCCGCGCGCGTGTAGTTGCGCGCGACCGACATGACGAGACGGAGGTTCGACTCGATGAGGCGCCTGCGCGCGGCGTCGTCGCCGGCGTCCTTGCGGCGCGCGAGCTCACGCTCCTCCTCGCGTGTTAGGAGCGGACCGGAGCCGATTTGGCGCACATAGAGCTTGAGCGGGTCGGCGGCGGGAACGGCATCCGGGCGCGGATCCGTGGCGATGTGGGCTTCCACCGCCGTGTTATCGGCTTGTCAAGCATTTGTCTTGAGTCGGTTCGGAAACCGGTCGCAGGGCTAACTCTCGAAGGGACGCCTCGTCGTACGAAGAAATGGGTCAGTGCTTATGTGTGGCATAGCGGGTTACAGCCTCTCCTCGCATAGCCGCGTCGACAGGACGCTGGCGGCGCAGGCGCTGCTCGCAGGAATCGCAGAGCGCGGAGCAGACGCCGTCGGCTACGCATACCGCGGCCGCGGCGACGCCTATCCAGTCGTGACGAAGCAGCGGACGCCGGCGCGCGATCTGCTCGACCGGATCGAGGTTCCCGCCCACGCGACCGAGCTTCTCGTCCACGTCCGCGACTACACGAAGGGCCATCCGTCGATTTCGGCCAACAACCATCCCGTCCGGCACGGGCCGGTCGTCGGGATCCACAACGGAATCATCCTCAACGACGACGAGCTGCTCGCGGACTACGACTGTGCGCGCGCCGAGCCGCGGATGACCGTCGACTCGGAGGCGATCTTCGCGCTCGCCGCCCATTCGGAAAACGATCCGCACGCGCTCGAGGCGCTCGCCGGCGCGATGGCGACGGCATGGCTCGACCAGCGCGAGCCCGGTGTCGTCTACGCCGCTCGTGGCGTCGGCCGGCCGCTCTGGCTCGGCCGCGGCCGTGAGGAGATCTTCTTCGCCTCGACCCGGGACGCTCTCGGCGTCGTCGCGGAATACGCGGGCGTGCGGTTGCGGGTTTCCGAGGTGCGCGAGGGAACGTTCTTCGTGCTCCAGGCCGGACGCGTCGCGCGCACGTCGCGGTTCCGTCCCGACACGGAGTACGTCGAGGACTCTCCCCTCCCGACGGTTCGTGCGCCCGGCGAGAGCGCTCGCTGTCTCGCGCGCCTCGCGGCGATTACCGCCGCCGCTGCGTAGCTCTCAGCCACTCAGACCGCCGTCAGCGGCGACGTCGACTCCCTGCTCGGTGAGGTGCTGCTGAACGAGGAACTGGAACGTCGACCACGCGCCGCGACGCGCGTCGAACATGCGGTAGACCTGCCACTCGGTCAGGAACGACTCGTCCTGCTTACGCGCTTCTGCCCAGTCGGCGAACTTCGGGAGGCGCTTCAGCTTTTGTGCGAGTTCCGCGCCCTGCTCGACGGCTCGTTCGAGCCGCTCCTCCCCCACCGGCACGTCGAACCCCGCTTCGCGGAGCGCGTTCGTCAGCGACCCGAACGTGTGCCAGTAGAGCGACTTCGACGGGAGGCGCCCCTTGTGCTCGTCGATGTCGCGGGCGGTCGGCGGACGGCCGAGCTCGTCTCCGAGCGTTTTCAGTAGGCCGAGGAGCTCTTCCCGGGTCGCGAACCTGCGCGGGACAAGTCCCGCCGCGCGCTTCGCGTTGTTCCACGAGCCGAAGTGCTCGATCACCGTCTGCGGATGGACCTGCGTCTCAGGATCGGCGGCGAACTCCCGCATCGTCGGCGACCGTCCGAGCCGTCCGGCGCACGCCGTGATCTCGTCCACGATCTGCTCGTCGGTATAGCGCTTGCGGATGCGGCTCTGGAACGCCGCGAGCTCTTTCGGATCGATCGCCGCTAGTGCCCGGTAGCGGGGCTTTTCTGCCATACCAATAATGGTAGAACAGGTTGAGAAATCCGCAAGTAGACCCGAGCGGTCGTGCCGGCGCTGGGTCAGTTTGAAAGCAAGTCCTCCCCGCGCTTCTTGTAAGGCCCGCGAGTCTTAGGCTGCGCATCCTCGACGGCCTCCAACAGAGCGATAAGGTCTTGGATCTTCCAGGCGCGGTCAGCGATCCCCGCAGCGACGGCCGGTGTCGTCTTGAGCGTCGAGTGGACGCGCACGAAGTTGTAGTGCGTGAAGTGGAGCGCCACGGCGCAGATGAGGTTTTCCAGCTTCTTGCTGTGACCGTTGGTGAGTCGGGTGAAGCGGCGCATGCTCATCCGCATGGTGAGGTTGGCGCGCTCGACGTAGCTGGTGGAGATCGTCGCCGGGTCGGGATTGCCGGAGCGGACGCGCTTCTCGATGCCGGTGCAAGCGGCGGGGCTGTACCGGGCGGCTCCTTCGCGCTCGTTGCGGTACTTCTTGATCAGCTGCGCGAAGTCCACGTCCTCGCCGAAGTTCTCGCGGATCGCAGTCGCGTAGGGACCGTGGCCGTCAGTGGTCAGCTGCACGTCACCGACGAGCCGGTCGGCGAGGTCGGCCATGAATGCCTGCGCGTCCTCAAGCTCGCGACGGCCAACGTAGTAGCTGACCATGAGCTTGGTGTCGGCGTCGATGCCCGTCCACGTCCAAACGTCGCCGTGACCCTCCCCCACGTT
The DNA here is from genome assembly GCA_036496305.1 of Gaiellaceae bacterium. Lineage (GTDB taxonomy): Bacteria > Actinomycetota > Thermoleophilia > Gaiellales > Gaiellaceae > Palsa-739. Next base: position 47,702 of record DASXLJ010000045.1, on the reverse strand, counting down.
CTCGGGCTTGACGTTCTTCGCCTTGGCGAAACAAAAAGACCAAATCTCATCGCACTGGACGTTCACGGACTCGATCCCCCGCACCGTGTCGTAGTGGTGCTGCATGCAGGCGTAGCCGAGATCGACCAGGAGCTTGGTGACGGTGTTCTTGCTTGCGCCGGTCATGCGGCACGTCGCGCGGATGCTGTTGCCCTCGACGAGCGCGCCGATGATCGCCGAGCGCTTCTCGATAGGCAACCGATTCATACTGACCATTATGCCCGAGCGGTCGGACATAATGGTCAGGTCAGAACTACTTGTGTCGACGCGCTCCGGCTGTCGCAGCGCCCGTACCCGACCCCCGGCTGGATTCGTCGCGTGACCAGCGAGGAATCGCGGACGGGTTGCGGCGTACTAGTGCGACCCACGTTGAATCAGTGTCGTCCCGAGCTAGATCGGCCGCAGCTCCAGGTGCATCTTCCGCGGACACTCGCTCGTGCCCGTGGACTTCTACCTGCTCAGGGCGTAGTTTGGACATGAAGCCTCCCAATAGCGAGCACAGTGTTATCCGTAAGGTAATCGGCTAGTTCTGACAAGGCGTCAGTTACTTCCCCCGATTGAGGCTCCACTACGCGCAAGAACTCGCTCGCCTCCTCCTTGTCGATCACAAAGCCGTGGTCTGAGTAGCGGTTTACGAGACGGCTGGCTGCATTCCTCACTTGGTTTTGACCTTCGTAGAGCCCGCTGCGACGGAGAAGGCGAATGGCGTAGTCCTCCGCCTCCTTCAGCGTTCGCGACTGCTGGGTGTAGTGGACGGTGTCGATCTTCTCCAGCAGTGGACGCTTCATTTTCGCAACGAAGTCGAGCACCATCGGCGTGATCGTCTCGATCTTCTTGTTGGTCCGACCGACCAAAAGGGGGACCATCTCGTCGACCTCCGTAACCGCCTGCGCGTGCAACCGCTCCAAAGCCTGGACCTCGTTGAGGGCTGACGACTGCTCTTCACGCTCGAAATCCCAAATCTGCGCGTCAAGAGGACCGATCTCAGCGTCATCGGACATGATGATCTCCGAACCGAGAATGAGCAGCGTCCCGGCGCTCTTGGCGTACCGCGGTACGGCACTCGTGAACCCGCCGCAATGCCGCTGGAAGAGGCTTGCGATCTCGTAAGCACACCGCGCAAACCCACCCGGAGAATCGACAATGAGGAGCGCCTTGTCGCAATCCGCGAGCTGGCGGCGAGCGCGGAAGAAGTGGTCCCGCACCTCCGGTGACAGCTGACTGAGCGGCTCGTTGTCGTATGTGTTGTGGACGAGTAGCCATACCGGCATCCCCGATGCCACCTCAATGCGTGCGCAGATCTCGCCAAAGGCATGATCAAGCGGGTCATCCCTCCCAGGCACTGAACCAGCGAAGTACGCCGGCGGTACCGGCTTAGCCTTAGCGCGCGTCTTCCGGGCGACCTTGGCGGGAGCGGCCTTCGCCCCATCGCCGCTGCCATTCGTCTCTGCGACTTCGGGAGTCACTTCACTCATTCGCTCGAACCCGCTTCCCGGTTCTTTGCCCAGCGCGCCTCCGCCGCTCGACGGGCACTCTCCCGCCGCTCCTCTGCCGAGAGCTTCGCTGCGCGGGCCTTTCCACCCTTGAGGCCGCCGCGTCTACCGAGCGCGACCGCTGCCGGGTCCTTGCCGATCGAGTCCACCGGAGCAGCATTGCCCGTGGCCTCGTCAACCAACTGACGCGCGAGCGCGTTGACGTCGCGCGGGCGCCGAGGACTGTCGCTCATCCCGCGCAGTCTCTCAGTTTCCGAACGCGATGAAAAGCCCGACCACCGCAATCGGCGTCCCCCACTTCTTGGGCAAGAAGCCCAAGGCTGAGAGCGCGCCGAGAACGGCGATGATCTTCCCCCAGTCGCCACTGTCGAAGCTTGGATGTGCAGTCTTCGCCATACGCTGCAGCCTAGCAAGCGCGACCGCTCACGCATGTTACGACTTTGTGCCTAACTACTAGCAAGATAGAACGGCCTCGTCCGTTTTAAACTGACCCAGTACCGTCGTGCCTCAATGGGGCATCGCGTACCCTCGCGTGATGCGTCCCCTCTCCCCTCTCGGCCTCGAAGTCGCGGTCGCTCGCGGCGTCGGCGGGCTCTCGCGGCGGCTCGGGCGAGGCGGCGGGACGACGATTCCCGGCAAGCTGCTCGCGACGCTCGACCCCGGCGCGATCGACCGGCTTGCGGCGCGGCTTCCCGGCGGTTGCGTCGTCGTCTCCGCGACGAACGGGAAGACGACGTCGACGGCGATGGCGGCGGAGATCCTTCGGCCACTCCACCGGCTCGCGCACAACGGCGCGGGCGCGAACCTCGTCTCCGGAGTCGCGTCGGCGCTTCTCTCCGCGGAAGACGGCGAGTTGGGGCTGTTCGAGATCGACGAGTTCGCGCTGCCCGAGCTACTGCGAAGGCTCAAGCCCCGCGTCCTCTGCCTCGGCAATCTCTTTCGCGATCAACTCGACCGGTACGGCGAGCTCGAGCTCGTCGCCGAGCGCTGGCGTAGCGCCGTGGACGACCTGCCCGAGACCTCGACGGTCGTCTTCAACGCCGACGATCCGCAGCTCGCGGCGATCGGAGCCACGCGAGCGCGGAGCGTCGCATTCGGCCTCGACGACCCGCGCGTCGCGCGCCCCGCGCTTCAGCACGCGGCCGATTCGAAGTACTGCCTCACGTGTGGCGCGCCGCTCGAGTACGCGGCGGCGTACGTCGGGCATCTCGGAGACTTCCGGTGCCCGAACGGCCACGCGGGTCGACCGCCGCTCGAGGTGGTCGCGCGGGAAATCGAGCTCGTAGGCCTCGAGCGCGCCGCGTTCCTTCTCGTCACGTCCGAGGGAGAGCGGCGCGTCGAGCTGTCCCTCCCCGGTCTGTACAACGTCTACAACGCGCTCGCCGCGGCGGCGTTGACGCGCGCGGTCGGCGCGTCGCTCGACGAGATCGTCGCGGGGCTCGGGCGTTTCTCCGCCGCGTTTGGGCGGTTCGAGCGGATCGCGGTCGGCGACAAGCGGATCCTTCTCCTCTTGATCAAGAATCCCGCCGGCGCGAACGAGGCCGTTCGCACGCTCGTCGACGGTGGGTCGCCCCGCGTGCTCGTCGCCGCGCTCAACGACGAGATCGCGGACGGACGCGACGTGTCGTGGATCTGGGACGTCGACTTCGAGCCGCTGCTGCCGGGCCTCGAGACGTTCGTCGCGAGCGGCGGCCGCGCGGCAGAGCTTGCGCTCCGCTTCCGGTACGGCGGGCTGGAGGAAGCCTCGATCGCGGTGGAGACGGATCTCGGTACCGCGCTCGACCGCGGCCTCGAGCTGACTCCACCGGGCGGCGAGCTCGTCGTCCTCCCAACCTACACCGCGATGCTCGGCCTGCAGCGCATCCTCAGGAGCCGCGGCCTGACGAAGGCGTACTGGTCATGAACATCCGCGTCGGCCACCTCTACCCCGACTACCTCAACATCTACGCGGACCGCGGCAACATCGCCGTCTTCTCGCAGCGTGCGGCGTGGCGCGGGCACGAGCTCGAGGTGACGGCGATCGGCATGGGAGACGGCGTCGTCCCCGGCGCGCACGACCTCTACTACGTCGGCGGAGGCCAGGATCGCGAGCAGCTGCTCGTTGCCGAGGATCTGCTCGGCAAGGCGGACGGGCTGCGCGCCGCGATCGACGGCGGCGCGGCGCTGCTTGCCGTCTGCGGCGGGTACCAGCTGCTCGGCCGGGGCTATCGCGGTTTCCACGGCGAGGACATGCCCGGCATCGGCCTTCTCCCGCTCGAGACCGTCGCCGGCGAGAAGCGGATGATCGGCGACGTGCTCCTCGAGTGCGAGCTCGAGCCGGGCGAGACGCACACGCTCGCGGGCTTCGAGAACCACGCCGGCCGCACGCGCCTCGACCCGGGAGCGGAACCGCTTGGACGTGTCGTCTCCGGCTTCGGGAACGACGGAGAGAGCGGGTACGAAGGCTGCCGCGCCGGCCGGGTGATCGGCACCTACCTCCACGGGCCGCTTCTGCCGCGCAACCCGTGGCTCGCGGACTGGCTCCTGTCGCAGGCGCTCGCGCACCGCACCGGCGGCGAGCCCGTGCCGCTCGGCGAGCTTCCCGACCGGCTCGAACGGCAGGCCCACTCGGTCTCCGCCGGACGTGCACGCGACCGCGGCGGGAAGTTCTAAGAGCGCGCCGCGCGCACCGCCTTCTCGACGGCGACCCGGAGCTCCGGCGGCACCGCACCGTTGCCTTGGAACTGACGCCACGCCTTCTGCGGTTTGCGGTTGCGGCTGCTCGGCTTGAAGCCCGAGACGGTCTCGAAATCGGGCGTGAGCACGACCGTCCGCCTGCTCCCCGCGATCTCGCGGATCTGGCGATTGACGACGCGCTCCGACTCGACCGGCCGTTCACCGCGCGGCGCGTCGCGGTCGTGGACGACGACGTATGGCACGTCGCACGCCTTGCAGATGCGCGCGAAGAGCGGCATGTTCCCCTTTCCGCCGCACTCGAGCACGAGGATCCCTTCGCGGTCCGGGTCGACGCCGAGCGCGTCGAAGAGCAGCGGGAACACGAGCTTCTCCGTACGCCCTTCGACGAGGACGGCGCATCGGGCGAGGAACAGCTCCGCGCGGTCGCTGTCGAACTCCGAGAGCGCGCGAAAGCTTTCCGCCTCGGCGAGCGGCTCAGGCTGGTGGAGCGTGGTGCCGCCGGTCGGCGTGTGGCGGACGAGGGCGAGCTCCTCGAGCTTGTCGACGCTGAGGAAGACCGGAGCGTGGGTCGAGTAGAGGATCTGGTTCCCCTGCTGCGCGAGCGCGCGGAGGATGCTGTAGAGGTGCCGCTGCGCGTGCGGGCTGAGGTAGAGCTCCGGCTCCTCGATGAGCAGCACGAAATGGCGAAGGTTCGACGCGAGGAGGCGCTCCATCCCGGCGACGAGGGCGAGGCCGCCGTCGGCCGCGGCCCAGTGGTGATCGACTACCGGCGGCGTGAGGAGGTCGGCAACCTCGGCGGCGCCGACGCCGGTCGCGGGCGCAGCGAGCGAGCGCTTGCGGAGGTTCGCCGGGAGGAAGAGGACGGGCGGCGCGCCGGCGCGATTGAGGTTGAGCGTGTCGGGCGGACGCGCGTCGAGGAAGATCGTGCCTTTCGCAATGTCGGCCTCGAGGTGGATGCGTCCGTGCTCCGCCCCACGCGCGACGTCGTCGATCGTCGGCGGCGGCGCGGCGGCCTCGAGGAGCGTCCAGATCGCGGTGAGCACCGTCGACTTACCGCTCGATCCCTCTCCGACGAGCGCGGTCACCGAGCCGGGAACGAGCTCGAGCGCGCGCGCCGCGCGGTAGCCCTGAATCGAGACCCGCCGCAGCGGCGTGCTCACGGCGCCCAAAGCGCTCCGAGATAAACGGCGGGGTCGCCCGGCTGCCAGCGCTGCAGATACCGCTGAAGCGGCGGATGGAGCACGACCTCGTCGAGGTCGGAGGTGTCGAAGAGACGATGCCCGCGCACGGCGAGGTCGCTCGACTTGACCGTTTCGAGAGACCGGCCCGACAGGTCGGCGGCGAAGATGATGTGGACGACGTGCTTGCCGATGAACATGCGCTTCGGCGCGATCGAGTCGACGACCGCGACAGGACCCTCGAACGTCAGATCCTCCCCCACGCCCACTTCCTCCTCGAGCTCGCGCCGCAGCGCTTCGACGAGGCTCTCGCCGCCGTTGACGCCGCCACCTGGCAGCAGCCAGTACTCGCGGTCGCCCTTCTCGTGCCGGCAGAGGAGGACGCGGCCTTCCCAGCGGAGGATTGCGGAGACGCGGATACGCGGTTCGAGCGCCATCAGCCTCCCGAAATCGAGCCGGAGGAGCTGCCGAAGCCCCGCTCGCCGCGCTCGGAGTCCGGTAGTTCCGCGACCTCGACCGGCTGCGGCGTCGCGACGGCGAGGATCACGAGCTGCGCGATGCGCATGCCGGGCTCGACGACGAAGGTCTGTTCTCGGTCGGTGTTGAGGAGGATGATCTTCAGCTCGCCGCGGTAGCCGCTGTCGACGAGGCCCGGTGTGTTGACGATCGTGATCCCGTGGTTCGCGGCGAGGCCCGAGCGCGGCTGGACGAAGCCGGCATAGCCGTTCGGGATCGCCACGGCGAGCCCCGTTCCCACGAGTGCGCGTGCGCCGGGAGCGAGCTCGACCCGCTCGGCCGCGGAAAGGTCGAGGCCCGCATCGCCGGCGTACGCGCGCACGGGAAGCGTCGCGTCCTCGCTGAGCCGTTTGAACGGGAGCTCGCTCATCCGACGAGATAGGGACTGAAGCGGGACAGATCGCGCCGGGGCAGGCGCGCGACGACCATGACGCCTTCCGGCGTGTCCTCGCGCTGCTCGATCGGCGTGCCGAGCGCGTACAGCTCGTTGAGCCGCGAGCCGTCCGCGTACGGGACGAGGAGACGAACGAGCTCGAATCGCTCGGCGAAATGCTCGGCGATCTGCGCGCGCAGCTCGTCGAGGCCGGCGCCCGTCAGCGCGGAGACCTGCAGCGCCTCGGGGTACCGGTTCTCGAGACGGCGCCGGCCGACCTCGTCGACGGCGTCGATCTTGTTGAGGACGAGCCGGCGCGGGAGCTCATCGGCTCCGATCTCGTGCAGGACGGCGTCGACGGCTGCGATCTGCTCGACGAGCCGTTCCTCGGATGCGGATGCGTCGACGACGTGGAGCACGAGGTCGGCGACAAGCGTCTCCTCCAGCGTCGCGGCGAAACCCTCGACGAGCTGCGTCGGCAGGCGGCGGACGAAGCCGACGGTGTCGGTGACGAGATAGCGGCGCCCGTCGTGCTCGAAGCCGCGTGTCGTGGGATCGAGCGTCTCGAAGAGGCGATTGCGGACGGAGACGCCCGCGTCGGTGAGGGCATTGAGAAGCGTCGACTTGCCGGCGTTCGTGTAGCCGGCGAGCGCGACCGTCGGCGTCTCGCTACGCCGCCGCTCCTTGCGGCGGACGTCGCGCTGGCGGCTCAGGCCGCGGAGACGCTCGCGGAGCTGGGTGATCCGGCGGCGCGCGAGCCGGCGGTCGGTCTCGAGCTGCGACTCGCCGGGGCCGCGGGTCCCGACGCCGGCGCCGAGGCCGCCGGTGCCGCCGCCGAGCCGCTCGAGGTGCTTCCACATCCCCCGCATGCGCGGGAGGTTGTACTCGAGCTGTGCGAGCTCGACCTGGAGCTTTCCCTCAGCGCTGACGGCGTGCTGGGCGAAGATGTCGAGGATCAGCTGCGTGCGGTCGACGACGCGCGCCTCGAGCTCGTTCTCGAGCGCGCGCTGCTGCGCGGGACTCAGCTCGTCATCGACGAGAAGCACCTCGCAGTGGGCCGCGCTGTACGTCTCCTTGAGCTCCTCGAGCTTCCCCTTGCCGACGAACGTGCGCGGATCGGGGCGCGAGCGGTGCTGCACGACTTGCGCGACAGGCTCGACGCCTGCCGTGCGCGCGAGCTCTTCCATCTCGGCGATTTCGTCTTCCGCGTCGGCCCCGGACGGGAGCACGGCGAGGACGAGCCCGCGCTCGGGCTCGGTCGCCGACGAGCGATCAGGCTGTTTCGCCGTCATCCGGGCGTCATTATGACGCTTGCCATGCCGACTCCCGACCTCGCCGCCCGCACGCTTGAGCTCGTCGATGTCTCCTCGGAGAGCCGTCATGAGCGCGAGGCGATGGAGCTCGTCCGCTCCCTCCTTCCCGGCCCGGCGCTCTTCGACGACGGCGAGGCGATTGTCTGGGGCGACCCGGCCGCGCCCGTGGTGCTCGCCGGCCATGTCGACACGGTTCCGGCGCAGGGCAACATTCCCGGCCGGATCGACGACGGCGTCGTGCACGGCCTCGGCGCGAGCGACATGAAAGGCGGCGTCGCGGTGATGCTCGAGCTCGCGCGCGCGGGGCTCGCGGCGCGGTACGTCTTCTTCACGCGCGAGGAGGTGCCGCTCGCGGAAAGCCCGCTTCCCGGAGTCTTCGAGAGTGGAGTGCTCGGCGGAGTAGAGCTTGCGGTCGTGCTCGAGCCGACTGACTGCATCCTCCACGCCGGTTGCCTCGGGAACCTCCAGGCGCGGGTCGACTTCCATGGTGAGAGCGCTCACTCGGCGCGGCCGTGGACGGGACGCAACGCGATCCATGCGCTTGTCGAAGGGCTTGCGCCGGTCGCCGGGCTCGCGCCGCTCGACGTCGAGCTCGACGGCTTGATCTACCGCGAGGTGTTGAGTGTCGTGCGCGTTGAAGGCGGCATCGCGCAGAACGTCGTGCCGGCGCTCGCGTCGGCGGAGCTCAACTTCCGTTACGCGCCGGGTCGCTCGCGTGAGGAGGCGGAGGCGCGGCTGCGCGAGCTCGTTCCCGCCGGGGAGCTGCACGTCCTCCACAACTCGCCGGCCGCGGTTCCCGCGCTCGGGAACCCGCGCGTCGCGCGCCTGCGTGAGCTCGTCCCCGACGTCGCGCCGAAGCAGGCCTGGACCCCGGTCGCCCAGTTCGCGGAGCAGGGCATCGACGCGATCAACTACGGGCCAGGCGCGACGGCGTACGCGCACAAGGTCGACGAGCAGATCCCGATCGCGAACCTGCACACGGCGTACGACACGCTGGTGACGTTCCTCGCTTGCTAGCCCATCTGGTGATTGAGCGCTGCGGCCACAAGAAAGAGCAGCAGGGAGATGTAGGCAACCGCGTACGAGACGAACGTCATCCCCCAGCCTCCATCCGTCCTCGCCGTATCTCGAAGTTTCACGAGGGAGAAGACGGAAGTGCCGGCGGCCAAGATTGCAATGACGACAAGCGCGCCATTGATCTCACGCCCGCCGACGCGAAAGGCGACGAGAACGCACGCAAGAGGGAAGACGGCGATGAAGAAGGCACCGAGCACGAGCGCCATTCCCGTCGCAAGCCGGCGACTCGTAGCCATCCCTCCGAGAGTATGGCTAGGTTCCCCTCGTGGCGATCAACCCCGTTCTCGCCGAGATGGCGACGTATCCGTTCGTGCGGCTCGAGGAGGAGAAGCGGCGCCTGCTCGCGGCCGGTGTCGACGTCATCGACTTCGGGAAGGGCGATCCGAACGAGCCGACGGATCCGATGATCCGGCAAGCGCTCGTCGACGCACTGCCCGAGAGGGCGCCGTATCCGCTCGCGCAGGGGCTGCCGGAGCTGCGCGCCGCGGCCGCGGGGTGGCTCGAACGCCGCTTCGGCGTTGCGGTCGATCCCGACACGGAGATCGTGCCGACGTACGGCTCGAAGGAGGCGATCTTCTCTCTCGCGCAGGTGCTCGACGTCGGCGGGCAGGTCGTCGCGTTCGGCGAGCCGGCGTATCCCGTGTACGAGCGTGGCGCCGTGTTCGCGGATGCGTCGGTGCGGACGCTGCCGCTGCGACGCGAGAACGGCTTTCTCCCGGATCTCGGCGAGCTCGACGACGACGTTGCGCTCGTCTGGGTCAACTATCCGCACAACCCGACTGGCGCCGTCGCGCCGCTCGCGTTCTACGAAGAACTCGCGGAGGCGGCTGAGCGGCACGACTTCGTCATCGCTTCCGACGAGGCGTACTCCGAGCTCTGGTTCGACGAGGCTCCTCCCTCGGCGCTGCAGGTTGTGGATCGCTCACGCGTCGTCGCATTCCACACGCTCAGCAAGCGCTCGTCGATGACCGGCTACCGCTCGGGGTTCGTGGCTGCGCCGCCCGAGATCGTCGCGGCGTTGAAGTCGTATCGCCCGACCGTGGGAACGGCGCCGCAGGAGTTCGTCCAGCGCGCCTCGGTTGTCGCCTGGAACGACGAGCGCCACGTCGAGGAGACGCGCGCTCGCTACCGCGCGAAGCGTGACGTGTTGATCCCCATGCTGGAGCAGCGCGGCTGGGAGATCGTCGCCAGCGAGGCGACGATGTATCTCTGGACGGTCGGGCCGGACGCCGACGCGCTGCTCGAGCGCGGCGTGATCGTCTCCCCCGGCGAGATGTTCGGGCCGAGCGGCGCGGGCTACGTCCGCTTCGCGCTCGTTCCGACGCTCGAGGAGTGCGAGCGCGCCGCGAAGATCATCGAGGAACTGCCGTGACCGTAGGCTCGACGGAGGTCACCAACGAGCAGAGTCGCCGGCTCGACCGGCGCCGGAGCGGGAAATGAGCGTCGACGAGACGATTGCGGCGCTTGACCGGGGCGAGCTGCGCGTCGCCGAGAAACGCGACGGCGAGTGGCAGGTCAACGAGGAGGCGAAGGCCGCGATCCTCGAGTACTTCCGCGTGCGGAAACTCGAGCCGATCGACGTCGGGCCGTTCGAGTACCTCGACAAGATCCCGCTCAAGCGCGACCACGCCGAGCGCGGCGTGCGGGTCGTGCCGCCCGCGACGGCGCGGTACGGCTCCTTCCTCTCTCCCGGCGTCGTGCTCATGCCGAGCTACGTGAACATCGGCGCGTGGGTCGGGCCGAACACGATGGTCGACACGTGGGCGACCGTCGGCTCGTGCGCGCAGATCGGTGCCGACGTCCACCTTGGCGGCGGCGTCGGGATCGGCGGCGTCCTCGAGCCCGTCAACGCGCGGCCGGTGATCGTCGAAGACGGCGCGTTCCTCGGCTCGCGGTGCATCGTGACCGAGGGTTGCATCGTCGGTGAGGGTGCAATCCTCGGCGCCGGCGTCGTGATCACTGCCTCGGTGCCGATCATCGATGTGACCGGCTCGGAGCCTGTCGAGCACCGCGGCTACGTGCCGGCGCGCGCCGTCGTCGTGCCCGGCGTGCGGCAGAGAGAGTTCCCGGCCGGGACGTACGGCTTGCCGACGCCGCTGATCGTCGGATGGCGAGACGAGCGGCATGACCGCATCGCGCTCAACGATGTGCTGCGCGAGTTCGAGATTGGTGGCTGATCGGTTGAGCGCGCACCCCCACCCATAAGGGCGGGGCCGCTTCCCCGCCGCCCTCGATATCGATGCTATCGGTGGATCTGTGTCGAGAGTGTCGGAACTTCGTACGAATTCACGCCTCGGTAACGAGAGGCTCTGCGGGGCCGGTGAGCCATGCGTGCCCCTGCTCGAGTCGCACCCGGAGGTCGCCGCCCGGGAAGTGGACGAGCACGTCGCCGGCGTCGTGTGTTGCCGCGGCGACGGCGACGGCGCTCGTCCCTGAGGCGGACGTCTCCCCTACTCCGCGCTCCCAGACCCGGGCTGTCACCTCACCGGGCCTGTCGACGCGAACGACCTGGACGTTCGTCCTGTCCGGGAAGCGCGGATGCGTTTCGAGGAGCGGGCCGACTTCGGTGATCCGCTCGGGGTCGTCGATGACGACGGCGTGCGGGTTTCCGACTGAGACCGGCGTCAGCTCGATGTCCGCGACGACCTCCACGGGCGACACCTCGACGGACCCCATCGCGGACTCGTACTCCCCGTCACCGACGCGACGGATCTGGACCTCGCGCTCGCCGACGCGCACCCGGGCGACGTCCGCTCCGGTCTGCGACATGAGCCACGCGGCAGCGATACGCGTGCCGTTGCCCGACATCTCGGCATGTGACCCGTCGGGATTGAGGATCCCGATCGTGATGTCGTCGCGGTCGACGCTCAGCACCTCGACAACGCCGTCCGTTCCGTCGGCGTCGGCAGGCGTCGCCGGCCCGTCATGGACGAGATAGACGTTCCCGTGCGCGTGCCAGCTCGACGATTTCAGCGGCGGTCTCCTCCGAAGGACGCTCGGCAGCGACCATAACGACGCCCTCGAGGCTACGCATCCACTTGCGCTGGTACGCGGCGTAGCGACGTGTTCGCACAATCAACGCCGCGACCGCCTCTTCGCGGGGAAGCGTGGCGACTTCGTCCAGGCCGATCACCTTCCGTGCGGTCGGCGAAAGCGGTCCTTCGAGCGCCTGCCGTACCTCGTCGGCGACCCCGAGGTCGAACATCCGCCGCGTCCGCGCGGCTATTCGGTTCTCCAAGACATCCTTGGGAACGTCGAGCCCGACGACGAGCGTCGGATGCCGCCATGCGCCTCCGAACAGCCGATCGTCGCGTGGGACGAGCGACCCGCCCGCTTCGGCGAGCTCGAGCGCGCGCACGACGCGTCGCCGGTCGTTCGGATGGACGCGCTGCGCCGCGGCTGGGTCGAGCTCACGCAGAACGGCGTGCGCGGCACCGCTGCCTTCCTCGTCGTAGAGATGCGACCACTTCGCGCGTGCTCCCTCCGGCGGTGCCGGCGGAAGCTCGAGCTCGGCGAGCGCTGCGCGGAAGTACAGACCGGTCCCGCCCGCGACGACCGGTGTGCGTCCCGCCGCCAGCGCTTGGTCGACCGCCACATGCGCGAGCGGCGCGTACTCGCCCACCGATGCCTCGTGGCTCAGCGGCCAGAAACCGGTGAGGCCCTCGGCGTGCGGAGAGCGGTTCGTCAGGATCGGCAGGCCGTCGTAGACCTGCATTGCATCGGCGGAGATGACGTCGGCAGGGACGAGTTCGACGATGGCCGCAGCGACATCCGACTTGCCGCTCGCGGTGGGGCCGAACAGGCCGATGACGAGGTCAGTCACGGAGCCGGCCGCGGACGCGCTCGAGGTCGTCGCCGCTTACACCGCTCGACCGGAGGAACGTCTCGACGCTGCCATGACGGCGCTCCAAGGCGGCAAGAACGCCACGCATTGTCTCCGCCGGAGTCGACGAGACCTCGTGTATGCGCGCGACGTCTTCCTCGGTCTGGGCCGCGGCGAGCCACGCGTCGCGCCTCGGCTCGAGACGCTCCTCGCTCAGCGCATAGTCGACCGCAATCGTCTCGGCGTCGACGCCCGCGAGATCGAGCAAGAGCGCAACGAGGAGCCCCGTCCGGTCCTTGCCGCCTACGCAGTGGACGACGACGGCACCATCTCGCGCCTCAGCGACGGCACGCACAGCGGCAGCGACATTCCCGCGAAAGCGTTCGAGCACGATCAGGTATCGGTCTCTCTTTGCCGAGGCTCCATCCGCTGCCGCTGCGGATGCGGCGTTCAGCTCGGGCTCGATCTCCTCCCACTCCATCGCTTTCCAGAACGGGGCGTGGACGACGGCGACTCGAGCGTCGGCCGGGGAATCGTCAAGGAGCTCGCGGTCGTCCCGCAGATCGATCACGGTGCGAACTCCGTGTCGGGCGAGTGCGTTCCAGCCTTCCGAGGTGAGCTGGCGAACGCTGTCGGCTCGGACGATCGCCCCGAACCGCGTTTCGCCGCCATCGCGTTTCGGCAGGCCGCCGAGGTCGCGGACGTTGAGGCACCCGGCCCAGAGGAGGTCTCTAGGCTGCAACTGCGGCGAGCCGACTGCCACGGAGGGTGGTCGAGGTCGTGGCCTCGATCGCGACCGGGACGAGCTCGCCCGGCTCTGCGCTTCCGATGAAGTTCACGGTCGTGTTACGGCGCGTGCGTCCGCGCTGCAGTTCGGGCTCGGTGCGGCTCGGCCCTTCGACGAGGACTTCTTCCACGCGGCCTACGCGCGTCGCGTTCCGCTCGGCGGCGATGCGCTGGACCGCCTCGACGAGCCGCTCGATCCGATCGCGCTTGATCTCGTCCGGCACCTGCTCGCTCATCGCAGCTGCCTCGGTTCCTGCCCGCGGCGAGTAGACGAACGTGAACGCTCCGTCGAAGCCGACCTCTGCGACGACTTCGAGTGTTTCCGCGAAGTCCGCCTCGGTTTCGCCGGGGAAGCCGACGATGATGTCCGTCGTGAGCGCGAGGTCGGGGATCGCTTGGCGGAGTTCTCCGACAAGCTTGAGGTAGCGCTCGCGGGAGTACGTGCGCCGCATCGCCTTGAGGATTCGTGTCGAGCCGGACTGGAGCGGCAGATGCGCGTGCTCGCAGACGGCGGCGCACTCTGCCATCGCGTCGATCACGTCACGCCGGAAGTCCTTCGGATGCGGGCTCGTGAAGCGGATCCGGTCGATCCCGTCGACGGCGTCGACCGCGCGCAGCAGCTCGGCGAACCCGGAGCCGACGTCGCGGCCGTACGAGTTGACGTTCTGGCCGAGGAGCGTGATCTCGCGCACTCCTTCGCGGGCGAGCTGCTCGATCTCCGCGAGGATTTCGTCGGGGCGCCGCGAGATCTCCTTGCCACGCACGGCGGGGACGATGCAGTACGAGCAGACGGAGTTGCAACCCATCGAGACCTGCACCCACGCCTGGAAGCGCCGCTCGCGGTGCATGGGCAGCTTTGCCGCGAACGTCCGCTCGTCGGCCGTGCCGAAGCGCCCGCGCGCGACACCTTCGCCGCCCGCTCCGATCCAGTCCCGTAGGTGGGAGATCGTGCCGGGGCCGAAGGCGACATCGACGTGCGGATACAGATCGAAGATGCGCTCTCGTTGCGCTTCGGCGTAGCAGCCTCCGACGGCGACGACCGTTTCTGGCCGCTCGCGCTTTCGTTTGGCCGCGTTTCCCATGTGCGCCGCGAAGCGCTGGTCGGGCTTCTCGCGGATCGTGCAGGTGTTGAAGACGAGGACGTCCGCCTCGTCGGGATCGACCGCCTCGCCGAGGCCGAGCTCTTCGAGCGCGCCCTTGATCCGCTCGGAGTCGTGGGCGTTCATCTGGCAGCCGAACGTCGTCACGTGGTAACGGCGCATCGCGGCAGGGTAGCCGCGTGATTACGCGAAGTGGCTTTCGAGAGCCTCGAGCGCTTCTCGCGAGAAACCGCGAGACGCAAGACGCCGCAGCAACTTCGGCGTCGGCTCTTGGCCACCGACGATGCGGATGACCCGCTCTGATTCCGGCTCGAGCTCCTCTATCGCCGAGGCGATCGTCTCGGAGTCGATGCGTCGCATGCGGAGATCTGACCGGATCGCCGCGTCGCCGTAGCCGCGCCGTGCCATGTCGCGAGCGCGGGACTCGGCTACACGCATGTCGTCGAGGAGTCCGGACGCCTCGAGCGAGCTCAGGGCGTCAGCCTTCGCAGCTTCGGAGATCCCGGCCTCGTCGAGTCGGGCCTCGAGTTCACCGCGCGAACGGTCGCGCGCAGAGAGAGCGCGCGCCGCGCGAGACAGGGCTTCTGCCCGGCGGAGCTCCCGCGCGAGGACGCGCGCTGTTTCTCGGTCGAGCCGGCGCCCTACGCGAAGCTCCGCTCGGACGACGGCCGTGGCTGGAAGCACGCGCCACGGCTCGCCGTCGAGCTCGACTTCGACCTTGCCGCGCTTTCGTTCGCGCAAGGACGTGACTATCCGGGTCACTCCTCCGCGTCGCCAGCAGAAGAAACACCAGCTGCGGCGGCAAGCGCCTC
Source organism: Gaiellaceae bacterium (assembly GCA_036496305.1). Classification (GTDB taxonomy): domain Bacteria; phylum Actinomycetota; class Thermoleophilia; order Gaiellales; family Gaiellaceae; genus Palsa-739. Next base: position 32,516 of record DASXLJ010000045.1, on the reverse strand, counting down.
TGCGGCCACCTCCGCCTTCCCGTTACTGTTTTCGTCGTCGCCGACCGGGAGGAGCCGCGCGGATGCGACCTGCCCCTCTCCGAGCTGCGCCTGGATCCCCTGGAGGATCTGCTGCGTCACGTCGGGGTGCTCGCGGAGGAACGCCGTCGCGTTGACGCGGCCCTGGCCGAGGCGCTCGTCGCCGAAGCTGAAGTACGAGCCGGACTTCGTAACGACCTTCCGCTCGATACCCGAGTCGAGGACCGTGCCCTCCCAGGAGATGCCCGAGCCGTAGATGATGTCGAACTCCGCCTGCTTGAACGGCGGGGCGACCTTGTTCTTCACGACCTTGACGCGGACGCGGTTGCCGTAGGCCTCGGCGCCGTCCTTCAGCGTCTCGATACGCCGGATGTCGAGGCGGACCGAAGAGTAGAACTTCAGTGCGCGGCCGCCCGGGGTCGTCTCGGGGCTGCCGAACATAACGCCGATCTTTTCGCGGAGCTGGTTCGTGAAGAGGCAGATCGTGTCGGTGCGGTTGAGCGTGCCGGCGAGCTTGCGGAGCGCCTGGCTCATGAGCCGTGCCTGGAGGCCGACGTGGCTGTCCCCCATCTCGCCCTCGATCTCGGCCTTCGGCGTCAGGGCCGCGACCGAGTCGACTGCGACGACGTCGAGCGCGCCGGAGCGGATGAGGAGCTCGCAGATCTCGAGCGCCTGTTCGCCTGTGTCGGGCTGCGAGACGAGGAGATTGTCGATGTCAACCCCGATCCTCTTTGCATACGCCGGATCCATCGCGTGCTCGGCGTCGATGAAGGCGCAGATGCCGCCGCGCCGCTGCGCTTCGGCAATCACGTGGTAGACCAAGGTCGTCTTACCGGACGACTCCGGGCCGAAGACCTCGACGACGCGGCCGCGTGGCAAACCGCCGATCCCGAGCGCGAGGTCGAGCGCGAGCGAGCCGGTCGAGACGGCGCCGACCGAGACGGCGGCGCGGTCGTTCATCTTCATGACCGAGCCCTTGCCGAACTGGCGCTCGATCTGGCCAAGTGCTACGTCCAGTGCTTCGTGCTTGTCCACCTATTCGCCTCCTAGCGCAACCGATTTCAGGCCAAATCAAACGACTTCAACACTGCGTAGCGCGCCCCAGCGGCGTGCAGTCGGGATACATAAGCAGCCGCGTCGGACGGAACGAACGTTCGATCCGGAGGCGGCTCGGGCAGTAGATATGGGCGCTCGCGCCACCGCGCAACGGTGAGATGCGGCAGCCACGGCCGGGCCTCACGCCGATAGACGCCGAGCCGCTCGAGCCGCTCCTGCACATCGCCCGCGAGCGCCTCGGCGTTGTGCCTAGCGTCGTCGAGGACGAGCATCCCGACCTTGCGCGTCTCGCGGTAACGGACAGGCCTGAGCCTGATGTCACCGGCGTCGGCGGCGGCGTCGCGTAACGCGCCGGCGATCGCATCGACCTCGTCCGCGGGACGTGAGCCGAGGAACGCGAGCGTGACGTGCAGGTTCTCGCGCGCGACCGCGCGGACGTCGCGCGGCAGTTGCGCCGCCTGCCAGCCCTCGATTTCGTCGAGAACGTCGTCGGGCAGTCGGAGCGCGAGGAAGAGCCGGAGCCGTTCACTGCCACCCACGCTAGAGGTCGAAGTCGTACGCCTCCGTCAAGACTCTGTGCCGAGTTCCAGGAGTTGCCGCAGGAGATGGAGCGCCGTCACGGTCGCGCGCATGCGCACCACCTCGCGGTCGCCGGGAAAGTCGAGCGTGCGCGTCCGTGAGCCGTCCGGCCCGCTCACGTGGATGTGCACGAGGCCGACCGGCTTGTCCTCCGTGCCGCCGCCGGGCCCCGCGACGCCCGTCACGGCGACCGCGACATCCGCGCCGAGTCTGCGCCGTGCGCCCTCCGCCATCGCTTCGGCGACCTCGACAGAAACCGCGCCGTGCTCGGCGAGAAGCGCCTCGGGGACGTCGAGCTCCGCCGTCTTCACCGCGTTCGCATACGAGACGATCCCGCCGAGAAAGCTCTCGCTCGACCCAGGCACGCGCGTCAACCGCGCGGCGACGAGACCGCCGGTGCACGACTCCGCCGTCGCGATCGTCAAGCCGCGCGCCCGCGCCAACGCGAGGACGTGCTCCTCGACCGAGCGTTCGTCACGGGAGAAGATCCACTTCTCGAGCGGCTCGGTCATCGCGTTCTCGAGGGTTGTCGCACGCTTTTCCGCACCCGGCTCGACCACGAAGTCGACGTAGATCTCGAACTCGCGCGCGCAGATCGTCACCTCGACGCCGTCACCGTCTCCCCCGGCCTCGTCGAGCGCACGGGCAACCGCGGACTCGCTCAGCCCGAATAGGCGGAGAACGCGGCGCTCCGGTGGTGTCGTCCGGGCGAGAAGCTCTTGCACGGCCGCGCTTGTGAGCGCGTTCGGCCAGAGCCGCTGCAGCTCGGCCGGCGGTCCGGGCAGCACGACGACCACGCAGCCGTTCGGGGCACGGAAGACGAGGCCCGGCGCGGTTCCTGCGAGGCCGATCGAGACAGCGGGAACCGGACGCGTCGCCTGCTTCCGCACACCCGCTTCGAAGTCGGCGTACGGACGGCGCAGACGTTCGGCGACGGCACGCGAGACGGCACCGATCTGCGCCTCGAGCTCCGCATCGACGACGAGCTCGAGCCCCGCCGCGCGCGCGAGCGTCTCGACGGTGCGGTCGTCGTGCGTCGGTCCCAGTCCGCCGGAGACGAAGCACGCGTCGGCTTCGAGCCCGTCCCGTAGAGCCATCTCGAGCTCGGCGGGGTTGTCGCCGACGATCGTGATCCGCGCCGGCTCGAGGCCGTGACGAAGCGCTTCGGCGGCGAGGAACGGGCCGTTCCTGTCCGTGCGCTCACCGCGGACGAGCTCGCTGCCGGTGGCGACGATCGCTGCCCGAGGGCGGGCGGTCACCCGCCGACGAGCTCTACGTTGCCCGAGGTCTTGGTGCGGACGCCGGACGGCCGGCGAGCGTGCAGGTAGAAGCGCTTCCCGGTGAACGACTCGATCTGCCCGGGCGTGAGCCTGCCGCGGAAGAGGCGCTGGCCGGTCCTCGAGTTCCGCCGGACGACGACGAACGTCCCCCGTCCCACTCCGTGGAGCACGAGGCCGACGCTCGGTTTGTGGTGCGTGTCGAGTGCGGGAGGAGCCGGTGACGGACTGTTGCCGAACTTCCACGCGACGACGACGAGTGCCGCGACGACTGCGATCCCGGCGAGCGCAAGGACGAGCGCCCTGCGCTCGATCGTCCGCTCGCGGCGCGGCCGAGCGGGCCGGCTTCGTGGAGCTCTCGGCTCGTCGTCCCACTCGGCGTTGTGGAAGCGGGAGGCGTACTCGTCGACGTAGATCTCGCCGTCGAGGCCGAGATAGTCGGCGTACGTACGGAGAAAACCGCGCGCGTACGTGTCGGCCGGCAGCGCGTCGAAGTCCTCCTCCTCGAGGGCGCGGATGTACTTCGCGCGGATCTTCGTCGCGAGCTCGGCCTCGGGAAGGCCGATACCTTGCCGCTCCCGCGCGGCTCTGAGGCTGTAGCCGATCTCGAACACGCGGCCAGTCTAGTGCCCCCGTCGAGAATCGAGCTAGTTGTTTTCCTTCCAGAGCAGGAACTCGTAGATCCCGACGGCAAGCGCTGACGAAAGCGCGAGGCAGAGGCCGGTGACCGCGAACACGCGCGCGGCCAGCAGACGGCGCGAGCGGCCGGTCTGCTCGATGCTCCGGCCGGCACGGCGGCGTGCGCTGCGCTCGAACAGGAGAGACGCGACCGCGGCTCCGGCGGCGACCGGAATGGCCCAGGCGGCGTCGAGCAGTCCCACTCCCGTCATCTTGCGCGTCAGCTCGATCGCGAGCGGGATCGCGACCATGGCGATGACGCCGCAGACGAGGGCAAGCGTCCCCCGATGGTTCGACCGCCCCTTCGATGCAGACTGCGCGTAGCTGTGAGTCCTGGCGGCCAACTACCCCATTGTAGGCGGACGCAGGACGGCAAACTGATCGGTGATCGCGAGCTCGGGGTTGCGGAAGCGGTAAATCGCCGCCGGACGGCCTCCCCCGCTCCCGTAATGCCGCCGCTCGCCGGTGTCTTCGATCAGTTGCCGGCGCAGGAGGACGCGCTGGAGGTTCGTCGCGGTGACGTGGTGCCCGAGCGCGGCGGCGTAGATGTCGCGCAGTTCGGCGAGCGTGAACGTCGGCGGCGCGAGGGCAAAGCCGAGGTTCGTGTACGAGAGCTTGGCGCGGAGACGATCGCGTGCCGTGAGGAGGATCGTCTCGTGGTCGTACGCGAGCTCCGGGAGGTCGTCGACCGGATGCCAACGCGTGTCCGCCGGGATCCGTGGGTCGACACCGGCTGGGACGAGCCCGAGGTACGCCGTCGCGAGCTCCCTCCCCGCGGGATTCCGGTTCGGCTCGCTCAGCGTCTCGAGCTGCTCGAGGTGCGAGAGGTCGCGTACGTCGACCTTCTCCGCCAGATGCCGCCGCACCGACTGCGCGAGCGTCTCCGCCTCTGCGAGCGATCCTCCTGGCAGAGCCCACGCGCCCGCGTACGGCTCTTTGGCTCGCTGCCAGAGCAGCACCTGGAGCCGCGCGTCTCTCACCTCGAGCACAGCGGCGAGCACCGCGTGCGCCGTGGTTTGCGTCTGGGAGTCGGTAACGGTGTACACTCGTGTAGAGGTTATCGCTCGTGAGGCAAAAACGCCACAACGTCGACGTCGCAATCGTCGGAGCCGGGATTGCGGGTATCTCCGCCGCTCTCGCCGCAGCCGACGAAGGCGCCGACGTCTCGATCCTCGCGAAGGCCTCGCACACCGCATCGAACAGCTACGCGGCCCAGGGCGGCGTCGCTGCGGCGGTCGGCGAGGGCGACGATCCGGCTTTCCACGCCGGAGACACGCTTGCGGCCGGACGCGGCATTTGCCGGCCGAGCGCGGTCGAGCTCCTCACCGCCGAGGCGCCTGGACGGATTGCATGGCTTCGCGACCTCGGCGTGCGGTTCGACGACGGACTCTCGCTCGAAGGCGGCCACGGGCGCCCGCGAGTCGTTCATGCCGGCGGCGCCGACACGGGGCGCCACATCGCCGATGTCCTGACGCTCCGTGCGCGAGAGCATCCGCGCATCCGCTTCGAAGAAGGCACGCGCGTCGAGTCCCTCAGCGAGCTCCGCGGCGCGCCGGTCATTCTTGCGACCGGCGGCTACGCGGCGCTGTGGTCGCGGACGACGAATCCGCGCGGCGCCGTCGGAGAGGGGCTCCTGCTCGCGCGCGCCGCCGGTGCAGCGCTCGCCGACCTCGAGTTCGTGCAGTTCCACCCCACCGCGTTGCGTGACGACAACGGCCACGACGGCTTTCTCCTGTCGGAAGCTCTCCGCGGCGCAGGCGCGACGCTTCTCGACGACGACGGCGAGCGGTTCGTCGACGAGCTCGCGCCACGCGATGTCGTCGCCCGCGCGATCGCCGAGCGCTCCGAGGCACGCCTCGACCTGCGCGCGATCGAGCGCGACCGGTACGCGACGCTCATGGCGACGCTCGCCGACGCGGGATACGACCCGGCCTCCGAGCCCGTGCCGGTCTCCCCCGCCGCGCACTACGCGATCGGGGGAATCGCGACCGATCTCGACGGACGCACAGACGTTCCGGGGCTGTACGCCGCCGGCGAGTGCGCGTGCACCGGCGTTCACGGCGCGAATCGTCTCGCCTCGAACTCGTTGCTCGAGTGCCTCGTCTTCGGTCGCCGCGCCGGACTCGCAGCTCTCGACGGTCCGAGCTTTGACAACGCTTGTGACAACTTGTCACTAAGTCAGGCGGCGCCCGGCGATGCGCTCTGGCGCGACGCCGGCCTGATCCGGAATGTCGCCGGCCTTACGGAGCTGCTCGCCACGCCGCACCCACTTGCGCACCTCGTAGCCGAGAACGCGCTCGCCCGCGAGGAGAGCCGCGGCGTCCACTTCCGCGACGACTTCCCCGTGGAAAGCGACGCTTTTGCAGGACATTTCGTCGTCCGGCCCGGCCAAGCTCCGGAGCTCGAGCGATGGAGCTGACACACGACGACATCGACCGCGTCGTGCGCGCGGCGCTGGCCGAAGACGTCGGAAGCGGCGACGCGACAACGCTCGCGCTTGTCCCGGACGACGCGCGGTGTCGCGCGGAGCTGCTGCTCAAGGAGCCCGGCGTCGTCTGCGGCGTTGCTGTTGCCGCCGCCGTCTTCGACGCGCTCGACTCGTCCGTTACGGTCGAGGCGACGCTCGAGGACGGAGCCGCGGTCTCCGACGTTCCGGCCGTGCTCGCCGTCGTCGAAGGACCGTCCCGCGCGGTGCTTACCGGCGAGCGCGTCGCGCTCAACCTTCTCGGCCGCCTCTGCGGCATTGCCTCGCTCACGCGGCGTTTCGCCGAGCTCACGGAAGGCACGCCGACGCGCATCCTCGACACGCGGAAGACGACGCCCGGCCTGCGCGCGCTCGAGAAGTACGCCGTGCGCTGCGGCGGCGGCACGAATCACCGCTCCGGCCTGTACGACGGGATCCTCATCAAGGACAACCACATCCGCGTCGCCGGTGGAATCACCGAGGCGCTCGGCGCGCTGAACGGCACGGCGGACGGTCTGCCGGTCGAGATCGAGGCCGACACGATCGAGCAGGTGCGCGAAGCGGTCGCCGCAGGAGCGCCGCGGATCCTCCTCGACAACATGAGCCCTGAACAGGTGCGCCGGGCCGTGGACGAGGTCGCCGGCCGCGCCGAGCTCGAGGCGTCGGGCGGCATGTCGCTCGCCACTGTCCGCGCCTACGCCGAGACCGGCGTCGACTTCGTCTCGGTCGGCGCTCTCACCCACTCCGCCCGCTCGCTCGACGTCTCACTGGAGGTCACATGACCGTCGCCGCATTCACCGAACTACACGAGGAGGTCCGCGCGCTCGCGCGCGATAAGGACGCGGTCATCCTCGCCCACAACTACCAGCGTCCCGAGGTGCAGGACGTTGCGGACTACGTCGGCGACTCGCTCGGCCTCTCGCGGCAGGCGGCGGCCACCGACGCGTCGACGGTCGTCTTCTGCGGCGTTCACTTCATGGCGGAGACGGCGGCGATCCTCAGTCCGGAGAAGACGATCCTCCTCCCCGACCTCGGCGCCGGCTGCTCGCTTGCGGCGACGATCGACGCCGAGCAGCTGCGGCAGTGGAAGGCGGAGCATCCCGGCGCGGTCGTCGTCTCGTACGTCAACACGACAGCCGAGGTGAAGGCCGAGAGCGACTACTGCTGTACGTCGGGAAACGCGAAGTCGGTCATCGATGCGATTCCGGAAGACACCGAGATCCTGTTCCTTCCGGACATGTACCTCGGGCTCTGGCTCGAGAAGGTCACCGGACGGAAGCTCGAGATCTGGATGGGCGAGTGCCACGTCCATGCCGGGATTCGCCCTGCGGACATCGACCGCTGGACGGAGGAAGATCCGGAAGCCGAGCTGCTCGTCCACCCGGAGTGCGGCTGCGCGAGCCAGGCGATGGCGTTCGCGAACGACCGGACGCAGATCCTCTCGACCGAGAAGATGATCGACTACGCGAAGCGCTCACCGAAGAAGCGGTTCGTCATCGCGACGGAGACGGGCATCATCCACCGGCTCGAGAAGGAGGCGCCCGGGAAGGTCTTCGAGCCGGCGCGCGCCGACGCCGAGTGCCGCTACATGAAGGTGACGACGCTCGAGAAAGTGCGCGACTCGCTTCGCGACAACAAGCACATCGTCACGGTCGAGCCGGAGCTTGCCGCGAAGGCGCGCGGCGCGATCGACCGCATGGTCGCGATCTCGTAGCTACTGCCTGACGTACGGCTTGCCGTCGGCCGCCGGCGGTGTCGAGCGGCCGATCACGCCGGCGTATGCGACGAGCGTCAGGACGTAGGGCAAGCACTGGAAGAGCGTCCCGATGGACGTCGAGTAGTTCTGCAGCTTGAACGCCAACGCTTCGGAGAAGCCGAAGAGGAGAGCAGCCGCGAGTGCGCCGGCGGGGCGCCAGTTGCCGAAGATCATCGCCGCGAGCGCGATGAAGCCAGCGCCGTTCGTCATGTTGAACAGGAACGTCCCGTGCCCCTGGGGGCCGTCGGAGAGGTAGAGCCCGCCGATCGCCGCGAGCGCGCCGGAGAGGACGACGCAGCTGTACCGGATGGCGTAGACGTTGATCCCGACCGTGTCGGCGGCGCGGGGATGCTCGCCGCACGCGCGAATCCGCAAGCCGATCGGCGTCTTGAAGAGCACGAGGTACGAGACGATCACGAGCGCAAATGCCGCCCAGGTGACGACACTGAGGTTGCCGAAGGCCTGGGCGAGGAAGCCGGTGCCTGAGAAGATGTGGACATCGGGGAGAAGCGAGACCCCGAACGGGATCGAGTTGTTGTGGTAGAGCTGGATGTAGAAGTAGCCGGTTATACCGATGGCTAAGAAGTTGATCCCCGTACCGCCGACGATCTGGTCGGCTCGCAGATGGATCGCGAAGAAGGCGTACACGAGCGCCGCGACACCACCGACCGCCATCGCGACGCCGAGGCCGGCCAGCCAGTTGCCGCCCTTGTCCGCGCCGTAGACGCCCCAGAAGGCGCCGAGGAGCATCATCCCCTCGAGCCCGATATTCACGACGCCGCTCCGTTCGGAGAACATCCCGCCCATAGCACCGAAAATGAGCGGTGTCGCGAAGCTGAGACTCTCCGCGATGAGGGTCGCGTCGAACGTCGCATCGAGATTGGCGACGCTCGATCGGGTCGCGAGGATACCGAGGCCGATGCCGATGATGCCGGCCGCGACTGCGCCCCAGCCCACCCGGCGCTGTCCGCGCGTGACGGTCCAGATTCCGAGCATGACCGCGACGATCCCGACGAGAATCGACCACATGATCGTCCGCACCTCGATCGGCGGGATCGCGAGAAACGCCGCAAGCGCCCCGAGGACGATGCCGATGGCGCCCGTGAGCCGCGCATCGCGGAGACGGCTGCTCACCGGATTGTCGAGCTTCGTCGCGTAGGTACTCATGAGGCAGCCTCGGCTGCGGGTGGGGTCGAGGCTCGTCGCGGCGGTCTGAGCTTCTTACGCGAGTTCCAGATGGCGAGGATGAGGAGATCGGCGCCGATGAAGAGGACGATCAGGCCCTGGATGATGTATGGGAGGTTGCTCGCGAGCGTCGGGTCGATCGCGGTCGAGCCGCTGAGCCCGTGAAAGCTTCCAAACGTGAGCGCCCCGAACAGGAACGCGCCGAGCAGCGTGCCGACGGCGGTGTTGCGGCCGAGCAGAGCGGCCGCGATGCCGAGGAAGCCGACCTGGACGAATGGGATGTCGAGCTGGCCGATCTGGTAGTTCTGCGCTCCTCCGAGCATGTCGAGCGTCCCGGCGAGGCCGGCGAACGCGCCCGAGATCGCCATCGCCCGAATGTAGTTCTTCTTGACGTTGATCCCTCCGTACGCCGCCGCGTCCGGGTTGAAGCCGACGGCGCGCACCTCGTAACCGAGTGTCGTCCGGCTGAGCAGCACCCAGAAGACGACGACCGCCGCGAGCGCGATGAAGATGCCGATGTGAAGCCCGTTGAACAGCTGCGGGCCCCAGAAGTCGGGAAGCCGCGCACCGGGCACGACCTGCTTCGACACCGGACTGGTCGGATTGCTCGAGTCCTGGAGCGGGCCGCCCGCGCCGAACAGATACTGGGCCACGTAGAAGGCGATCCAGTTGAGCATGATCGTCGAGATCACCTCGTTGGCGCCGACCGTGGCCTTGAGGACTCCAGCGATCCCGGCGTACGCCGCCGCGGCGAGCGTCCCGGCCACGATGCAGAGCAGGACGTGGACGAACGGATTGAGCCCGGCGAGGGAGGTGCCGAGCCAGTTGGCGACGATGAGACCGACGAGATACTGGCCGTTACCGCCGATGTTGAACAACCCGCACCGGAACGCGAATGCCACGGCGAGGCCGGTCAAGATGATCGGCGTCGTCTGCAGCAACGTTTGCGAGAAGTTATAGGCCGACGTGTCCGCGAGGTTCGTCACGGGGTGCACGACCCAGTTCAGTCCCGTTCCGTAGAAGATCTCCTTGAATATCTCGAGAGCCTTGTGGGCGCTGCCCTGTGTCGCCGCGACGACAACCCAGGCCATGAACAAGGCGAAAAGCACCGTGATCACCGGCACGATGACTCCACCGGCGCGCTGCTTGACCGCGAGGCGCGCCGCGAACGTGCCGGTCTCGGCAGACTGCGCGGGCGGCGGCGACGACCCGGAGTCGGTCACGCTGCGTCCTTCTTCACGCCGAGCATCTCGAGGCCGATCTGCTCCTCCGAGACGTCACCGCTGTGCTCGCCGACGATCTCGCCCTCGTAGATCACGAGGATCCGGTCCGCGAGCGAGAAGACTTCCTCGAGCTCGAGCGAGACGAGCATGATCGCTCTCCCCCGGTCGCGTTCGGTGACGAGGCGGCGGTGGAGGTACTCGATCGCGCCGACGTCGAGCCCACGCGTTGGCTGCGCGGCGATGAGGACCTGAGGATCGCGGTCGATCTCTCGTGCCGCGACAACCTTCTGCTGGTTTCCGCCGGAGAGGCCACCTGCCCGTGTCTGCGGACCCCCGCCTCGGACGTCGAAATCGCCGATCAGCCGCCTGGCGCGTGCGACAGCGCGGGACGGGAACATCCAGCCGTGCCGCGCGTCCGGCGGCTTCGCGTAGTCGTGGAGCGCGATGTTCTCGGCGATCGAGAACTCGAGCACAAGTCCTCGCCGCTGCCGGTCCTCGGGGATGTGTCCGATGCCTGCGTCGAGCGCCTTGCGGGGAGTCGCATGTTCGAGCGGCTTTCCGGCGACGCTCAGGCTCCCGCTCTCGATCCTCTGCAGGCCGGTCAGCGCGTCGATCAGCTCGGTCTGGCCGTTTCCGTCGACCCCGGCGATCGCGACAATCTCCCCGGCGCGAATGTCGAACGAGACGCCGCGAACCTTCTCGATCCCACGGTCGTCTCGTACGTGCACGTCGCGTACCTCGAGGAGCACCTCGCCCGGTGTGGGCGGCGCCTTTTCGACGCGGAGGAGCACCTCCCGCCCGACCATCGCGGTCGCGAGGGACTGCTCCGTCGCGCCCTCACGCGGAACCGTTTCGATCGTCCTCCCGCGCCGCAGGACCGTGATGCGGTCGGCGATGTCGAGCACCTCGTTGAGTTTGTGCGTGATGAAGATGATCGACATCCCGTCGGCCTGGAGGCTGCGGATGATCCCGAACAGCTCCTGCGCCTCCTGCGGGGTTAGCACTGCGGTCGGCTCGTCGAGAATGAGTAGGTCGGCGTCGCGGTAGAGCGCCTTGAGGATCTCGACGCGCTGTTGCTGGCCTACGGTGATGTCGCGCACAAGCGCGGCCGGATCGACCGCGAGCCCGAAGCGGCCCGACAGCTCTCGAACCCGCTCCATTGCCCCTCTTTCGTTCAACAGGGGGCCGCTGTGCGGTTCGACGCCGAGGACGATGTTCTCCGCGACGGTCATCACCGGGATGAGCATGAAGTGCTGGTGGACCATCCCGATACCGCTCTGGATTGCCTCGCGCGCCGACGAGAACGACACCGCCTTGCCGTTGACGCGAATCTCGCCTCCGTCGGGCCGGTAGAGCCCATAGAGGATGTTCATCAGTGTCGACTTGCCGGCGCCGTTCTCGCCGAGGAGCGCGTGAACCTCGCCGCGCCGGACGTCGAACGACACCTCGTCGTTGGCGACGACACCGGGGAACTCCTTGCGGATGTCCCGCATCTCGAGAACGAGCTGGTCGGCTGGGTGATTGCTCATCGCTAAGAAATGGAGAGGGCGGACTCGTCGCCCGCCCTCTCCGAAGTACCGCGAGTCTTACCTCAGCACTTGTTGTTCTTGCAAGCCGCCGGAGGCTTGAGCGTCCCGGCGATGATCTTCGACTTGTACGAGTTCATCAGCGACTTCCAGCTCGACTTCACGGCCGGATTGATCTTGCCGACGCCGACGCCGGAGTTCTTGAGGTTGAAGAGCAGGTTCTTGCCACCCTTGAAGGTGCCCTTGACCGCGCCCTGGATCGTGTCGTAGACGCCCACGTCCGTCTTCTTCAGCGCGCTCGTGAGGATGTGCCCCGGGGACACCTTGTACTCGTCAGCATCGACGCCGATGCCCCATTTGCCCGCCGACCCTGCGGTCGTCAGAGCGCCGTCGCCGCACGAACCGGCGACCTGGAAGATGACCGTGGCGTGCTGGCCGAGCTCGTTCGTGGCGACAGTCGAGCACTTGCTCGGCTCGTCGAAGCTCAGCGCGTACTGCACGAGGATCTTCGTTCCCGGAACGGCCTTGTTGGCGCAGTACTTGTAACCGGCGATGTACGCGTCGACCGGCGGGATCTCGAAGCCGCCGACCACGCCGATCGTGCCGGCCTTGTTCTTGTTCAGGCTCTTCGCCATCTCCGCCGCGAGGACGCCGACGAGACAACCGCCCTCCTGCGTCGCGTAGGTGATGCCCTCTTCGTTCTTCCTGCCACCGATGTCGCTCACCGTGTCGTCGGTGATCGCGAACTTGACGGCCGGATTCGCCTTCGCGTACTGCTTCACGGTCGGGCCGAGCAGGAAGCCTGCGGCGATGACGAGCTTCGCCTTGTCGGTGACGACGGCCGTGTGGTAGTTGTTCGAGTAGTCGCCCGACGAGTGCGAGACGATCGGGAAAGCGGCAATGCCGAGCTTCGACTTGGCCCTGTTGAGCCCTGCGAGCTGGTTCTTGTTGAAGCCGTTGTCGTTGAAGCCGGCGACATCGCTTACGAGCGCGACGCCGTACTTCGCCTCCCCTGCCGCAGGCGCCTTAGCGACGCCAAAAGAGCCTGCAAGCGCGACGGCCGCCACAATGGCGACTGTCCCCGCAGCAAGCATCCAACGTGAAATCTTCACGTACCCTCCTCCAATTCGACATGAACCCAGATTCAAACGATCCTACGCATATGTAGGACGAACCGGAAGAGGAGTCGGTTAGGAGTCCGTTAGCTGTCTGAGGCCGTGGCGTACGCGTGGTACTGGCTCTCGTCGATGAGCACGCGGCGCGGCTTCGAGCCCTCGTAGCCGGAGATGATCCCGCGCCGCTCGAGCATGTCGATGAGGCGGCCCGCGCGGGTGTAGCCGACGCGCAGGCGGCGCTGCAAGAGGGAAACGGACGCGGTCTGCGTCTGCACGACGATCTCGATCGCCTTGTCGAGGAGCGGATCGTCGTCGGGGTCGAAATCGCCATGCTCGTCGCCGTCGCTCGGGTCGGCGAAGACCTCCGGCAGCTCGAGATAGCTCTCGTCGAGCTCCTGTTCACGCTGGCGCGTCTGCTCGACGACGAGTGCAATCTCCTCTTCGCTGACGTACGCGCCCTGTACGCGCTGCATCCTCGACGTCCCGAGCGGCTTGAAGAGCATGTCTCCCTGGCCGAGGAGCGCCTCGGCCCCGCCGGTGTCGAGAATGACGCGCGAATCGGTCTGCGATGAGACGGCGAAGGCGATTCGAGACGGCACGTTTGCCTTGATCATTCCGGTGATGACGTCGACCGACGGCCGCTGTGTCGCGAGCACGAGGTGGATGCCGACGGCGCGCGACTTCTGCGCGAGGCGGATGACGGCGTCCTCGACGGCTTGTGGTGCGACCATCATGAGGTCGGCGAGCTCGTCGATGACGACGAGGATGTACGGCAGGGTCGGCTCGCCGCGCTGGCGGAAGGAGCGGTTCGCTTCGCTGAGGTTGCGCGCGCGGACGGTGGCGAGGCGCTCGTAGCGGCGCTCCATCTCGGCGACGCAGTTGGCGAGCACGGCGCTCGCCTCCTTCGGGCTCGAGACGACCGGCGTCAGCAGGTGCGGCACGGACTCGTAGTGATTGAGCTCGATCCGCTTCGGATCGATGAGGATCAGGCGCGCGTCGTCCGGCGTCGCCCGGAGCAGCAGCGACGTGAGGAGCGCGTTGATGCACCCCGACTTGCCCGCGCCGGTCGTACCGGCGATGAGGAGGTGAGGCATCCGGGCGAGGTCGGTCCACACGGCGGCACCGGAGATGTCCTTCCCGAGCCACACACTGAGCGGGCTTGCCGTCGCCGGCAGCGGCTCGTAGATGTCGCCGAGCGTGACGAGGTTCGGCGAGAGGTTCGGGAGCTCGACGCCCACGGCCTGCTTGCCCGGGATCGGCGCGAGGATGCGGATCTCGGTCGTCGCGAGCGCGTACGAGAGGTCGTCCTTGAGCGCGGCGACCTTCGAGACCTTCGTCCCCGGCGCGAGCTGCAGCTCGTAGCGGGTGACGCGCGGGCCGGAGATCTGGCCGATGACGTTCGCATCGATCCCGAAATGCGCAAGCGTCTGGACGAGGAGCTCGGCGACACGCGCCGTCGTCTCGCCGGAGTCGTCGGTCTGTTCGGGCGAGCGGGTGAGCACGCCCGCGTCGGGCAGCGTGTAGACGGCGTTCTCCGACGTCACCTCGTCGAAGATCGGCGGCTTCTCGACGACGAGCGGCGCCGGCGCGCCCTGGAGGAACGGCGGCGGCGCGAGCGTGAGCGGTGCCGGCGGCTCGTCGACAACGTCGGGGAACGCCGCGGCAGCGTCGACCGGCGGCGTGTGCACGGCGGGCATGCGCGTCGTCGTCGCGGCTTCCTCGCGGTACCGGATGCCGTCATTGGACGCGCGTGCCTTCGTTGCAGCTCGGTGGAGCGTGTGGCCGGAGCGGCGGAGGATCGCACCAAGCGACGCTCCGGAAAGGAGGATCGCGCCGACGAGAATGAGGAACGAGCCGAGAAGCAGCGATCCGGTCGCGCCGATCGCTACGCCGACCGCCCCACCGAGCGCCTGTCCGGCATAGCCGCCTTGGTCCTTCCCGAGCGTGATCATCACGCCAGCGGCGAGCACGGCGACGCCGATGCGGAACGGGCGCACGTCGACGAGCGCGCTGCGCATCACCATCAGCCCGCCGATCACCACAAGCGCGACGGGAAGCGCGAACGTCGCGATGCCGATGAGCCGCTGAAGCCCGTCGCCGAGCCAGCCTCCGACGTATCCGCCGTTCCATCCGAAGTAAAGGACGGCGCCGAGGAAGAGCCCGAGCGCGATGAAGCCGAGCCCCCAGAGCTCGGGATGCTCGCTGCCCTGCCTTTCGCTGCGAGGGCGCGCGCGTTTCGTCTGCGTCTTCTTGACGCGACTGGGCATTCTCGGACGCAGCTTCGATTTCCGCTTGCGCGGCATACGCTGGTGTTTCGCGCAGCGACGGCCCTATCCTCCGTCCCCGCTTACCAAGCCGAGTGGCGGATCTACGCCGCGGTCTGAACCTCGGCGACGAGCATGCCGTAGTACGTCGGCGCCGCGTACGTGAGCACGTCGGCGCGCGCGTCCTCGCCGACGGCGCCCTGCAGCACGACGAGCTGCCAGAGCGAGTCCGCCGTCGCGTCCTCGACGATCTCCTCGAGCGGGAGGAAGTCGAGGCGGTCGGACGCGAGGATCTCCTGCAGCAGCGCGTCGTACTGCGCGGACGCCGGGTGGTAGCCGTAGATGCCGTCGGGCGTGTGGCTGTGTCCGTGATCGGCACTCGCGATGAGCGCGACGCGGCCGGGGAGCGACGCGATCGCCGCGCCGAGGCGGAGGTGCTCGGAGAGCGGACGGTCGCGCGATGGCGAGACGACGACGACCTTCGGCGCGCGGACGAAGCCGAGCGGGATCTCCGCGCCCCAGTCGAGCGGGAACTCCGCGAACTCCGTCCAGTTGCTGCCGTACGAGACGGCGAGGATCGGGAGGTCGGCCGCGAGCAGCGCGTCGGCGGTCGCGCGATCGGTCTCGTACTCCCCCACGTTCGCGCTCGTAACCACCGCGTAGTGCCCCTCGACGTGGACGGAGTGCGGCGTCACGACCACCGCGACGTCGGGCTGCGCGGCCGCGGCGCGCCGACCGAGCTCCTCCATCGCCGGGCGCAGCGCTGGGTCGAGATCGACGTCACCGTGCGGCGCGATGCACGCGAAGACGAGGCTCACGGCAGCGACTCTATGCGGGAGACGAGGAGATCGAGGAACCGCGCCGCGTCGACGTCCACGCCGACCTCGGCGTTCGGCTCGCGCCCGCTCACGCCGCGGATATCGACGACGGTGCGTCCGTCGCAGTAGTCCGAGCTCGTCTCCACGGCGATGTTCACGTGCTTCGTCGTTACGAGCGTCGGGTCAATCACGTGGGCGACGGCCATCGCGTCGTGGATCGGAGAGCCGTCGAACGCGTACGAGCTCTCGTGGAAGCGCTGGAAGAAGTCGGAGAGCTCCGCGACGAACAGTCCAGCGCGGCCCGCGCCGCGCAGACGGTCGGCGTGCCCGCGCGTGAAGAGCGCCTTGTGCGTGACGTCGAGGCCGATCATCGTGATCGGGATCCCGCTCCCGAACACCACGGCTGCGGCTTCCGGGTCGACGAACGCGTTGAACTCGGCGGCGGGCGTGACGTTCCCTTCGCCGATCGCCCCGCCCATCCACACCATCCGCTCGATCGGGACGCCGCCCTCGACCCAGCGGGCGACGTTCGTGAGCGGAGCCGTGGGAACGAGAACGACTCCGGGCTCGAACCATTCGGCCGGATCGCCCTCGTACGGAGCGGCCGACGGCTCGGGGAGCTCCGGGCCGTCGAGTCCCGTCTCGCCGTGCACGTGCGCGGCCGTCCGCAGCGCGCGCGTGAGCGGAGCGTCGGCTCCGGCCCACACCGGGATGTCGGAGCGCCCGGCGACCTCGAGCGTGACGAGCGCGTTGCGCGTCGTCTTGTCGAGCGTCTGGTTTCCCGCGACGGTCGTGACGCCGATGAGCTCGACCTCTGGCGATGCGAGCGCAAGGAGGATGGCCATCGCGTCGTCGTGGCCGGGGTCGCAGTCGATGACGATCTTCGTGCTCATGTTTGTTCCTCCGCCGTCGGCGGAGCCGTCGGCTCCGGGTCGCATGCTCCGTCGAGCCTACGCATGCAGCTTGGCGTCCACCTCCTCGGCGGTCGGGAACGAGCTTTGTGCGCCTGGACGAGATGCTGCCAGCGCGCCCGCGATGCATGCGCGCGTAAGCGCCTCGTCGTGCGCGCGGCCCTCGAGGAGCGAGACGACGAGGCACGCGGTGAACGCGTCCCCGGCGCCGGTGCCGTCGACGGCGCGGACGGGTGGCGGCGTGGCGCGCGCGACTTCGGCTCCGTCCTCGAACAGGACGGCACCCTCGGCGCCGAGCGTCAGGCAGACGAGGCCGCCGCGCTTGTCGCCTAGCGCCTCGAGCTCGAGCCGGTTGACGACGGTCAGCTCTGCGTCCGGCGCCTCCCCGCGCGCGGGCGCAGCGTTGAGGAAGAAGTGCGGCGCAAGCACGGCGGCGCGCGCGACCGTCTCTGCGGGGATCTCCTGCTGACAGAGCACCGCGTCCGCGCCGGCTATGGCGACGTCGTCGGGCCGCAGCTCCGCGTTCGCGCCGGGCGCGACGACGATCGTCGTCTCCCCGTCGCCGTCGACGGTGATGAGCGCGACGCCGGTCGGCGCCTCGCGCGTAACCCACGCCTCCCGCACGCCCGCCTCGCGCAGTCCGGCGAGCGCCTCGTCCGCGAACCCGTCGCCTCCGACCGCGCCGACCATCGTCACCTCCGCGCCGAGCCGCGCCGCCGCGACCGCCTGGTTCGCTCCCTTCCCGCCAGGCCCGCGGGAGAACGACGCGCCCGTTACGGTCTCGCCGGGACGCGGCAGCTGCGCACCGCGCACGACGAGATCGAGGTTGATCGAGCCGACGACGGTGAGCCGAGGCGCCACCGTGCGAGCCTAGACTCCCGAGAGATGGGAGTCGCTCACTGGGACGAGGTCGAGGGTCATCGCCGGGCGAAGGGCGAGATGGACGCGTCGTGGCAGTCGCTCGGCGGCGCGGCGGGAACGAAGGGCGTCGGCGTCCACCGCGTACGCGTCGAGCCGGGGAAGCTCCCGACTCCTCCCCATTCGCACGGCGCGTCGGAGGAAGTCTTCTTCGTCCTCGCCGGCTCGGGCCTAGCGTGGCAGGACGGCGAGGTGCACGAGATCCGGCCGCTCGACTGCGTCATCTACGAGGCCGACCACTTCGAGCACACGTTCGTCGCCGGGCCGGAAGGGCTCGAGTACCTCGTCTTCGGCACGCGGCACCCGACGGAGCTCGGCTGGCTGCCGCGCTCGCGGGCCGTGCGCATCGGCTATCCGTGGGTCGAGGGTCGCACGGACGACCCGTGGGACATCGAGGCGTCCGGCCCGCCGCTCGAGTACGGCGATCCGGCGCCGCGCCCGGCGAACATCCTCAACGTCGAGGATGTCGAGCACGATTCGTGGCGCGACGGCATCGACACCGCGTCGCTCGCGACAGCCGAACGGACGCAGCTCGCCGGCTTCCACTGGGAGCGGATCGCTGCGAACCGGCGCGGCACGTACCCGCATTGCCATTCCGCGGAGGAGGAGATCTTCGTCATGCTCGCGGGCACGGCGACGCTCGAGCTGTGGCAGCGCGACGGATCGGTCGAGGAGACGCCACTCCGCGCCGGCAGCGTCGTCGCGCGGCCGCCGGGCACCGGCATCGCGCACTCATTCGTCGCCGGACCGGAAGGCGTCGACATGCTCATCTACGGCACGCGTGTGTCGTTCGACATGGCGTACCTCCCGCGATCCAAGACGGTCCAGTTCGGCGGCCTCGGCGTAGCCGGGCACCTCGAGCCGGTCGATCGGTACTGGGGCGAGCCGATCGAGGACGACTGATGCGCGTCGTCACGGCCTCACTCGCAGTGCTGGCCGTATGCGCCATCCTCAGCGCGTGCGGAGGAGTTGCCGACGTTCGGGTTCCGAGCGTTCGGGGCATGACGCCCGCGGCGGCGTACCGGGCACTCCACAAAGCTGGTTTCCGGGTCGCTGTCCGAAACAGGGACAGCGCATGGGACTCCCTGTACGGGAACGCGCAGAGCGGGTGGGTTATCCCCCGGGTCGGTTCAGAAGTGCGCCCGGGAACCGTCGTCAGACTCGTGATCGTCTCAGGCGACTTCGGCAGCCCTGTGGGCCTCACTCCAAGGCCCGTCCGCACGCCCAGCTTCGTCGGGAAGTCGGCGACGTCAGCGATCGGCTGGGCGGAGGCACACAATGTCCTCTGGTATGTCCGGCTGCCCAGTCTTCCTCCCTCGAGCGCGCCGAATCTCTACGACGCCTACCGGGTCATCGCGCAGAAGCCCACTCCCGGGAAGATCTCTACGCGCTCCAATTTGACATTGAAGATCGAGCCTCGGTGATGGCCTTCGACGCCGAGCTTGCCGACCGCATCCGCGCGCTGCTCGGCGACCGCGCCGACGACGAGCAGAAGATCTTCGGCGGGCTCGCGTTCATGATCGGCGGGAACATGGCCGTCGCCGCGAGCTCGAACGGCGGGATCATCGTGCGCGTCGATCCCGCCGAGTCGGAAGAGCTCGTTGCGACGACGCCGGCCGAGCTCATGGAGATGCGCGGCAAGACGATGCACGGCTGGCTCCGCGTCGCGCCGGAGCACCTCGCGTATGACACGGCGCTCGCTCCGTGGGTCGAGCGCGGCATCGCGTACGCGTCGTCGCTGCCGCCGAAGTGAGACCGCCCGACGCGGCGTTCGCCGACCCGCGGCTCGCGCCGTTGTACGACATCTTCGACGACGATCGGCGCGACCTCGACGTCTATGCGGCGCTCGCGGCGGAGCTCGGTGCGCGGTCGGTTCTCGACGTCGGCTGCGGCACGGGGAGCTTCGCCGTCCTTCTCGCCGCGTCCGGCTTCGACGTCGTCGGGGTAGATCCCGCGGCGGCGTCGCTCGAGGTCGCGCGCGGGAAGCACGGCGCCGACCGTGTCCGCTGGCTCGAAGGCGATGCGACAACGCTTCCGCCGCTCGCGATGGATCTCGCGACGATGACGGGCAACGTCGCGCAGGCGATCGTCGATCCAGGCGACTGGCACGGGACGCTGCACGGGATCCATGCGGCACTGCGTCCGGGCGGCACGCTCGTCTTCGAGACGCGCGACCCGTCCCGCCGCGGCTGGGAGGAGTGGACGTGCGAGCGCACGCATCGAGTCGTCGACGGTGTCGAGTGCTGGACTGAGCTGACGGAGGTCGCGCTGCCGCTCGTCTCGTTCCGAACGACGTTCGTCCTCGCGAGCGGCGAGGTCGTCACGTCCGACTCGACCCTGCGCTTCCGGAATCGCGACGAGGTCGAGGCCGATCTCGCCGATCACGGCTACGAGCTCCTCGACGTACGCGACGCCCCGGACCGTCCGGAGCGCGAGCTTGTCTTCCTCACCCAGCGGCCGTAGATTGGGCCGGTGACCCGCCGACTCGTTCTTATGGTGGCAGCGATCGGCCTACTGGTGGTCAGCGGGTGCGGCGCCGGTCACGCGACCCGAACGCGCACGCACGGATCGAGCAGGACGGTGGTCGTTCCGAATCCACGCACACCCGGGGGCGACATGGACGTGGAGCAAATGTTTTCGACTCTACGGGCCCGCGGACTGCGGGCTACGGTCAAGTTCCTCTACGGCGCCAAATCCATTAACGATTTCTGTGAATCGTACTGGGGCGTCGACCACCTGCGGCCCCCTCCCGGAACTCATGTCAAACGCGGTGCGGCCGTCACCGTCTTCGTCGGAGGCGGGAACCAGGCTCGCCGGTCGGCTACGTGTCCACGAAGCGTTATCGCGCACCGAACTTCATCGGCCGTCCGATCTCGGCCGCTATGAAGTGGACAAACCGGCACGGCCGGTGCTTGGGAATCCCCCACCTGCCGCCGGTCAACTCCTCGACTGCGAGTGGTCTCTATTCCGCCTATCGCGTCACCGCACAGGATCCCGCGCCCGGAGGCGTCGTCACCGACGGGCACACAACCAGATCCGGCGGCTACGACCCGGTGGCAGTCAGCCTGACAGTCACGCCCAGCCGCTAGACCTCGACGATGACCGGCAGCACCATCGGGCGCCGGCGCGTGCGGCTGTAGACGACCTTCCCGAGCGCTTCGTGCAGGTGCTCCTGGAGGAGCTTGATCTCGGTCACGTCTCCCGCGAGCAGTTCGCGGAGAACGCGGTTCGCCTCTTCCCGTAGCTCCTCGAGGAGCGGTTCCGCTTGCTCGCCGAAGCCGCGCGCGATGAGCTCCGGCGGCGCGGTCAAGCCCTCGTCGTCGTCGATCGCGACCGTCGCGACGACGATGAGGATGCCGTCCTCAGACAGCCTTCGCCGGTCGCGGAGCGCGACGTCGTGGACGTCCCCCACTCCGAGCCCGTCGACGAACGTCATCCCCGCCGGAACCTCGTCGACGATGCTCGGCACGCCGTCGCGTAGCTCCACGACGGTGCCGTTCTCGGCCATGATGATCCGGTCGTCGGGCACGCCGCCCTCGCGCGCGATCTGCGCGTGCGCGGCGAGCATCCGGAACTCGCCGTGCATCGGCATGACGGCGCGCGGGCGCGTGAGGCCGATGATCGTGCGCAGCTCCTCCGCCTTGCCGTGGCCGGAGACATGCACGGGCGCGTTGTCCTCGTGCAGCACCTCGGCGCCCATCTTCGCGAGGCGGTTGATCGCGTCGTGGACGCGCAGCTCGTTCCCGGGGATCGGCTTCGCGGAGATGATCACGGTGTCGCCCGGCTCGACGCGGATGTCGGCGTGGTCGTTGTACGCGATGCGTGTCATCGCCGACATCGGCTCGCCCTGGCTGCCGGTGCAGAGGATGAGCTGCTGGTCGCGCGGCAGGTCGCCGAGCGTCTTCGGCTTGAGGATCATGTCCTCGGGGACGTCCATGTAGCCGAGGCTGCGCGCGATGTTCCCGTTCTTGCGCATCGAGCGCCCGACGAACGCGACCTTGCGCCCGCACGCGAGGCCGACGTCGGCGGCCTGCTGCATGCGGTGGACGTTCGAGGCGAACGACGAGACGATGATGCGCCCGGTGCGCTGCGGGAAGATCTGGCGGAACGCCTCGCCGACGACGCGCTCCGACTGCGTAACGCCCGCGCGCTCGGCGTTCGTCGAGTCGCCGAGGAGAAGGTCGACGCCGGCGGTACCGAGTTCCGCGAGCCGGCCGACGTCGGTGCGCTGGCCGTCGACCGGCGTGTGGTCGAGCTTGTAGTCACCCGTGTGGACGCAACGCCCGCCCGGTGTCTCGAGCACGACGGCGGCGGCGTCGGGGATCGAATGCGCCATCCGCACCATCTCGATGCGGAACGGGCCGACCTGCTGCGGCTCCTCTCCCGGCATGAGCTCCCGCAGCTCGGCGGCGTGCCCGAGCCCGTGCTCGTCGAGCTTCGACTTGACGAGCGCGAGCGTGAGGCGCGTCGCGATGACGAGCGGCACCTGCACCTCGCGCATGAGGTACGGCAGCGAGCCGACGTGGTCTTCGTGGCCGTGCGTGAGGACGACCGCGCGCACCATCTCCTCGCGCTCGCGCAGATACGCGAAGTCCGGGAGGACGAGGTCGACGCCGAGGTGCTCGTCGCGCGGGAACGCGAGGCCCGCGTCGACGACGACGATCGAGCCGTCCGCCTCGTAGACGGTCATGTTCTTCCCGACCTCGCCGAGGCCGCCGAGCGGGATGATCCGGCAGACGCCCACTTATGCAGACGTCGCGGCGAGGTAACCGCAGCGCTCGAGGCAGGAGCGGATGCGCACGAGCTCCTCCTTCGACGGCTCGACCATCGGGAGGCGGTGGCCGCCGACACCGTGGCCCATGAGGCTGAGCGCGGCCTTGATCGGAATCGGGTTCACCTGCACCTTGAGGAGGTCGTACGACGGCGCCATCTCGGCGTCGAGCGCGCGGGCGCCTTCGTCGTCGCCCTGGCCGTAGAGGCGGATCATCTCGGCGATCTGGTTCCCCCAGAGGTGCGCCGTGACCGAGACGACGCCGACGGCGCCGAGGCCGAGGAAGGTGAGCGTGTTCGGGTCGTCTCCGCAGTAGAGGTCGAGGCGCGTCTGCTCGGCGATGAAGCGCGCCTCGTCGAGGTCGTCGTGCGCCTGCTTGACGGCGACAACGGTGTCGATCTCCGCGAGGCGCGAGATCGTGATCGGTTCGATGTTGACGACGACGCGAGCCGGGATGTTGTACGCGATGATCGGGAGGTCCGACGCGGCCGCGATCGCCTCGAAGTGCTTGACGATCGCCCGCTGCGGCGGCTTGTTGTAGTACGGCGTCACGACGAGGACGCCGTCGACGTCGAGCTCCGCCGCCTGCTTCGTCAGATGGACGGAGTGCGCGGTGTCGTACGTGCCCGTACCGGCGATGACGCTCGCCCGCTCGCCGACCGCGTCGCGCGCTGCCGCGAACAGGAGGAGCTTCTCCTTGTCGCTCAGCGTCGGCGACTCGCCGGTCGTTCCGCAGACGACGACGCCGTCGGAGCCGTTGTCGACGAGGTGAACCGCGAGGTCGCGGAAGCGGTCGATGTCGACCGACCCGTCCTCCTTGAACGGCGTGACCATCGCGGTGAGAACTGAGCCGAGCATCGTCCTAGTCTACGAGAGCGCCGCGTCGAGTTCCTGCAAGGCGAAGAACACGCCCTCGGAGAAGGTCGGGTACGGCTGGATCGTGTCGAGGAGCGTCTCGAGCGGGACGGCCGCGCGGATGGCGAGCGTCAGCTGGCCGAGCCACTCCGCTGCCTGCGGGCCGACGGCGACGGCGCCGACGAGAACCTCCTTCTGCGGATCGGCGAAGAGGCGCAAGAATCCCGAGCGCGCCGGCTTCTCGTACGTCGAGAGCCGTGGCACGGAGTCGAGCTCGATACGCGCCGTGACGAGGCCGTCGCCGTCCGTCTTCCCCACCGTCGCGACCTCGGGATCGGTGAAGACGCCCGCCGGGATTGCGCGGTAGTCGGCTCTCACGCGCTGCCGGCAGAGGTCGGCGGCAGCGACGCGCGCCTGGTACTTGCCGACATGCGTGAACTGCGCGATGCCGTTCACGTCGCCGATCGCCCACACGTCGTCGGCCGCGCGGAGGCGGTCGTCGACCTCGATCCCGCGCCGCGTGATCTCGACGCCGAGCTGCTCGAGGCCGAGTCCTTCGACGTTCGGGCGCCGGCCCGTAGCGACGAGCAGCCGCTTGGCCTCGATCGGGTCCCCCTCGGAGAGATGGACGCGGATCCCGGGCTCGACCTTCTCGACACCGACGCCGAGCCGCACGTCGATCCCTTCCTCACGGAACACATCGGCGAGCACGGCGCCGGCATCGTGATGGATCCGCCCGAGCAGCGCCTCCCCGCGCTCGACGATCGTGACCTTCGCTCCCATGCGCGCGTAGAACTGCGCGAGCTCGGCGCCGACCGGGCCACCGCCGAGCACGACGAGGCTCTCGGGTACCTGGTGCGCGCGGGTCGCCTCGCGGTTCGTCCAGTACTCGACCTCGTCGATGCCTTCGACAGGAGGGATCATCGGGCGCGAACCGGTCGCGACGACGAGCTTGTCGTACGCGATCTCCTCGCCGTCGACCTCGACGACGCCCGGGCGCGCCACGCGACCCTCGCCCCGCACGAGCCGGCAGTTCCAGTCCTGGAGGTAGTGGAGCTGGCCGGAGTCGTCCCAGTCGCTCGTCATCCAGTCGCGCCACTCCCAGACGCCTGCGGGATCGGGCTTCTCGGGCGCGAGTCCCGGCGCGCGGTCGAGCGACGCGGAAAGCTCCGTCGCACGCAGCATCGTCTTCGTCGGCATGCACGCGAAGTACGAGCATTCGCCACCGACGAGGCGGCTCTCGACGAGCGTGACCTCCGCCTGGGAGTCGAAGCGGCGGAGCGCGCCGACGAAATGCTCGCCCGTCGACCCGCCACCGAGAACCACAACCTTCACCCGGCGGATTATGCTCGTCGAGGTGGAAGGCTTCGACCGGAGGGCGATCGCCGGGACGTTGGAGCGGGCGCGTAGCGGCACGTTGCGCCTGCTTGCCCCGTTCTCCGACGAGCAGCTGTGCTCGCAGGTGTCGTCGCTGCAGTCGCCGCTCGTCTGGGACTTCGCGCACATCGGCCACTTCGAGGAGCTGTGGATCCTGCGCACCGTCGGCGGCCTCGAGCCGCTCCACGAGGAGCACGACGACGTGTACGACGCGTTCGCCCACGAGCGGAGCGAGCGCGGCGAGCTGCCGTACCTGCCGCCCGCCGCCGCGCGGGCGTTCGTCGACGACGTTCGCGCCCGGTCGCTCGGGCTGCTCGATGGCGTCGAGGCCAACGGCGATCGGCTGCTCGACGGCGGG
This sequence comes from Gaiellaceae bacterium, assembly GCA_036496305.1. Classification (GTDB taxonomy): domain Bacteria; phylum Actinomycetota; class Thermoleophilia; order Gaiellales; family Gaiellaceae; genus Palsa-739. The sequence goes on along the minus strand of DASXLJ010000045.1, from coordinate 7,367 downwards.
TTCGTGTTCGGCCTCGTCGTGCAGCACGAGCTGCAGCACAACGAGACCATGGCGCAGACGATGCAGCTCGGCGGGCTGCCCGCGCAGATCGCTCCTCCGCCGAAGGTCGAGGCGAGCGGGGAGATCGAGATCGCCGGTGGACGCGCCGTCATCGGTGCCCGCGACGACGAGCCGTGGGCGTACGACAACGAGCTTACGGCGCACGAGGTCGAGCTCGCTCCGTACCGGATCGACCGCGCACTCGTGACGAACGCCGACTACCTGGCGTTCATGGCCGACGGCGGCTACGAGAATCGCGCACTGTGGAGCGACGACGGGTGGGCCTGGCGCGAAGCCGAAGGAGCCACAGCGCCGCTCTACTGGGAACGCGGCGGCGGCGGCTGGCTGCGAAATCGCTTCGGTCTCGTCGAGCCGGTTCCCGGGGACGAGCCGGTCGTGCACGTCTGTTACTGGGAAGCCGACGCATTCGCGCGCTGGGCGGGCAAGCGGCTCCCCACCGAGGCGGAGTGGGAAAGCGCGGCCCGAACCGGGGAGCTCGAGCACGCGAACGACGCTGTATGGCAGTGGACGTCGTCGCTCTTCGCGGCGTACCCCGGCTTCGAGGCCTTCCCGTACCGCGAGTATTCGGAGGTGTTCTTCGGAGACGAGTACCGGATGCTGCGCGGCGGCTCGTTCATGACCGACCCGCTCGTCGCGCGGCTGAGCTTCCGCAACTGGGACTATCCGCAGCGGCGGCAGATCTTCTCGGGAATCAGGTGTGCGCGTGACGGATAGCGCCACCCAGCCGCGCATTCAGATCGACGTCCTCGTCGAGGATGCCGATCGCCGCGCCGAGTTCTACGAGGCGACGTTCTGGAGCCTTCGTGCGACCCCGCGCGAGCTGCCCGCGTCGTGGCTCTACGACGAGCGCGGTTCGCTCCTGTTCGACGAGATCACGCGCCTGCCCGAGTACTACCCGACCAACGCCGAGCGCGAGATCCTCGCGGCGCACGCGGCTGAGATCGCGACGCTCACCGGCGGCCGCACGCTCGTCGAGCTCGGCGCCGGCACGTCGGAGAAGACGCTGCTGCTGCTCGACGCGATGTCGGCGGCGGGGACGCTCGAGCGGTTCGTGCCACTCGACGTGAGCGACGACATCCTCCGGCTCAGCGCGGAGGCGATCGCGGAGCGCTATCCGACCGTCTCGGTGCACGGCATCGTCGGCGACTTCGAACGCGACCTCGTGGCGCTCCCGCCGGGCGAGGAGCGCGTTATCGCGTTCCTCGGCAGCACGATCGGCAATCTCTATCCGGACCGGCGCGCGCGACTGCTCCGCGCGATCGCTGCGGCGTTGGCGCCCGGCGACTCCTTCCTGCTCGGCATCGATCTCGTCAAGGATCCGGCCGTCATCGAGCGCGCGTACAACGACGCGCAAGGGATCACGGAGCAGTTCGTCCGCAACGGCCTGGCGCACGCGAACCGCGAGCTCAAGGCCGATTTCGTGCAGGAGCGGTTCGCTTTCGACGCGCACTGGGACGCGGAACGCGAATGGATGGACATCGGCTTCAACGCGCTCGAGGCGCACACCGTCCATCTCGCCGAGCTCGAGGTCGACTTCGCGCTCGCCGAGGGAGAGCGGCTGCGGGTCGAGGTGAGCAGCAAGTTCCGGCGCGAGGGGATCGAGCGGGAGCTCGCCGTCGCCGGCCTCCGCACCACCGGCTGGTGGACCGACGACGCTTCGCGCTTCGCGCTCCTGCTCGCGACCCACTGAGATGCTCCGGCGCGACTGGGACAAGCTCCCGCTCACGATCGAGCACAAGACGGTCACGCGCATGGCGAGCGCGAGCGGCCGGACGACGGCGATCGTCCATCTCGAAGGCGGCGGCGAGCACGGCTACGGCGAGGAGGTCACGTTTCAAGCGGATGACCTGCTCCCGGCGAGCCCCCACGAGCCGTGGGAGTTCGCCGGGAGCTTTCGCGAGTTCTCGCCCTCGCTGGCGTCGCGTGGGATGTTCGAGCGAGAACCGCAGTACGAGGTCGTACGCCACTATCGGCACTGGGCGTTCGAGGCTGCAGCCCTCGATCTCGCGCTGCGCCAGGCGGGCGTGCGATTCGACGAGCTCGTTGGGCGCACGCCGGAGCCTGTGCAGTTCGTCGTCTCCCCTGCTCCCGGCTTCTCGGAGTTTCCGTCGGACGCGCGGCTAAAGATCGACGCGGTCGACCTGCGGCCGGGCCTGCCGGTCGACGTCGTCGACTTCAAGGAGAGCGGCGATCAAGCGGCGGTCGAGTCCGCGCTCGCGCTGTACCCGGATGCGCTGCTCGAGGATCCGCCCGTCGTCGTGCCCGGCGCGCGTGTGAGCTGGGACATTCGGATCACGTCGGCCGAGAAAGTCCGCCGGCTCCCGGCCCGCCCGAGCGCGATCAACGTCAAGCCCGCGCGGCTCGGAAGCGTTGCCGCACTCTTCGACCTCTACGAGCTCTGCGCCGCCGAAGGGATCGTGCTGTACGGCGGCGGCCAGCACGAGCTCGGGCCGGGCAGGGAGCAGATCCAGCTGCTCGCGTCGCTCTTCCATCCGCGCGGGCCGAATGACGTGGCGCCTGCGGGCTACAACGAACCGAATCCCGCCGACGGGCTACCGACGAGCCCGCTCAAGCTCACCCCGCGCATCGGCTTTCGGACGTCCTAGCTGGAGTAAGCGGGATGCGACAAAAGCCGCACGGACGCGTGACGAAACCGCACATACCTTGCATTTGCAGGGAGTCCGGTGGCAGCCACCGTACGTGTGCGTGCCGGAACTGTGACGACTCCTTCGCGCCCGTCGGCTAGAGCACGGAGTCGAGACCGAGCGTGAGGCCCGGCGGCAGCTCGTCGAGCTTCGCGAGCGCGAGGAGGACGCCGTCGGCGAACGACTCGCGGCCGGTCGTGTCGTGGCGCAGCGTGAGCAGCTGTCCCTCGCCGCCGAAGATCACTTCCTGGTGCGCAACGAGGCCCGGCAGGCGCACCGAGTGGATCGCTGTGTCGCCGCCCAGCAGCTCCGCTGTCGCCTTCGCGGTGCCGGACGGCGCGTCCTTCTTCGCCTCGTTGTGGAGCTCGATGATCTCCGCCCGCGGGAAATGCTCCGCCGCGTCGCGCGCGAAGCGCATCAGCAGGACGGCGCCGATCGAGAAGTTCGGAGCGACGAACAGCCGCAGGCCCTTCTCCTCGGCAAGCGCGCCGAGCTCTGCGGGATCCCAGCCCGTTGTGCCGACGACGCACGAAACGCCCTGCTCGAGCGCGGCGCGGACGTTCTCCGGCGCCGCGCTCGGCGTCGTGAAGTCGACCGCCGCGTCACAGCGGCTGACGTCGGGCTCGTCGCCCAGCTCGATCGCCCGCACCTCGTGACCGGCGGCGGCGATGCGCGTCGCGACCGCTGAGCCCGTCTTCCCCGCCGCTCCGAAAAAGGCGATCTTCACGCGGCTGCGCTCGCCGGCAGACCGGTGCTCGCGCGCCCGACCGCCGCGCGGAACTTGTCCTCGTCCGGCCCGACGCCCGACGCTGCGAGCCGATCCGACGGCAGGAGCACAGTGGCAAGCTCGGCAAGCTCGCCGGGGTCGACCGCATCGATCTCGGCCATGATCCGGTCGAGCGTCATGAGCTCGGTGTCGGTGACGAGCGACTTCCCGAGCCGGCTCATCCGATTCGACGTCGACTCGAGGGAGAGGACGATGCGGCCTTTGAGGCTCTCCTTCGCGCGCTCGAGCTCGCCGTTCCGCAGCCGACCCGCCGCGATCTCGGCGATCTGCTCGGCGCAGATCTCGATGCATGCGCCGAGGTTCTCCTCGCGCGTACCGACGTACACGCCGATGACGCCCGTGTCGGAGTACTGCGCCGCGAAGCTGTAGACGGAGTACGCCATCCCGCGCTTCTCGCGGATCTCCTGGAAGAGCCGCGACGACGCCGAGCCGCCGAGGATGGAGTCGAGGAGCGACGACGCGAACCGGCGGCGATCGGAGCGTGAGATGCCGGTCGCGCCGAGGCAGACGTGGTACTGCTCGGTGTCCTTCCGCTCGAAGCGGAGCTCGGGCTCGGGGGCGCGCGCGAGCGGCCGGCGGACGCGGGTGCCGGCGCGCGCAGGCGCTCCGGCGCGACGCTCGCTCCGTTGCAGCAACGCGATGAGACGGTCGTGCTCGAGATTCCCCGCGGCGGCGACGACGACGTTCCCCGGCGCGTAGGCGGTGCGATGGAAGGACGAGAGCGCGCGGCGGCTCACGGTGGAGATGACTTCCGCCGTGCCGATGACGGGCCGGCCGAGCGGGTGATCGCCGAAGACGGCCTGCGAAAAGAGGTCGTGGACGAGCTCCTGCGGCGTGTCCTCGTACATCGCGATCTCCTCGAGCACGACCTCGCGCTCCTGGTCGACCTCGGCGAATGCCGGGGCGAAGACCATGTCGGCCATGACGTCGAGCGCGGTCTCGACGTGGCGATCGGGAACGCGCGCGAAGACGACGGTGTTCTCGCGCGACGTCGCGGCGTTGAGCTCGGCGCCCATCGCGTCGAACGTCTCCGCGATCGTCTGCGCATCGAAGCGGCGCGAGCCCTTGAAGAGCAGATGCTCGATGAAATGCGAGACGCCGGCGCGGTCGTCGCGCTCGTCGCGCGAGCCGACGTCGATCCAGAAGCCGAGCGAAACCGAGCGCACGCCGCTCACGCGCTCGGAGACGACGCGCTCGCCGCTGTCGAGCTCGCTGAGCGTGACCTTCTGCACGCGCCTAGGGTACGGACAGCTACGCGCTCAACGGTTTGGACAGCTACGCGCTGCTGACTTGGGCAGCTACGCGCCCGCGACGACGAGCAGACCTTCGCCCGCGCGCTTCGCTTCATACAGCGCCTCGTCGGCGAGGCGGAAGAGCGTCTGCGCGTCGTCCGCGTCCGGCGGACAGAGGGCGAATCCGAAGCTCGCCGTCAGCCCTTCGGCTGCGGGATGGCCCTGCCCTTCGAGCTCGCCGAGCATCTCGCCGATGCGCTCGACGACGATGCGGGCACCGTCTTCGGTCGTCTCCGCAAGTAGCATCGCGAACTCGTCGCCGCCGATACGGAACGCGGCGTCGGGACGGCGCAGCGCGCGCGCGAGGATCCCCGAGAAGACGACGAGCGCGTCGTCACCGGCGGCGTGGCCAAAGCGGTCGTTGCGGTGCTTGAACCGATCGAGGTCGGCGATGACGAGACCCACCGTCCGTCCGTACCTCGTCGCGCGTGCGACCTCCCCGTCGAGCCGCGACACGAACGCGCGGCGGTTGAGAAGGCGCGTGAGCGGGTCGTGGTCGGCGAGGAAGCGGAGCTCACCGAGGTGCTTGCCCGACACGAGCGCGGCGGCGGCGTCGTTCGCGAAGATCCGCAGAGCCTGGAGACGATCGGCCGACGGGAGAAGCCGGTCGCGCGGGTTGTCGACCCAGATGACGCCGAGAATCGCGCCCTCTCCGTCGCGGAGCGGCACGAGAAGCCAGTGCCGGTTCCACGCCCATGGCCCGCGTCCGTTCAGCTGCGACGGGTAGACGTCGGCGTCGCGCGCGAGGCGCTCGTGCGCTTGCGCGTGCGTGAGGAGGAAGCAGCCCTCGCGTTCGAACTCCGCACCGAGGAGCGCCTCGATCTGCGTGACGGTCGCGCGCGGGCGGCCGAGCATCTCCTTGAGCGTCCAACCGGCCACGGCCTTCGGCACGAGCGCTCCCGTGTCGGGATCGACGAGCGCGGCACAGACATTGTCGAAGTCGAGCGCCGTGCGGATGCCGTCGCAGACACGGCGCAGAATCTCGTCGGTCGAGGTCTCGCCGGTGATCCGCGAGGACACGTCGAGGAGCTCTTCGAGCGCGCGCTGGTGCCGGCGTGCGTTCCGCGTCTCGTTCGCCTCTTCCACGGCGAGGGCCGCGTGATCGGTCATCGCGACGAGCAGGTCGAGCTCCTCGTCGTTCGGCACGCGGCCGCCGACCGGCTCGTCGACGGAGATCGTGCCGAGGAGCTTCCCGGCCGCGTCTCGCATCGGCACGAGCAGCGCGTCGAGCGGATCCCACGCGTCGGCATGCGACCCGCGCTCGCCCGGAGGCGTGTAGATCGGGCCGAGCGAGTTCCAGTCGACGGATCCCTTCGGCACGTAGTACGCGCCGCGGCGCTCGAAGCGCGCAGCGAGCAGCACGACGAGATTCGCACCCTCGCGCACGCTTCCGAGCAGCTCGCGGCGGGCGTCGTCGTTCCCGTGCACCGCGACGATCTCGAAGTCGTCCCACGCAGGCCGGTGGAGATGCACCGCGACCGTGCGGAAGCCGAGCGTCTCGCCGATCGTCCGGGAGACTGCGTCGAGCAGCTCCGGGAGATCTTCACGCGCCCGCAAAAGGCGGGTCACTTCGAGAAGTCCCCGCAGCGGTGAGATGTTCGTACTCGTCATGTGTTCGCCGTCCGTTCTTCGTTCATCGGCAGCGAACGGGGTCGGGTAAAGCGAGCGGCCGGGTTTCCCCGGCCGCTCGCAGTGCTTCAGTGCCTCAGGTGCCTAGTCGCGGGGACGCCTGTCGCGCCCGCGACCACGGTCGCCGCCGCGGGGGCGATCCTCCTCCGGAGGACGCGGCGGAGCGTCCTTCGCCCGCTCGACGAGCTCCTCGGGAGTGACCATGGTGCCGTTCTCGTGCTTCGCGACGAGCTTGAGGCCGATCCGGCCACGGGCCTTGTCGACCTCCTGGACGACGACGTCGACGACGTCGCCACGAGCCATGACGTCCTCGATGTGCGCGACCCGGCCCGGGCCGACGTTCGAGACGTGGAGCAGGCCGTCGGTGCCCTTCTTGAGCTCGACGAACGCGCCGAACTGGGTCGTCTTGACGACCTTGCCGGTGAACGCGTCGCCGACCTCGGGCTCCTTCGTGATCGACTCGACCGCAGCGATCGCGGCAGCTGCCTTCTCGCCGTCGGTCGCGTAGATGAGGATCGTGCCGTCCTCCTCGATGTCGATCTGCACCTCGTAGTCGGCCTCGAGGCCGCGGATCGTCTCGCCGCCCTTGCCGATGACCATGCCGATCTTCTCCTGATCGATCTTGATCGTCGAGATGCGCGGCGCGTTCGAGGCGAGCTCGGAACGCGACTCGGGAAGCACGGCGAGCATCGCGTCGAGGATCTCGTTGCGGGCGCGGCTCGCCTGGCTCAGGGCGTTGCTCATGATCTCCGACGTGACGCCGGTGATCTTGATGTCCATCTGCAGCGCCGTGATGCCGTCGCGAGTGCCGGCGACCTTGAAGTCCATGTCGCCGAGGTGATCCTCGGCTCCCTGGATGTCGGTGAGGATGACGTAGTCGTCGCCCTCCTTCACGAGGCCCATCGCGATGCCGGAGACCGGCGCCTTGATCGGCACACCCGCGTCCATGAGCGA
>DASXLJ010000044.1:0-9992 GCA_036496305.1 Gaiellaceae bacterium | reverse complement strand
CGTGCTAATCGTCGTAGTTGCCTTCGCTGCCGGAGTGGTGCCTTCCCCAGAACCCGACGATCTCCTTGGCCGGGAAGTGGACGTCTGGACATGGCCAGCGCCTGGGTGGCTAATCGCTGCCGTTGTAGCGATTGCTGTCCTGGGTATCGCGGTCGCGGCTGTGGTGTATCCCCGCCGCCGCGGTGCCCCGTCGCCGGAGTCTTGGGTAAGCGGCTTCCGGGCTGGACCCGTGTTCCATAGACCCTTGCCGCCGCGCTCCGGCTGACGCGCGACTGCCGCGGCCGAGGTTGGAGCTTCGGGTGGGCCAGTGCTCGGGAATGTCACTTGACGGGGGCGCGGTCTGTGGTACACCGAGGGCCGTGGAGAATCGCAAGTCGCTGGCGACCATGGCCTGGGGTGCCTCGGGTTGTTTCATCTGCTTCGCCACATTGGCGGGTGTCTCCGGACTCGGCTGGGCGGTGCCGATGGGCGTTGCCTTGCTGGCGTTTGTCGCGTCGTCGGGCTATCTCGTCGCTTGCTGGTGGCGTCAGCGGATGCGCGTTTCCCCGCCGAGGTAGTAGGCCTCGCGCATGGGCCAGTGCTCGGGAATGTCCCCTGAGCGACTACCCCTTGTGGCGACCTCGCCACCAGCGGTAGGCGTACCCGACCAGGGCGGCAACTGCGAGAGCAAGCCACGTCCACGGGCTGTTCTTGAGGAGTGCGACGACCATTCGGCGCTAGAGATCCTGGCACACGCGCGGCTGCGCCAGTGCTCGGGAATGTCCCCTGAGCGCCGGGCCTCTGAGTGCTCAGCCGGTCGGGCGCTCAGGGTGGTAGTCATGGCACGCGTATCGCTTCAGCGTCGTCTCATGCGTCTTCGGGCTGACCTTGACCAGAGCGCATGCCTTTCGGTTGACCGCGTGATTAGCGGACCCGCAAGCCGACAGGAGCACGAGAACCGCGAGAACGAGGATCGTGGCGTATCTCATGCCTCGCTGAGGATAGAGCCAGCTGGCGTGTGCTGCTGACGTGGGCCAGTGCGCCCTCTCACTTGATCGTTCTGGAGGCTGAACCTCGTGAGATCGATTGCCGCGCCTCCAAGCCAGCTACGCGATCCGGCGCCTTCACCGCAGGGGATCCGGGAAGGCGCCGGACCGGGCTGGCCACGACCCGCAAAGGCGGCGCGGGCCGGGAGGGGTTCGATGCACTCGGAATCGAATCACCTTCCGATGAAAAGAACCTAAGAGCGCCGCGGCGGCTGCCCGCGGCTACGTCGACAGCGAGCCGGGCCGCGCCGCGCCGTTGAGGGTCAGCCGGAACCGCGCTCCGCCGCCGGGGGCGTTCTCGGCGACGACCGTGCCGCCGTGCGCCTCCGCAACCTCGCGGACGATCGACAGGCCGAGTCCCGCACCCGGCATCGAACGCGCCGCGGCCGAGCGGTAGAAGCGGTCGAACACGCGCGGGCGGTCCTCCTCCGCGAGCCCCGGCCCGTGGTCGCGGACCGATACCTCGCCGCGCCGGAGCGAGACCTCGACGGTGCCTCCCTCGCCGCTCCACTTGCCGGCGTTCTCGAGGAGGTTCCAGACCGCGCGCTCCATCCGGTCGCGATCGCCGACGACGATTGTCTCCTCGACGACCCGGTCCTCCCACGCGACGGACGGGAAACGGGAGCGGGCGCGCTCGACGGTGTCTTCGACGAGCTCGTCGAGCTGGAACGGCTCGCGGGCCGGCTCCGCGCCCGAGCGCGCGAGCTCGAGGAGGCTGCCGATGAGTGAACGCATCTCCTGCGACTCGCGGTGGAGATCGTCGAGGAGCGCCTGGCGCTGCTTCGGGCCGAGCTCGATGTCGCCGCGGAGGACGTCGATGTTCGTCTGGAGGCTCGTGAGCGGCGTCCGCAGCTCGTGGGACGCATCGGCGACAAAGCGGCGCTGCGTCTCGAGCGACTCCTCGAGGGAGCTGAGCATCGTGTTGAACGACGCTCCGAGCCGCGCAAGCTCGCCCTTGCCACCCTCGGGAACACGCTCGCTCGGCTCGCCCGTCTCCGCGATCCGTTCGGCGGCGGCGGTCAGGCGGCGCACCGGCGCGAGCGTCGCGTCCGACACGGCACGGGCGATGATGGCCGCCGCCGCGACTCCGCAGAGGGCGACGATCAGGAGGATCACCCACAGCCGCTCGAGGTCGTGGTCGATGTAGTCGATGTTCCGTGCTACGACGACCGCGCCGCCCGTCGAAAGGGGCTGCACGCGCTCGCGCCATGTGACCTCCTTCCCGTCCGACTGTTGCGTGACCTGAACGCTTCGGGAGAAGGCATGTGCGGTCCCGCGCGCGACGCCGACGATCGCCGGGTCGATCGGGATGTTGTGCGGATTCTCGATGCTGCCGACCGCCGGGAGCGCCGCAACGTAGTCGAGGGCGAACAGGCTGTACTCCCCGAACGGCTTATTCCACTGGTTCGCGTGGATCTCCAGCTGCGTGTCGACCTGTGCGTACAGCTCGTGCCGCATGAGGAGGTACGTCGCGGTCGAAGCGAGCGCGACGACCACTGCCACGACGCCGGCAACGACAAGCGTCAGACGGCCGCGGAGACTCATGGCTCGCGCATGACGTAGCCGGTGCCGCGCACGGTGTGGATGAGGCGTGGCTCGTCTTCCGCCTCCGTCTTCCGGCGGAGATAGCCGACGTAGACGTCGAGCGCGTTCGACGAGTGGCTGAAGTCGTAGCCCCAGACGCGCTCGTAGATGAGCGAGCGCGGGAGCACCTGCCGCGGGTTGCGGAGGAAGAGCTCGAGGAGGTGCGCCTCGGTCGTCGTCAGCTCGAAGCGCCGGCCCGACCGCCGCGCGTCCATCGAGCCGAGGTCGAGCGTGAGATCGGCGAAGCGAAGGACGTCGCCTGGCGCCTCCGGCTTCGAGCGGCGGAGAAGGGCGCGGAGCCGCGCGAGCAGCTCCTCGAGGTCGTACGGCTTCGGGAGGTAGTCGTCGGCGCCTGCGTCGAGCCCCTCCACGCGGTCGCCGACCGCGTCGCGCGCCGTGAGGAGGAGGATCGGGACGCGGTTTCCCTGCCGGCGCAAGCGGCGCGTCACGTCGAGGCCGTCGAGGCCCGGCATCATCACGTCGAGGACGAGCGCGTCGGGCGTGCGCGACTCGACGGCGGCAAGGGCGCTGTCGCCGTCGGACGCAAGCGCGACCTCATAGCCGTGCAGTTGCAGCGCTCGTTCGAGCGCCTCGCGCACCGCACGGTCGTCGTCGACTACGAGAACGAGCATGTCGCTACAAAGTGTGCCGCGCGACGTGAGATGCCGTTAAGGACACGACAGGTCAATGCTCTACGCGGCGGGGAGCTCGACGGTGAACGCCGCGCCTTCGCCGGGGCGCGAGCGCACCGACATCCGGCCCCCCATCCGCGAGACGAGCTCGCGCGAGATGTAGAGGCCCAAGCCGCTGCCGCCGACGCCGCGGGTGAGGGCGGGATCGAGGCGGTAGAACTTCTCGAAGATCCGATCCTGCTCGCCGGGCGGGATCCCGAGCCCGCTGTCGCGGACGGTGAGCGTCACGAGGCCGGGCGCGCTGCCGAGCTCGACCGCCACCTCGCCGCCATCCGGCGAGTACTTGACGGCGTTGTCGAGGAGGTTGACGAGCACCTGGCGGAGCTTGTCCTCGTCGGCGAGCGCGACCGTCGAGTCGTCGCCCGGATCGAGCTTCAGCTCGACCTCGGCCGGCGCGCGGACGCGAGTCGAGTCGAGCACGCTCTCGGCGAGGCCGCGCAGATCGGTGGCCGCGGTGTCGAGGTCGACACGGCCTTCCTCGAGCTGTCCCGCGAGGAGGATCTGGCCGACGATCGCCGTCAGGCGCTCCGTCTCGCTCTCGATGATCTCGAGGAACCGGTCGCGCTGCTCCGGCGGCAGGTCGATGTCGGCACGCCGAAGGGTGCGCGCGGAGCCGTAGACGGCCGCGAGCGGAGTGCGGAGCTCGTGCGAGGCTGTCGCGACGAAGTCGCTGCGCGCCCGTTCGAGCGCGCGCTCGTCGGTGACGTCGCGGAGCGCATAGACGACGCCCTCGTCGAACGCGACACCGGTGACCGAAACCCACCGGTCTCCGTCCGCCGTCTCGAGCGGGACCGTCACCGACCTCGCGCGCGAGGGCGCGTCCGCGTCGGCGAGCTCGGCGAGGCGGGTCAGCTCTGCCCACGAGGGAAGCACTTCCTCGGCGCGCCGGCCGACCGCACTGCGTTCGCCGACTCCGGTGATGGCGGCGGCGGCGGCGTTCCAGAACCGCACATGACCGGAATCGTCGAGGAGGACGACGCCGTCTCCGACGTAGGAGAGTGCGAGCGCAGCGTCGGCGCGAAGCTCGGCCTCGCCGTACAGCCGCGCATTCTCGAGCGCGATCGCCGCGCGGGCGCTCAGCTGCTGCGCGAGCTCGAAGTCGTCGTCGTCGAACTCGCGCTCCTCGGCGACGAGCGTCAGCGCACCGAGATTCCTCGAACGGGAGCTCAGCGGAACGGTGATCGCGCTGCGGATGGAGATCTCCTCGAGTGCACGTCCGGCCTCCGGGTCGCGCTCGATGGCCTCGTCGAGCAGCTGTTGGGGCACTTCGCGCAGGAAGATCGGCTCGCCGGTGCGGATCACGCGCGCCGTGAGGTCGAACTCGTCGTCGACGTGCACGGGCCGGGTGCGCGTCTGCATCTCCTCGGCCCAGCGCCGCCGCTCGGGATCCTGATGGGCGACGGCTACCGACTCGATCAGGCCGGTATCCGAGACCACCGAGATCGAGCACCAGTCGGCGAGCTGCGGGACAGCGAGCGACGTCAGCCAGCCGAGCGTCTCGTCGAGGTCGAGCGACGACGTGAGCAGTGCGGTCGACGCGTCGAGAAACGCGAGTCGTTCGCGCAGCCGCTCCTCCTTCTCCGCGATGAGCGACCGCTCGAGCGCGAGACCCGCCTGCCGCGCGAGCGCGAACTTGAGCGCGCGGCGCTCGGGCGGGAACGTCTGGTCGCTGCTGAACGAGAAGGTCAGCCCGCCGATGGGGCCGGCGTGCCCGATGAGCGGGAGACAGACGAGCGCGTGGCGCGGGCTCATGCCTCCGTCGACGAGCTCGGGATACCGCGTGTCCTGCTCGGCTCCCGAGTCGATGAAGACTCCCTCGCCGGTCCGAACCGCCTCCGACATCGGGAAATTGCCCGCGAGAGGGAAGCGCGTGTACGGCGCAATCGACTCGACGTCGTACCCGCGCGAGGCGATCACCTCGAGCCACTCGCCGCCGTCGCTCAGCCGCGCGATCAGCCCCGCTCGCGCCTCGGCCGCGCGCACGCCCTCGCTGAGCACCGCGTCGAGCACCTCCTGCGGGGTCCGCGCCGTCGCGAGCGCGTCGGCCGCGGTCTGCAGCCGCGCGGCCGATTCGAGCGCGGTCTCGCTCGCGCGGACAGCTGCTTCCGCGCGGTCGCGCGCGTCACGTTCGCGCCGCAGCACCTCGCTCGCAAACAGCGCGGCGAGAACGAACACAGCGGTGGCCGCGACCCCGTCGGCGTTCGCGCTGCCCTTGTCGTAGCGCGAGGCGAAGTAGTGGAAGAACGGATAGACCGACGCTGCGACGGCGACGAGACCGGCGATCCGTCCGCCGACGGCGGTCGCGAGGATGATCGCCACGGTGTAGAGCAGCGCAGGAACGACCGCGCGCAGGCTCGTGAAGTGGAGAAGCGTGACGAGAGCGGGTCCCGCGAGCGCGACCGCGATCCCGAGAACGAAGCGCACCGATCGGTGGCGCACGGTCATTCGGGGTGGTAGAGCTCCCGATTGAGCTGCTCGCGTTCGCCGCGGCGAACGCGGTCGAGGACTTCTCTCACAGCGACCCCGAGGCCGACCGGATCGAACGGCTTGACGATGTAGCCGACCGCGCCGAGGCTCTGTGCGCGGGCCTTGTCCTCACGCGCAGCCCGCGCGGAGAGGAAGACGACCGGAATGTCCTGCGTGTCCGGATCGGCTGCGAGCTGCGCGGCGACCTCCCAGCCGTCGACGTCGGGCATCATCACGTCGAGGAGGACAAGCTCCGGCTGCTGGCGGCCGATCGCCGCGAGCGCGTCCCGCCCGTCGACCGCCTCGGCGACCGCCATGCCATCGGTCTCGAGGTTGACGCGACAGATCGTGCGGATCGAGCTCTCGTCGTCGACGATGAGGATGCGCGGCCCGACTGTAAGCCCGCCGCCGTTCCCCGCTCCACCGCCGGGATCGGGGCGATGGTGAATCCGCTTGCGCCAATCGCCGCGCACGACGCGCTGGGTCGGGCGACGCATAGGCGCAGGCGGAAACGCCTGCGACCTGCTCGATTTATTGCGTTGGATCGTCGCCACAGCAACCCCCCGGAAGCCTACGAGTCTGCGCGCTTGATTCTGCCGGAAGACGAGGCTCAGCGTGACGATTCGGGGTGCGCCCGGTTCCAGTCCTCGGCAAGCTCGCGGAGGCCAGGCCCGTCGACGCGGATCGCGTCGTGCGCATGCAGGCGCATCCGCGCGGCGAAGTCGCGGTCGCGCCGCCGGATCAGCCCGCGCAGCGCGTACTGCGCGCCGGTGAGGAGCGCTGCCGCGCGAGCGCCCGTCGCCGAGTGATGCTTGGCCCAGTAGCGGTGCCGGCCGCGCCACATCTCGTTGATCCGCCGTTCCGGAATGCCGGCGCTGAACTGCGACTCGTGGTGGACGACCGTAACCGACGGAAAGAACTGCGTCCGCCAGCCGGCGTTCGAGAGCCGGCGAAGGAGATCCGTCTCCTCGGAGTAGAGGAAGAAGTCTTCGTCGAAGATGCCGACCCCGTCGAGCGCCTCGCGGCGCACGAGCAGCGCGGCGGCCATTGCCCAGTCGACGTCGCGCGTCTCGCCGCCGCCCGACTGGAGAACACCGGCGCGCCCGAGCGTGATCAGTCCGAGCGCCGCCGTCGAAGGAGTCGGAAAGCGCCACGCCGACGACTGCACGCGCCCGTCGGGATAGACGAGGCGCGGCGCGAGCGCGGCGACGCGCGGGTTCGCGTCGAGGTGCGCGACCATCTCCGCAAAGCCCCAGTCGTCGGATGTCGTGTCCTCGTTGAGGATGAAGACGTAGCGGCCGGTCGTCGCGCGGATGACGGTGTTGTGGTTCGCGCCGAACCCGGCGCGGTGCCGCTGCTCGATGACCCGCACGTCCGGATACTGCGAGCGCACCGCCTCGGCGGATCCGTCCTCCGACGCGTTGTCGAGGACGACGATCTCCGCATCGACGCCCTTAAGCGACTCGAGACACGCGAGCAAGAGCTCGCGCGAGTTCGTATTGACGAGCGAGATCGAGACGTCGGGCACTGGGCGCGCTAGACGGACTGCGCCATGCCTGCCGACCACGACGGCGGCAGGTTCCGCAGGATCTCGACGCTGTCGAAGCGAACCGGCGGGCGCACGCCGACCTCCTCCACCCATGCGGCCATCCGGCGGAGGCCGTCCTCGAGCGAGACGGGCGTCTGCTCGCCGAAAACGCGGTGGAGCTTCGAGTGGTCGGAGAACGCATGGACGACCTCCTGCCGCGCCGGGAGGAAGTCGATCTCGGGGTCGGCGACGTCGAGCACGCGCGCGACGGTGTGCGCGAGGTCGAGCACGGTGTACGGCTTGTCGGCGCCGACGTTGAACGTCTCGTTCGCCGCGGCCGAAACGTCGATCGAGCGCGCAATGACCGGCGCAACGTCGTCGATGTGCGAGAACGCGCGCGTCTGCCGGCCGTCGCCGAAGATCGACATCGGCCGCCCGCTCTGCAGCTGGTTCATGAAGATCCCGATGACGTTGCGGTACGTGTCGGCGATGTTCTGCAGCTCGCCGTAGACGTTGTGCGGGCGGAAGATCGTGTAGTCGAGACCGAACATCCGCTGCGCGGCGGCGAGGTCGAGCTCGACCGAGTACTTCGCGATCCCGTACGGGTCCTCCGGCTCGGGGACGACGTCCTCCCGCATCGGCGTCTGTGCCGGGCCGTAGACGGCGATCGAGCTGGCGAAGACGAAGCGCTCGACGGTCTCGGCGCGCACGGCGGCGTTGAGCACGTTGACCGAGCCTAGGACGTTGTTCTCGTAGTTGAAGCGGCGGATGAAGTGCGAGAGCCCCTCGGCCGCATAGGCGGCGAGATGGAAGACGTGGGAGAACCCGTGCGTGCGGAACAGGTCGTCGACGAGCTCGGGGTCGACGACCGAGCCGACGACGAAGTCGACTCCCGCCGGCACGTTCGCCTCGTAGCCGCCGCTGAGGTCGTCGAGGACGACGACGTCGTGGCCGGCCTCGAGCAAGCGACGGGCGACGTGGGCGCCGATGAACCCCGCGCCGCCGGTGACCAGGACTCTCATCGCCGGCTGAGGCTAGCCGTTTCGATCGTAGGAAGCGCGGGAAAAGGCGAGGATCCACCAACCAAGGGGGAGATCCTTGAAGATTCGCCTGCTTTTGGGCCTCATGCTGGCTGGGGCCCTCTTCGGGGTGGTCGGAGCCACGGCCACGGCCGGCAGTGCGCCGCTGACCAATCCGAAGCACTTCTTCTGGGCGGCCGGGCAAAGCTCCGGCGCGAGCTCGACGGACCAGCTGCAGAACGACCTGATCTACCACGGCGGCAACGTCGGCCCCGGCGCGATCGGCGTCGAGCAGAAGCCCGCGGTCTACCTCATCTGGTGGGGCCCGCAATGGCGTCAGGGCTTCACCACCCCGGACACGGACGGCGTCATGTACTCGAGCAAGACGCTCCAGACCTACCTCCAGTCGTTCTTCCAGAACGTCGGCGGCAGCCCGTGGGCGGGGATTCAGACCCAGTACTGCGCATACGCGCTCCCCGGCTCGACGAGCTGTGCGGGCGGCGGTGGGTTCGTCACGAACCCGAAGGGCCAGCTGAAGGGAGTCTGGACCGACCCGTCGGCCGTTCCGGACGACATCGTCACGCTCGGCCTCGCCCAGAACCTCGTCGACGATCCGATCGCGAGCGAGGCGGTTCGGGCCGCGCAGCACTTCGGCTGGAACCGGGACGCCACGTACATCATCCTCACCCCTCCGAGCACGATCGGGACTGGCGAGGGGGCGGCCTACTGCGCCTACCACACGCAGACCACGAGCGTCGACGGGCTCGGCAACCCGGAGCGGATCCAGTACGCGTTCATCCCCTGGCTGAACGAGAACTGGCCCACCAGCGGGACCGGGGGCTGCGGCATGCATAACGTGAACGCGACGAGCGACGCGTTCGGCAACGGCATCTTCGACGGATGGTCGATCGCGACCGGTCACGAGTACGCCGAAGCCGTCACCGACCCCGACAACTTCACGTCGATTCAGGACGGCTGGAACGACGACACGACCTACGAGAACGGCGACAAGTGCGCGTGGATCGACACTCAGAACATCACGCTCGGCGCACACAAGTTCGCGGTTCAGCCGCTCTGGAGCAACAAGGCCTTCGACGCGACCGGCAACGGCTGCGTCGTCTCGGGCCCGTAGGACGACCCAAAGGGCGGGGGACGCGGACGCGTTCCCCCGCCCTCACAGGAGGGTTGGCGAAACAGTGGCTGTGCCGAGCACCGTCCCGCCAAGCCCTCCTAGACTGAGCACATGCGTCGCCCCCGCCGGGCTCTCCTCCGGAGCGCGCTCGGCGTCGCGCTCGCCGTCCTCGTCTTCGCACTCGTCGTGCCGCGCATTGCGAGCTACGGCAGTGTCGCGCACCGACTCGGCCATATCTCCACCGGATGGTGGGTGGCGCTAGCCGCGGCTGCGCTGCTCGACGTGCTGACCGCAGCTCTGCCGTGGTTGGCGGTCCTCCCGCAGCTGTCCTTCTTCAATGCGCTCGGCTTCACCCAGGCGTCGACGGCGCTCACACTCGTGCTTCCGGGCGGCGCCCCCCTCGGGATGGCGATCTCCTTCGGATTCCTGCGGAGACTGCGCGTAAGCCGGGGGCAGGCGGCGTTTGCGGTGGCGCTGACCGGCATCTGGAGCCAGGCGACGATCTTCGTCTACCCGCTCGTCGGCGCCCTGCTCGTGTTCGCCACC
>DASXLJ010000043.1:0-40323 GCA_036496305.1 Gaiellaceae bacterium | reverse complement strand
TCCTGGTGGATGATGTCGAAGAACGCCGAGAGCCGGTCGACGTCGTGGAACTCCCGCGCGAGCGCCGAGGCGAGGTCGAAGCGGAAGCCGTCGACGTGGCAATCGATGACGAAGTACCGGAGCGAGTCCATGATCAGCCGCAGCACCGACGGGTGGACGGGGTTGAGCGAGTTGCCCGTCCCCGTGAAGTCCATGTAGTGCCGCGGGTCGTCGGGCACGAGGCGGTAGTAGCTCGTGTTGTCGACGCCTTTGAACGCGAGCATCGGCCCGAGGTGGTTGCCCTCCGCCGTGTGGTTGTAGACGACGTCGAGGATCACCTCGATTCCCGCTTTGTGCAGGGCTTTCACCATCCCCTTGAACTCGAGCACCTGCTGTCCGTGCGTGCCCGTCGCGGCGTATCTCGCGTGCGGCGAGAGGTAGCCGATCGACGAGTAGCCCCAGTAGTTCGTCAGGCCGCGGTCGTGGAGGAAGCTCTCGTCGGCGATGTGGTGGATCGGGAGGAGCTCGATCGCTGTGACGCCGAGCTCGTTCAGGTGCGCGATCGCAGGCTCTGACGCGAGCCCCGCGTATGTGCCGCGGAGATCGTCCCGCACGTCGGGCGCGAGCTTCGTGAAGCCCTTGACGTGCGCCTCGTAGATGACGGTCTCGTTCCACGGCGTGTGGGGCGGCGCGTCGTCCTCCCAGTCGAAGTGCGGGTCGACGACGATGCACTTGGGGATCGCGTCGGCGTCGTCCTCGTCGTCGAACTCGAGGTCGGCGTCCTCCGCGCCGGTCGGGACGTACGGGAGCGTGTTCGCCACGTCCCACGCGATCGGGCCTTCGATCGACTTCGCATACGGGTCGATGAGGAGCTTGTTCGGGTTGAAGCGGTGCCCGCTCGCGGGGTCGTACGGCCCGTAGACGCGGTAGCCGTAGCGCTGCCCCGGCCCGACGCCCGGGATGTAGCAGTGCCAGTTGTGCGACGTGTAGTCGCGGAGCTCGACACGCGTCTCGACGCCGTTCTCGTCGAAAAGGCAGAGCTCGACGCGCTCGGCGTTCTCCGTGAAGAGCGCGAAGTTCGTGCCCTCGCCGTCCCACGTCGGGCCGAGCGGAAACGGGCGTCCCGGCCAGACGTTCATGCGTGCAGCTCGACCGTCTTGTTGTCGAAGTCGGCCACGAGCTCCACGCTACCGCGGCGCAGCGTGAGCACTTGGCCGTTCACCTCGGTGGTCAACTCGCGCGGCAGCTCGGGGCGAAGCGCGAGGAGCTCGCGGTAGAGCGGGTCCGGCTCCGCGGGATGGAGCTTCGAACGGAGGAACGTCTCGACCGCCTGCGGATCCGGCACGTCTCCCTGGAAGCCGGCGAAGTGCTCGAACTCGCGCTTGCGTCCCTCGCGCGTCGCCTCGGCGATGGCCGGGTCGATGTGGTCGGTGAAGAACTGGAACGGCGCGCGCTCGTGCCACTCCTCGCCCATGAACAGGAGCGGCGTGCACGGGGAGAAGAGGGTCACCGCGGAGGCGACGCGCAGCGCGTCGTCGGGGAGCCGGTCGCCGAGGGCGCGGTTGCCGACCTGGTCGTGGTTCTGCGCGCAGATGACGAGGCGCCGCGGGTCGTGGCCGGCGCCGCGGAGGTCGTCGGCGAGCGCGGCGACCGAGCCGAAGCCGGCGTAGTAGCCGTCCTGCTCGCCGGTGAGCAGGGCGTGCAGCTCGTGATGCGAGGCGTCGAACCACTGCGCGTCGTGGCCCCACTCCTCGATCGGCCGCCAGTCGCCGAGCTCCATCTCGGAGATGACGAGCGCTCGCGGGTCGATGTCGCGCACGCGCGCGGCGAGCTCGGCGCAGAGGTGCGGCTCGGAGTCGTCGACGATCGCGTGCACCGCGTCGAGGCGCAGCCCGTCGACGTGGAAGTCGCGCACCCACTGCTCGGCGTTCTCAATCGCCCACTCGCGCACACCGCGTTGCGCGTAGTCGATCGCGTCTCCCCAGAACGTCTCGTGGCGGTCGGTGAAGTACGGCCCGAACGCGCTCAGCGCCTCGTTCCCCGGGCCGACGTGGTTGTAGACGACGTCGAGGATCACGCCGAGGTCTTCTTTGTGCGCTGCGTCTACGAGCCGCGCGAGCCCGTGCGGCCCGCCGTACGCCTCGTGCGCGGCGTACGTGTAGAGCCCGTCGTAGCCCCAGCCTCGCTCGCCGGGGAACGTCACGACCGGCATGAGCTCGATTGCGGTGACACCGAGCTCGCGCAGGCCGGCGAGGCGCGGGATGACACCGTCGAACGTCCCCGCGTCGCTAAACGTCCCGACGTGGAGCTCGTAGATGACGAGCTCGTCGAGCGTGAGCCCGCGCCAGTCCCCGTCGCTCCACTCGAATGCGCCGGTGTCGAGGACGCGCGACGGCCCGCGAACGCCCTCGGGCTGCCGGCGCGAGCACGGGTCGGGCCACTCGTTGCCGTCGGCGACGAAGACGTAGTCCTCGCCGGAGAAGCGCCCGCGCCAGTACTCGCCGTCCCGCTCGAGCGGAGTCTCCGCGCCGCCCGAACGCACGGTGACAGAAGCGCAGGAAGGCGCCCACACGCAGACCTCGACAGAACCGTCCCCGCAGGGGAAGGCTCCGAGCTTCACCTCCCCCGGCACAGGGGTTGTGTTTCCGGAGAAGGCATCAGCCAAACGGGTAGCGCTACGCCGCGACGTGTGCGACCATCGGGCGATGCGCGGCGCCCTTGCTGGAGCGTTCTTCGTCGTTGTCCTCGCGGTCGGGGGCTATGCCGTGCTCGGCCACGCGTCGAACGGGCAAGCGGCTCTTTCGCGCTTCGCCGTCGGCGCGACGGGCGACGACGGACCGACGATCACGATCGTGAGCGGAACACCGAAGGTCGGGAAATCGTCCGGCTCGAGCGCGCTCCCCGGCGCCCGCCGCGTAGCGAAGCTCTTCAAGGGCATCCACCAGAAAGGTCTTGTGCTCGGCCGCTCCAAGGCTCGCGTCACGCTGATCGAGTACGTCGACCTTCAGTGCCCTGCCTGCCAGGAGTTCGAGGCGAAAGTGGTGCTGCCGCTCGTCAAGAAGTACGTCCGCCGCGGGAAGCTCGAGATCAAGATGCAGCCGTGGAACATCCTCGATGCGAACGTCGGCGGCCACGACTCTCTTCGCGGCCAGAAAGCGACGATTGCGGCGGCCCGGCAGAACAAGGCGTTCAACTTCGCCGAGGTGCTCTACGACAATCAAGGCGTCGAGGGCACGGGGTGGATGAACGACGCGATGATCTCGAAAATCGCGGCGAGCGTCGATCGCCTCCGGCCGTACACGCTCGCGAAGGACGCGAACGGCGGGGCCACGCGCAGGGTCGTCAAGTCGATCGACCACTGGGGGAAGACCCATCCCCGGCAGATGTTGGGTACGCCGACGATCTACCTCGTGCGTGGGCATGGGCGGCCGAAGTACTACGAGACGGGCGTACCGAAACTTGGGAAGCTCGAAGCTGCGATAAACGCCCTGCTCAAGTAGCCCTCGCGATCGAGGGGTAGTCCTAGCGCCCGACCGCGTAGCCCTGAGCGCCGCGTGAGTTTGCGCCTGCCTTGAGCGTGCCGTCCGGCTCGCGCGCGACCGAGCTGATGCGGCCGAGACTCCATGGGCCGGAGACTTCGACGTCGTGGCCGCGCTCGCGCAGGCCGGCGATCGTCTCCTCGCCGACGCGCTCCTCGACGGCGACGTGTCGCGGGAGCGTCTCGCGCGGGTAGAAGCTCGAGGGGAACGCTTCGGTGTGGTGGTTCGGCGCGTCGATCGCGGCCTGGAGGTTGAGCCCGAAGTGGACGTGGCCGAGGAAAGCGTGGAGCGTCCACTGATCCTGCTGGTCGCCGCCTGGCGTGCCGGTTGCGAGCCGCATGCCGTCGCGTGCGGCCACGGTCGGAGAGAGCGTTGTGCGCGGGCGCTTGCCCGGCGCGAGCGAGTTCGGCAGTCCGTCCTCGAGCCAGAACATCTGCGCGCGCGTGCCGAGGCAGAACCCGAGCGACGGGATGACCGGCGCGCCGTCGAGCCAGCCGCCGCTCGGCGTCGCCGCGATCATGTTCCCCCAACGGTCGACGACGTCGAGGTGGACAGTGTCTCTGCGCGTCGGTTCGCCGACGCCCGGCGCGAGCGGCTGGGCCGTAACGGGAGCCGGAAGGCGTGGGTCGCTGCCACCCGGCCGCAGCTCACCCGCGGACTCGTCGGTCACGAGGCCGCGACGTTCCTCCGCGTACTCGCGCGAGAGGAGCAGGTCGAGCGGCACGTCGGTGAAGTCCGGGTCGCCGTACCACGCCTCGCGATCGGCGAACGCGAGCTTCGCGCACTCCGTGATCGTGTGGATGTACTGCGCCGAGTTCTGGCCGATCCCCGCGAGGTCGAAGCCCTCGAGCAGGCGCAGCTGCTGGAGGAAGACCGGCGCCTGGCTCCACGGGCCGGCCTTGAAGACCTCGTAGCCGTGGTAGTCGACCGAGAGCGGCTCCTCCCGCGTCGGCTGCCACTTGGCGAGGTCGTCGGCGGAGAGGAGACCCGCATGACGCTCGCCGGA
The DNA here is from genome assembly GCA_036496305.1 of Gaiellaceae bacterium. Lineage (GTDB taxonomy): Bacteria > Actinomycetota > Thermoleophilia > Gaiellales > Gaiellaceae > Palsa-739. The sequence goes on along the minus strand of DASXLJ010000043.1, from coordinate 35,799 downwards.
GCTGTCTCGCCACTCGCTCTCCTGGAACGCGACGAACTCCTCCGCGACCCAGCCGCGGTACCAGTCCTCGACGGGATCCGACGACGCGGCGAGCCGCCGGTACGTCTCGGCGAGTTGCGGGTTGCGCGCCATCGTCCCCGGCTCGGCGACCGGGAGGTAGAGCTCGGCCGACGGCGTCCAGTCCTCGCGGAAGAGCTCCTCGACCCTGCGGATCGTCCCGGCGATCGCCGGCAGCACGGGATAGCCGGTCTCCGCGTAGTGGATCGCGTACTTCGCGACCTCGGCGAACGGCATCGTCCCGTGCTCGCGGAGCAGCGCGAGCCAGCCGCCGAACGCGCCCGGGACGACGGCCGCGAGCGGGCCGGTGCCGGGTATCAGCTCGAGGCCGAAGCTGCGGTAGCGCTCGATCGTCGCGGCCGCCGGCGCAGAGCCCTGCGCGCACAGCACGAGCGGCCGCTTGCGACCGGCGGGCCACACGAGCGCGGGGAGATCGCCGCCCGGCCCGTTGAGATGCGGCTCGACGACTTGCAGCGTCAATCCGGCAGCGACAGCCGCGTCGAACGCGTTCCCGCCCTGCTCGAGGACAGCCATCCCCGCCGCCGACGCGAGCCAGTGCGTCGACGCGACCATCCCGAAGGAACCGCGCAGCTCGGGCCGTGTCGTCATCGATGCAGACGCTAGCGTCCGTAGTCGTGGCGCGAGTCCTCGACCCGAAGCTCATCGTCATCGGGCTCGGCGGCGGGCTTCTCTCCGGCCTCCTCGGCGTCGGCGGCGGGATCCTCATGGTGCCGCTGCTCGTGCTCTGGGCGGCCTACGGCCAGCGCGACGCGCACGCGATGTCGCTCGGCGCGATCATCCCGATCAGCATCGCCGGGATCGTGACCTTCGGTTTCGCCGGCGAGGTGCACTGGTGGGACGCGCTTGCCCTCGCCGCCGGATCGATGGTCGGCGCGCGGCTCGGCGCGGGACTGCTCGTGCGGATCGACGAGCGCCTGCTGAAGATCATCTTCGGTGTCTTCCTTCTCGGCGTCGCGATTCTCATGGGAGCGCGCGCGTGATTTACGTCGCGCTCGCCGCGTTCGGCGTGCTCGCCGGAGTCGCGTCGGGGCTTCTCGGCGTCGGCGGCGGAACGCTCATCGTCCCATTCCTCGTGTTCGCGGTCGGCCTCACGCAGCACGGAGCCGAGGCGACGTCGCTCCTCGTCATCCTCCCGACCGCGATCGTCGGGAGCCTCACGCTGCGCCGGAAGGGAATCGGGAACCTCGGCCTCGCGCTCCGTTTCGGGCTCGTCGGCGCGCTCGGAGCGTTCGCCGGGGCGAAGCTCGCGCTCGCGCTGCCCGCATCCGACCTCAAGATCATCTTCGCCGTCTTCGTCGGGCTCGTCGGGCTGAAGCTCGCGTGGGACGGTTTCAGAACTACTCAGGAATGAGCCACACGGCCCCGAGCGGCGGCAGCGTCACGAGTGCGGAGAACTGCTGGTCGTTCCACGGCATCGGCTCGGCCTCGACCGCGCCCATGTTCCCGATCCCGCTGCCGCCGTAGAACGCCGAGTCGGTGTTGAGCGCCTCGCGCCAGCGGCCGCCGCTCGGCAGTCCGACGCGGTAGCCCTCGCGCGGCACGGGCGAGAGGTTCAACACGCACACGAGCGGCGGCGCATCTCCCTCGCCGAGCCGCGCGAACGCGAGGGCGTTGTTCGCGGCGTCGTTCGCCTCGATCCAGCGGAAGCCGTCCGCGTCGAAGTCGCGCTGCCACAGCGCCGGTGTCTCGCGGTAGACGCGGTTGAGATCCCGCACGAGCGAGCGCACGCCGTCGTGCTCGGCGTACTCGAGGAGGTTCCAGTGGAGCGAGCCGTTCTCGTTCCACTCCTCCCACTCGCCGAGCTCGCCACCCATGAAGAGGAGCTTCTTGCCGGGGTGCGCCCACATGTAGGCGTACATCGCGCGGAGGTTCGCGAACTTCTGCCAGCGGTCCCCCGGCATCTTGTCGAGCAGCGACCGCTTCCCGTGCACGACCTCGTCGTGCGAGAGCGGCAGGACGAAGTTCTCGCTGAACGCGTACATGAGCGAGAACGTCAGCGTGTGGTGGTGGAAGCGCCGGTAGACGGGGTCTTTCTGGAAGTACGAGAGCGTGTCGTGCATCCAGCCCATGTTCCACTTGAAGCCGAAGCCGAGGCCGCCGGCGTACGTCGGCGCCGAGACGCCGGGCCACGCGGTCGACTCCTCGGCGGCGGAGATGACACCCGGCTCGCGCGCGTGGAGCGCCTCGTTCATCTCCTTGAGGAACGCGACCGAATCGAGATCCTCGCGGCCGCCGTGGATGTTCGGCACCCACTGACCGGCCTTCCGCGAGTAGTCGAGGTAGAGCATCGAGGCGACGGCGTCGACGCGCAGCCCGTCGGCGTGGTGCTCCTTCACCCAGTAGAGCGCGTTCGCGAGGAGGAAGTTCCGCACCTCGGTGCGCGCGAGGTTGAAGACGAGCGTTCCCCAGTCGGGATGCGCGCCGCGCCGCGGGTCGGCGTGCTCGTACAGCGCGGTGCCGTCGAACATGGCGAGCGCCCAGTCGTCGCGCGGGAAGTGCGCGGGCACCCAGTCGAGGATCACGCCGATCCCGCGCTCGTGCATGCGGTCGACGAAATAGCGGAAGTCGTCGGGCGAGCCGAACCGCGAGGTCGGCGCGTAGTAGCCGGTCACCTGGTAGCCCCACGAGCCGGTGAATGGGTGCTCCATCACCGGCATGAGCTCGACGTGCGTGAAGCCGAGGTCGGCCACGTAGTCGCCGAGCTCGTCGGCGAGCTCGCGGTACGTGAGCGCGCGGTCGCCGTCGAGCGGGTTGCGGCGCCACGAGCCGAGGTGCACCTCGTAGATCGAGACCGGCTGGCGGAGCGGATCGGACGCGCGACGCTGCTCGAGCCACGCATCGTCCTTCCAGACGTACCGCGGCTCGTGGACGACGGACGCGTTCGCCGGTGGCAACTCCGCGTGGAACGCGACCGGGTCGGCCTTGAGGCGCAGCCGCCCGTCGTGAGTCCGCAGCTCGAACTTGTACTTCGCGCCCTCCGCGACGCCGGGGACGAACAGCTCCCAGATGCCGGACGAGCCGAGCGAGCGCATCGGGTGCAGGCGGCCGTCCCACGAGTTGAAGTCGCCTACGACCGCGACCGAGCGCGCATTCGGCGCCCATACCGCGAAGGCGGTGCCGACGACGCCGTCGATCTCGCGCACGTGCGCGCCGAGACGCTCGTAGAGATTCTCGTGGCGACCCTCCATCGCGAGGTGGAGGTCGAGCTCGCCGAGCGTCGGCAGGAACGAGTACGGGTCGCGCAGGGTGAACGTCGCGCCGTCGGCGTACTCGACCTCGAGCTCGTAGTCGAGCGGCAGGCTCGCGTCGGGAAGCAGCGCCTCCCACAGCCCGGCGGGATCGAGCAACTCCGCCTCGACCGGACCTGTCTTTCCTAGTGACAAAGTGTTACTAGGTCGGACGCGCACTGCCGTCGCTTCCGGCCGGAACGCGCGGACGACAACGGAACCGTCCTTCTCATGCGCTCCGAGGATGCCGTGCGGGTTCGCCCCGAGCTCCACACTCACAGCGTGCGCCCTGGCCTTCCTTGTAACAAAGTGTTACTAAGTTGGACGCCCGGGCTCACAGAGCCTCCGTGGCCGCGTGCATCAGCCGTTCGATTCCCGCTACGGGGATTCCGACCCAGTCCGGCCGGTTGTCGAGCTCGTAGCGCAGCTCGTAGACCGCCTTCTCGAGCTCGAACACCGCGAGCAGCCGCTCGATCGCCGCGTCGCCGGCGGGCAGGAGCGTCGGATCGACGTTTGCGAGGTAGCTCTCGAGGAAGCGCCAGCGCGCGCGATCTTCCCAGTCCGGCGGCACGGTCGCGCCACGCAGCAGCTCGGCGGAGCTCGCGGCATACGTGAACGACCGGAGCATCCCGGCGACGTCGCGGAGGCACGACCGCTTGCGCCGGCGCTCGGTGATCGTCCGCGCCGGCTCGCCCTCGAAATCGAGGATCACCCAGTCGTCGCCGGTCACCAAGGTCTGGCCGAGATGGAAGTCGCCGTGCGTGCGGATCACGCGTCCGGTCGAGCCCGCGTGCGTGAGGAAGCGCAGCTGCTCGCGCACCTCCTCGCCACGGCCGACGATCGGCGCGAGGCGCTCGTCGTCCTCGGGCAGCGAGATGAAGACGCGCGCGATCTCTTCGTCCACCGTCGCGGTGAGCAGCGCGAGCGCCTCGACGCTCGGTTCCTCGGGGCAGAACGCGGGGTCGCTCGCATCGGAGCCGAGCGCCGTGTGCATCTGAGCCGTCACCTCGCCGAGCCGCGGGAGCCGGTCGAGGAATCGCTCCGGCGCCTCGGCGATCTCGTCGAGTGCGAGCTCCCAGCCATCCACCGCACCGGCGACGAACTCCTGCAGAAGCCCGAGCGTCGCGTTTAGCGGGCCGCCGGAGTACTCGTACCACCCGGCAAGCGCAGGCGCATGCGTGAAGCCGTGCTCGCCGAGAAAGCGCAAGACCTCGAGCTCGGGGTTGATGCCGGGCTCGAGCCGGCGGAAGACCTTGAGGATGAGCTCCTCGCCGAAGACGACAGAGCTGTTCGACTGCTCCGACGAGACGAGCCGTCCGGCACCGATGTCCTGACTGAGCTGCGCGAAGCCGGCGCCCCTGAAATCGGGCACGGCATGGAAGTCGATGACGCCCCCGGTCCCCAGCAGCTTGAGCGTCGAGCGCATCGCACTCAGGAGCTCGCGTGCGACCTCCGCTTCGGCGCCGGAAAACAGCTGGTAGATGTCGTGCGCGCCGGTGTCGTACGTGAGCCCGACGAGATCGAGCGTCAGCTCAGGCTCGACGCTGCGAACGACGACGGAATCGAGAACCTCGGCGTGCGAGACGGTCCGCGTCTTCGCACCGAACCAGCGCTGCTGCGTGACGTGCTCGATGAGAGCGTTCGAGTCCATTCATTCCTCTTGCTCGGAGGGACGAAGTCGGAACCAATAGAAGCCGTGCGGGGCAAGGGTGAGGAGATACGGCAGGTCGCCGACCGCGGGGAACGGCGTGTTGCCGAGCATCTCGACGGGCTCCATGCCGGCGTACGCGGAAAGGTCGAGTTGCACCGCCTGCGCCGAGCGCGCGAGGTTGTGGACGCAGACGAGGATGTCGTCCTCCCACGTGCGGATGTGCGCGAAGACGCGCGAGTTGTCGCCGCGGAGCGGCGTGTAGTCGCCGAGCCCGAAGACGGGATGCTCCTTCCGCAGAGCGATGAAGCGCTGCATCCAGCGGAGGAGCGAGTTCGGCGTTCGCAGCTGCGCCTCCACATTGATCGCTTGGAACCCGTAGACCGGATCCATGAGCGGCTGCGAGTAGAGCTGCGCCCAGTCGGCGCGCGAGAAGCCCGCGTTGCGGTCGCCCGACCAGTGCATCGGCGTGCGCACGCCGTCGCGGTCGCCGAGGTAGACGTTGTCGCCCATGCCGATCTCGTCCCCGTAATAGAGCACGGGCGAACCCGGCAGCGAGAAGAGGATCGCGTGGAGGAGCTGCATCTCGTCGAAGCCGGCGTCGAGCAGCGGCGCGAGGCGGCGGCGGATGCCGAGGTTGAGCTTCATCCTCGGGTCCTTCGCGTACTCGGAGTACATGTAGTCGCGTTCCTCGTCGGTAACCATCTCGAGCGTCAGCTCGTCGTGGTTGCGGAGGAAGAGCCCCCACTGGCAGTTGTCGGGGATGGCCGGCGTGCGGTCGAGAATCTCGTAGATCGGCGTCGCGTCCTCGCGGCGCAGCGCCATGAACATCCGCGGCATGACGGGGAAGTGGAACGCCATGTGGCACTCGTCTCCGTCGCCGAAGTACTCGACGACGTCCTCCGGCCACTGGTTCGCCTCGGCGAGGAGGACGCGGTCGGGATACCGCGCGTCGACCTCGGCGCGAAGACGCTTGAGGTACGCGTGCGACTCGGGGAGGTTCTCGCCGTTCGTGCCCTCGCGCTCGTAGAGGTACGGGATCGCGTCGAGGCGGAAGCCGTCGATCCCGAGGTCGAGCCAGAAGCGCAAGACGTCGAGCATCGCCTCCTGCACCTCGGGGTTGTCGAAGTTGAGGTCGGGCTGGTGGTGGAAGAAGCGGTGCCAGTAGTACTGGCCGCGCACCGGGTCGAGCGTCCAGTTCGACGGCTCGCTGTCGACGAAGATGATGCGCGCCTCGGAGTACGGCTCGTCGGTGTCCGACCAGACGTACCAGTCGCCCTTCGGACCTTGCGGATCGGTTCGGGATTCCTGGAACCACGGGTGGTCCGACGACGTGTGGTTCATCACGAGGTCGGCGATGACGCGGATCCCGCGCTGGTGCGCCTGCGCGACGAACTCGCGGAAGTCCTCGACGGTGCCGAGGTCGGGATGGATCGCGAAGAAGTTGGCGACGTCGTAGCCGCCGTCCTTGAGCGGCGATTCGTACATCGGCAGGAGCCAGATGCAGTCGACGCCGAGCCACTCGATGTAGTCGAGCTTCTCGATGAGCCCGCGAAAGTCGCCGAGGCCGTCGTCGTTCCCGTCGAAGAAGCCGCGGATGTGGATCTCATAGAAGACGGCCCGCTTGAACCACAGCGGATCGCGCTCGAACCACTGTTCAGACACGGCTCCTCCGGACACGTCCGGTATCTGATACCGGACGTGGCTCGACTGGACTAGTCCATGTTGCCGCGGCGCCGCCACTTTCCGCTGCAAATCCGCAGGCGGCGATGACTCTTTCGGACACGTCCGGTATCTGATACCGGACGTGGCTCTTTGAGGCATGTCCCGCGTTCATGCGCCGATCTTAAGAACGTGGCTATGTCCAGGCCCGAGCTTCACGTAGTTGCGCCCGATTCGCCACGTGAACTCGGCATCCGTGAGGAGGTCGCGCACCGGGTACGCCGGCGGAAACCCGGTGGACACCGGCAGCACGCACGCCCCCTCCTGCGTCGCGCCCGGATCGAGGTTGACGACGGTCACGACGGCGTTGTCTCCGCGCCGCTTGAGGAACGCGAACAGCTGCTCGTTCTCCGTCTCGAGGATCGTGAGCGGGTCGAGCCACTGCAACGCTGCGTTCTCCCGCCGCGCCGCGTTCAGCCGCGCAACGAGCGGGAGCAGCGGCCCGTCGAGCGTCCGCGGCCGCACCTCGTACTTCTCCGAGTTGAGGTACTCCTCCGATCCGGGCCGCACCGGCACGTTCTCGCACGACTCGAAGCCGGAGTAGATCCCAAACGACGGCGACAGCGTCGCGGCGAGCACGAGCCGCGCCTCGAACGCGGCCCGGCCGCCCGTGACGAGGTACTCGTGGAGGATGTCCGGCGTGTTCGCGAAGCAGTTCGGCCGGTAGTAGTCGCGCCAGTCGAGCAGCTGGCCGATGAACTCGAGCAGCTCCCAGCGCGTGTTCTTCCACGTGAAGTACGTATAGCTCTGGGAGAAACCCGCCTTCGCGAGCGTCGTCATCGGCGCCGGCCGCGTGAACGCCTCGGCGAGGAAGATCACCTCGGGATCCTTCCGCCGCCGCCGCACCTCGGCGATGAGCCACTCCCAGAACGCGACCGGCTTCGTATGTGGGTTGTCGACGCGAAAGACGGTGACGCCCTCGCCGATCCAGTGAAGGACGACGTCGAGCAGCGCCTGCCACAGCCCCTGCCAGTCCTCGCAGTCGAAGTCGACGTTGTAGATGTCCTGGTAGCGCTTCGGCGGGTTCTCGGCGAACTTCAGCGTCCCGTCGGGGCGGCGGAAGAACCACTCCGGGTGCTCGGTGAGCCACGGGTGGTCGGGCGAGCACTGGATCGCGAAGTCGAGCGCGATCTCGATTCCGAGCTCCTTCGCGTCCGCCACGAGCGCGCGGAACTCCTTCGCCGTCCCGAGGTCGGGATGGATCGCGTCGTGCCCGCCTTCCTTCGAGCCGATCGCCCATGGGCTGCCGACGTCGTCCTTCTCCGCACGCTCGGCGTTGTTGCGGCCCTTGCGGTTCGTGACGCCGATCGGATGGATCGGCGGGAGGTAGAGGACGTCGAAGCCGAGCTCGGCGAAGCGCGGCAGCTGCTCGCGGACTCCCTCGAATCCGCCCCACGCGCGCGGGAAGAGCTCGTACCACGAGCCGAAGCGCGCGAGCGGCCGGTCGACGTCGACCTCGTACGTCGCCGACGCCGCCGGCTCGGAGCGGTCCCCGGCCGGCGCGGCGAGCGCCTCGTCGACCGTCACCGCGTCGCGCCCGAGAAGGACGGCGCCCTCGGAAAGCTCGCCCGCGAGGTCGGCCTGGCCCGCGGCGACCTTGCGGCTCAGCTCCTCCTGAAAGCTCGCGACGCGGTCGACCCACGCCTCGACCTTGAAGCCCCAGCGGCCGGGGCGATCGACCTCGAACGTGCCGGTCCACAGGTCGTTGCCGACGGCCTCGAGCGGCGCTTCGGCCCAGCGGGTGGAACCCGGACGTCTGTAGCGGACGGCCGCGCCGATCTTCTCGTGACCGTCGCGGAAGATCCGCGCCGACACCGCAACGCTCTCGCCGACGGTGCGTTTCACCGGCCAGCGACCGCAGTCCACCTGCGGCTCGACCGACTGGATCTGGATGCGTGGCGGACGTGTTTTCGGGAGAGGCACGCAGAAAGTCTCACCGATGCGGAAGGATCGAAGCGTGCACGTCCAACGCAGCGCCGGAATCCTGCTCCACCCAACCTCGCTCCCGTCGGGTCGTCTCGACCGCGAGGCGTACCGATTCGTCGACTGGCTCGCCGCCGCAGGCCAGTCGTGGTGGCAGATGCTGCCGCTCGGGCCGCCCGACGAATTCAACTCGCCATACCGCTCGCCGTCCGCGTTCGCCGCCTCGCCGGCGCTCCTCGCCAAGCCTGGCGCGCGCGTCTCCGCCGTCGAGATCGAGGAGTTCGTCGCGCGGCATCCGTACTGGACGGGGACGTGGGCGAGCTTCGCCGGGGAGGACGCGATCGCAGACCAGGTGCGCTTCGAGCGCGAGTGGGGAGCGTTGCGTGCGTACGCCGCCGAGCGCGGCGTTCGCCTCATCGGCGATGTGCCGATCTACGTGTCCGACGAAGGCGCCGACTTCGCGGGCTGGCCGGAGCTGTTCACGACCGGCGAGGTGGCCGGCGCGCCGCCCGACGCGCTGAGCGCGCGCGGGCAGCGCTGGGGGAATCCGCTGTACGACTGGCCGGCGCACCGCGCGACCGGCTTCCGCTGGTGGCGCGAACGGTTCCGGCGGACATTCGAGCTCGTCGACGTCTGCCGCGTCGACCACTTCCGCGGCTTCGTCTCGTACTGGGCGATCCCCGAGCGCAACAAGACCGCGAAACACGGCCGCTGGCGTCCCGGTCCGGGCATCGAGCTCTTCCAGGCGGTCGAACGCGACCTCGGCGGCTTGCCCGTGATCGCGGAGGATCTCGGCCGGATCACGCCGGCGGTCTACCGACTCCGCGACGAGCTCGGCCTGCCGGGAATGGCCGTTCTCCTGTGGGGCCTCGGCGGTTCGGCCCGCAGCCTCCATCGGCCGGAGAACCACGTTCGCAATCAGGTCGTCTACACGAGCACGCACGACATGGACACCGTCGCGGGCTTTTTCGGCGGCAGCCCGTCCCCGTGGGAGGTGATCGAGGTTGCGTACCGCTCGCCCGCGTCGCTCGCAATCGTCCCCGTGCAGGACGTGCTCGGGCTCGGGAGCGAAGCGCGGATGAACCGCCCCGGCACCGCAAAGGGCAACTGGCAATGGCGGCTAGAGCCCGGCCAGCTCACGCCGACGCTTGCGCGGCGGCTCCGCGAGCTCGGGGAGAAGAACCGCCGCTAGCCGGAACGGCGCTGCCAGAGCGGCCGCAACAGCGGATCGGTCACTCGCTCCACGTACGACACGACCCAGGCGACGAACCGCGGCAGGAGCCGCACGACGATTCCGGCGGAGATCAGCCCGAGCACGATTCCCGCGCCGACGTCGGTCGGGTAGTGCGCGCCGATCAAGAGACGCCCGATCGCGATGATCGCAGCGACGACGAGAAAGATGACGCCTGCCGCGAGGTCGAACGCGAGTACCGCAAAGGCGATCGCGAACGAGAGGGTCGTGTGGTCGCTCGGGAACGACGCGTCCGTGGCGCTCGACCAGGGATGCCTGATCGCGTGGGTCATGTACGGCCGCGGCCGCGCCCAGATGTGGTGGATCGTGAAGGCGATCGCGTAGGCGAGTGCCGCGGACGCGTAGCCGCTGGCGCACGCGAGCTTCCACTTCCGGTCACCGTCCGGCCGGCTGAAGAACCAGAGCGCGCCGGTCATGACGACCATGAGCGGGATGCTGATCTTCTCGATGTCGTAGAAGAGCGTCCCCACCCAGTGGTGGTGGAGCGAGATCCCGTAGATCCACCTTTCGAGCCGCCAGTCCACTACAGCGGATTCTTACCTGGCCGGATGTGAGGCGTCGGTGAACTCCCGGAACTCGGCCGTGAGGAGATACGCGGTCTGCTCGCCGATGTCGACGGCGCGGTCACCGATCCGCTCGATCGTCCGGGCGACGACGACCATGCGCAGGCCCCACTCGCGGTGCTCGGGCTCGGCCATGACGTCGACGAGGCGCTCGACGAACCGGCGGTTGGCGCGGTCGATGAGCTCGTCGAGCTCGACGAGGCTCTCCGCGCCCGCGAGGTCGCGCTCGTTGAGCGCGTTCAGCGCGACGCGCACCATCTCCTCGGCACGCTCGCCCATCTCCGTCAGGACGTCGACGAGCGCGGGATCCGGCTCGATGTCGGCGACGAGCTTCGACAGCTTCGCGATCGTCACGCACCCGTCGGCCGTGCGCTCGAGCAGGAGATTGACGTGGAGCATCGCCAGGAGCAACCGCAAGTCGCGGGCCACCGGCGTCTGCAGGGCGAGCAGCAACTGGATCTGCTGCTCGATCGCGAGAAAGTGGCGATCGACCTCGTCGTCGAATGCAATCACCTCGTCGGCGAGCTCGTTGTCTCGATTCCGGAGGGCGCGTATCGCACCGTGGACGGCGCTCACGACGCGCTGCCCCATCTCCTGCAGCTGGGCCTCGACCTGCCCGAGTGCGTCGTCCATCGCCATGCGTCCAGCGTACTCGGTGCCTTCTCGCGATGCCGCTGCCCGCTCGGGCCTGCGGCGCCTGTAACCACTCCGTTCCCATTCGGCAACTCTCGCGTAGCCCACGCCGCAGACAGCCGCTCGTATGTTGGCCGCGAACCCAGAAGGGCTACTCAGAGGAGGAACTCGATGCCGAAGACCGGCATGCTCGTCAAGATTTCACTCGCGGTCGTCGCTGCGGCGACTATCGCGACAGTTGCGGTCTCCGCGGCCGGCGCGGCCCGCCAGTCGACGTCTCTCTCGGGCGCCGGCAGCACGTTCGTCCAGCCACTCATCAACGCCTGGACTCAGCTTCCGAGCCAGAGCCAGAGCCCGTTCACCAAGGCGAAGCACATCACGGTGACCTACGGCGGCGGCGGCTCGGGCGCCGGTGTCTCCGACATCATCGCCAAGACGGTCGCTTTCGGCGCGAGCGACGCGCCGCTCACCTCGTACGCCACGACGTGCAAGACGTGCGTCCAGACCCCGTGGGCCCTCTCGGGAACGGCGATGATCTACCACATCAGCGGAGTCACGAAGACGCTCAACATGAGCGGTCCGGTGCTCGCGAAGATCTACCTCGGCACGATCAAGTACTGGGACGACAAGGCGATCAAGGCGATCAACAAGGGCGTGAGCATCCCGCACACGGCGATCACGACCGTCCACCGCGATTCGTCGTCGGGCACGACGTACAACTTCACCGACTTCCTCTCGCATGTGTCCTCCACGTGGAAGAACAAGTACGGCGCGACGACCCTCATCGGGACGTGGCCCGGAAACAACGTCCAGGCGCACGGCTCGAACGGCGTCGCGGCGGCGGTTGCCAACACGAACGGCGCGATCGGTTACGTCGACCTCTGGTATGGCATCACGGCGCATCTCAAGTACATGTCCATCGAGAACCAACACGGCCGCTTCGTGCAGCCGACGCTCTCGTCCATCGCTCAGGCGTCGAAGCTCGACACCACGCCGAAGGCCGACGGAACGCTCTCGATCGTCAACCCGCCGAACAAGACGAAGTACTTCGGCGCGTATCCGATCTCGACGTACACGTACGTCGATGTCCAGAAGCATTCGGGTTCGAAGGCCACTCCGCTCAAGACCTTCCTGCTCTGGGCGGTCACGTCCGGCCAGAGCCACGCGGCGGCGAACTACTTCGTGCCGCTGCCGTCAGGCGTCGTCTCGTGGGACAAGACGCATATCAAGCAGATCGTCTCGTAGGTAAGAATCCCGCGGATTTTGAGCACGCTCGAGACAACTACTGAGGTAACTCGCCGCCCCTTCTCGGGGCGGCGGGTGCGTTTCGGCGACCTGATCCTCCAGCTCGTCGCCGGGGCGGCCGCGTTCGGCGTCGTCGTCATCGTCGGCGTGATCGCCTACAAGCTCGTTGACGGCGCGCGGCTGTCGATCTCGACGTTCGGTCTCGGCTTCCTCGTCCACCAGAACACCTGGGACATCACCAACGGCCACTTCGCCGCCGGCAACTTCATCTACGGCACGGCGGTCGCGGGGTTCGGCGCACTCGTCCTCGCCACCCCGCTCGCGCTCGGAATCGCGATCTACCTCAGTGAGCTCGCCCCACGCTGGATCGCCGGCCCGGTGACGGCGCTCATCGAGACGCTCGCGGCGATCCCGAGTGTCATCCTCGGCTTCTGGGGCCTGTACGTCCTCGCGCCGTTCCTGCTCAGCGACGTCGATCCCGCGCTGCATTCGGCGCTCGGCTTCATCCCGCTGTTCGGGACGGCGACGTCGGGCTCGAACCTCTTCACCGCGATCGTCGTGCTGACGATCATGGTCATCCCCATCATCTCGAGCGTCTCCCGCGAGCTCTTCCTCGGCGTGCCGACAGAGCTGAAGGAAGGCGCGCTCGGCCTCGGGACGACGCGCTGGGAGGTGATTCGCGGCGTCGTTCTGCCCTACTCGCGTAGCGGTATCGCCGCCGCTACGATCCTCGGCCTCGGACGCGCGATCGGCGAGGCGATCGCGGTGCTCCTCGTGGCCGGAGGCGGCACGCAGATCAGCGCGAACCTCTTCCAGTCGGGCAACACGATCGCGGCGAGGATCGCTTCCGAGTTCCAGGGCGCTCAGACCGCTCTCGAGTTGGCCTCGATCTTCTATCTCGCGGTCATCCTCCTCGTGTTCTCGTTTGTCGTGAACCTCGTCGCGCGGCTGATCATCCGGCGCTCGGCCCGGCGCCTGGGGACCGCATGAGCGCCGTCGCGCCATCGCCGCTGATCCGGCGGAAAGACCGGCTCCGGCGGCGCAAGGCCGTCAACCGCGGCATGGAGCTGCTCGCGATGGCCGCTGCGGCGATCGGACTCGCGATCCTCGCGATCCTCGTCTACAAGATCGTGCGGAACGGTGCGGCCGCGCTCAACTGGGATCTCTTCACGCTGGGGCAGATCCCGGATGCCCCGCCGGGAATCCCGCAGGGACTTGCAAACGCGTTCGCGGGCACGCTCGTGATCGTCGGTCTCGCGGCGGCGATGGGCATCCCGTACGCGACCCTTGTGGCGATCTACCTCGTCGAGTTCGCGCCGAGGCGCGTGCGGAACTTCATCAGTCTCATTCTCGACGTTCTCATGGGCGTCCCCGCGATCGTGCTCGGGATCTTCTATTACGAGTTGCTCGTGCTCACGACGCACACGCAGCGAGGTCTGTGGGGGGCGATCGCGCTGGCGACGATGATGCTGCCGCTCGTCGCGCGCTCGACGATGGAGGTGTTGCTGCTCGTGCCGAACTCGCTGCGCGAGGCGTCGCTCGGGCTCGGGGTTCCTCGCTGGCGGACGACCCTCGGCGTCGTGTTGCCGCAGACAATGGGCGGCATCGTCACCGGAAGCATCCTCGCCGTGTCGCGCGTCGCCGGCGAGGCGGCGCCGCTGCTCTTTCTCAGTGCGCTCGGCAGCACCAGCGTCGATTGGAATCCGCTCCATCCGCTGTCGACCGTCCCGCTCGCGATTCTCGGGATAGCGGAAGGATCGCCGTATCCCGAAGATAGGGCGCGCGCATGGGCGGCAGCCCTCGTTCTCATGATTTTCATCCTCGTGGCAAGTCTTTCGGCCCGCTGGCTTGCGGCTCGCAGTAGACGAAAGATTCTCGGGTCGGCGAGATGACGGAGATCGCGATCGAGTCGAGTACCATCGAACGCGCCGTGCGCGTCGAGACGAAGCGTCAGCCGCTGCCGCCGCGCGAACGGCTCGAGGCCGTGTTCGAGATCAGCAATCTCGACGCCATCTACGGCTCCAAGCCCGCGCTCAAGGGCGTCTCGATGGACATCTACAAGAACCTCGTCACGGCGATCATCGGACCGTCCGGCTGCGGCAAGAGCACGTACATCCGGTGCCTGAACCGGATGAACGACCTCGTCCCGAGCTTCAAGCAGACGGGGACGATCCGCTACCACGGCTACGAGATCTCGGCGAAGGACGTCGATCCGGTCGCGGTGCGCCGCACGATCGGGATGGTCTTCCAGCGGCCGAACCCATTCCCGAAGTCGATCTTCGACAACGTCGCGTGGGGCCTCAAGGTGCTCGGGATGAAGGACGGCCTCTCGGACCGCGTCGAGAAGGCGCTCACGCAGGCCGCGCTCTGGGACGAGGTGAAGGATCGTCTCAAGACGAGCGCGCTCGGCCTCTCCGGCGGCCAGCAGCAGCGCCTGTGCATCGCGCGGGCCATCGCCGTCGAGCCCGACGTCGTCCTCATGGACGAGCCGGCCTCGGCCCTCGATCCGATCGCGACGCAGAAGATCGAGGAGCTCATGCACAACCTCAAGAGCGAGTACACGTTCGTGATCGTCACGCACAACATGCAGCAGGCCGCACGCGTCGCGGACATGACGGCGTTCTTCTCCATCTCTCGCGGCGACGAGGGCCAGCGCTGGGGCGAGCTCGTCGAGTACGACGCAACCGAGACGATTTTCACGAACCCCGCCGACACGCGGACTGAGGATTACGTCACCGGCCGCTTCGGCTAGCTCGCGATCTCGACTCCGCTCCTGACTCCGACTCCGACTCCGATCTCGATCGATCTCGGTTCCGATCTCGGCTCCGACCGATGTCGACCGCGACCCGACCCCGTCCCGAAGGGCCAGGTCTTTCCTAGTAACACAGTGTTACTAGGAATGGCGCAAACGCCCTCGCCAAGCGGAACGTATCGGCCGTTCCGGCCATGTCGAACTAAGTAACAACGTGTTACATGGGAAAGGGCCTGCGGCCCCCGTGTGGCGGACGGATGGCGGACGGAGGGAGGACGGCCGGAGGACGGCCGGACGACGGAGGGCTACGTCGCGGGCCGCTTCGGTTAGCGCGCCGGAAAGCTGATCCGGATCGCGAGCCCTGCGCCGGGCTCGCTCGTGGCGACGACCTCTCCGCCGGCGGACGTGACAATGTGCTTCACGATCGCAAGTCCGAGTCCCGTGCCGCGGCTTGTGCGGGCTTGGTCGCCGCGGTAAAAGCGCTCGAAGAGGCGCAGCAGGTCGGCCGCGGGCACTCCGCCGCCGTCATCGGAGACGCTGAGAGTCGGACAGCTTTCCGCGTCGGCGAGCTCGATCGTGCACGTCGTTCCCTGGCCGGAATAGCGGATCGAGTTCGCCACGAGGTTCTCGACGACGACGCGCAGCATCCGCGGCCGAAGCGGCAGCTCGACATCGGCGTCGCCGTCGACGACAAGCGTCACGCCAGCGTGGTCGGCGCGGTCGGCGAGCGAGTTGACGACCTCGTCGACGACGGGTTTCGCCCGCGTGTGGCCGAGCGACACGATCTCCCGCCCCGTCTCGAGCTCGCCGAGGAAGAGAACGTCGTCGATCAACTCCCGCGTCTCGTGCACCTCCCGCGTCGCCTGCTCCATCAACGCGTCGACGTCGGCGCCGGGCAGCGTCGCGTTCTCGAGCAGCGCGAGGAGACGCGCGAGCGGCGTGCGCAGCTCGTGCGAGACCGCGGCGGTGAAACCCATGCGGAGCTCCTGATACGCCGACAGCTCCGGCAGCGCGGCGAAGAAGAGGACGAGGATCTCGGGCTCGGCGACGAGCACGTCCTCGTGGAGCCGGTCGTCGACCTCGATACCGGGCAGCCGGCGCGCGGCCTCGGGGCTGAGCGCGACGACGCGGCGCTCGTTGTCGAGCACGATGAGCGCCTCCCGGCTCGTGGCCGCCGCCGCAATCGCCCGCTCTCTCCTCGGCTCGTTCACCACTCCTTCACCACCCGGCTACCCTCCGCAAACCGATACCGACCCGATAATGGAACCAGCATGCCGAAGGTGTTGATTGTCGAGGACGACGAGGTCATCGCGGAGGGAATGTCCCGCCATCTCGGCGCCGCCGGCTTCGATCCGGTGTCCGTCGGGAACGGGACGCAGGGCCTCGCGCGCCTGCGCTACGAGAAGCCCGACGTCTGCGTGCTCGACCTCATGCTGCCCGGGCTCGACGGCTGGAAGCTCATCGAGACCGCGCGCGACGAGGGGATCGGTACGCCGATCGTCGTCGTCTCGGCCCGCGGCACCGAGCACGACCGCGTCCACGCGCTCGAGATCGGCGCCGACGACTACCTCGTCAAGCCGTTCTCGATGAAGGAGCTCGTCGCCCGCGTCCGCGCTGCGTCGCGCCGCTCGATCCGCCGCGAGGAGACGCCGCGCGGCGAGCCGATCGAGATCGAGGAGCTTCGCATCGACCCGCTCGAGGTGCAGGCGTTCGTCGACGGGGTGAGCGCCGATCTGACGCCGACGGAGTTCCGGCTCCTCTACCAGCTTGCGCTCGACCGTGGTCGCGTCGTCACCCGCGACGAGCTGCTGCAGAAGCTCTGGGGTCGCCGCGAGTCGCACCGCGACCGCACCGTCGACGTCTTCGTCCGCCGCCTGCGGGAGAAGGTCGACCGGCGCTCGTCCCGGCACACCTTCATCCAGACGCGCTACGGCGTCGGATACCGGCTCGAGCCCGTATCGAAGAACCGGGCCGACGCTGTTCCGGCGAAGTAGTCAGCGGCGTCTCGGCTCCTACACCAGAAACTTTCCCATTTCTTACCCCAGCAGGGCTAACACTCTGCAAACATTTCTCGCATGAAGCTTGCCGTCGTCGCCCACCGGCGAAGCGCGACCAACGAGGCGCTCGCGGCCGCTGCACTCTCGTGCGGGATCGAGGCAGCTGTGCTCGAGCCGCTGCGCGCGCTCGAGGTTCTCGCGCCCGGCGATATCGCGCTCGCCCGGCTCGACGTCCGGGAGGAGCTCGACGGCATCGAGAGCGGCACCGGCGAGCTGAAGCGGCTCGCAGCGGAAGGCGTCGACGTGCTCAATCCTCCGAGAGCACTCGGAGCGGCTCACGACAAGCTGCTCACCGCCCGGGTTCTCCGGCGCGCCGGGTTGCCGCATCCGACCACCACGCTCCTCGCGCCCGCGCTTCCCGTCGTCGCGCCCGAGCTGCCCGTCGTGCTCAAGCCGCGCTTCGGCAGCTGGGGACGGGACGTCGAGCTCTGTGCGACGGCGGAGGAGCTCGAGTTGGCGCTTCTCCGCGCGCAGTCGAGCCCGTGGTTTCACGACCACGGCGTCATCGCGCAGGAGCTCGTCGAACCGCAAGGGTGGGATCTGCGCGTCGTGGTCGCAGGCGGTCGCGTCGTCGGCTCGGCGCGCCGTGTTGCTCTGCCGGGAGAGTGGCGCACGAACGCCGCCCTCGGTGCTGTGGTCGAGCCCGCCGACGCGCCGCCACTCGCGCGCGAGCTCGCGCTCGCGGCCGTGAAGGCAGTGGGAGCAGACCTCGCCGGCGTCGATCTCCTCCCGACGCGGAACGGCTTCGTCGTGCTCGAGGTGAACGGCGCGGTCGACTTCCGCCCGCTCTACGCGGAGGGCAGGGACGTCTACGCCGACGCGATCGCCGCGCTGCTCGGCGTGGTCGCCCCGCGCCCCGTTCTCGCCGCGGTCTAATCGGCAACGAGTTTCAGGCCGGTCTCGACCATGCGCCGGCCGCCGCTCTCGTAGACGACGTCGACGGTCTCGTGCTTGCGATACGTCCCCGCGATCCCGAGCCACATCGACGCCCAGCGCACGAATCCGAGCTTCCCCTCCTCCGCGAGCTGCCGCGGGAAAACGAGCGAACGGCCCTCCAGCTGGAAGTCCCGGCCGGGTTGTTGGCGGACGCCGCTGACGTACACCTCGAACTCTCGAGGGATGTGGGCGGGCAGTTCGACGCGCGTACGCTCGGACACCTTCATAGAATGCCGAGCGGGTGCGCCGGAAGCTGTTGACCTTCGTTCTCGTCGTCCTGGCCGCGCTCGCGACGGCAGGAGTTGCGGCAGCCACGAACGGGGGCCTGACTCCCGTCACGCCGGCGTCGCCGAACGCGAAGCACATCGTGACGGCGTACTGGGTCGTCGTCTTCTTCACGGCGGTGATCTTCTTCCTCGTCGAAGGACTGCTCGTCGTCTTCATCTGGAAGTACCGCAGTCGCGGCCGCCCGCGCACGGTCGAGGGGCCGCAGGTGCACGGACAGACGCGCCTCGAGATCATCTGGACGGTGATCCCGGTGATCATCCTCGCCGTGATCGCCGCCGTCGTCTTCGCGCTCCTGCCGAAGATCTCCGAC
The DNA here is from genome assembly GCA_036496305.1 of Gaiellaceae bacterium. Classification (GTDB taxonomy): domain Bacteria; phylum Actinomycetota; class Thermoleophilia; order Gaiellales; family Gaiellaceae; genus Palsa-739. The sequence goes on along the minus strand of DASXLJ010000043.1, from coordinate 17,165 downwards.
GCGCCGGCGTCGACGAATCCAATCCACATCACGCTCGAGGGGCACCAGTTCTACTGGCAGTTCGACTATACGGACACGCCGAACAAGGCGCGGTCGATCAACACGCTCTACGTCCCGGTCGGCGCTGTCGTCGACCTCAAGGTCGTCTCGCCCGACGTGATCCACAGCTGGTGGATCCCGGCGCTCGGCGGCAAGATCCAGGCGATCCCCGGACATCCCAACGACACGTGGTTCCGGGCCGACAGGGCCGGCACCTTCCCCGGCCAGTGCGCGGAGCTCTGCGGCGTCTACCACGCGTCGATGACCGCGCGCGTCGTCGCCGAGTCGCAGGCGGAGTACGACGCGTACGTGAACTCGAAGGCGGCGACGACGATCGGCAAGCAGGAGTGGAACGGTGTCTGCGCGACGTGTCACGGGAATCTCGGCCAGGGCGGCTACGGCCCGAGCATCGCGAGCAACCCGACGATCATTCAGCCCGCCGGGCTCGTGCGAATCCTTCGCTACGGCTTCAACGGGCCGATCGGCGCCATGCCGCCGGTCGGCGACACGTGGAATGCCGCACAGATCCACGCGCTCATCGCCTACGTGCGACATCACGTCTACACCGGAACGACGACGGGCTGATGGCTACACGCTCCGAAACGGTGTATCCCGTCGGCTGGAAGAACGGCCGCGTGGCGAGCTGGCTCGTCACCGTCGACCACAAGCGGATCGGGATTCTCTACATCGGCACCTCCATTTTCTTCTTCGTCCTCGGCGGGATTCTCGCGCTCCTCATGCGCGCGCAGCTCGCCGGCCCCGGCGAGCACCTCGTGACGAAGAACTCGTACAACGAGGTCATGACCATGCACGGCACGACGATGGTCTTCCTCGTCGTCGTCCCGATCATGGCGGGCTTCGGCAACTACCTCGTGCCGCTCATGATCGGCGCGCGGGACATGGCGTTTCCGCGGCTGAACGCGCTCTCGTACTGGCTCTTCCTGCTCGGCGGGATCGTGTTGTGGCTCAGCTTCTTCGCGAAGGGCGGCGCGGCGCATGCCGGCTGGTGGTCGTACCCGACGCTGTCGGAGAACAAGCCGTGGGCGAGCCCAGGCCACGGTCAGGACTACTGGATCCTCGCGATCCACATCCTCACGCTGTCCTCGATCTTCGGGGCGATCAACTTCATCGTCACGATTCACAACATGCGCACGGCGGGGATGACGTGGATGCGCATGCCGCTCTTCGTCTGGGCCATGGAGACGTACGCGATCCTTCTCCTCCTCGCGATGCCGGCGATCTCGGCGGCCGTGACGCTGTTGCTGCTCGACCGCCACTTCGGCGCCCACTTCTTCATACCGGGGCACGGCGGGAGCATCTTGCTCTACCAGCACATGTTCTGGTTCTTCGGGCACCCCGAGGTCTACATCATGGTGTTGCCCGCCTTCGGGATCGTCTCCGAAGTTCTGCCGGTCTTCTCCCGCAAGCCGATCTTCGGCTACAAGGCCGTCGCGTTCTCGACGCTCGCGATCGCCTTCTTCTCGATGCTCGTCTGGGCGCACCACATGTTCACGGCCGGGCTCGGAGTCGGCCTCGACGGCTGGTTCATGATCACCTCGATGATCATCGCGGTGCCGACGGGGATCAAGATCTTCAACTGGCTCGCGACGACCTGGCGCGGGAATCTCCAGTTCGATTCGCCGATGCTCTTCTGTCTCGGCTTCCTCGCGCTCTTCACGTTCGGTGGCCTGACGGGGATCTTCCTCGCGGCGTTCCCGGTCGACTGGCAGCTCAACGACTCGTACTACGTCGTCGCGCACTTCCACTACGTCGCCTTCGGCGGAATCGTGTTCGCGCTCTTCGGCGGGCTGTACTACTGGTGGCCGAAGATGTTCGGACGGATGCTCGACGAGCGTCTCGGGAAGTGGAACTTCTGGCTCATGTTCATCGGCTTCAACATGACGTTCCTTCCGCAGCACATGCTCGGGCTGCTCGGGATGCCGCGCCGCATCTACACGTGGGGCACGCCCGGCACGTGGCACGGCGGCACCCTCGGGTCGGTCTATAACGGGATTTCGACCGCCGGCGGCGTTTTGACCGCGATCTCGGTCGCGGTCTTTGTCGCGAATATCTGGATCACGCACGGCCTGCGTAAGGGCGCCCGCGTCGGGAACGACCCGTGGCTCGCCGACACGCTCGAGTGGTACACGACCTCGCCGCCGCCGCCGCACAACTTCGACTCCGTCCCCTACGTGACGAGCGCGCGGCCGCTGCGCGACGTGCGCCGGCGGCTTGCCGAGGAGGCGACGTGAGCGCCGGCGCTGACAACGCTAATAACGCTGACAACGCTAGTAACACTTTGTTACTAGGAAAGACATGTCCCGGCCCGTGGTTCCGGCTCGCGGCGCTCGTGGCTGCCGGCGGAACGGTGCTCGCGGTTGTCTCCGGCGCCGCTGGGCTCGATACGGCGCACCGGTTGCTCGCGGCGCTCGTCGTGCCGCCGCTCGCGGCTCTTGTCGTCTCTGCGTGGTACGCGCACCGGCCGCTCGTTCCGGCTGCGCTTGCGTCTGCGGCGCTGTTCGCCGCCGCTGCCGCGGTGCCCGGCTCGGGCGCGCACGCGATTCTTGCCGCGTTCGCGCTCACTGCGATCGTCGTCGTCGGCGTGCAGAGCTTCAGCGGCGAGCGCATTCCGTGGGGCGCGTGGCGCGACTACGTCGCGCTGACGAAGCCGCGGATCATGGTGCTCCTGCTCATCACCGGCTTCTGCGGGATGATCGCCGGCGCCCACGGCTGGCCCGGTACCGCCACGGCGGTCGCCGCGATGGTTGGCCTCGCGCTCGCGTGTGGCGGCGCGTCGGCGCTCAACCACGTCCTCGACCGCGACATCGATCCGCTCATGGGCGAGCGGACGAAGGCGCGTCCGGTCGCTTCGGGACGTGTCCCGGCGAGTCGTGCGCTCGAGTTCGGTCTCGCGCTGTTGGCGTTCTCGTTCGTCCTGCTCGCGAGCGCGGTCAACGTCCTCACCGCGTTCCTCGCGCTCGCCGGCGGCGCGTTCTACGTCATCGTCTACACGCGCTGGCTCAAGCGCTCGACGTCGCAGAACATCGTGATCGGCGGAGCTGCGGGCGCCGTGCCGCCGCTCGTCGGCTGGGCCGCTGCGACCGGGCACCTCGGCATCGCGGCGTGGATCCTCTTCGCGATCGTCTTCGTCTGGACGCCGCCGCACTTCTGGGCGCTCGCGCTGCTCATCAAGGACAAGTACGCCGCCGCGAACGTGCCGATGCTGCCGGTCGTGCGCGGCGATCGCGAGACGGCGCGGCAGATCGTCCTCTACTCGATCGCGCTCGTCGGGGTGACGCTCCTGCCGTGGGCCTTCGGCGGCGCCGGCCCGGTCTATGTCGTCTGCGCGCTTGCGCTCGGCGCCGTCTTCGTCGGGATGGCGGAGAAGCTTCGCCGCGACACGACGCCGCGCCGCGCGATGCTCCTCTTCCACTACTCGCTCCTCTACCTTGCGCTGATCTTCGCGGCGCTCGCCGTCGACTCGGTGATTTAGCTGATGGATCCGGAACTCGCACGCAAGAACGTTCGGTTCGGCTGGGCACTGTTCGCGCTCTTCCTCGTACTCTTCGCCGGCTGCATCGGGATCGCGTACCTGTACCTCCACTTCGACTAGTGGACGGGATCTGGCTCGCGCGGCCGGACGTGGTCGGCGCGGGCACGCCGGTCGCGGTCAAGGATCTCCTCGACACCGCCGGGCTGACGACGACGTACGGGTCGGCGCTCTTCGTCGATCACGTCCCGGCTGAGAGCGCCGAATCGGTGCGACGGCTCGAGGTGGCGGGCTACGCCGTCGCCGGGAAGACGAACCTCCACGAGTTCGCGTACGGGATCTCATCGCAGAACCCGCACTTCGGGACGGTGCCGAACCCAGCGTTCCCGGGACGGCTCGCGGGCGGCTCGAGCGGGGGCTCGGCTGCGGCCGTCGCGGCGGGAGACGTCGAGCTCGCGCTCGGGACGGACTCCGCGGGCTCGATCCGGATCCCGGCCGCGTGGTGCGGCGTCGTCGGGTTCAAGCCGTCGTATGGCCTCGTCCCGGCGGACGGCTGTTTCCCGCTCGCGCCGAGCTTCGACACCGTCGGCCCGATCGCGTCGACCGTCGACGGGTGCGAGGAGCTCATGCGTGCGCTCGCCCCGAGCTTTCCAAGTAACACTTTGTTACAAGCGTTGTCAGAGCTCGAGGTCGGAGTTGCGTGGCTCGACGAGGCGGAGCCCGGCGTGCGCGCGGGCGTCGCCGCAGCGGTGGAGCATTTCCCGAACAGGCGCGACGTCGCGCTCCCGCTCGCACCGTCGAACCGTGCCGACTTCATGCGCGAGGCGGCCGATGTTCACCGCGCGCTCTTCCCCGGCAACGAGGAGCTGTACGGCGAGAACGTCCGCGGCAAGATCGAACGCTGTCTCGAGGTGACCGACGCGGAGGCAACCGCCGCCGCGCGCGAGCGCGAGGAGTACCGCGAGCGCGTCGAGGAGGTGCTCGCCGGAATCGATCTGCTCGTCACGCCCGCCGTTCCGTTCGCGGCACCGGCTGCGGACGTCGACGAGCTCACGATCCGCGGCCCCGGCACGGCGTTCACGTATCCGTTCAGCGCGATCGGCTGGCCCGCGCTCGCGCTGCCGCCGTACGTGCAACTCGTCGCGCGGCCCGGCCAGGACGCCCTTGTCCTGGCGGCGGGCAAGCTCCTGGCATCCCTCGTTTGAGGGACGGCAGCGACCCCGGCGTTGCCGACAACGAAGGGGATGAAGCGGATTGCGCGCCTGACGATTCTCCTTGGCATCCTCGCCGCGGCTGTAGCGACGTCCATTGTCGGCTCGTCGTCGGCCGCCGTTGCGGCGCCGACCGGTCTGCACGGCTTCATGCTCCGGGCCAACGAGGGAACGGCGACGTCGTTCCACCGCACGCCGTCGTTTGCCTGGAAGCCGGTGCGCGGGGCCGTCCGCTACGAGTTCCAGCTCGCGACGAGCGATACGTTCCGGGAGAACAGCATCCTGTACGACGTCTCGAATCTTCAGACGCCCGTCGCGGCTCCCTCCCTCACGCTCCCCTGGATCACCGGCTCTCCGCACTCGCTGTACGCGCGGGTTCGGGCCTTCGTCGGGTGCGGCTGCAATTCGACTGCCGGTCCGTGGAGCGCCGACTTCGGGTTCGACGTCGTGCCGCCGCCGCCGCCCACGCCGATGTCGAGCGACCCGGGTCTACTGCGCTGGACTCCTGTCGACGGCGCCAACGAGTACGAAGTCTGGCTGCTCGACACCGGAAAGATCGAGTCTGTGGACACCAATGTCCTCGACGAGCGCGAGTACTACGCCTTCCACACGTCGCAAGACTGGATTGGCACCGTGCACTGGCGCGTGCGCGCCGTCCGGTGGGACGAGATCGACCGCAAGAACGGGCTGCCGGTGAGTTTCTTCGGGCCGTGGAGCTCCGTCTACACGTCGTCGAACCCGGATCCGTCGACGGGCCAGATCCATCTCGATGGAACGATCTCCGACACGGTCTCGAACGGGAGCTTGTCGTCCGCGGCTCATTCGCTCACGCCTGCGTTCGTGTGGAGCGGGAACCAGACCCTCGACGGCACGCCGGAGCAGTTCTTCCGTGTCGAGGTCTTCACCGACAGCGCTTGTCTCAACCGCGTTTACACGGGCTCGGTCGTCGCGACGAACGCGTACGCGCCGCGGATGTTCGGTGGGCTCGCGATGCCGATGAGCGAGGACGCCGAGGGGGAGGCAACGACCGAGATTCTCGGGGACGTAGCGCCCGGGCTTACGCCCGTCCCCACGTTCGATCTCACGGCGGATGGCGAATACATTCCGCCGAATGAGGACCTGCAGCCGGCCAAGCCCACGGTCTCGATCGGTAACGGCGCTGACCTCAAGATCCTCAACCCCCAGGCCGTCGGCGCGCCGGTCGACCTGTGGGACGTCAACTGGCCGTCGAGCGGGTACTACTGGACGGTCATTCCCGTTGCGCTCGAACAGTGGCCTGACGGAGGGCATTGGCAGGACCTCGAAGTGGCGCAGGACGTGTGCGCGGCGGGCCGGGTCGCTCGGTTCGGGGTCTCGAGCCAGCCGTCGGTCACGAAGAACAACCGCCCGTATGCGACCGGTCTCTCGGCGCAGGGGCACCTCGTCTCCGCCCCGAAGACCAGCACGTTCTATGGCGAGCCGCTCGTCGCCTGGACTCCTGCTCCACAAGGCGAGGCGTACGAAGTGCAGTGGTCGAAGAAGGCGTATCCGTGGACGGTGCGCGGCAAGCGGCTCACGTGGGACACGTCCATGGTGTTGCCGCTGAAGCCGGGAACGTGGTTCTACCGCGTGCGCGGCTACGACTACAACCTGCCGACCGGCGCCCAGGAGCTGGCGTGGTCGCAGCCGGTGAGAATCGTCGTCGCGGCCCCGAAGCTCCGCATCCTCCACTAAGCCGCGCCGGACGGCGGGGGCCAGACCGCAGCTTTGTATACCGGGTCTCCGGTTCGCACCGCGTCGCACCGCTCCGCGTGGGACAGTCTGCGCCGCGTCGCATCGATCCACACCGCTCCGCTCGCCGCGCACCCGCCCGAAGGGCCAGGTCTTTCCAAGTAACACTTTGTTACTTGGCTCTAGCGATCGCGGAGGCGCGGCGCGCCCGGTTGGACGAGGCGGTAGATGATCGCGTCCTGTGGTCTGACCCGAAGGGCCACGTCGAGCGCAACGGTCGAGACCGACGGCGGGCCGGTCAGGCGTAGTCGTCGAGCTTCATGGACAAGACCGCGGACACGCTCGTAACTCGGCCTGGGAAGCCCCATTGCGACCGCCGTCTCTCCGACTGAGCGGTTGATCTCGGCTATCGGGACTCGCCGCCTCGATTGACGCTCGATCTCGTCGAGAAGTCGAACCGGAAGCCGCGGGGCGAAGCGAGTCACGCACGTAGGGTGCCCGGCTCGGAGTGGCAGATCCGTACCAAGCTCGTCACAGAACCGCGCCGAACTTCGCTTGTAACAAAGTGTTACTTGGAAGGTTCGGAGGTTGCGAGGACGGCGGCTTCGTAGACGGGGTCGCGGGTGAAGCGTTCGAGCTCGTCCGACAGGACGTCGCTCGGCGCAGGAGGGTCGCCGGGTGGAAGCGGGACCGCTTGGCCGTCGAGCGCAACTCCTTTGAGCGTCTCGGCGTCCTCGTGCTCGAGCGAGATGTCCGGTCGGCCGAGCCGCGAGCGAAGCCAGCCCCCCAGTAGCCACGCTTGCGCCGCGGTCCCGGTCACGCGGACGGTTCCGACCTCCGCTATCCCGGGCCACAGGGTCGCGAGATGCGAGCGCCAGCGTGACGTCCGCGCCCACGCGATGTCCGACGCGGCGCACCGGGGGAAGAGCTGCGCGACCTGCGTGTACGCGTGCGGCAGGTCGTCCCATTCCGTCGAGTCGACGATGAGCCGGTCGACGACGTCCACGAGTTGCTCGAGCTCGGGATGACGCCACGGCGGCTCGCCGCGCCAGCGCAAAAACACCGGTAAGTCGGAGATGAGCAGCTCCTGGACGACGCTCGCCGGTGCCTTCGCCCGCTCGCCGCGGAGGGTCAGCTCGATCGTCTCCGTCACGATCCCGCGCCCGGTGTCGGGGACTTCCCACCGCTCGACGGAGGCGCGCGCGTCGATCCGGCTGTCGCCGGCGTTCGGCTCGGGGAAGAGGATGATCGTCCGCGACGGGTGCCGTTCGGCCATCCCTTCGAGCGCTGCGCGCGCCTGCTCGCGCCAGCCGTGCGGCACCCACGCGAGGTGCGTCATCACGGAGGTGCGCATCGACGGCGCCTCCGCGGCTGCCGCGGAACGCAGCTCGGCGAGCGCGGCGTCGACGTCGGCGAGGCGGACGCCTTCGGCGTGCCACGGCGCTAGTGCCCCCGCCGTCAATGGCGCCGCCACGAGCGTCCGTCCCGATGGAGCAAGTCATCCGAGCCGGGAGGCCCCCACGAGCCCGCGGCGTAATTGGGGAACGCCGGCCGGTCGCGCTCCCAGCCGGCGACGATCGCATCGACGAGCATCCACTGCTCGTCCACCTCGTCGGTGCGCGTGAACAGCGTCGAGTCGCCGAGCATCGCGTCGAGGATCAGCCGCTCGTACGCCTCGGGCATCCCGGTCCGGAACGTGCCGCCGTAGAGGAAATCCATGTGCACGGTCTGAATCGTCATGCCTTGGCCGGGGACTTTCGCTCCGATCGCGAGCGAGACGCCCTCGTCCGGCTGGACGTGGATGAGCAGGACGTTCGGGCGCAGCCCCGCCCCCGCGGTCTCCTCGAACGGCGGATGCGGCGCGCGCTTGAACTGGATCGCGATCGTCGTCTCGCGCCGCGCGAGCCGCTTGCCCATGCGGACGTAGAACGGCGTGTCGGCCCAGCGCCAGTTGTCGACGTAGAGCTTCGCCGCGACGAACGTCTCGGTCATCGAGTCAGGCGCGACGCCCTCCTCGTCGCGGTACGCAACGACCTCCTCGCCCTCGATGAAGCCCTTGCCGTACTGCCCGCGCACGACCGACTTCGGGCCGGGCGTGTGCAGTGCGCGCAGCACCTTGACCTTCTCGTTGTGGACGTTCTCGGACGTGAAGTCGATCGGTGGTTCCATCGCCGTGAGCGCAAGCAGCTGCAGGAGGTGGTTCTGGAAGATGTCGCGGATCGCGCCCGCGTTCTCGTAGTAGCCGGCGCGCGCTTCGATCCCGATCGACTCCGCCACCGTGATCTGGACGTGGTCGACGAATTGGCGGTTCCAGATCGGCTCGAAGATGCCGTTCGCGAAGCGCAGCGCGAGCATGTTTTGGACGGTCTCCTTGCCGAGGTAATGGTCGATCCGGAAGATCTCGCTCTCCTCGAAGTACTCGCGGAGCTTTGCCGTGAGCTCTTGCGCCGATGCGAGGTCGTGGCCGAACGGCTTCTCGACGACGACGCGTGTCCAGCCGCGGTCGTCCTTCCGCTTGCCGAGTGCGTCGACGATCGTGGGGAACGCCGGCGGCGGGACGGCGAGGTAGTACATGCAGTTGCCGCCGAGGTCGTGCTCGGAGTCGAGGTTGTCGACGACCGCGAGGAGCTTGTCCTCGCCGCCTTCATCCGCGAAGTCGGTCGTGATCCAGTGGAGTCGCGCCGCGAGCTCGTCCCAGACCTCCTGGTTGAACGGGTCGCGCGCGTGCTCTTTGACGGCGTTCTCCATGTCGGTGCGGTACTCGTCGTCAGTGCCGTCGGTGCGCGCGACGCCGACGATGGCGTAGCGCTCGGGCAGTAGCCGGCGGACAGCGAGCGCGTAGAGCGCCGGCATGATCTTCTTGTGCGCGAGATCGCCGGATGCGCCGAAGACGACGAGGACGCACGGGTCGGGCGTCCGCCGGAGCGAGAGCCCGTCCGAGAGCGGGTTCTCCGCCTGATCCGGACCTGTCTTTCCTTGTAACACTTTGTTACTTGCCATGGTTCTGACGGCTTGGTCCTGCGGAACCCGGCGCTGTCCGAGCTTGTAACACTTTGTTACTAGGGAGGGTCGTGCTGGCCACGCCGGCTATTCCTCGGGGCTCTTCTCGAGGTGCCCGCCGAACGCGTGGCGCATCGCGGAGAGCACGCGGTCGCCCCAGTCGGCCTCGCCGCGCGACGCGAAGCGGTTGAAGAGCGACGCGGCGAGCACCGGCGCAGGGACTCCTTCCTCGACCGCCGCCTGAACCGTCCAGCGACCTTCGCCCGAGTCGCTCACGTGGCCGGCGTACGTGTCGAGGTCCGGCGAGTCGTGTAGCGCCTGCGCGGTGAGGTCGAGAAGCCACGAGGAGACGACCGAGCCGCGCCGCCAGAGCTCGGCGACCGCGGCGATGTCGATCTCGTACTTGTAGTGGTCGGGATCGCGGAGCGGCGTCGTCTCGGCGTCCGACTCCTGCTTCTGCAGGCCGATGTTCGCGTGCTTGAGAACGTTGAGTCCCTCGGCGTACGCCTGCATGAGGCCGTACTCGATCCCGTTGTGCACCATCTTCACGAAGTGGCCCGCGCCGGTCGGGCCGCAGTGGAGCCAGCCCTGCTCCTCCGGCGCGTGGTCGCCGGTACGGCCGGGCGTGCGCGGGGCCTCGCCCGGGCCGGGCGCGAGCGCTTCGAGGACGGGGACAAGCCGCTCGACCGCTTCGTCGTCTCCGCCGACCATAAGGCAGTAGCCGCGCTCGCGTCCCCATACGCCGCCGCTCACTCCGGCGTCGACGTAGTGGATCTTCCTCTCGCGGAGCTCGGCCTGGCGGCGGAGGTCGTCGACGTAGTACGAGTTGCCGCCGTCGACGATCGTGTCGCCCTCCGAGAGGTGCGGCGCGAGCTCGCCGACGACGGAGTCGACGATCCCCGCCGGCACCATGAGCCAGACGGAGCGCGGCGCGTCGAGCTGCCCGACGAGCTCCTCGAGCGACTTCGCGGTGCCCTCGACGTTCGGGTCGAAGGTCTTGAGGTCGTGGCCCGCGGCGCGCAGGCGCTCGGTCATGTTCGCGCCCATCCTGCCGAGGCCGACCATTCCCAGCTGCATCGCTAGATGTCCTCCGCGTGGATGCGCGCGACGCGGCGGCCGCGTTCCTTCAGGAACTCGAGGTCACCGAACGTCTGCGCCTGGATGAAGCGGCGGAAGCCGAACGGCTTGCCGGGGATCGGCAGCTCCTCGCCCGGGTCGTCGTAGACCTGGACGAAGAGGCCGGTGTTCGGTCCGCCCTTGTGCAGCTGGCCGGTCGAGTGGAGGAAGCGCGGGCCGTAGCCGTGGGTGACGACGCAGCCGCTCTCGGAGCGCAGCCGGTCGACGAGCGGCGTGAGGTCGGTCGCCGGGTCGACGAACGCCTGCACGCAGACGTAGTCGCCCTCCTGCTTCTGCGCGAGCAGTTCGTCGATCGAGCTGACCGGCTCGATCTTCGGCTCCTCGCCGGTCGCGAGCACCTCGTTCGTCTTGTCCTTCGCCGCCTGGACGTCGGGCTGGTCGAACGGGTTGATCTCGAGGTAGGCGCCCGCGACGGCGATCGCGAACTCCCAGCGGAAGAACTCGGCGCCGAGCGCGAACGGGTCGGGGATCTCGGGCGTCGCGGCCTGGCGATCCTTGCCGTCGGGGGACTCGCCGGGCGCGGGGATGAGACCTTTCCCGAGCTTCCCCGTCGACTCGGCGATGAGCTGCTCGGCCCAGAGCCCGAACTCGCCCGGAGTCTCGGCGATACAGATCTTGTCGCGGCCTTCCTTCCAGCCCTCGCCGAACGCCGCGCCGAGCTCGTACCCGGGGTTGCCGTCGCCCGAGCGGCACGCCTCGCGCATCTGTTGCGCGCGCTCGAGCAGCTGCTTTGCGTCGATGCCCATCAGCACGGCGGGGACGATCCCGAACGGCGAGAGCGCGGAGTAGCGCCCGCCGATGGACGGCTCGCCGGCGAAGACGGCGCCGAAGTTGCGCTCGCGCGCGAGCTTCTCGAGGTCGGAGCCCGGGTCGGTGACCGCCGCGAAGAGCGCCGCGTTCTGGCCGCTCTTCTCCCAGAAATACTCGAGATGCGAGCGCGTCTCGAGCGTCGAGCCGGACTTCGACGACGCGACGAAGCACGTCCGCTGCAAGTCGATCGACTCCTCGAGCCGGCGGATCGCCTTCGGATGGGTCGTGTCGAGGACGTGGAACGAGTCGACGTCGAACGTCTGGCGCAGCACCTCGGGCGCGAGCGACGAGCCGCCCATCCCGAACAGGACGACGTCGTCGACCGCGTCGCGCAGCGAGTCGGCGAACCGCGAGATCGCGTCGAGCAGCTCCTCGACGTGGAGCGGCTCGTCGAGCCAGCCGAGCCACTGACCTTCGTCCTTGCCGGTCCAGACGGTGGCGTCGCGCTCCCAAATCCGCTCGATGAGACGATCCGTAGCCACGAGCTAGGCGGCGATCGCCTTGCGCTTCTCGGCGATGCCTTCGAGGATCTCGTCGAAGGAGTCGGAGAACTTCTGCACGCCTTCCTTCTCGAGCGTGAGCACGACGTCGTCGTAGTCGACGCCCGCGGCCGCGAGGTCGGCGAAGACCTGGTGCGCCGCGTCGACGTTCTCGGTGATCGTGTCGCCGCGCACCTCGCCGTGATCCTGGAACGCCTCGATCGTCTCGAGCGGCATCGTGTTCACGGTGTCGGGGCCGATGAGCTCCTCGACGTACATCACGTCGCGATACGCGGGATTCTTCGTCGATGTCGACGCCCACAGCGGGCCTTGCGGCCGCGCGCCCTTGCTCCTGAGGTTCTCCCAGCGCTCGCCCTGGAACGTCTCGAGGAAGTGCTGGTACGCGAGCTTCGCGTTCGCGATCGCGAGCTTGCCCTGGAGCTCCTTGTTGCCGACCGCTTCGAGGCGCTTGTCGGCCTCGGTGTCGACGCGCGAGACGAAGAACGACGCGACCGAGCTGACCTTGGACGGGTCGCCGCCGTTCTCGATCAGCCGCTCGAGCCCGCGGAGGTACGCCTCGACGACAGCCTTGTAGCGCTCGAGGGAGAAAATCAGCGTGATGTTGATCGAGGTGCCTTCGGCGATCGAGTCCTCGATTGCCGGCAGGCCGGGCTCCGTCGCGGGGATCTTCACGAAGAGGTTCGGCCGCTTGACCTCGGTCGCGATCCAGCGCGCCTGCTTGAACGTCTTCTCGGTGTCGTAGGCGAGGCCGGGCAGCACCTCCATCGAGACGTAGCCGTCCCACGGCGAGCGCTCGTGCACGGGAGCGAGCACGTCGCACGCGTCGCGGATGTCGTCGAGCGCGAGCCGGAAGAAGATCTCCGTCGCGTCGTCGGTCTCGGCGAGGAGCTCCTTTAGCTGCGTGTCGTAGGCGTTCCCCTGCGAGAGCGCCTTCTGGAAGATCGTCGGGTTCGAGGTCACGCCGGTGACGGCGTCCGCTTTCATCATCCGCGCCAGCTCGCCGCTCGAGACGAGGTCGCGCGACAGGGTGTCGAACCAGACCGATTGCCCATGTTCGGTCACTTCGTGAAGTCTCGACTGTGTCATTTCATTTTGGGGCATTGAGCATCCCTTTCTCCATCTCTGCAACCTTCACCAGTCTGGCGACGTAGCGCTCTCCTCCGTCGAACTTCGCGGCGAGGAACGCGGTTACGAGGTCGGACGCGAGGCTCGGGCCGATCACCTCGGAGCCGAGGCAGAGGACGTTCATGTCGTCGTGCTCGACGCCCTGGTGGGCGGAGTAGACGTCGTGGCAAATGGCGGCGCGGATCCCGGCGATCTTGCTCGCCGCGATCGAGGCGCCGACGCCGGAGCCGCAGACGAGGACGCCGCGGTCGGCTCTGCCATCTGTGATTGCGTGACCAAGCTCCGCCGCCTTGTCGGGGTAGTCGATACGGATCGCGTCGGTGTCCGTCCCGAGGTCGATGACCATGTGGCCCTCCTGCTGGAGCGTCTGGAGGATCCGGTCGCGGAGATGGACGCCGCGGTGGTCGAAGGCGACGGCGACGTTCACGGTTTGGACCGTACCGGCTGCGGAGGTGGCGCGTCGCCGGGCTCCGCCACCCTAGAATCGCCTCGTGGCCGCGAACGACGTCGAGCTCTGGCGCGAGCTGGGGCAGCAGCTCCGGGTCGACGCGATCCGCCCCGCGGCGAAGGCTGGCTCCGGTCATCCGACCTCGGGCATGTCCGCCGCCGACCTCATGGCGGTGCTCCTCGCGAAGTACCTCCGCTACGACTTCGACAACCCGAAGGATCCGCACAACGACCGGCTCGTCTTCTCGAAGGGCCACGCGTCGACGCTCCTCTACGCGATGTTCCGCGCCGCCGGCGCGATCACGACGGAGGAGCTCCTCACGTACCGGCAGTTCGACTCGATCTTCGAGGGGCACCCGACGCCGCGCATCCCGTGGGTCGACGTCGCGACCGGATCGCTCGGCCAGGGACTGCCGTACGCGGTCGGCATGGCGCTCGCCGGCAAGCGGCTCGATCGGCTGCCGTTTCGTGTCTGGACGCTTTGCGGCGACAGCGAGATCGCCGAAGGCTCTCAGTGGGAGGCGCTCGAGCACGCGGCGCACTTCGAGCTCGACAACCTCGTCGCGATCATCGACGTCAATCGCCTCGGCCAGCGCGGCGAGACGATGCACGGCTGGGATCTCGACTCGTACGCCGATCGCGCGCGCGCCTTCGGCTGCCACGCGATCGAGATCGACGGCCACGACGTCGAGGCGATCGACCGCGCCTACGCCGAGGCGACCGACATCACCGGCCAGCCCGTCGTCATCGTCGCGAAGACGATCAAGGGCAAGGGCGATCCCGAGGTCGAGGACAAGAACGGATTCCACGGCAAGGCGCTCGACCACTCCGACGAGGTGATCGCGACACTCGGCGGCGTCCGCAACCTGAAGATCGACGTCGCGAAGCCCGAGACCGGCGCCGCGAAGCACGAATTTCCGGTCGTGCCGCTCGAGCTGCCGCGCTACGAGCTCGGGGAGGAGGTCGCGACGCGCAAGGCGTACGGCGACGCGCTCGCCGCGCTCGGCAAGGCGCGCGGCGACGTCGTGGCGCTCGACGGCGAGGTCTCCAACTCGACGTTCGCCGAGGAGTTCCGCGACGCGATTCCCGACCGCTACTTCGAGATGTACATCGCCGAGCAGCAGATGGTCGCGACCGCGGTCGGGATGCAGGCGCTCGGCTGGCGTCCGTTCGCGTCGACGTTCGCCGCGTTCCTCTCCCGCGCGTACGACTTCGTCCGCATGTCGGCGATCAGCCGCGCGAGCTACTGCCTGTGCGGCTCGCACGCGGGCATCTCGATCGGCGAGGACGGGCCGTCGCAGATGGCGCTCGAGGACATCGCCTCGATCCGCGCGATCCACGGCTCGACGGTGCTCCATCCGTGCGACGCGAACCAGACCGCGAAGCTCGTCGTTGCGATGGCGGATCTCGAGGGGATCTCGTACCTGCGCACGCTGCGCCCGGCGACGACCGTGATCTACGGCCCGGACGAGGAGTTCCCGATCGGCGGCTCCCGCACGCTGCGCGACGGCGCCGACGTCGCGCTCGTCGGCGCCGGAATCACGGTGCCCGAGGCGCTCAAGGCCGCAGACGCGCTCGCGAAAGACGGGATCGAGGCGCGCGTTGTCGATCTCTACTCGATCAAGCCGATCGACGCCGACACGCTCCGGTCGATCACATCCCCGATCGTGACGGTCGAGGATCACTGGATCGAAGGCGGCATCGGCGAGGCTGTGCTCACGGCGCTTGGCGACGCAGAGCACCGGCCTCGGGTCGTCCAGCTCGCCGTGCACGAGATGCCGCACTCCGGCAAGCCGGCGGAACTGCTCGCCGAGGCCGGCATCGACGCCGCGGGCATCGAGGCCGCAGCGCGCAAGCTCGTCGGCTAGATCAGGCGCGCAAGCGCCGCGCAGACGCACGCGCACACGAGACCGAGGATCACGGCTGTATTCCACGGGTACGGGCCGCGTCCGTCGGCGTGTCCGAAATGCGCGGCAACGGTGAGCAGGAGCCAGGCCGCGGAGAACTCGGCGAAGGAGAGCGCGGCGCCATATCGCCGGTGCAGTCGGCCGTGCGTGTCGCCGCCCCAGTCGGCCGATCGGCTCCCACCCGCGCGGGCGTCCCCAGACGATGGAGCGGCGTCCCTCCGACAGTCCCGTGAACTTGCGCATCGCTTCGGCGCCGCGGGGGAGCTCGTCGGCTCGCACCGCCAAGGAGCCGACAGGGTCGACGTCGTACTCCGGCGGGCGCGTGATGGCGACAGCGAACGTCGCTTCGAGCCCGTCGGGGTTCCGTACCTCTAGCCCGATGCTCGGTTCCAGAGGTTCCCAGCGCATGACGCCCGTCCATCCGCGTCGATACGTAGCCATGTCGTCGAAGAAGCCGACGAGGTCTCCCGCGACGTGTTCGTGAGCGAACACCTCAACGGATTGGTGCTCTTCGCCGACCGTGACCGCGGCCGTGCAGATGAAGAACGAATCTCCCTCCCAGCGGCCGTCGTAGAACTCGAGCGTGTCGCTATCCGCGGAATGAGGCGTGGAACGAAGAACGACGCGCATCGGTCGAATCTACTCTGGAAGTGAAATGGCAGTCGTCATCGCATCGAACCTCCGCAAGGAGATCGCGGGCAACGTCCTCTTCGACGGGGTCTCGTTCTCCGTCGAGCGGCGTGACCGCGTTGCGCTCTCCGGGCCGAACGGCGCGGGGAAGACGACGCTGCTGCGAATCCTCGCCGGCGAGACGGAGAAGCACGGCGGCGAGCTCGCGTTCCAGAAAGGGACGCGCGTCGCGCTGCACGACCAGCGGCCGCCGCTCGAGCAGAACATGTCGCTGCGCGAGTACGTCCTCTCCGGCGCGCGCGACCTCGTCGCGACCGAGGAGGAGCTCACGCGGCTCGAGCAGGCGATGGCGGGCGGCGCGCACGACCAGGCGACGCTCAACCGCTACGCCGAGGCGCAGGCGCGGCTCGAGCACGCGGGCGGCTACGGCTGGCGCGACCACGCCGCGTCGGTCCTCCGCGGGCTCGGGTTCGCCGAAGACGATCTCGACCGCCAGCTGCGGACGTTCTCGGGCGGAGAGCTCACGCGCGCCTCGCTCGCCCGCGCACTCGGCGGCGACCCGGATCTGCTCCTCCTCGACGAGCCGACGAACCACCTCGACGTCGCGAACCTCGAGTGGCTCGAGCGCGAGCTCAACTCGCTCGACGCCGCCGTCATCCTCGTCGCGCACGACCGCTGGTTCCTCGAGGCCGTGACGACGGCGACGCTCGAGGTCGTTGCGGGCCGCAGCACCTTCTTCCCGGGCCCGTGGCACGCCTGGCGGCTCGAGAAGGCGCAGCGCGCGATGCACGCGGAGAAGGAGGTCGCGCGCGCGCAGGAGGACATCGACCGCTTGCAGCGCTTCGTCGATCGTTTCCGTTACAAGAAGAGCAAGGCCAAGCAGGCGCAGGCCAAGCTGACGCAGATCAAGCGCCTCGAGACCGAGCGCTCGGACGCGCGCGACGAGCTCGAGCTGCTCAGCCGCAAGAGCCGCTCGCTCGGCTTCGACTTCCTCAAACCTCCCCGCAGCGGGCGGACGGTCGTCGAGGCGAACGGCCTCGGCGTCGCCGCCGGCGACAAGCACCTGCTGACGGACGCCACGTTCGCGGTCGAGCGCGGCGAGCACGTCGGCCTCGTCGGCGCGAACGGCTCCGGCAAGACGACGACGCTCGAAACCGTG
>DASXLJ010000042.1:0-2008 GCA_036496305.1 Gaiellaceae bacterium | reverse complement strand
TGGCAGTGCGCGTTCACGAAGCCGGGGATCCGAGGCCGCTGCTGCACGCCCGTATCCTTTCCACATGGAGGCTCAGGCTCCCGCGGTTCCGGCTTCGCTCGCGCAGATCCCGAATGCGCTGACGATCGGGCGTCTCGCACTGATACCGATCTTCGTCGTGCTCATGGTGCGCGCCGGCCACAACCCGAGCTGGCCTGCCGGCATTGTCTTCGGCATCGCCGGGATCAGCGACCAGGTGGACGGCTTTCTCGCGCGCCGCTGGCACGTCGAGTCGCGCTTCGGCAAGATCGCCGACCCGCTCGCCGACCGGCTGATGATCGACGCGGCCGTGATCCTGCTCGTCTACTACGACCGGCTGCCGTGGGCGGGGCTGATCGTGATCGTCGGCCGCGACGTCCTGCTGCTCGCCGGGTCTGCCTTCCTCGCGCCGCGCGGCGGGCTCGACGTCGAGGTCAACCTCGTCGGCAAGGCGGCCACCTGGATCCTCTACGCCGCGATCGCCTTCCGCATCGTCACGAACCCCTCGACGCAGTGGCCGCTCGTCCTCTTCTGGATCGGCATCGCGCTCGCCCTCGTCGCAGGCGCGTTGTACGTCTGGGCAGCCCGGAAAAAACTGCGCCGATGAAAGCAGTCGTCATGGCCGGGGGAGAGGGAACGCGGCTGCGGCCCCTCACCTCGAACCAGCCGAAGCCGATGGTGCCGATCGTCGGCAAGCCGTGCATGGAGCACATCGTCGAGCTCCTCAAGCGGCACGGCTTCGAGGATGTCATCGTCACCGTCGCCTTCCTGCCCCAGGCGATCAGGAGCTATTTCGGCAACGGTGAGACGCTCGGCGTCGACATCGGCTACTCGGTGGAGGAGTCGCCGCTCGGCACGGCCGGCTCGGTCAAGCGTGCCGCGGGGAGGCTCGGCGACACGTTCCTCGTCATCTCCGGCGACGCCCTCTGTGACGTCGACCTGGCCGGTCTCGTCGAGGCGCACCGTGAGCAGGGCGCCTCGGTGACGATCGGGCTCAAGTCGGTCGAGAACCCGCTCGAGTTCGGGATCGTCGTCACCGACGAGGACGGGCGCGTCGAACGCTTCCTCGAGAAGCCGTCGTGGGGCCAGGTCTTCTCCGACACGATCAACACCGGCATCTACGTGCTCGAGCCGGAGGTGCTGAAGCACATCCCGCAGGACCGGCCGTACGACTTCTCCAAGGAGCTCTTCCCGCTGCTGCTCGAGATGGGCCGGCCGATCTACGGCCACGTCTTCGACGGCTACTGGCAGGACATCGGGAACCTCGAGCAGTACCGGCAGGCGAACTTCGACGCCCTCGACGAGAGCGTGCGGCTCGAGATCGACGGGATCCGCATCCGCGGCAACGTCTGGCTGGGGGACGGGGTGGACCTCGACGACCTCGACGCGATCGAGGGGCCCACGTATCTCGGCAACTACTGCCGGATCGCGCGCGGCGCGCACGTCGGCCCTTACACGGTGCTCTCGAGCAGCGTCACGGTCCGCGAGCGCGGCCGCGTCGTGCGCTCGATCGTCGACACGTCCACCTATGTCGGCCGCAGCAGCGATGTCGTGGGGGCGATTCTCGGCCGGAGCTGCGATCTGCGCGCACATGTGCGCGTGCACGAGGGCGCCGCAATCGGCGATGAGGTCACCGTCGGAGCCGAGAGCGTGATCCTGCCCGGCGTCCGGATCTATCCCTTCAAGGAGGTCGAGACCGGCTCCACGCTGCACGAGAGCCTCATCTGGGAGTCGCGCGGCTCGACGCGCGTCTTCGGCAAGTCCGGGGTCGCGGGGATGGTGAACGTCGACCTGACACCGGATGTCGCAGTGCGGCTCGCCGCCGCGCTCGGCACCGCGCTGAAGAAGGGTGCGCGCGTCGTCGCCAGCCGAGAGGGAGATGCTGCGTGCCGGATGATCAAGCGGGCGATGATCTCCGGGATCTCGTCGACGGGCGTCCACGTCGCCGATCTCCGCGTCAGCCCGGCGGCCGTCGCGCGCCACCTCGTGA
>DASXLJ010000041.1:0-15028 GCA_036496305.1 Gaiellaceae bacterium | reverse complement strand
CAATCCGCCGCCAGCAGCGCGGCTGGGTCAAAAGCCGCGCTGGGGTACCGCAAGCTTACGCCTTTACAGGACGGCCAGGTAGCGGTCGAGCTCCCATTGCGTGAGCTGGATCCGGTACTCGTCCCACTCCTTCCGCTTCAGCTCGACGTAGCGGTCGAAGATGTGCGGGCCGAGCGCCTTCTTCATCAGCTCCGACTGCGAGAGCTCGTCGGTTGCCTCGCCGAGGGTCTCCGGGAGCGAGACGATGCCGCGCTCGCGCCGCTGCTCCGGCGTGAGGTGGTAGAGGTTTGTCTCCATCGGATCTGGCAGCTCGTAGCCCTTCTCGATCCCCTCGAGCCCCGCGTGCAACAGAGCCGCGAAGGTGAGGTACGGGTTGCAGGCCGGATCGGGGCAGCGGATCTCGGCGCGCGTCGCCTGCTCGGAGCCCGGCTTGTACAGCGGGATCCGGACGAGCGCGGAGCGATTGCGCAGCGACCACGCGAGGTAGACCGGCGCCTCGTAGCCCGGCACGAGCCGCTTGTACGAGTTGACCCACTGCGCGAACACGGCCGACATCTCGCGCGCATGGCGCAACTGGCCGGCGATGAACGCCTTCGCCGTGTCGGACAGGTGCCACTTGTCGTCCCCGTCGAAGAACGTGTTGTGCCCGTCGGTGAAGAGCGACATGTGCACGTGCATGCCCGAGCCGTTCTCGCCGAACAGCGGCTTCGGCATGAACGTCGCGTGGTAGCCGTGCTGCTTCGCGACCTCCTTCACGACGAGCCGGTACGTGAGCATGAAGTCGGCCATGTCGAGCGCGTTCGTGTAGCGGATGTCGATCTCGTGCTGCGACGGGCCGACCTCGTGGTGGTGGTACTCGACCGGAATCCCCATCGACTCGAGCGCGCGGATCGTGTCGCGGCGCACGCCGGTCGCGGCGTCCATCGTCGTCTGCGCGAAGTAGCCGCCCTCGTCGAGCGTCTCCGTCCCGTGCTCGTCCTTGAAGAGGAAGTACTCCGCCTCGGGGCCGACGTTGAACGTGTCGAAGCCCATCGCCTCCATCCGGTCGAGCGCGCGGCGGAGGACGTAGCGCGGGTCGCCGGCGTACGGCTCGCCGTCGGGCGTGACGACGTCGCAGATCATGCGGCCCGTCTTGCCGTCGGGCAGCACGCGGAACGTCTCGGGATCGGGGATCGCGACCATGTCCGACTCCTCGATCGCGTTGAAGCCGGTGATCGACGAGCCGTCGAAGCCCATCCCGTCGTCGAGCGCGCCTTCGCACTCGCTGACCGAGATCGAGAAGCTCTTGAGATGCCCCTCGAGATCGGTGAACCACAGGAGCACGTCGTCGATGCCCCGCGCGGCGATCTCGTCGAGCACTTCCTTCCGCTTGGCCGGATCGGACGTCGCCCGGTTCTTGCTCTCCACGTATGCCATCCCTTCCTCCTTGAATTGAGTCCAGAAATGCAAAAAGCCTCGGCGGCCGCACGGTGTTGAAATCAACACTGTTCGCGGTGCCGAGGCTGCGTCGCCTCAAAAGCTGGAGGCAGTTTACAGGGTCGCCGGACGGAAGCCGTAAAAGTCCTGCAAAGATCGAGGGAACGCCTCCCAAGTGGCGAAACCCGGGCCGATACTGGCTGTGATGCGGCGGCTGATCCTTCCCCTTGCACTGCTTGTCGCCGTCGTTCTGACGGTGCCGGCGACGCATGCCGCGCGCCCGGCGAAGCGGTACGTCGCGCCGCACGGCTCGGGCGCCTTGTTCCTCATCACCGGCCACGGGTTCGGCCATGGCGTCGGGATGGGGCAGTGGGGAGCGCAGGGCTACGCGCTGCACGGCGTCTCGTACGAGGAGATCCTCGCGGCGGACTACCCGGGCACGGCGCTCACGCAGACGACGGTTCGGAAGATCCGCGTGCTCCTCGCCGACGGGAAGAAGCGTCTGAGCATTTCCTCCGACAAGCCCTACACGCTCGTGGACGGCAAGGGCAAGACCGACTCGGTGCCGGCGGGCAGCTCGTCGTTCACCGCGGGGTCGACGACGTATCCGGCGACGTTCTCCCCGGCTCGGGGGTCGGTTCTCAGTCTTTCGGGTACCGCGTACCGCGGCAAGTTCGTCGTCAGTCTCGTGAGCGGGAGGCTTCGCGCGGTCAACGTCGTCAGCCTGCAGCAGTACCTCGACGGGAACGTCACGGCCGAGATGCCGGCGAGCTGGCTGCCCGACGCGCTCGACGCGCAGGCGGTCGCGTCGCGGTCGTACGCACTCGCAGGTCGGAAGACCGGCGCGGCCTACGACGTTCTCGTCACGTCCCAGTCGTACCTCGGCGTCGCGGGCGAGACGCCGCAGGGCACGGCCGCCGTCGACGCGACGAAGGGCCAGGTCCTGACGTACGACGGCAAGG
This sequence comes from Gaiellaceae bacterium, assembly GCA_036496305.1. GTDB lineage: Bacteria > Actinomycetota > Thermoleophilia > Gaiellales > Gaiellaceae > Palsa-739. Next base: position 12,650 of record DASXLJ010000041.1, on the reverse strand, counting down.
TCGCGACGACGGTCTACTCGTCGAGCACCGGTGGCCGGACGCAGTCGGCCACCGACGCCTGGGGCGGTGGAGCGCCGTACCTCGTCTCGGTCAAGGATCCGTACGACACGGTCTCGCCGTGGCACAACTGGGGTCCGATCCCTGTCACCGGCAAGGCGCTCGCCGCGGCGCTCAAGCTTTCCGGCAAGCCGGTCGACGCGACGGTCAAGCGCAACGGGTCGAAGCGCGTCGCCCAGCTCGAGGTCACGACGCTCGCGCATGGAGCTCACAGTCCAAAGGCGATCGCCGGAGGCACGGTCGCCGGCGCGCTCGCTCTCCGCTCGACGTGGTTCAGCGTTGGCGTTCTCTCGCTCCTGCCGCCGTCGCCGAACGTCGCCGTGAAGCCGAGAACGACGGTAACGCTCACCGGCACGGTGCGCGGCGAGAAGCACGTCCTTCTGCAGGCGCGGCCGTCGGGCGGTTCGTGGATGGATCTCGACTCGGTCACGCCCGACCCGGCCACGCACGCGATCAGCATCGACGTCACACCGACCGCGACGACCGAGTACCGCCTCGCCACGTCGACGGCCGCGGCGGCCTACATCCGCATCACGGTCTCCAGCGGCAGCTAGCCGACAGGCAGAGCGGCTACCGTCGCCCGGATGACGGAGCGGTCGGAGTGGACACAGGACGTGCGGACCTGGGTCGCCGCCCGCCCGTGGGTTCAGACCGTCGCTCCGCTCGTCGGCTACGGCGTCTTCGCCGCGATCTGGATCGGCCGCGGGATGCTCGCGCACCCGACGACGCGCGTGCTCGGCGACGCCGATCGCGACAAGACGATCCTCATGTGGTCGTTCTACTGGTGGCCGCACGCGATCGTGCACGGGCACGACCCGTTCGTCGCGAACGTCGTCTGGGCGCCGCACGGGGTGGATCTCTCGTGGGTCACCTCCTCACCGACGCTCGCTCTCGCGTTGTCGCCGGTCACTGCGATGTTCGGGGCCGTCTTCTCGTACAACATGGCCGCGCTCGCCGCGCCGCCGCTCGCGGCCTGGACGACGTTTCTCCTCGCGCGCCGCCTGACGCGCGACGTCCCCGCTTCTCTCGTGGCCGGCTTCCTGTTCGGCTTCTCGCCGTACGTCATCAGCCAGTCGGTCTCGCACCTCAACCTGTCCTTCGTCTGCCTCATCCCGCTCGCCGGCCTGCTTGCGGTGCGCTTCTTCGAGGGAGCCGACAGCCGTTGGCGGTACACGATCCTGCTCGCGGTCGTTCTCGTCGCGCAGTTCGGCATCTCGACGGAGCTCTTCGCGACCGTCGCGGTGCTCACGGCCATCGTGTTCGTGCTCGCGGCGTTCTTCCTCGACGTGCCGTCGCGGCTCATCCAGCTCGCGCAATACACGCTGCTCGCGTATCTCGCGGTGGCCGTGGTCGTGTCGCCGTACCTCTTCCACGCCTTCGGCGGCGGCTCGGCGCCGCCCGTGCGGCCGCAGGCCTCGAAGCACATCCTCGACCTCGCGAACCTCGTCTACCCGACCCAGACGACGTGGCTACGACCGTCCGGGGCCGAAGCGATCACGAGCAAGTTCACGAGCGGGATCGACGAGATCGGCGGCTACCTCGGGATCCCGCTGCTCATCATCCTTCTGATCGCGGTGACGACGATGCGGCCCGGACGCGCCCGCCGCGGCGTCTGGATGCTCGCCATCGCTGCGTTCATCGCCGACGCGATGGCGGCGGGGCCGGTGATGAAGGACGAGGGGCAGCGCGTCGGGACCGGCGTGTGGTCACTCGTGCAGCATCTGCCCGCGCTCGGCGAGGCGATCCCGGTGAGGCTCGCGATGTACGCGATCCTCTTCATTGCTCTCATCGTCGCGCTGTGGCTCACGGAGCCGGCCTGGCGACCGTGGCGGTTCGTCGCCGCCGGGATCGCGATCGTGTGCTTCCTCCCGAACCCGAGCCAGGCGTTCTGGACGGCGCACGTGCGGCAGCCCGGCTTCTTCACGACGTCGGCGTACAAGCAGGTCATCCACCCCGGCGACGTCGCCCTCGTGCTGCCGTACGCCGATCGCGTGAGCTGGTCGATGCTCTGGCAGGCGGAGACGGGATTCCGCTTCCGCCAGATGGGCGGCCACATCGGCCAGGCGATCATCCCGTCGGAGTGCCCGTGGGCGGGGGATTGGGCGAGCCTCGCCGGAGGTGCGCCGCCGGGTGGCGCGGCCGGCTTCCGGAAGTTCCTTCTCGCGCACCATGTCGACGTGATCGTCGAGGCGCCCGCGACGACGGCGTGGCCGCGTAACGAGATTGCGGCGTCGCTACCCGACGTCAAGCCGGTCACCATCCTCGGCACGAAGGTCTACCGCCTGCGGCCCGGATTGCCGGTTGCGCTCCCTCGCGGCGGGCCGAAATTGGAGCCGACCGGGGAGCTGAACGACCTTCCCCGCAAGGCGATCTGCGGGCACTGAGGCGCTACTGGTTCTCGAGCAGCTCGTCGTCCGCCACGGCGCGCAACACGCGCGCCGGGTTCCCGACGACGAGCATCCGCGGGTCGACGTCCTTCGTCACGACCGCGCCGGCGCCGACGAACGCCTCTTCGCCGATCTCGATGCCGGGACAGAGGGTCGCGCCGCCGCCGATGCGCGCGCCGCGGCGGATCGTCGGGCCTTTGATCGCGGCGTGGCGCTTCTCGGTTCGCCCCATGTAGTTGTCGTTCGTCGTCACGACGCACGGCGCGATGAAGACGTGCTCCTCGAGCGTCGAGTACGCCGTGATGTACGCCTCGGCCTGGATCTTCGTCATCGCTCCGATCGTCGTGTCGTTCTCGACGAGCGAGCCGCGGCCGATGACGACGTCGTCGCCGACCGTGACGCGCTCGCGCACGCACGACTGGTCGCCGAGGATGACGCGCTCGCCGACGGTCGTGCCGGCAAAGACGACCGCGCCCGTCGAGACGATCGTCCCGGCGCCGATCTCCGCCGGCGGCAGCGGCTCGCGCTTCGCCGTCGAGCGCGGCGACAGCGTCGGCTGCTTCCCGACGACCGCGTGCTCGAGCACCTTCACGCCGTCACCGAGCACCGTGCCCGGATAGACGATCGCGGTCGGGTGGATCTCAGCCATTGAGATTCTCCGTCAGCATCTCGAGCGCACGAACGACGCGGGCGCCGTCACGCGCGACCTTCATCCGGTCGTGCTCGCCCGCGACGAGCTCGAGGAAGTAGGTGCACTCGCGGCGGAGCGGCTCGGTCATGTCGATCTCCGGAGTCGAGCTGTCGCCGGAGACGGCCTCGCCGTTCGGCTTGACGCGCTTCTCGTAGACCGTCACCTTCTGCTCCGGCTCCATGTCGTCGAAGACGACCATCTTCTCGCTCCCGACGACGGTCATCTTGCGCATCTTGTGCGGGTCGAGCCACGAGAGGTGCATGTGCGCGATCTTGCCGCTCGGGAAGCGGAGGAAGCAGAACACGACGTCCTCGACGCCGGGGTGGATGGACGCGCTGCCCTGCGCCGTAGCGAGCTCGGGATCCTCGTCGAGGAGGTGGAGGATCACCGAGAGGTCGTGCACGCCGAGCGACCAGAGCGCGTTCTCGTTCGACCGCACGATGCCGAGGTTGACCCGGTTCCCGTACACGCACAGCACGTCGCCGAGCTCGCCGCTGTCGACGAGCTCCTTGAGCTTGATGACGCCCGGGTGGTAGAGCAGGAGATGGCCGGGCATGAGCACGAGGTCGCGCTCCTCGGCGAGCGAGACGAGCTCGTCCATCTCCTCGGCGCGCATCGCCGGCGGCTTCTCGACGAAGACGTGCTTGCCCGCCTCGAGCGCCTGCTTCGCGAGCGCGTAGTGCGTCGGGACGGGAGTGGCGATGACGACCGCGTCGACCTCGGGGTCGGCGAGCATCTCGGCGAAGTCGCCGGTGACGCGCGCGTTCGGATACCGCGCGGCGAACTCGGTCTGCGCTTCGGGGCTCGCGTCGCAGAGCCAGCGAAGCTCGGCGAGCTCGTCGAAATTCCGCGCGAGGTTCTTTCCCCAGTAGCCGAGGCCGGCCTGGCCGATCTTGAGGCGGCTCACAGCTTGAAGACGTTCTCCGCCGCCGTGCCCTTCGCGCCGGTCGCGTTCCGGAGGTCGACGATGAGCTTCGCCTCGTCGACGAGGGCGTCGTAATCGAAGTCGGAGTGATCGGTGACGATGACGACGCAGTCGTACGCGTCCGGCTCGTACGGCACCGACTTGAGGTCGTCGACGCGGTCGACGTGCGGGTCGTGGAAGGAGACGTCGGCGCCGGCGTTCTCGAGCAGCGAGATGATCTTCAGCGCCGGCGACTCGCGCATGTCGCCGATGTCCGGCTTGTACGCGACGCCGAGTACGAGGATCCGCGCGCCCTTCATCGCCTTCTGCGCGCCGTGGTTGAGCGCCTGCGAGATGAGCGACCGGCAGAAGTACGGCATCTCCTCGTTGACCTTGCCGGCGAGCTCGATGAACTCCGTGTGGAAGCCGTACTCGCGCGCTTTCCACGTGAGATAGAACGGATCGACGGGGATGCAGTGGCCGCCGAGGCCAGGGCCTGGGCTGAAGCGCATGAAGCCGAACGGCTTCGTGGACGCGGCGTCGACGACTTCCCAGATGTCGATGTTCATCCGGTCGCAGAGGACGGCGAGCTCGTTGACGAGCGCGATATTGACCGCGCGGAACGTGTTCTCGAGGAGCTTCGTCAGCTCCGCCGCCTCGGGCGTCGAGACGCGGTGGACGGTGTCGATCGCGCGCTCGTAGAGCTCGGCGGCGCGCTCGGTGCACGCCGGCGTGATCCCGCCGACGACCTTCGGTGTCGTCTTCGTCGTCCAGTCGGTGCGGCCCGGGTCGACGCGCTCGGGCGCGAACGCAAGGTGGAAGTCCTCGCCGGCGCGCAGGCCGCTCGACTCGAGGATCGGTTGGAGCAGCTCGCGCGTCGTGCCGGGCCACGTTGTCGACTCGAGCACGACGAGCTGGCCCTCCCGCAGCACCGTGGCGAGACTGCGCGCCGCGGCTTCGACGATCGAGAGGTCGGGCTCGCGCTGGCGCGAGAGCGGCGTCGGCACGGCGATCACGACGGCGTCGCACTCGGCGACCTCGGCGTAGTCGGTCGTTGCGCGGAGCTTCCCGCTGGAAACGAGCGGGGCGAGGCGCTCGGAGGAGACGTCCTCGATGTGGCTCTCGCCGCGGTTCAGCTGCTCGACGAGACCGGGGACGACGTCGACGACGAGGACGGAGCAACCCGCCTCCGCGAACGTCGCGGCGTGCGGGATCCCGACGTACCCCGCGCCGATTACGGCAACGTCACGGCGCTCACTATTGGGCTCGCTCATCCGGCGGCAAGGCTAGCGACGACCCGTTCGGCGGCGTGACCGTCCCCGTAGAGCGGCGGCAGATCGGCAGGCATCCGCGCGGCCGCGACTGCCGCCGCGAGCTTCTCCGGGTCGTCGTCGACGAGGACGTTCGCGCCGAGCTCGACGGTGTCTTTCCATTCCGTCGATGGTCGCGCTGTGACGCACGGCACGCCGTACCAGTACGCCTCCTTCTGCAGGCCGCCCGAGTCGGTGACGAGCACGCGCGCCTGGGACACGAGCGCCGCCATGTCGAGGTAGCCGAGCGGGGAGAGGATCTCGACGTTCGGCGGGAGGTCGCCGAGGTCGCCGAGCGTCGCGCGCGTGCGCGGATGCGCGGGGAGAACGACACGCTCGGCGAGCCGGCCGAGTCCGTCGACGATCCGGCCGAGCCGTTCGGGCCGGACGTTCGCCTCGCGGTGGATCGTCGCCGCGACGTATGCGCTCGGCGTGAGCTCGTGCCGCCGCAGCACCGTCGAGCGCTCGCGCGCTATCGGTGCGAAGCGGAAGCACGCGTCGGCCATCACGTCGCCGACCATCTCGATTCGCCCGCCGACGCCCTCGCTCCGCAGCGTCGCGCACGAGCGCTCGTCGGGACAGAGGAGCAGCTCTGCCGCCGCGTCCACCGCGATCCGGTTGTGCTCCTCCGGCATCGAGAGATCGCCGCTGCGGAGGCCGGCCTCGATGTGCGCGACCGGCACGCCGGCGTCGCCCGACGCCTCGGTTCCCGCGCGCGTCGAGTTCGTATCGCCGAAGACGAGCGTCCAGTCGGGCCGCTCGCTCTCGACCGCTTCGCGGATCTTCGGCCGCATCGCGACGGCGTCGGCGGTGTGCAGGTCGAGCCGGTAGCGCGGCTCCGGCAGCCCGAGCTCGTCGTAGAAGACGTCGGAGAGCTCGGAGTCCCAGTGCTGCCCCGTATGCAGCCCGATCTCCTCGATCCCGGCGGCAGCGAGCGCGGCCGAGAGCGGGCCGGACTTGATGAACTGTGGGCGATTCCCGACAACGGTCAGGACCTTCATGAATGCGACGTTACAATGGCCCGCGCTTCGGGGCCGTTAGCTCAGTTGGTAGAGCAGGGGACTCTTAATCCCAAGGTCGAAGGTTCGAATCCTTCACGGCCCACTTTCTCCGTTGCCTTCGTCCGGATAGCCCGCTAGCTTCGTGGTCGGTGGGGCGGAGAATCTCAGTCGTCGCGGTGTTGGCTCTCTGCGCGTGGGCGCTGAGTGGAGCGGCCGCGCATGCGCAGACCGGCACGTACTGGTGCTCGGTGAATCCGAGCCTCAAGACCTGCGTCGTCTCGGCGACGTACGACAGCACGGCGCTGACGCCGGACGACCCGAACTTCGACGTCTTCGCAATCCCGACCACCGTGAGCGGCGCCAAGCTCGTGCTGTGGGATGTCGAGGCGGTATCCGCCAGCGACCTGACCGCCGCGGCCGGCAAGACGTTCAGCATCACAATCAAGACGAACGTCAACCCGCGCGAGCTCGACGGATTCGGCACGGCGATGACGTACGACCGCTCGTCGCTCGGCGGCGGGGAGTATCAGGTCGTGCTCACCGGCCAGCCCGTGTCGGTCACGTCCCAGAACGGCTGCACGTTCCCGCCCAGCGGGCCTACCTGCACGCCCGTCTCGCCGAAGCCCAACACGTGGATCCTCCAGGGTGAGATCGACGACTACAACTACAGCGGCTACTCGTCCGCCCTGACCGACTCGTTCGACGGCATGAACATGTACACGAACGTCGCCGAGACGAGCCTTCCGCCGAGCCTCGTGGACGGCGACAGCGGGCCTGAGCTCGAGATCGAGCTCGTCGACCATCACTACGAGAGCGACGGGACGACGGTCGTGCACGGCGACTTCTATCTCCGGATTCCGGCGGCGTTCCTCGCGACGTACTGGGGCATCAACGACCCGGCGACGCTTGCGACCGACGGGCTCAACGCGTCGATCGGGGCCGGCGGCGGCACGCTCGCCGTCACCGACGAGCCGGGGAACACCGGGGTGGACGTCCAGATCTCGGGTCTCACGTTCTCGCGGCGCCATCTCACGATCAAGCTCGGCCACGTCTCACCGCGCGCGCCGACGAACGTGAAGGCGAGCCGCGTGAGCGGGACGACCGGGAAGGTGACGTTCACGAAGTCGCGTACGCGCGGCCAGAAGGTGACCGGCTACAAGCTCAGCTGCAAGGCGTCGACCGGGACGACCGTGTCCGCGACGAGCAAGCGTTCACCTCTCGTCGTGAAGTCTCTCGTGCCGGGTCGCGCGTACAAGTGCACGCTGCGCGCGCATTCGAAGGCCGGTTACGGCCCGCTGTCCAAGAAGTTCGCGATCCGCAGCTAGCCGATTTTTCTCGCCGTGCGCGGCCGGATAGTGCACACTGCGACGACGTAGCCGGACGGATCTGGGGGGTACGTGCCGAGTAGCGGGATCGATCCGCACGCGAGTGCGGCGGAGAACATCGACGACACCGTCCGCCGGCTTGCCGTCGAGCATTCGCACGACCTCGTCGTTCTCTGCGACCTCGAGGGCGCGATCGTCTACGCGTCGCCGTCGTGGCGGTCGATCGGCTGGGCTCCGCCCGATCTGGCGGGCGTCGCAATTCAGGATCTGATCCATCCCGACGATCTCGGTGTCGCGGCCGCCGCGGGCGAGAAGCTCAACACCGGCTCGGACGTCGACGCGGTCACCGTCCGGCTGCGCGGGCCTGACGGCGCGTATGCGTGGCTCGAGATCAACGGCGCGCAGGTGCTCGGAGACGACGGCGAGCTGCGCTTCATCCTCGGCACCGCGCGCGAGGTGAGCGAGCGGGAGGAGCTGCGTTCGCGCCTCCGCGACCTCGACGCGGTGTATCGCCTTGCCGATGCGGTGGCGGGAGCGAGCGAGCTCGGCGAGGTGCTCGAGGTCGCGCTCGACGCGCTGCTCGAGGCCACGGGCGCCGACCGCGCGTCCGTCCTCCTCTCCGACGACGAGAACGTCATGCGTTTCCGGGCCTGGCGCGGCCTTTCGGACGAGTACCGCGCCGCGACCGACGGGCATTCCGCGTGGGCTCCCGATGACGTCGATCCGCAGCCCATCCTCATCAAGGACGCGGCGGCCGCGGGCTTCGAGCCGTGGCTCGACGAGGTCCTGCGGAACGAGGGGATCGCGGCGCTCGCGTTCGTCCCGCTCGTCCGCCGCGGCCGGCTGCTCGGCAAGTTCATGCTCTACCGCAACGCTCCGCACGCGTGGAGCGAGCGCGAGATCCTCCTTGCGCGCACCGTCGCCAACCATCTCGCGTCGGTCACCGAGCGAACGCGCGCGCAGCAGGAGCTCCACGAGTCGCGCGAACAGCTGGCGACGATCCTCCGCACGGTCGAGGAGGGCATCACCGTCGCCGACACGAGCGGCCGCCTGCTGTACGCAAACGACGCGTCCGCGCGCCAGTTCGGAAAGGCGTCGGTCGAGGAGCTTCTCGCCGCGCCACGCGAGGAGTGGGCCGAGCAGTTCGAGGTCTTCGATGCCGACGGTGAGCCGATCGACCACGACACGCTGCCGTCCCGCCGCGCCTTTTCCGGCGAGGAGGGATCGAGGATCATCCTCCGCCGCGACCGCAAGACCGGCGAGGAGCGCTGGCTCGACGCATGGGCGAACCCGGTATTCGGCCCCGACGGCTCCGTCGAGCTCGTCGTCAACGTCTCGCGCGACATCACGGCCGAGCGCCTCGCTGAGCAACGCCGGCTGCACAACGAGGAACAGGTTCGCTTCCTCGCCCGCGCGAGCGAGCTCCTCGTCGCCTCGCTCGGCTGGGAGGAGACGGTCGCCGCGATCGCGTCGCTCGCCGTGCCGGAGCTCGCCGGCTATCTCGTCGTCGACCTCCTCGACGACGACGGCGTTCTCCACCACGTCGTCGTCGCGCACGCCGATCCCGAGCTGACCGAGCTCGTCGAGGAGCTACGGGAGAAGTATCCGCCAACCGTCCCGACGCACCCCGTGCAGGTCGCGATCCGCACCGGCGAGACGCAGCTCATCCCGGATCTTCAGGCTGCGAGCGCGGAGATGGCGCACGACGAAGAGCACGTGCGGAGCATCCGCCGCATCGCGAACACGTCGGGGATCGTCGCGCCGCTCATCGCGCGCGGACGGACGCTAGGGGCGCTCAGCCTCGGCACGGTCGAGCCGCAGCGGCCGTTCGACGAGTCCGACCGCGAGATGGCGACCGAGCTCGCGCGGCGCATCTCCCTCGCGCTCGACAACGCCCGGCTCTACGCGGCGGCGCAGGAGCGTGCGCACGCCGCGGACGCGCTCGAGTACGTCGCCGACGGCGTCTTCCTCGTCGACGAGCTCGGCATCGTCCGGCTGTGGAACCCGACCGCCGCGCTCAGCCTGCGGCGATCCGCGCCCGGCGCGGTTGGGCGCCCGATCGCCGAGCTGCTGCACGACTGGCCGTCGGTCAGCTCCCGCATCCCCGTCGCTTCGGGGCCGGACGCGACCGCGACGCGGCCCGAGACGCTGCCCATCGAGGTGGACGGACAGGAGCGCTGGCTCTCGATCTCGGCCGTCCGCTTCCCCGGCGGCACGGTCTACGCGTTCCGTGACGTGACGGACGAGCGAGCGGTCGAGCAGCTGAAGACCGACTTTGTCGCGACCGTCTCCCACGAGCTGCGAACGCCGCTCGCCGCGATCTACGGCGCCGCGATGACGCTGCGCCACCGCGACGTCTCCGTCGAGCAGGATCAGCGCGATCGCCTCCTCGACGTGATCTCGAGCGAGTCGAACCGGCTTGCGCGAATCGTGAACGACATCCTCTGGGCGAGCCGCCTCGAGTCGGGCCGGATGCAGGTCGAGATCGAGCGGTGCGACGCGGCGGCGCTCGCGGAAGAGGTGGCGGAGGTCGCGCAAGCGCGCGTGCCGGAGGGTCTGCGGCTCGAGGTCGACGCGCAGGCCGGCCTCCCGGCGATCGCGGCGGATCCCGACAAGCTGCGCCAGGTGCTCGCGAACCTTCTCGACAACGCGGTCAAATACTCGCCCGACGGCGGCACGATCGAGCTCGAGGCGTCCCGGAGCGGAGGGCGCGTCCGTTTCCGCGTGAGTGACGAAGGCCTCGGGATTCCGCCGGCCGAGCAGGATCGGATCTTCGAGAAGTTCTTCCGCCTCGACCCGAACCTCACGCGCGGCGTCGGCGGCACCGGCCTCGGCCTCTACATCTCCCGCGAGCTCGTTACGCGGATGGGAGGGCGAATCTGGGTCGTCTCCGACGGTCACGCCGGCTCGACGTTCTTCGTCGAGCTACCAATCGCGTAGCGCGTCCACTCCGGACATGTCCGGTATCAGATACCGGACATGTCTCTGCGGGACATGCGTGGTTGCAAGAAGCGCTGCAAAGCAGAGGAATCGCGCCGGACGACGGACAGGACCCTTATTAGACACGGCCGGTATCAGATACCGGCCGTGTCTGGTTTGGACCTGTCGTGCGGAGGTCTAGTACGGCTGGCCGGGACCGGCGGGGCCTTCGTCGACGTACGCGGTGCGCCTGCGGCTGTAGTAGCCCGGGCCCGCCCACGAAGACCAGAAGACGAGCGAAAGCAGAATCCCGACGATCCCGACGATCAGCAAGATCCAGCCGATCGTGTGGATGTTCACGCCGGAAACGGTTGTGTTCACCGCAAAGGCGAGCACCGCGCCCACCGCTGCGAGGATCAGTCCAACTCCGAGACCCATGGTTACTCTCCTTTGACGGGTTCGAGAGTGCAACGGACAAGGGCGGGTTACGGGTTCGCACCGTTGGAAGTTCGTCTAGGCTCCAAGGCGGATGCGCAAGGGCTCTATCGTCGCCCTTTTGGGGATTGGATTGGTCGCAGCCGCCGTAGCCACGGCGGTCGCGCTGATCCCGACGTGGCTCCCCGTGGACGCCTCGCGGCAGGGCGGACGCATCGACTTCACCTTCTGGTTTCTCATCGCGATCTGCATCGGGCTCTTTGCGGTCGTCGCCGCGGTGATGATCTATTGCATCGTCAAGTTCAGGGCCGCGCCCGACGATCTCGAGGACGGCCCGTCGATCCATGGGCACACGGGCCTCGAGATCGGATGGACGGCGATTCCGTTCGTCCTCGTCACAGCGATCGCGGTCGTCTGCGGAATCGTCCTGTCGAAGAACGATGCGCAGGGCGCGAACCCGCTCGTCATCAACGTCACCGCGCAGCAGTACGAGTGGACGTTCAGCTACCCGGACGCGAACAACGCGACGAGCCCGGTGCTCCTTCTGCCGAAGGACCGCACCGTCGTCCTCAACCTCCGCTCGCTCGACGTGATCCATGCGTTCTTCGTGCCGGAGTTCCGGTTACAGGAAGACATGGTTCCCGGAATGGTCACCAACCTCGTCGTGACGCCCGACCGGATCGGGACGTATCCGCTCGAGTGCAACGAGCTCTGCGGGGCCGGTCACACGACGATGGTCACGCAGGCGATCGTCGAGTCTCCGCAAGACTTCGACAAGTGGGTCGCACAGCAGAAGTCGGCAGGCGGTAAGTCGTGAGGAAGCTGCTGCTCGGTCCGGGGTGGGTGCGCGCGGCGTGGATGTTCGTCGCCTTCGGCGGGCTCGGGCTCGGCATCGTCGTCGGCCTGCGCTACGCCGCCGGCTGGTATCCGCTCCTCCTGACCGAGCCGTGCGTCCTCGTCGCGGCCCTCGTCTTTGCGCCCATCGGCTTCCTCGCCGGCCTCGGCGCGTTCGACTACTGGACGAACTACGTCCTCGGCAAGCCGACGCCAGCGCACGAAGACCACTCGGGGCACGGCGCCAAGAGCTGGAAGGACTACTTCCGAGTCAACACCGACCACAAGGTGATCGGCGTCCAGTACCTCTGCACGACGATCGTCTTCTTCCTCATCGGCGGCATGCTCGCGCTGCTCGTCCGCGCGGAGCTTGCGAAGCCGGGAATCCAGTACGTCAACGAGCAGACGTACAACGGCCTCTTCTCCGTACACGCCTCGCTCATGATCTTCCTCTTCATCATCCCGGCGTTCGCCGGCCTCGCGAACTTCGTCGTGCCGCTCATGCTCGGCGCGGCGGACATGGCCTTCCCGCGCCTCAACGCGCTGTCCTTCTGGCTTCTGCCGATTGCCGGCGTGATGATGCTGCTCTCGTTCGTCGTCCCCGGCGGCGCGTTCGCGTGCGGCTGGACGGGCTACGCGACGCTGTGCTCGACGCACCAGCCGATCGGCGCGATCTTCTTCAACCAGGGAGTGCAGTGGGCAGGTGCGTCGTCGATCATGACGGCCCTCAACTTCCTCGTGACCATCATCACGATGCGCGCGCCGGGGATGACGTTCTGGCGCATGC
>DASXLJ010000040.1:0-136221 GCA_036496305.1 Gaiellaceae bacterium | reverse complement strand
AGCGTGCGCCCGTCGAGGAACTCCATCGCGATGTAGTACGTGTGCTCCGCCTCGCCGCGGTCGTAGATCGAGACGATGTTCGGATGGTTCAGCGCGGCGGCGTTCTTCGCCTCGCGGCGGAACCGTTCGATGAATTGCTCGTCGTTCGCGTGGCGGTCGTTGAGGATCTTGATCGCGACCCGCCGCCCGAGCTCCTGATCCTCCGCGAGGAAGACGTCGGCCATGCCGCCGGCGCCGAGCTTGCGGACGATCATGTACCGCTCGTCGAAGAGCGTGTCTATGAGTGAATTGCCCGAGGCCACGACCGTGTAAAGCCTAAAGACCCACTCAGCTATGCACGAGGTTTTCGAGCATGGCTTTGGCGATCGGAGCCGCGTACGTGGCGCCGAAGCCGTTCGGTTGCTTTTCCACGATGACGGCGACCGCGACCTTCGGATTGCTCGCGGGCGCGAAGGAGGTGAACCACGAGTCGTAGATGTTGCCGAGATTGAGCTCCGCGGTTCCGGTCTTACCGGCGACGTCGAGGCTCGACGGGAATCCCACGCCCGCGGCCGTTCCTTGTGTCACGACAAGTTGCATCATCTGCTTCAGCTCCGCCGCCGTCTTCGCGCTGATCGGATGCGCGAGCGTGCTCGGCGTCGTCGTACTGACATTCGACCCGTTGGGTGCGGTGACCTTCTGCACGAGGTACGGCCTCGGCTCGTCGCCGCTGTTCGCGATCGTCGAGGCGACGAGCGCCATCTGGAGCGGGGTGACGAGCATCCGTTCCTGGCCGAACGCAAGGCGACCCGGATCCACCGAGCCGTTGTCCGGATTCTTCGGGTACCAGAGGTAGCGCCCGCGCGTCTTCTTGTTGTAGTTCCAGAGGCCGCTCGACGCGATCGTGTTCGCCGGCGTGTCGAGCGGCGGGGGAGAGTAGAAGCCGTACCGCTTTGCGTATTCGAGGATCTTGCCGGCTCCGATCGCCTTTCCGATGGTGCAGAAGACCGAGTTCACGGAGTTCGCGAGTGCCGACGAGAAGTCGATGTTTCCGAAGGTCTCGGCACCGCCGGGCGAGTCGGCGTTCCCGGCGTTGGAGACGTGCTTGCCGTACTCGATGCAGTAGCCCGGGTCGTAAAAGCCCGAGGAGGGCGTGTACTTGCCGGAGTCGAGCGCGGCAGACGCGGTGACGAGCTTGAACGTCGAGCCCGGCGGATAGAGGCCCTGCGTCGCCCGGTCGAGCCCCGCGGAGTTGAGACCGCAGCCGCCGGCGCCGCTGACCTTCGCGATCTTCGCCTGGCCGCCCGTCTTGAGCACGAGGTACGGGTTGTACGTCGGGGACGAGGCGAGCGCGTACACCGCGCCCGTCTTCGGGTTCATCGCGACGACGGCGCCGCAGCGGCCGGCGAGGAGCTGTACCGCGAGCGCCTGCGCCGAGGGCTTGAGCGTCAGCTTGACGTCGTTCCCGTGGACCGTCTTGCCGCCGAGGCGGTTGAGCTCCTGCGTGAACGCGTTCGTGAGGTCCGTGTTCGTTCCGCTGAGCGAGTCGCCGAGCGACTGGTCGAGCGCCGGGACGATCTGCGCAAACGCGGGGTTCGACGTGTACCTGCGGGAGTAGGTCGTCAGCCCGTTCTTCTTGTGCGGGACGCTCCAGGCGAGGCGCATTCCGTCGGCGGCGTAGATCGTCCCGCGGTCGAGCTCGAGCTGGACGACGTGCTGCACCGCGTTTCCCGATCTGTTGTTGAGTCCACCCGCGGCCCACGACTGCCAGTACGTCGTCGCGCCGATGAGCACCGCGATGAGGACGGTCGCGAAGACGGCCAGATGCCGAAGTTGTGTGTTCACTTCGCGGCCGCCTGGTCGCGATTGGCGCGGTTGGAGATGAGCATCAGCCCGGCCACGAGAAAGAAGTTAGAGACGACACTCGACCCTCCGTATGACACGAATGGGAGTGTGATCCCCGTCAGCGGGATGACGCGGAGGATGCCGCCGACGATGACGAACGTCTGCAGCGCGAATCCGAAGCTGAGCCCGGCCGCAAGGAGCTTCGAGAAACCGTCGCTCGCGGCGAGCGAGATCTGGAAGCCGCGCAGGACGAACGCCATGTAGATGAGCAGCAGGCCAGCCGCGCCGACGAGGCCGATCTCCTGCGCGATCGCCGAGTAGATGAAGTCGGTGTTCTGGTCGGGGACGATCTGCGTCCCGGCGGCGGTCGTGACGATGCCGCGGCCGAGGCCCGTCCCGATCCAGCCGCCGTGCGCGATTCCGTAGAGCGACTGAACGAGCTGGTAGCTCGCGCACTCCTGCCGGAGCGCCGGGTGCGGGCTGAAGAAGCACGGCACCTTGTGCGTCGACCACGGTGTGAGCCAGTCGGTGATCCGCTCCTGCACGTGCGGCGTCGCGCGCCCGACGGCGAACGCACCGACGAGGAAGAGCCCGAGCGCCGCGGCGACGAACGAGAGCCGCGCGGTCGCGATGTAGAGGAGCGCGAGGAAGATCCCGTAGTAGAGGAGTGCGCTGCCGAGGTCGTTCGTCGCGAAGAGGACGAGCATCGCGCCGCCCCAGATCACGAGCAGCGGCCCCCAGTCCTTCAGTCGTCCCTGCGCGAGCACCTCACGCTTCTCACGGAGGTACGCGGCGAGGAAGACGATGAGCGCGATCTTCCCGAGCTCGCCTGGCTGGAACTGGAGGAACGAGCCGAAGTGCACCCACAGACGCGCGCCGTTGATCGTCTCCCCGATCCCCGGCGCGAGCGGCATGAACAGGAGCAGGATCGCGATGACTCCGAAGATGTACTTGTAGCGCTCGAGGACGCGGTAGTCGCGTCGCAGGCCGACGAGCGTCAGCGTGAAGACACCGACGCCGATGACGATCCAGATCGCTTGGCGCAGCGCGCTCGTGGGTCCGCCGGGCAGACGGTAGATCTCTGTCAGGCCGATGGCGGTGAGCAGCGCGGCCATCGGGAGGAGGTACGGGTCGGCGAGCGGCACCGTGAACCGCGCGACGACGTGCGCAACGAGGTAGAGCGCGAAGAAGAACGCCGCGTAGCCGAGCGAGCCGCTCGATATCTCCGAGTTGAGCGCGATGTAGACGCTCCCGAAGCCGATCGCGGTGAGAACGCCGACGACGAGGAGGGCAACGAGCTCGCGGTTCCTGAGACTCAGCGCGACAGCCCCCAGATGAGAAGCGCCGCGGCGATGACGACGAGGACGAGAACTGACAGTGCGATCCAGACACGCCGCCTCGAAACGGCCGGCGTCTCGGCGGCGGGAGGCACCTCGACTGACTCCGGCGTGCGCTCGTCGGGCTCGCGCGGATCCTCGGCATCGCTCAGCGCCGCCATCGTCACGGTGTCCTCGAGTGCAGGCTCGGCGGAGCCCGCCGCGATGCGGAAGGCGACGGCGGTGATGTTGTCCTCGCCGCCCTCCTTGTTCGCGAACTGGACGAGGGCCCGCACCGCTTTCTCGAGGTCGCCGCGGTTGCGGTCGACGAGGTCGAGAATGTCGATGTCCTCAACCATGTCGCTGAGGCCGTCTGAGCAGAGGAGGAAGACATCGCCGTCCTCCGCCTCGATCGTGAACACGTCGACGTCGACATCGGGGTCGGTGCCGACGACGCGCATGATGACGTTGCGTTGCGGGTGGATCTGCGCTTCCGCTTCGGAGAGCTTGCCGCTCTTCACGAGCTCGTTCACGAGCGAGTGATCCTCAGTGAGCTGCTCCATCGAGTCGCCGCGCACGAGGTACGCGCGCGAATCGCCGACGTGCCCGATCACGACGTTCATGTCCTCGACGAGCGCCACGGTCATCGTCGTGCCCATGCCCGAAGCGGATGGGTCGGTCGACGCGCGGTCGAAGATGCGGCGGTTCGCTTCCTGGATCAGAGCCTCGACGCGCTCGAGTGCGCCGAGCTCCTCCGAGGTGCCAGCTTCAAGTGTGGAGGCGGCGAGCTGCGACGCCACCTCGCCGGCTTGCGCGCCGCCCACTCCGTCGGCGACCGCGAAGAGCGGTGGTGCGACGACGTAGTTGTCCTCGTTCCGGCGCCGTCTGAGCCCGGTGTCGCTTGCGACGGCGTATTGCTCGATCGGCACTTCAGCCCTCCTCGACGCGGAGGTCGGTTTCGCCGACGCGGAGGACGTCGCCCGGGCCCATGCGCTCGGCGCCGACGACGCGGGCGCCGTTGAGGAACGTGCCGTTCGTCGAGTCGAGGTCCTGCACCCAGACGCCGTCATTGCGCGCCTCGATCCGCGCGTGGCGCGAGGACGCGAACTCGTCCCCGTCGAGGACGAGATCGTTCTGGCCGCCGCGGCCAAGCGTGAGCGGGGCGGAGCCGACCGGGAAGTCGGAACCTACGTCGAGGCTCGGGCTGCGCTGCACGACGAGGTGGACGGGGCCGCGCTTGCGGGACGCCGCAGAGCCGAGCCCGGCCGCTGCGGCGGCGCTCGGCGTGAGGATCATGCTGTCTGCCGCCGCGCCCTTGCCGGCTTTCGCGCTCGCTCCCGCGGTCGCCTTCGGCGCCTTCCCGGCTGTGCGGATGACGCGCCAGACAAACAGATACAGCAGCACGAGGAACCCGATCTTGAGCGCAAGCAGGAGCGGACCGACTGACGAGGACGCGAGCAGCATTGTTCGCTTATTCCCGCTCGGTCGAGAAGGTGATCGTCGTCTCTCCGATCACGAAGCTCGAGCCCTCGTCGAGCCGCGCGCGCTGGACGCGGCGGCCGTCCACCTCGACGCCGTTCGTCGAGCCGACATCGATGACCCACCACGTCGAGCCCTGCTGCACGACCTCGGCGTGGCGGCGTGAGACGTTCGGATCCTCGATCTGGACGTCGGCGTCGCGCGAGCGGCCGAGCACGGCGCGGTTCTTGTCGAGGATGCGGCGCCGCCCGGCCCACGTGAGGACGCCGACGGTCCGGTCGACCTGGAGCTCCTCGATCGACACCGCCTCGGTCGGCTGCGTCCGCGGCTTGTAGATCATCGTCGCGCCGGAGGGGACGTCCTCGGGTGGCTCCGCGCTGTCTTCGGGGGGGCTGTCTCCGCTGCGACCGTGCTGCGCCATCCGCGTCGCGATTCCGAACTCGCCGACGCCGAGATCGTCGTCCGTCTCGAAGAGGACGCGCGGCGGCGTGAGCAGCGCGTAGTTCTCGCGCTGGGCGTGCTCGGTGAGGTACTCCTCGAGCTCCGAGACGAGCGAGTTCTCGTAGCCCTCGAACTGCGTACGGTCGGCGCCGGAGAGATAGATCGTGTACTCGTTCGGCACGTAGATCCGCGTCACCGAGGTGGAGCGGTTCTCGTCCATCTCCTTCGCGAGCTTGCGCGCGAGCTCGACCGGCTGGACGTTCGTCCGGAAGGCACGGCCGAAGACTCCCTCGAAGAGCTTCTCCAGTCTCTGCTCGATTGCCCGGAGCATCTGCCGGAATTTACCCCGCGCTCGTGACGCGAAGCGCCGAAAATGCGGCGACCGCGATGGAACAGCCGGCGAGTGCGGCTGCCAGCGAGAACGGAGCGCTCGCGGGCAGCGCGAGGATCGTCCCCGCGAGCATCGCCGCTCCGAGCCCGACACACCAGCCGAGTCCCTTCTCGGCGACGTACGGGAGGGCGTACGCGACGGCGGCGAGAATCGCTGTCTCGACGAGGAGAGCCGGATGCGCGGCGGCGGCGCTCACGAGCGAGCCGGCCACGCCGAGCACTCCCGATGCGCCGGGCCGGACTGCGCCGTGCGGTGCGGCTTCGCCGACGATCGGCAGGGCGCTCGCGGTGATCGCTGCCACGACCGCTGCGGTGAGCACGCCGAGCGCGGTCACGAGCGCGCGGCGGGCGCCCGACGCGATCCGCAGCGTTGCGAGCGGGAACAGTGCGATGAGCGAGAGCGGTACGAGGAGCGGCCCGAGCGCGAACAGGAGCGTCGAGCGCGGCTCGCGCCACGTCGCCACGAGCAGCGCCGCCGCAAAGGCTGCGTAGAGGAGCGCGCCACCCGCCGAGTAGTTGCCGATCGGGAAGATCGGCACCGCGAGTGCGAGCACGATCCCGACCCGCTCGCGCGCGAGCGTCGCGGCCACGACGGCGCCTGCGAGGAGGAACGCCCAGCCGTGCGGAAAGAACGGGATCGTCGCGGCCGTCCAGCCGGCGAGCACGGCGCCGAGCGAAGCGGTGACGGCGCGATCGCGCAGCGAGAGGCTCGGCAGGGAGACGGTGGCGCGCGTCGGAGCCTTCTTCTCGGCGTGGGCGAGGTCGCGCAACTCGTCGGCGAGGTCGCGCGCCGACGGCCGCTTCCCCGGATCCTGCGAGAGCGCGCGATCGACGAGACGGAGCAGTCGCTTCGGCAGTCCCGGCCGCAGCTCGCCGAGCGGGCGCGCGCCCGACTCGATCGCGCGTGCCGTCTCGAGCATCGATCCGCGCCAGAACGGATGCCGTCCGGCGAGCGCCTCCCAGAGCATGACGCCGACAGCCCAGACGTCGGCCGCCGCAGTCGCCGGCTCGCCCGCGAGGCGCTCGGGGGAGATGTACGCAAGCGTCCCCGGCACGTCTCCCTGCTCGGTCAGCGTCTCGGCGTCGCCCATGAGCGCGAGCCCGAAGTCGAGAACGCGCACCGAGACCTGCGGGCCGTCGGCGAGGAGGATGTTCGACGGCTTGACGTCGCGGTGGAGGATCCCCGCCGCGTGCGCGTGCGCGAGACCGTCGCAGACCTGTGCGCACGCCTCGATCGCGGTGTCGTCGTCCATCTCCTGCGCGCGCATCGTCTCGCGGAACGTCTGGCCCGGCACGAACTCGTACGCGATGTAGACGTGCCGCGAGTCGTGCGCGAGCCCGTACGTGCGCAGACACGCCGGATGGCGGAGGCGCGCGGCAGCCTCGGCCTCGCGTTCGGCGCGCGCCGCGGCCTTCCCTTCGCGCGCGATGATCTTGAGCGCGACGTCGAGTTGCGTCTCCTCGTCGCGAGCGAGCCAGACCGAGCCGGAGCCGCCGCTGCCGAGTGGCTTGAGGGGCCGGTAGCGGCCGAGCACGAGCTCGGGAAAGGCGAGGGCTTGGGCGGCCTCGGCCATACCCATCCGAGATTGGCGTTCGCACCGGACACTCCTTCCGCAGCGGCCCGCCGCTGTAGGGTTGGGCGGCTTCCCGCGTATGAATACGTTCGACGACGACACCGACGCCACGTACCTCGGCGAGCCGCCGAGGCGCCCGCCTCGTGGGCGCCCTCAGAGGAGCGGCCCGCGCCGGGCCGCCGGCCCGACGGACGGATCGAGCAGCGTCCTCCGCGTCGCTGCTTTTGTCGTCCTCGGGATCGTGATCGTCTTCGGGTTCGTGTTCTGGATCGGTTCGTGCAGCGGCCAGTCGAAGCAGCAGGACTACGCCTCGTACATCGCGGCGATGCAGAACCTCGCGACCAAATCCGCGAGCGTCGGCAAGGTGTTCGGGAACGAGCTCGGATCACCCGGCCTCACGATGCAGGGCTTCCAGTCGGATCTCACGCGCTGGGCGCAGCAGCAGCAGTCGGACTATGTCGCGGCGCAGCGGCTGCGGCCGCCCGGACCGCTGCAGAACGCGCATCAATACGCGCTCGCGACGTTCTACCTCCGCCAGGCTGCGCTCACCAACCTCGCGAACACCCTGACGATCGCGAAGGAGAAGCACGAAGCCCCATCCCTCGCCGGCGCTCAGCTCGCGAGTGAGGCGCAGCACCTGAGCACGAGCGACGACCTCTGGGCGCAGCTCTACCAGCAGCTCGCGACGCAGGTCCTCAAAGACCAGCACGTCACCGGCGTGATCGTTCCCGCGTCGCAGATCGTGAAGAACTCCGCGATCCTGAGCGCCTCCCAGCTCGCGCCGTTCTACCAGCGACTCAGTAGCCCCTCGAACGGCCACACGGTGACCGGCCTCCACGGCATGCGCGTCGCGAGCGCGAGCGCCATCCAGGGTGGCGTCACGACGGCCCTGTCGGAGACGACCACCGCGACCGTCGCGCTCGGCGTCGGCTCGGGCACGGTCATCGAGGTCATGGTCGAGAACAACGGCGCCTTCCAGGAGGTGCGCATTCCCGTCACCCTCACGCTCAAGTCGAAGGATCACCGTCTGAGCCCGCCCGTGACGAAGACGATTTCCCAGATCGCGCCGGGGACGCAGGTACCGGTGCAGTTCACGGACATCCAGGTGCCGCCGTCGGCGTTCTCGCAGAGCGCGTTCCTCGTGGTACATGTCGCAACGGTGCCGGGAGAGAAGCAGCACAGCGACAACGTCGCGACGTACAAGGTTTTCCTCCGACTCGCCAAGAGCTAGGCGTGTCGTCGTCGGCCGCAGCCGCGATCGCGATCGCAGCCGGCGTGCTCGCCGTCGCCGCGCTCGTGCTCGCGGGAATTGCCTGGAGCCGGCTTCGCGCGATCCGCTCGGCGCAGCAGGCGCTGCTCGGGCGCGGCAGCTCCGACCTCGTCGACTTCGCCGTCGCGCTGCAAGGCCGGATGGACGAGACCTACCGCAAGATCGACGAGCTCGGCGGCGCGAACGCGGAGCTCCACCGGCGCGTCGACGGCGTCGTGTCGCGGGTCGCGGTCGTCCGCTACGACGCGTACGAGAACACCGGCGGCCACCAGTCCGCGTCGGTCGCGCTGCTCGACGCGTCGCGCACCGGCATCGTCCTCACGGCGATTCAGGGCCGCGACTACGCGCGTATCTACGTGAAGGAGATGGACGAGGGCCGTTCGCCCGTCGCGCTTTCGCCGGAGGAGCAGGAGGCGGTCGACCAGGCAATGAAGCAGTAGCTACCTTTCGTACAGGTTGCAGCACGTTCTCGTCCTGAACGCGAGCTACGAGCCCCTCAACGTTTGCACGGTGAGGCGGGCGCACGTGCTCGTCCACAAGGGCAAGGCGGAGGTCGTCGAGCGCCTCGAGAAGCCGCTCCGCTCCGCCGAATCGAGCTTCATCTGGCCGCACGTGATCCGGCTCGTGCACTACGTGCGCGTGCCGCGCGCGATCCAGCGGAAGATCTCCCGCCGCGCCCTGTTCGCGCGCGACGGCTGGAAGTGCGCCTACTGCGGCACGACCGCCGGACGGCTGACGCTCGACCACATCATCCCACGCTCGAAGGGTGGCGAGTCGATCTGGGAGAACGTCGTCACCGCGTGCGCGCCGTGCAACTTACGCAAGGGCGACCGGAGTCTCGAGCAGGTCGGAATGGAGCTGCACACGCTGCCGCGTCCGCCCGCGCCGGCGCTCTTCATCCGCCTCGCCGCGCCGCGGATCCCGTACCTCTGGGCGCAGTACCTGCCGGGCGCCGCTACCGCCTAGGCCGTTTTGCCTATGCGGCGTCCGAATTCCGGAGAGGCGAGCGCATGGCCGACCCCCTCGCGTGTGAAGCAACGACCGCGTTAGTCACTCTCTGTCGCCCTTACTTGGCTCGGCCCGTGGTTGCGGAAGGGCTGAAACCGATGAGTTTCAGCTACCCGGCTGTGGTGATGCGTTCGCAGGTACCGTCGCACGCCTCGGCAACGCGATGGAGCGGGCTCGGGTAAGCCGCGGGATGTCCGTTTTGGACGATTGACGAGGCTATGAGATTGCTGTAGAACTCATGTAAGGAAAGTCTTATCGTCTCCCGTCGGCTACGGGGCGTCAACTGAGGTGAGATCGTCTGCCGGTTACCCCGCGGGTGACTGAGCGTGAGGAGGACTCGTGGCGAAGCGGGCAGGTCAGGCGTGTCAGCGCTACTGGGAGCGGCGGGGTCCGCGGTGGCTCGCGGGGCTCGGGGTCGCGCTGGTCATGGCCGTCGTTCTTGGGGGCTTTAGTGTGTCGCGCGTTTTGGCTGGTCCGCCGCCGCCGTGTATTCCGCAGCCGCCGACGAACACGGCGCTGCCGGCGATTTCGTGGCCCGGATACGTTTCGTCGCCCGGATATAGCGTCGTCGGCACTGTTCTGACCTCAACTAGCGGCTCGTGGAGTGAGCCTTGCGGGGCGTTCTCGACCGGCGTCGCGTGGTATCGAGGGACGACCTCGAGTTTGGGCAGTGCAATCTCGGGGGCGACGTCGTGGACGTACACCACACAAAGCGCCGACGTCGGGCACACAGTTAGGGCTCAGGTCACGGCGTGCGATCCGATCATGGATTGCACGCCGAAGACCGCGACGGGAACATGGCAGCCCAGCGTCGCGCCGACGGGCGGCTCGGCATTGATCAGCGGCACTGTCCAGGTCGGTCACACTGTGACCGCAATCCCGTCCGGCTTCAACCTCGGCACGCCGACGGCGATGTACTCCTATCAGTGGAAGCATTCGACGTCTTCGACCGGCACCTACACCAACGTCGCAAGCGGTGGAACGAGCTCGACCTATCTCATCGACACCGCGTACTACAACGAGTATCTGAAGGTCGTGATCACCGCGAGCAATACGATTCCCGCCTGCACCTCCGGTTGCGGCTCGGTCAGCGCCACCTCGGCGCCCAGTAGCCAGGTCCTGCCGGCGGCTCCGAGCGGAGGCACCGTCTTCGTCTCAGGCGTGGTCGAAGTCGGTAACACATTGACTGCGACTGCGTGTTCCAGCCAGGGCTGGTCGCCGCCAAGCCCGACCCCGAGCTGCGGGTACCAGTGGCAGGTCTCAGCCGATGGCACTAGCGGTTGGACGAACGCGACGGGCGCTGGTGCTACGACCGCCTCTTACCTCGTCGCGTCCGCGGACGCGAACGAGTATTTGCGCGTCATGGTTACGGCAACCAACGCCGGCGGCTCTGGCGGAGCATCGGACGAAACGAGCCCCATAGAGCTAGGCCCGACCGGTTCGGCTGGCCCGTCCGGCTCAAATGGCCCGACCGGACCGGATGGCCCGTCCGGGGCGGACGGTGCGTCCGGCGCGGATGGCCCGACCGGCGCGGATGGCCCAACCGGCGCATTTGGGCAGGGCAGCAGCGCCTATGACCCGCTTTCCCTTCAGGGGAGGAGATTCCGGCATTACCACCCCGGCCAGCCATTGGTACAGGGGACGAAAGCACTGATCAAAATCGGTGCTGTAAGCACGGAAGGAAAGTCCTGCATCCTCTTTGACTCTGTCGTACAGCAGCGAGTTCCGAAGGGGACAAAGTGGGGCGTCCGTCAGCAACTTGAGGCAGGCCTTGCCGATTGCGGCGCGCATGGCTGGATCGATGACTGTACGAAGATGAAGGGCGGCGGAATCTACGAATACGGTGAGACCACCGGCATTCCAGGGTTTGCCGCTCGCTGCACCCTGGAAAACAGCGGTAGAGTCGTCTCCGCCGTTCCTCACTGGGTCGATCTCAGGAAAATGAGTAAGAAGACCTCGGAGAATTGGGCCGTAACGATCGATAAAATCCCGTACACCAATCCTAGTCTGCCGTTCGATCAGAACGTGAACATCGCGGAGTGGGCTGAGGTCACCCGGAGGAAGACTACGCCCAAAAGAGGGCCATGCTACTTCCCCGGATGGGGCGCGATCGTGACCATTAGTAAGTGGTCGAGCTACACAATTGGAAAGGGGTGGCACACCATTCAGAACTCGACGGGAAAGGCAACCTCTTGTCCTACCGGAACTGGATCGACATGGAGTGTCGGGACACTTAACAAGAGCACAGGAACTTTCACCGTAAATCGCTAGATGAGGAGTATTGCCTCATCGCGCAGTCTCTCGCGAACGCACCAAATTCTGCTGAGTGCGGGTCTGATTGCTGTTCTGATCGGCAGCGGCGTAGCTGTGAGTGTTCTCGCTGAAGGCGGAGGCCGGTCTTCGCCCCGCGGGCGCGCCGCGGGCGGCGGGCTTATCGCATATGTGTCGACCTCGAGTTCGCCGTCGCCGATGGCTCCGAGCGCGGCCCTCCGCCGGGTTCTTGCTTCGCTGAATGGCGGTCGGGTGCGAAGCGACATCGTTTGGGCACGGCTCGGCGGGGCGGTGCCGGGTGACCCGTCTTCGGTCGCGAACGCCGCCGTGCCAGCGTTGTCTGTGAGGGTGCGTGTCCCACGCGAGCTGGGCGGCACCACAGTCGAGCCTCTTTGGCAGGCCGATCTGCTCGTGGGGGCGGTTGTGGAACTGGCGGGCTCGCACCGGTCTCTGCAGAAGGACGTCGGTTTCATCAACTACAGCGCTCAGTCTCCCGATGGCAAGGTGTATCGGGATCTCGGGGGCTCGATGGGGGGTGTCGCGAGGGGTCAGCACTTCGCGGGAGCCAACAACTCCGACGCTGAGATCAAGAGTTCCATCGAACGATGCGCTTCTGCGCTCGGGCTGACGGTTGATAGCGTCACGATCTTCCGGGCGCTGGGGGCGGCACCAGCTGTCGTTCTCACCGTTCCCAACATCCGCGCAGCAGCCGCGAACTATGAATCGCTGGCAGAAAAGCTCTTCGGATCTACCCCTCGTTATGAGGGCTATTTCCTCGAGATGCGCGGCAAGGACGGGAAGCCACACGTGTGGCGTTCGGTCTCGTACCTGACGGCCACAGGTCAGCTCTGGATCGACCCATCTGTCGGCAGCTAGGACACTCTCGATCCGGGTCTGCCCATCTTGGGATGCTGATTCAGGTGCTGTGACGTTCGGTCAAGCGGCGCCGTACCTAGGGCATGACCAGACTCCGGTACGTCCTCCTCATCTCCGGCGTGCTGCTTGTCGCAGCGGCGATCGCCGGCGTTGCGCTGCCGAGCAAGGGCGGCGCAGCCACCTCAGCAGGCACGACCATCACCGTGACCGGCAACGGAACGGCGAACGCGACCCCCGACAAGGCCTCATTCGACTTCGGCGTCCACTCGACCGCCTCGACGGCCACCGACGCACTCAACGAGGACAACACGCAGGCGCAGAAGATCATCGACGGGCTGAAGAACGCGGGCATCCCCGAATCCGACATCCAGACGACGGAAGTCTCGCTCTATCCCGAGTCGCACAAGGGCCAGATCACCGGCTACCGCGCCTCGAACTCCGTCAACGTGACGTCCGGATTCAAGGAAGCCGGCAATCTCGTCGACGCCGCCGTCGGCGCGGGCGCCAACAACGTCGACGGGCCGAACCTCTCCGTCAGCGATCAGAAGTCGCAGTACGAGACGGCGCTGAAGCTCGCGGTCGCGGATGCGAAGGCGCAGGCGCAGGCGATCGCCGAGGGCGCCGGACTGACGCTCGGCGACGTCCAGCACATCAGCAACAACGGCAGTGGCCCTGAGCCGTACTACCGCTCGTATGCATTCGCCGCGGAGGCCGCGGCGCCGACCACGATCGAGGCCGGAACCCAGCAGATCCAAGCGTCCGTGACGGTGACGTATTCGGCGAGCTAGTTACAGCTCGGCGTGCCGGGACTCGATGCATTCGAGTGCCCAGCCGTTCGCCTCGAGGACGATCCGTTCAGCGAGCACGTCGGTCGCCGGGACCGCGTGCTCGCTGAGTACGTCGACAACGACTTGATGGACGGACGCCTCGACGGAGCCGCCGAACTCGTGCCTCTCCTCCGAGACGATCGCGAAGTCGGGGACGATCTCGCTCAGGCGCATCGCGAGCTCGTCGATCTCCGCCGGCGTCACCGTGCGCCCGGCAAAGACGCCGAAGTTGATGCGCACCTCGATCGCCGGCTCCTCGTGCGCCCGCGTAGGCAGCGCGATGGCCGGTTCTATCTCCCGCGTGGTTCCCACTGGAACTTCAACGCGGTGAACACCGTCCCGGCTACGCCCCAGACGACGAGAACGACGATCGCCTCGGGCTGCGTCCAGAAACCCTGGCCGTGGAGGTACACGGCGTCGACGATCTTGACGAGGTACGTGAGCGGCAGCACCGCGCCGATCGCGCGCAGAACGGACGGGTAGCCCGTCGTCGGGCCGAACGCGCCGCTGAGGAAGGCCATCGGCAGGAGGATGAAGTTGACGACAGCGGACGATCCTTCCGCCGAGCGGATGACCGACGCGGTCGCCGTCCCGAGCGCGGCGAACACGGCGGCGCCGATCACGATCGTCGCGGCGAGCGATCCGAACTCGCGGGGCAGCGGCGTCCCGTACAGCACGCGGCCGAGGAGGAACAGCGCGATCGTCTGGAGGACGAAGATCACGAGCGTCGAGAGCAGCAGCGCCGTGACGTAGATCGGAGTCGGAAGGGGCGTCGAGCGGATCCGTTTGAGGATCCCGGCCTCGCGCCGGATCACGAGCTGGATCGCCAGACCGGCGAAGGCGGTGTTCGCGCAGCCGTACGAGACGAGCCCGGCGATCACGGCCCACTTGATCGGCACGTGCTGGAAGAACCCGTGGTACACGGCTCCGAGGAGGAGGAAGAGCAGCAGCGGGAAGACGAAGATGAAGAACGCCGCCTCGCGGCTCCGCCAGAAGACGAGCTGCTCCGTGCGGAACTGATGCCGGAGCATTTTCACTCCGTCATCTCCTCTTGGGTCGTCTCCTCGTCGAGGAGATCGAGGTAGACCTGCTCGAGCGTCGGCCGGCGCACCTCGAGCGAGTCGAGCTCCTCGCCGCGCGCGAGCGCGTCGGCGGTCAGCTCGTTGAGGACGCGCGTCGGCTCGGTCGTCCGCACGACAACGTCCTCTCCGCCGGAGCGATAGCGGATCTCGACCTCGAGATCCGCCGTCGTGAGCTCGCGCGGCGTGCCGAACCGCACGATGACGCCGTCGCGGAGAACGGCGACGCGATCGGCGAGCTGCTCTGCCTCGTCGAGGTAGTGCGTCGTGAGGAGCACCGTCTTGCCGAGGGAGCGGAGCGAGCGGATCATCTCCCACGCGGCGCGCCGCGCCGCCGGGTCGAATCCCGTCGTCGGCTCGTCGAGGAAGACGAGCTCGGGGTCGCCGACGAGCGCGACGCCGAGATCGAGCCGCCGCTTCATCCCGCCCGAGAGCGACTTCACGCGCGCGCCGGCCTTCTCCTCGAGCCCGACGAGCGCGATGACCTCGTCGATGTCGCGCGGGTGTGCGTAGTAGCCGGCGAACACGGCGTGCGTCTCGCGGACGGTGAGGTTGGGCCAGAGCTCGGATGACTGGAGAACGACGCCGATCCGCTCCCGGAAGTCGCGGCCGGGCCGCTCGGGATCGTGCCCGAGCACGCGCACCTCGCCGGCGTCGCGCTTGCGGTAGCCCTCGAGGATCTCGACCGTCGTCGTCTTACCGGCGCCGTTCGGGCCGAGGAGGCCGAAGACCTCGCCCGCTTCGATCGTGAAGTCGACCCCGCGCACCGCCTCGACGCCGCCGTACGACTTGCGCAGGCCGCTGACCTCGATCGCAGGCATCCGCGCGCAAGCGTAGACGGGTGATGGCCCGGGGCGGCGCTCCGTCGGCGCCGCCCCGGCCGTTCGCGTTAGACGCCAGCCCGGAACGTGATGTTGCCGAGGCCGATGTAGCTCTCCGATCCGAAGACTTCCGTCACTGCGCCGGTGCTCGTGATCTCGATGTACGCGGCGCTGCCGTCGCCGCCGTACGCGGCGAACCAGAGGTTGCCGGCGGGCCGGTCGCCGGACGGGAGCGTGAAGATCGTGTTCGCCACGACCGTGGGACTGTGCGGGAGCGACGCGCTGCCGTTCGGTGTCACCGCGCCGCCGGTAAGCGTGCTGCCCTGAAGGTGCACGACTCCGAACGCGTCCTTGTAGAACGAAACGCTCTCGTCTCCCTCGCCGGCCGCTTCCCACGAGCCCTCGTATGCGGGCGCTCCCTGTGAGCCGACGACCTTGACGGCGCCGGCGACAGAGCTGTTGATCTTCGCGGCGGTGACGGCGCCGTCCTTGAGCTGCTTCGCGCCGACGCTGTTCTTCGGCAGTGCGGTGATCGCGGCATAGCTCGTGCCGCCGAGCGCGACGAACAGCGCGACGAGTGCGATGACCATCGCGGGGCTGGGGGTGAAGTGACGCATTGCAATTCCTCCTGTGCTCCTGTGGTTGACTGGAAGTCGTGGCGACCTTCCGTTACGTCGTGGCCGATGTCTTCACCGACGTGCCGCTTGCCGGGAATCAGGTCGCGGTTTTCACCGACGCGCGCGAGATCCCTGCCGACATGCTCCAGCCGCTCGCACGCGAGATGAAGCTCAGCGAGACGGTGTTCGTGTATCCGCCGTCGGCGGAGGGACATGTGCAGATTCGGATCTTCACGCCGGCGCTCGAGCTGCCGTTCGCCGGGCATCCGATCCTCGGGACGGCGTTCGTCCTCGCGGGGCCGCTCCAGCTCGAGGAGATCCGGCTCGCGTGCGAGGCGGGAGTCGTGCCGGTGCGCCTCGAGCGCGACGGCTCGCGCATCACGTTCGGCTGGATGACGCAGCCGCCGTTCACGCACGAGCCGTACGCGGATGCCGACGCGCTGCTTGCGCTGCTAGGTCAGGACACGGCGGAGTCTCCGGTCGAGCTCTACCGCCAGGGCCCGCAGCATGTCGTCGTCGAGCTCGCATCGCCCGACGCGGTCGCTGCGCTTCGGCCCGACTTCGGCGCGCTCGAGGCGCTCTCGCCGTACGGCACAGCCTGCATCGCACGCGACGGCGACGCGTGGAAGGCGCGCGTCTTCGTCCCCGCGCACGGCGTCCCCGAGGATGCGGCGACGGGCTCGGCTGCGGGACCGATCGCGCTCCACCTCGCCCGGCACGGTCGGACCGAGTTCGGGCAGGAGATCGAGATCGTCCAGGGTGTCGAGATCGGACGCCCGTCGCAGCTCTACGCCGTCGCGCGCTCGGAGGACGAGATCGAGGTCGGCGGCTCCGCCGTTATCGTCGCGCGCGGCGAATTCCGGCTCTGATGCGCCGCGTCGCCGTCATGGGCGGCTCGTGCACGGGGAAGACGACGACGTCGCGGGCGCTCGCGGCCCGGCTCGGCGTCCCGCACATCGAGCTCGACGCCTTGCACCACGGCCCGGGCTGGCAGGAGGCTCGGGCCGACGTCTTCCAGGCGCGTGTCCGGGAAGCGTTTGCGGCAGCGCCCGACGGTTGGGTCGTCGACGGGAACTACCGCTCGAAGCTCGGCGACCTCGTGCTCGAGGCCGCCGACACGGCGGTACTGCTCGAGCCGCCCTTCCTCCGCACCTTCGGCCGTTCGCTGAAACGCACGACGCGCCGCACGTTCACCCGCGAGGAGCTCTGGAATGGGAACACGGAGCGCTTCCGCCACGTGTTCCGCTCGGACTGGATCCCGTTCTGGGTGATTCGCACGCACCGGCACTACGAGGGCCAGAACCGCGCTCGCGTCGCGGCACATCCACATCTGAGACTGGTGCGCCTTCGCTCCGATGCGGAGGTCGAGGCGTTTCTTCAGTCGATCCAGGCGACCGAGTCGATGTCCGGCAGCTCGAACGGGAGCGAGCGCCAGAACACGCCGCCGTTCGCCGAGACGTAGAGCCGGTTGCGCGCGGCGTAGAGCATCCGGTCCGGGTCGTCGTCGGCGATTGCGACCGCGAAGCCGGGAGGAAGGCCGCCGCCGGCCTCGCGCCACGTGGCGCCGCCGTCGTTCGAGAGCATGAGCGGCGGGCGGCGCTCGACGACTGCGACGACGGTCGCGCCGGACTGCGCCGCGGCGACGACGCGCGGGAGCGACACCTCGGGCCGCTCGGTCGCGGGAACTTCGGTGCCGTCGCCGATCAGCGACTCGTCCTCGACGTCGACGAGGAAAACACCCGCTACCGTCCCGACCGCGGCAATCACGGACGTGTCTTTCCTTGTAACAAAGTGTTACTAAGTAGCTCGAACTCGGCATTCACGGACGGATCTCTCCTTGTAACAAAGTGTTACTAAGTAGCTCGGAGACGAGTGCGCTCGCGCTGCGACCGGCTTCGACCGGCTCGGCGCCGCCGGCGCGCGCGGTGAGGTAGGCCGCCGCGAACATGTCGCCCGCGCCCGTCGGGTCGGCGTCCACCGGATCCGCCGCGATGTGCGTGCCGTTGACGGTCGCGCCGTTCCGCCCGTGAGTGACGATGAGCTCCGACACGTCGACGGAGCCGACGACCGCGGCCTCCTCCTCCGAGAGCTTGAGGATCGAGACGTTGTCGAGTAGCGCAGGGTCGAAGGCCGAGTCGAGCACGAGCCGCCCGAGGATCGGACGGCGAACGAGGCCCTGACCGTCGAGCAGCACATGCGGCGCCGCCGGGACGACGACATCGCCGCGCACGAGCGGCGCAACCTGCACCCAGTCGGCATCGACCTCGGGCGCGAACGGCTCCGCGATCGCGTCGACCGTCATCGTCCGCTCGCCGGCCGCGTCGTACGAGAACGAGAACGCCGTCGTGTTGCCCCGCGCGTGCAGTTCGAACGGAATGCCGGTCTCGGCGAGTGCTCCGCGGAAGGCGACCTCGTCCTCCTCGCCGCACGCCGCGACGACTACCGCATCCGCTCCGAGTGCGGCGTACGCGCGGGCCGCGTGCCACGAGCCGCCGCCGATGCGTGGCTCCCCGCCCGCGACGAGGTCACGCGATAGATGTCCGATCACGGCGAGTGACGACACGGAGCGCAAGCGTAAGCAACACCATGACGAGAAACGCAGCCGCGAAGCTCGGCAGCGAGGCGGTGAAGGTGACCTTGCCGGGATGCGTGCGGTCGACGAGCTTCGTCCAGAACACCGGCCCGACCGGCGAGAGCCACTGGTAGAGCCCGAAGCCGACCGCCCACGCGATGAGGCCCGCGGGCCGCCAGTTCGGCCCGGCGAAGAACCGCTCCTCGGAGTAACGGCAGCCCGCGAGGAGCCAGTCGGCGATGAGCACGCCCAGGAGCGGCACGAAGAACGAGCCGAGCAGAAGGAGGAAGTTCTCGAACGATCCTCCGAAGCTGAGGACGAGCGCGAGCCCCGTCGCGAGCAGCGACACGAGCGTTATCAGCAGCCGTTGCGAGACCCGCGGAAAAAGGTTCTGCAGCGAGACGGCGGTGGAGTAGATGTCTGCGAACGCCTTCTCGCTCTCGTCGATCGTCACCGCGATGAGCGCGAGAAACGCGATCCCGCCCGCGGCCGCGACGGCGCCGGGCAAGAGGCTCGGGTCGGTTACCTCACGCGAGAGGGCGATGAGGCAGCCGAGCCCGACGCACCAGATCGTCGGCACGAAATAGCCGATGCCCGCGCCGAGGCCGGCGCCGCGCCGGGTCTTGGCAAAGCGCGTGTAGTCGGCGGCGAGCGGCGTCCACGAGACGATGCTCGCGATGACGAGGTCGACCGCCTGGCCGAAGGTCGGGCCATTCCCGGTGCCGGGCGTGTTCCACCCATGGAGCGGCGCCTTCGAGACGGCCCAGTACGTGAGGTACGCCATCGAGAAGATCAGCGCCCACGACGCGACCTTGCGGAGATAGCGCCGCACGAACCCGATTGGCCCAAGCATCCCGAGCGCCCAGCTCAGCGCGCCGAAGAGGAGCGTCCAGAGCCACTTTCCCTGCCAGCCGAAGATCCGCTCGGAGGCGGCCGCGGCGGCTGTCGCGATGATGATGAGCTCGAATGTCGACCAGCCGACGTTCTGCACGACGTTGAACGCGGTCGGCAGCCACGAGCCCCGCTGCCCGAGCGGCGCGCGCAGTACGACCATGCCCGGCACGCGCGCGTCGGCGCCGATCGCCGCCGCGATCCCGAGCAGGACGTTCCCGACGACCGCGCCGACGAGGATCGCGAGCATCGCCGTCTGTAGCGAGAGCGCCGGCACGAGCAGCGCTCCGATCACGATCACGAGCAGCGAGACGGACAGATTTCCCCACAGGAGGAGCGAGTCGACGGTGCCGAGGACCCGGAGCCGCTCGGGCACGGGGCTTATCCCCCAGCTCGGAGTCCGGTCGTCCACGGGCTGGAGTCTAGGCTGGGAAGTCGGTTCCCCTTGATGGGTGTCCGGCAACTGTGCGAGCATTGCGTTATGCGCGCCGTTCTCGCCGGGACGTTCCTTGCCGTCACCCTCGCTGTCGCAGGCTGCGGCGGCGGCTCGCACCCGAGCTCCACTTCGAGCACCGGCGCGAGTGGCAACGGCGAGGCGTCGAAGTCGGCGCAGAAGATTCTCGTCGATGCGGCGAACGCCGCCTCCGCCGCGACCTCCGTTCACATTGCCGGCAAGGTCCTCAGTCCCACCGGGAAGTTCGGATCCGGGCAGATCGGTAACGGGCAGATCGCTCTCGATCTGAAGATCTCGGAAGGGGTGGGCGCCACGGGCTCGATCACGCTCGGAGGGCAGAAGGTCGATCTCGTGATCGACGGCCCCGACGGGTACATGAAGGCGCCGCCCGAGTTCTGGGCGAAGGTCGGCGGATCCACGCAGAGCACGCTCGTGTCGATGTTCGGCAACAAGTGGGTCAAGTTCTCCGCCAACACACCGCAGTTCTCCGGGTTCAAGACGTTTACGAACACGAAGAACTTCTTCACCAAGCTGACGTCCGGAACGGGCACGCTGACGAACACCGGGACGTCGACTTACCAGGGCCAAAGCGTCGTCTCGATCACGAGCTCCGCGAAGCCCGGGACGATCTATATCGCGGC
This sequence comes from Gaiellaceae bacterium, assembly GCA_036496305.1. Taxonomy (GTDB): domain Bacteria; phylum Actinomycetota; class Thermoleophilia; order Gaiellales; family Gaiellaceae; genus Palsa-739. Next base: position 115,870 of record DASXLJ010000040.1, on the reverse strand, counting down.
GGAGGGCAAGCCCTATCCCGTCGCGATCGTCTCGAGCGGTGCAACCACCGGCGCGTTGTCGTTCACGGATTGGAACACGCCGGTCACGATCACCGCCCCTTCGGGCGCGATCGACTTCACGGGCATCGGCGGCTAAGGGTCGAGAGCGCGCCGCGGTAGGCCTCTCGAGCCGCCGCGTGTGCAACGATCGCCGGAATGCGTCCCTTCGTCGCCACCACGGTCGTCGCTGCAGTGCTCCTCGCCGCCGGATGCGGAGGCGGCTCCTCGCCCCACGGCAACGGCGAGGCCACGAAGTCGGCTGACCAGGTCCTCGCGGACGCGGTCAAGGCGACCGACTCCGCGAGCTCTCTGCGGATGACGGGAGACGTGTCGTCGACGCACGGGCCGATCGGCATCGACTACTCGATCGCGAGAGGAAAGGGCGGAGAGGGCTCGCTGACCCTCGGTGGTGACAAGGCGCAGCTGATCGTCGTCGGGCACGACGGCTACCTGAAGGCCGGGCCCGGGGGTTGGAACCAGCTGGCCGGGACGGGCGGCGCGATGATCGCTCAACGCCTGCGGGGTCGTTGGCTGAAGTTTCCGGTCGACAATCCGCAGTTCCAACCGATTGTCGGTTTCACCGATCCAAAGGCGCTCGTCCACCAGCAGATGGAGCCGACAAGCGACTCGGTGCCGACCAACGCCGGCGTGAAGACGTACAAGGGCATGCGCGTGGTCGAGATCCGCGACGCGGTGCACGGCGGAAAGCTCTACGTTGCCGCGGACGGGCCTGCGTATCCGGTCGCGCTCGTCGGCTCGGTGGGCGGCACGATCGCGTTCGATCGCTGGAACCAGCCGGTCTCGCCGAAGGCGCCGACGAACGTCGTCGACCTCTCGCAGCTCGCGGGCTAGAGCGTCTTGCTCATCGCGACGCCGTTCTCCTCGTACCCGAGCGAGCGGTAGAGGTTGCGCGCGACGGTGTTCTTGCCAAAGACGCTGAGCGCGACGCGGTTCAGTCCGAGGCGACGGGCCTCCGACTCGGCGAGCTCCATCGCAGCTTTGCCGTATCCCTTGCCGCGATGTGCTTCGTCGATCCCGATGAAGTAGATGAAGAGCGCAGGCTGCGGGCCGTCCTCGCGGTTACACAGCCAGAGCTCGCCGACACGCGCGCCGTCTTCCTCGAGGACATAGACGAGCTGTTCCGGCGATGGCGCGGGTCCGGGGAAGAGGGCGTCCATCTGGCCGGCGGCCGTGGCGGCGGCTCTCTCGGGATCGACGCCCGCGTCCCGCGCCATGTCCTCCGCGTACCGGTCGCGCATCCGGGGAAACCACGATTCGAACTCGTCGTTCGTGAGCGGGCGGAGGGACAGGCTCATGCGCCGACCCTAGCCTGCAGCCGAGGCGCCCGTTAGGGTCGCACGTATGTTGGCCCGGCTCCTCGCGCTCTTGGCGATCGTCGTCTCGCTCGTGGCGTTCATTCTCGTCGAGTACGGGACGGTCCACTGGTGGGTCTTCGCGATGAGCAGCGCAGCGTTCGTCCTGGTCATCTTGGCCGTCGTTGCTGCCCTGCTCGCGGAGCGCGGCCCGAGCCTGATCGTCGTCTGGGCGCAGGTTCTCGCCGTAGCGGCGGCGGTCGCGTTCGTGGTCGTCGGGATCGTGACGTATTACGACAACACCGCCCCCTTCTCCAACTCGGGCCTCGCCGCTGCACGGTGGCTCGGCCAGGCGGAAGTGCTGAGCGTGGCGGTGCTCGCGTTCGGTCTCACGCTCGTGCGCCGGCGCACCATGATGGCCGCCGTCGTCCTCGCGATTGCGGTGGTGACGGCCATCAGCAGCGGGACGTATGCGATCACGCTCACCGAAAAGGCGAACGCCGCGGCGTCGACCTGGTGGCAGGTCGCCACGGTCGGTGCGTTTCTCGCCGCAGCCGCCGCTGCCGGGCTCAATCGCGGCGGGTCCGTCGCGCCGAGCTCTGCCGAATAGCTTCCGGTTCTCCCGAAGGGCGTATCCTCTCGGAGCATGGGGCCGAGCGTGAAAACCTTGCTGCTGCTCGTCGCCGTTGGACTGGCATCCACCGCGTTCGCGACTCCCAACGGCGTCGCCGGCGGAGGTTGCGCGAAGCGCGCGACACCGCACGCGGCGCGCCTGACGATCAAGTTCCTCCACATCGTCGACAAGCAGATCCGCACGCGATCGTGCGATCTCGCGTACGGCCCGATCTGGGATGTCGCCTACAAGACGCGGCCCGGCATGGGCTTGACGATGGTGATCGACGCGCACGACGTGACGCCCGTCCCGGGCTACGGCGCGCACGGCCCGTTCTATCGCCTCTACCAGGTCAAGCGCGGCTACCGGGCGCGGATCGAGTGGGGCGGCGTGTGGCGGACGTACCGCTTCGTCGGCCACCCGCGGCCGTATCCGCAACGACCGGCGAGCAAGGTCGACAAACCGATCAAGAGCTTCCCGGTCGAGACGGTCTACTTCCGCTGCTGCTGGCCGCGCTACACGCGCAACGACTACATGACCGTTCGCGCGGTGCTCGTGGCGCCGAAGCCCGCGTAACGCTGTGGACTACGTCGCCTTCGGCGAGGCGCACCTTCCGGGCGTGATCGCTCTATGCGAGGCGGAGGGCTGGCCGTCCTTTCCCGCCGACCCCGAGCGGGCGCTCCGCGCGCTGACGGCACCAGGCGTGGTCACGGTCGTAGCGGTCGCCGACGGCGAGGTCGTCGGATTCGCGCAGATGCTGACCGACGGCGAGATCCAGGCGTACCTCTGCGACCTGGCAGTCGCCGCGGGCTCACGCGGCGCCGGAATCGGAAGAAAGCTCGTGGAAGAGGCGTTCGCCCGGTCGGGCGCGGCACGCGTCGATCTGCTTGCCCTCGACGAGAGCGAGGGGTTCTACGGTTCGTTCGAACACCGGACGATGCCGGGCTACCGGATCTACCCGGCGGCCTGAGCGAGTAGACGAAGGCGTATGGCAGCCTTTCAACTGTGACTCGCCGAATGTTTGTGGGCGCTGCCGCTGTCCTGCTCGTGGCGGCTGCGCTGGCCGGCTGTGCGGGTGAGACGCGGTCGACCTTGGGCACTTCGGTCATCCCCGGCCGTTCGGTCGCTGCTCGTCGGTCGGTCCTGTACAGCGGCGTGTCGGAGGTGGGGGCTACCGGTGCCAATAGACCCGTTGTCGTGACCGATAGGGAGGCCGCCCATGCCGGGAAGCTCGAACGGTCTCGTTGGCGCGCAGCAGTGTCGAAAGACCGGGTGCCTCGGGGGACGGATTTCCTCTCACGACAAGAGTTCGGCGCTCGGCTCGCACGCGACGCGAACCGGTATGGCTTCACGGTCGAAAGCGTCCGCTTCATCGAACGTCGCGGGCGGATCGCGCCGTTCGTCGTGGTCAGGACGGACCGCTACGTCGCGTTCTCTTTGGCGATGGCCGCGATCGACAACTCGCTCGACCCTCTGCACGGTTCGCGTGGAAAAGCTCAGACGGCGTTCTGGGCGTTCTTCCTCCAAGCAAACGACGAGCGAGGAGTGCCGTTCCTGGGCGTGGACTCCGATGCCAATAGCGACGGTCAGTGGGCGCGGAGTGATCAACTCTTCCCGTTTGCTCGCGGCTGAATAGCGGGTTGGCTGCGCCGGTGCTCTTGAGCATTGCGCTTGACACTGCCGTCTGGTGCTAGCGATAATAGTTCTATGATCGTCCATGCTTGGAGGCGGCCCTTCGCCGTTGATCCGCTCATGGCGGAGGCAAAGCGGCGCATGCGGCAGAGGCGGTTGTTCGTCGCCCTGGCTGTGGCCGTTCTCGTCGGCGGAACGGTCGGTGGGTGGCTGGAACTTCGATCGACGTCGCATTTCGCTGCGACACGGCCCGTCGGCAGCGCATTCGCGAAGGGGAACTCGGCCGAGGCCGGTGGGCGCCCGGCTTGGGGGTTGGACGGCGGAGTGCGTCTGCAGTTCATCCCAGCGGCGCCATTCAAGACTGGAGTCGAGCTCACAAACGACGCATCGCAGCCGGTGACCCTTACCGACGTCCGCGCTGTGTTCCCGCGTCACTCGGTGCTTCGACAGCTCGGTACCGCCCTCATCGCGCGCAACGCCGAACCCTGCGCTACGCCGAGCTGTCCGGCGCCTTCCGCGGGCATATTCCAGCCGAACAGCAACGGCGCAATCAGGCCGACCGCTCTCCCGGTCGCGGCCGGTGAAACAGTGGGCGTCCAGCTGAACTTCCGATTCGCCGGCTGCCCGGCCGCCCGCCACGGTGATCGATCAGCGCATCCCGCTTAGATACTCAACGCTGAAGATCGACCCGTCGCGCCCTTGCCATAGGTGACGGGCGGTTCGGCTGCCCGAGTGCTCGGGAATGTCCTCTGACCTGACCGGCCCGATGCGTCGTGTCTTACGGAAGGCGATCGACCTAGTCCACGATCTGCGCCTTTCCGGCTCGCCGTGATGCGTCGACTGCGGCCCGCATCGCCTCGAGCTTCGAGGGCGAGTGACCGACCCACTTGACAAGCTCGCCCACGACGCGCAACGGCTCACGGCTCCGGAAGGACCGGGTCGGATTCCCCGGGAACTTCTTGTCGGTCAAGTTCGGATCGTCCTCGAAGTCCCCGGTGGGCTCCACTATGTAGATGCGGCCGCGATCCTCACCCTCGGCGAGTTCGGCGCCCCAGACGGCGGCATCCAGCGTCGCGGTGAAGTAGACGTAATGCATCACACGGCCCGCCTCGAAGTTCGACTCGCGCCCTGGAACCAGTAAGTCGCCTACAGCGAGGGCAGCCTTCGTGCCGTGAAGGTACTCGCCTCCTCCGTACGGCTTGAACGGCACGGGCTCACGCGCGGAGCTCACGCGACGATGCTAGCGGCGAGCGCGAGAGAGAAATGAACCGCGACCGCGACCGAAGGCAAAGCGATGCCTCGGCTGCCCCAGTACTCGGGAATGTCACTTGACGAGGATCGCGGACTGCAAGACTGATTCGATGCCTAGGCATATTGTGACGCTCTCACCCAAGCGGGCTCTCCGGGGCAACAGCGAGGTCAAAGCACGGATCGTGAACGAACTCGCGGCGCGCTATCGACCTCGATACAGCAACCCGGAGCGGCCTGACCGAGGCTCGATTGAGCTCGACTTCTCCACACGAACGAACCTTCGCAACGCGCGGGCCGAGGTAGCCGCAGTCCTCGACACGATCGAACCGGCTTGGCGACACCTCTACGACCTCTACCCGACAGAAGACGCGCTCCGCGCCAAGCGGTTCTAGGCGAGGCTGCGGTCGGCTGGGCCAGTGCTCGGGAATGTCCCCCGAGGCTGGCGCGGGTTCGTTACGTCATACACTCTTGCGGAGATGAAGCGACTGGCCGCGCTTGTTGGTCTTGTGCTGTTGGTGAGTGGCTGTGCCTCGACGGTGCGTCGTAGCGTTCTGTTCCCAGGGGCGCAAGAGGCGCATGGGTACACCAGCGCAGTAGAAGCAGCGTTCACCGCCGAGGGCGTCCACCCGAAGTGGGTGTTCGATAGTCGCACCGCGACGGCTGCCGATGTGAGCCGCGTATTCTCGGGCAAGGGCCGGGGGTTGGCGATCGAACGCCAGTATTTGCTCACCCGGATCGCCGAGCGGCAGACACATCCGTTCGCCTGGTTGAGTCTTGGCTCGCGGGCGCAGGTCTTCGTCTACCGGCACGTGCGTGACGCGCGCATGTACGTCGAGCAGTTTCGGCGCCGCCTAGCGGAAGGTACGGCCGAGGCTCGGGCAGATGGCGGTCACGGGCCTGTAGCGGAAGTGTTCCGCATGGGCAACGTGGCTGTGCTTCTGCCTGGTGGTTCGAAGGATGAGTCGCGTTCAGTGAAGGATGCAATCGCCCGCCTGAAAGCAACGAAGTAGGTAGGCAAGCCTCGGCTGGGCCAGTGTCCTTCTCGCTCGAGCTAGTTCTCGGCGAGCAGGCGGCGCAGCACGTACTGGAGGATGCCGCCGTGGCGGAAGTACTCCCGCTCGCGCGGCGTATCGAGCCGGAGCCGCGCGCGGAACTCCTTGTCGTCCGCGCGCACCGTGACCTCGCTCGCCTCGCCGCCCGCGAGGCCGGTGATCGAGAACTCCTCGCGGCCCGTGAGCCCGAGCGACTCGGCGTTCTCGCCGGGCATGAACTGCAGTGGCGCGATGCCCATCATGAGGAGGTTCGAGCGGTGGATGCGCTCGTACGAGTCTGCGATCGCGGCGCGCACGCCGAGGAGGTTCGGGCCTTTCGCCGCCCAGTCGCGGGACGAGCCCGAGCCGTACTCCTTGCCGGCGATGACGATCGTCGGCACGCCCTCCTCGCGGTAGCGCGCCGCGACGTCGAAGATCGTTCCCTCCTCGCTGTCGGGAAGATGCACGCTCCACGTTCCTTCGCTGCCGGGGACGAGCTGGTTGCGCAGCCGGACGTTCGCGAACGTGCCGCGGATCATCACCTCGTGGTTGCCGCGGCGCGCGCCGTACGAGTTGAACGCCTTCCGCTCGACGCCGTGGTCGAGGAGGTACTTCCCGGCGGGCGTGTCGGGGCGGATGCCGCCGGCGGGCGAGATGTGGTCCGTCGTGACCGAGTCGCCGAGCATGACGAGGCAGCGCGCGCCCTCGATGTCGGCCACCGGCTGCGGCTCGCGCGGCATTCCGTCGAAGTACGGCGGGAGCCGGACGTACGTCGAGTCGTCGGCCCACGCGTACAGCTCGCCCTCGGGCGTGTCGAGCGCGCGCCAGCGGTCGTCGCCGGTGAAGACGTCGGAGTAGACGTCCTCGAACATCTTCCCCTGCACCGACGCGCCGACGACCTCGTCGATCTCCTGGCGCGTCGGCCAGAGGTCGCGGAGGAAGACGTCCTCGCCGTCGGAGCCCTGGCCGAGCGGCTCGGTGACGAGGTCGACGTCCATGCGGCCCGCGAGCGCGTACGCGACGACGAGCGGCGGCGATGCGAGGTAGTTCGCCTTCACCTCGCCGTGGATGCGCGCCTCGAAGTTGCGGTTGCCGGAGAGGACGGCCGCGACGACGAGGTCTCCCTCCGTCACCGCGGCGCTGATCGCGTCGGGCAGCGGGCCGGAGTTGCCGATGCACGTGGTGCAGCCGTAGCCGACGGTGTTGAAGCCGATCTCGTCGAGGTACGAGTCGAGACCGGCGGCGCGGTAGTACTCCGTCACGACCTTCGAGCCCGGCGCGAGGGACGACTTGACCCACGGCTTCCGCTCGAGCCCGCGCTCGACCGCCTTCTTCGCGACGAGGCCGGCGGCGATCATCACCGACGGGTTCGACGTGTTCGTGCAAGACGTGATCGCGGCGATGACGACCGAGCCATGCTCGAGCGCGTAGTCCTCGCCCTCGACCTGCTTGCGCTCGCGCGGGAACGGGCCGGCGGGAACGGGCTGCGGGTCGGGATCGGTGACGCCGTCGCCCGTGGGCGGGTCGCTCGCAGGGAACGAGTCGGCGATCTCCTTGTCGTACGTTCCGTTCGCGTACGTCGCGCCGAAGCTCCCGAGCGACTCGATGAACATCTCCTTCGCGCGCGCGAGCGGAACGCGGTCCTGCGGGCGCCGCGGGCCGGCGAGCGACGGCTCGACGTCGCCGAGATCGAGCTCGACGACTTGCGAGTACTCCGGGTGCTCGTGCGGCTCGTGCCAGAGGAGGTTCTCCTTGCAATACGCCTCGACGAGCGCGACGCGAGCATCGTCGCGGCCGGTCAGGCGCAGGTACTCGAGCGTCACCTCGTCGACGGGGAAGAAGCCGCACGTCGCGCCGTACTCGGGGCTCATGTTCCCGAGCGTGGCGCGGTCGGCGAGAGCGAGCGAGCCGAGGCCCGGCCCGAAGTACTCGACGAACTTCCCGACGACGCCGACCTTGCGGAGAATCTCGACGACGGTGAGGACGAGGTCGGTCGCCGTGGCGCCCTCGCGCAGCGCGCCGGTGAGGCGGAAGCCGACGACCTGCGGCACGAGCATCGAAAGCGCCTCGCCGAGCATCGCGGCCTCGGCCTCGATCCCGCCGACGCCCCAGCCAAGCACGCCGAGGCCGTTGACCATCGTCGTGTGCGAGTCGGTGCCGATGACCGTGTCGGGGAAGGCGACGCCGTCGCGCACGTCGACGACGCGCGCGAGGTACTCGAGGTTGACCTGGTGGACGATGCCGGTGTTCGGCGGCACGACCTTGAAGTTGTCGAACGCGCCCTGCCCCCAGCGGAGGAACGCGTAGCGCTCCTTGTTCCGCTCGAACTCGAGCTCGACGTTGCGCTCGATCGCGAGACGCGACGCGAACTCGTCGACCTGCACCGAGTGGTCGATGACGAGCTCGACGGGGATGAGCGGATTGATCTTCTCCGGGTTGCCGCCCTGCGCGCGCATCGCGTCGCGCATCGCAGCGAGGTCGACGACGCACGGCACGCCGGTGAAGTCCTGCAGCAGGACGCGGCCGGGGAAGAAGGCGATCTCCTGCGACGGCTCGGCGGTCGCGACCCAGTCGTTGACGGCCGCGGCGTCACCGCCCGTGCGGAGCACGTTCTCGAGGAGGATGCGAAGCGTGTAGGGGAGCCGCGCGGCGCCGGCGTCGAGAGCGTGGATCTCGTATGTCTCGTCGCCTACGCGGAGCTGACCCATACGTCGATTCAAGCAGACACCGGCGGGTGCGTTGACGGGGCTCGGGAGACGGCGTACCGTTCGGGACATGACGCGGGTAACGCGTTCGGTGGTTGCTGCAGGGGTCGCAGTTCTCGCGCTGCCGCTCCCTCTCGCGCTCGGCTCGAGTGCCCCCACCGGCAAGATCGCCTTCGTCCGCGACCCGCTCTGCAAGCAGGGACAGGCCGGCCATAAGACGTGGAACGAGTGCGGCAAGGGAGAGATCGCCGTCGTGAGCGCCGGCGGCGGGAGGATCAAGATCCTGACCCACGATTCGGTGACGGAGAACGACCCGGTGTGGTCTCCGGACGGAAAGCGGATCGCGTTCATCCGCCCGAAGCCGCATACGAGCGACCAGATCTGGGTCATGGACGCCAACGGCACGCACCAACGCGCATTGACGAAGCTCGGTACGAAGCCCCAGCTGTTCGGCGCGGACCTCGAGCCGGCCCTCTCGTGGTCACCCGACGGCAAGTCGATCGTCTTCTCCGCGTTCCCGACCGACCAGGGCGGGAACGAGCAGCTGTACCGCCTCGGCGTGCGCTCGCGCAAGGTGACCCAGCTCACCGACGCTGCGAGTGGCGCGACCAACCCGGTCTGGTCGCCGGACGGGAAATGGATCGCGTTCGTCGGGAGCGTCGCGCCCGACCGGATCTATCTGCTCGCTCCGCGAACGCACCGCACCCACGCGCTGAAGACGCGCAAAGGTGCCTCGGTCGCCGGCCTCGGCATCGCCTGGTCGCCCGACAGCAAGCGTCTCGCGTACAACGCGAAGGGGAAGGTCGTGGCCTTCGACCTGACGTCGCGGACGTTCGGGACGCTCGCCGGTCAGGGGGACTCGCCCAGCTGGTCGGAGGACGGAGGGTGGGTGGTGTTCGACTCCGGCGACCACCTGAAAGAGGTGCGCGCAGACGGCAGCGGCCTCCACTCGATCCTCCGTTTCGACTCGCGCACGATGCGGTACTACGCGCCCTCCTGGGGCTAGAGCCTGCGTTTCGGCGACGACCGGCGGACCGGCGCTACCGTTGCGCGGGTGAGGCGGGAGGAGATTGAGCGCGGCCTGATTGCGGCCTCCGAGCACGCGATTCCGGAGGAAGCCGAAGAGTTCTGGACAGAGGACACCGACGAGCACGTCGGCTGGTTCTGCGTCCGCACCGACCCGTTCCCGTGCCCGGCGCCCGACTGCGGATTCGTCGCCGAGTTCATGACCGCGGCCCATCTCGTGCTCGTCTGGGAGGAGCGCGACGACCCGAACCTCCTCCGCCATGCGCAGCGCGCCGTCGAGGTCGGCCGCAACCCGCACATCGTCGGGTACGAGGTCGACTACGGCCCGAGCGCGTCGTACTACGCATGGGAAGCCGCCGGTCGCCCCGTGCACGGCGTCCGCGGCAAGTAGTGCCCGACCTCAGCCGCTTCGGCGCGGCTCGGCCTTGGTCGCTTGGGGTCGAGGAGGAGCTCATGCTCGTCGACGCGGAGACGCTCCTCCCGGCGGAGGACGGCTGGTCGCGAGTCTTCGGCGAGGCGACCGACCGCATCAAGCCGGAGATCTTCGAGTCGATGGTCGAGATCGTCACGCCGGTGCTGGAGACGGCGGCGGAGGTCGAGTCCGAGCTCCGCGCGCTTCGGCGGGAGGTCGCGGAGCGCGCCGCGGTCCATGGCCTCGCCGTGCTTGCCGTCGGTTCGCATCCGGCCGCGACGGAGCCGCCGCGATTCGTTCCGAGCGATCGCGTCGCACTGCTGAAGACGCGGCTCGGGCCGGAGCTCCGCGACCAGAACGTGTGCGGCCTGCACGTCCACGTTTCCCTCCCCGATCCCGGCACGTGCCTGCGCGCGTTCGAAGGCGTCGTCCCGCACCTGCCGCGCCTGCTCGCGGAGTCCGCGAACTCTCCGTTCCGCGGCGGTGTACCGACCGGTTGGCGCTCGACCCGCTCCCAGGTTCTTCTCGAGCTTCCGACGGGCGGAACGCCGCCCGTGCTCCGCGATTGGGACGATTGGGAGGCAGCGACGCAGGGAGACAGCACCCGCCGCCACTGGGACGCGTGGCCGCGGCCCGAGTACGGCACGCTCGAGGTGCGCGTCATGGATCAGCCGACGTCGGTGCGGCGGACGGCGGAGCTCGCCGCCGAGGTACAGCGGCTCGTGCGCGAGGCAGCCCACGAAACGGCAGAGCGGAGCGGTGAGGCGTACGACCGCGTGGAGTACGCGCGCGAGCGTGAACGCGCCGGGCGCGAGGGCGGAGGGCCGGAAGCCGAGCGCCAGCTCGAGCTCGGCCCGGAGGCGGCGCTCCGCGAGATCGCAGAAGTGGCGATACGCTGAAGTCGTGGCGACGCAGAGCGACACGATCCAGGTCGGCGGTGTGCGGTGTGAGCGCTGCGTCATGCGCCTCGCGCACGTCCTCGACGGGTTCGCCGGGCTCGAAGCCGCGAACGCGAACCTCATGGGCCAGGTCTCGCTTTCGTGGGACGACGCGACGACCTCGCGCGAAGCGATCGTCGAGCGTCTCTCGCAGTCCGGATTCCCGGAGCTGACTCCGGTCTAGCGCATGGCTCGGGGGTCGGCATGCCTGCTCGTACTCGCGATCGTGCTGCTCGCGGTGCTCGCGGGCGCGTCGTCCGGAGGCGCGGCGGCGAGTTCCCAGAGCAGCCCGTTCGCCGGGCTCGGAACCTGGATCGATATCTACTCGGCGGAGTGGGCCGATCCGGAAGCCGCCGTCGCTGCGATGGCACAGCACCACGTCCGGACTCTCTACCTCGAGACCGGCAACTACAGCCACACCGGTCCCGTTTTCAAGCCGCGGTACGCCTCCCGCTTCATCGACGCGGCGCACGCGGCGGGACTGAAGGTCGTCGCGTGGTACCTGCCGTCGTTCACGAAGATCGGGCGAGACGAGCGGAAGGCACTCGGAGCGATCCACTTCCAGAGCGCAACGGGACAGCATTTCGATGGGTTCGCGCTCGACATCGAGGCGACGAAGGTCCGGTCGCTCTCGCTCCGCAACCACCGGCTCCACCAGCTGTCGTCGCGGATTCGCTACGCCGTCGGGAGCACGTATCCGCTCGGCGCGATCACGCCGTCGCCGGTCGGGATGTCGCCGTCGTACTGGCCCGAGATCCCGTACAGCACGCTCAGCCATTACTACAAGGCGTTCCTTCCGATGGCGTACTTCACGCTGCGGGGAATTCACTCCCGCTCAGGGACGCGCGCATTCGTCGCGGCGACGGTCAGTGACATCCGCGATGCGAGCGGCAGGCCGAACTTCCCGATCCACATGATCGGCGGGCTGAGCGGTTCGATGGGCCGGAAGGCGACCGGCGGCTTCATGCGCGCGGTGACGCAGACGCAGATTGCGGGCTACAGCCTGTACGCGTTCGGACAGACGACGCCGGCCGCGTGGCGGGCGCTCTCGCGCCACTCGTAGCGGAATACGCGCCGCGTTCGGGGCGTTCCTGACCCTATGAGCGCCGCTGGTACGCTCGATCGCGTGGACGAGTCGCAGGACGCGCAGCGGCTGGCTGCCGAGGCGCGCGACCGGGTTCGGTTCGAGGAGGACGCGCTCGCTCTCGCCGATCAGGTCTACCGCGTCGCCCGCCATCTCGCGAACTCGCGCGAGGACGCCGAGGAGCTCGTGCAGGAGACGTACGTCCGCGCCTTCCGCAGCTGGGCGTCGTTCCAGCCGGGCACGAACCTCCGCGCCTGGCTTCTCCGCATCCTCACGAATCTCAACATCGATCGAGGCCGCCGCCAGCAGCGCACGCCGCAGATGCAGGGGCTCGAGGCGAACGACTACTACCTCTACGACAAGCTCGCCGAGGACGACGGCGGCGTCTCCGACGCGGACCGTGTCGTCGAGCGCCTGTCGCAGGACGACATCGTCACGGCGCTCGCCGAGGTGCCGCACGACTTCCGAGACGTGATCGTCCTCGTCGACATCGGAGATTTCAGCTACGCCGACGCGGCCCAGATCCTCGACATCCCGGTCGGAACCGTCATGTCGAGGTTGCATCGAGGGAGGCGTATCCTCAAGGGTGCGCTTGCAGAGACGGCTCTGGAGGAGGCCGGGACATGACCAGCTACATCGATCCATGTGCGCACTGCGAAGAGATGATGCAGCCGTACCTCGACCACATCCTCACCGAGGAGGAGCGGGTCGAGGCCGAGTCCCATCTCGACGAGTGCGAGTCCTGCCGCCGGCGCTACCGCTTCGAGGAGAGCTTGCGGGTCTACGTCCGCCAGGCGACCTCGGAAGTGATGTCGGCAGAGCTGCGGGTGAAGCTCTCGACGCTCAGGATCGAGCTGGACTGAGTTGATTGCACCGGACGGTCAGAGTCCGTCCGGTGGGTAGTCGACGTCTCCGGGCGGCGTGAGGTCGTCGCACGGGACGAGCCTGGCTGGGAGCGACTTCGCGCCCTCGTCGGGAATGCTCGCCCACGCGGCGCGCGCGAGCAGTGCGGGGTGCAGGCGGACGCCGCCGTAGGTCGCCGCGACGACATCGCCGCCGTTCGCGCGCCAGTCCGCGATCACGCGGTCGACGGCGCGCGGGTGGAGGTCGGGTCCGTCTGCGAGCGCGACGATCGCCGCTTCGACGTCGTCGCCGAGTGTTGCGAGCCCGGCGCGAAGCGAGGCGCCGGGGCCGCGCTCCCAATCCGCGGCGTGCACGCTCTCGACGGGCAGCGGATGCGCGCCGCTCACGACGACGATCTCGTCGACGCCGGACGCCTCGAGGGCCGCAAGGACGGCGACGAGGAACACCGCCTGCTTTGGTGGATCCGTGCCGTAGCGCGCCGACGCGCCAGCGGCAAGGACGACGGCGGCGACGGTCACGGCCGGCGTGGCCCGGATTCGAGAAGCTCTGATAGCTGCCTCGCGACCTTCTCGAGCTCGGCGTCGTCCCCGATCTGGGTGTTCCAGCACAGATGTGTCGCACCTATGTGCAGCTCGTAACAGTGATGGCGGATCGCCGCGTCGGGCGACTCGTCGTCCGCGCGCAACGACCACGGATCGACGGCCGCGATTCCCGGCAGTCCCCACGCGCCCCAGAACGTCAGCCAGGCGATGTCGTACAGCGCGTCGCCGCGCGCCGAGCACTTCCACGAGAACACGGCGCGTATCGCCGACACATCCTCGGCGACGAGCACGTTCTTCGACAGGAGGTCGCCGTGGACGAGGTCTCGCCTCTCAGGGCAAGCATCGAGCAGCTTCCGGATGCGCGCCTGCGCCGCGTCGGCGACCGGCGCGACGTCGGGATTCTCCGCGATACGCGCCCACCACTCACCGTTGTGCCCGCCGGGATCGAGCCCGTAGAGCAGCCACTGCCGCCACGTGTAGTCGACCTCCTCTTCCGACGCCTCGCGCAGCGCGCGCAACAACCGCGCGACGACGTCCCGGAGCGCCTCCGATTCCGACGGCTCGACCGTCTCGAGGAACCGTCCGTGGGCGCGCTCGGAGATCGCGAAGCACATCCCGTCCATCGCGTCACCGACGTCGCGCACGCGCGGGATCGGCAGGTCGGGAGACGCGAATTCGTGCATGCGCCGGTCGTTCTCGTACCAGCTGCGCTCGCGCCCGAAGCGCGCGACGAGCGCGTCTGCGCCGGCGCGGTAGCCGAACGCAGCCGACCACGCGCCGCCGGACATCTCCTCGATGTCGTCGACGGCCAAGCCGTGGTAGCGGTCGAGGAATTCCCGCGCCTCGTCGAGCGAGACGAGCGGCTTCGGGAGGTCTGCCACTAACCGAGCGCGGCGAGCGCGCGCTTGACGAGCGCGCGGCCGAGCGGGAGCTTCCACTCCGTGCGCGGCAGCGGCGTCGCGGAGTCGAGATCCTCGATGCCGGAGATCTGCCACGGGATCGGCGCTACGCCCGCGAGTGCGATGCGCGTCTCGCCCCCGACCTTCGCGACCGCGACGCCGACCTGCGGGAACGACCAGCGCTTGCGGTCCATCGCCTTGAGGTACGCGCTGGCCTCGACCGCGGGGAGCTCGACCTCGAGGATCAGCTCGCCGTCCTCGAGCGTCGTCGTGCGGCGGTCGCTCTCGTCGGGGAGCCGGTACAGCTCCTCGACCGCGAGCTCGCGGCGGTTCGTCCGCAGCTGCGCGCCGAGCGCGATGAGCGCAGCAGCGACGTCGGACGGGTGAGCCGACGCGCAGAAGTCGTTGGCGAAGATCGCGTGCTCGCGGTGTTCGCCGTCGCGCGCGTGGCACGTGTCGCCCCCGTGAAGACGGCAGTTGTAACCGAGCCGCCAGTACCAGCACCGCGTCGCCTGGAGGAGGTTCCCGCCGAGCGAGCCCATGTTGCGCAGCTGCGGCGACGCGGCGAGCCGGCACGCCTCGCGCAGCGCGTCGGGGATCGAAGCGTCGGCTTCGAGCTCCCCGAGCGTCGTGCCCGCGCCGATCGTCGAGCCGCTGACGCCGCGCGGCACGACGCCGCGCACGTCGACGAGCGTCTCCGCGCTGAGCAGCCCGTCGTTCAACAGCGGCACGACCTCCGTGCCGCCGTGGACGAAGAGCCCGCCGTCGAGCTCGGAGAGGTCAGACGGCCGCAGGAGCTCCACGGCGTTCCTTCTTGTTCGCAGCGTCGAGCGCGCGCAGCATCTCTTCGCGCGAGATCGGCAGCTCGGTGATCTCGGCGCCCGTCGCGTCGCGGATCGCGTTCGCGATCGCGGCGGAGACGGGGATGATCGGCGGCTCGCCGAGCCCCTTCGAGCCGAGGTTCGTGAGGTGCGTGTCGGGCTTGTCGACGAACTCGCAGATGATCTCCGGCACGTCGGCGATCGTCGGCATGCGGTACGCGTCGAGCGTCGAGGTGAGTACGCGGCCCGTCGCCGGATCGAGCAGCCGGTCCTCGGAGAAGGTGTGCCCGACGCCCTGGATGATCCCGCCCTCGACCTGGCTCGACGCGCCGAGAGGATTGACGATCCGGCCGACGTCGTGGATCGCCGCGACACGCTCGACGACGACCTCGCCGGTCTCGACATCGACCGCGACCTCGACGACGTGGACGCCGAACGTGAGGACGCTCATGCCGGTCGGGTTCGGGCCGCGCGCGCCCTTGCCGAGGATCTGCGCGTCCTCGAGGAGGTCGACGACCTCGTGCACCGCCGCGTCGCGCGGCATGCCGCGCTGCTCGGCGATGTCTTCGATCTGCTCGCGCGCATCGGCGGCCGCAGCGCGCACCGCCGGCCCCATCGACGGGATCGTCGACGAACCGGCGGAGATCGACGCGTACGGGCCGCGGGCGGAGTCGCCGAGGACGACGTCGACCTTGTCGAGCGGCAGCCGCAGCTCCTCGGCCGCGATCTGCGCCATCGCCGTCTTCGTCCCCGTCCCGATGTCCTGCATCGCGGTGATCACGGTTGCGCGGCCGTCGGAGCCGATCCGCACCCACGCGTACGAGGGAGGTCCGCCGCCGCCGTACCAGATCTGCGACGCCATCCCGACGCCGCGCTTCCACGTCGCGTCGGAGCGTGACCGCACCGCGTGGCGCCGCTCCCAGTGCGGCTCGGCGCGCTTGTAGCACTCCTCGAGGTACTTCGAGGAGATCGGCGTCCCCTCGTTCGTCGCGGCGTAGTTGCGACGGCGGAGCTCGAGCGGATCCATGTCGAGCTTCGCGGCGAGCGCGTCGACGAGGCATTCGAGACCGAACGTCCCCTCGACGAAGCCGGGGGCGCGGAACGCCTTCATCGGCGGCGTGTTGATCTTCGCGCCGTACGCGACCGTGCGGACGTTCTCGCAGTCGTACAGCGCCTTCATCGGCCCTTCGGTGCCGGCGTTCCAGCCCGACCAGCCGACCGCGTTCGTGAACTCGCCCTCGAGCGCGACGATCGTGCCGTCGGAACGTGCGCCGGCGCGGAGCCGCTGGATCGTCGCGTTGCGGTTGCCCGCGGCCGTGTGCTCCTCGCGGCGCGTGAGCGCGCACCGCACCGGCCGCCCCGTCCGCTTCGCGAGCTCGGCGGCGACGAAGGTGTACTCGTCGGGCGAGTTCTTCGAGCCGAAGCCGCCGCCCATGAACTCGCACACGACGCGCACCTTGTCCCGCGGCATCCCGAGCGTGCTCGCGATCTCGTCGCGCACGCCCCAGATGAACTGCGTCGAGATGTAGACGTTGAGGACGTCGCCGGTCCACTCGCAGATCGCCTGATGCGTCTCCATCGAGTTGTGGAGGACGGACTGCGTGCGATACGTCGCCTCGACGACGACGTTGGCCTGCGCGAGCGCCTTCTCGACGTCGCCGCGCTCGTAGTGGCGCGGGTCGGCGGTGAACTGCTCGCGGCGCACGGCTTCGTCGGGATCGAGGATGAAGTCGAGCTCCTCCCACTCGACGTCGATTGCGTCGAGCGCGGCCTGCGCCTGGCGAAACGTGTCGGCAGCGACGGCGGCGACGGGCGCGCCGGAGTAGCCGGCCTCTTCCTCGAGGCCTTCCGCCTCGCCCGGACCGAGCGCCGCGCGCACGCCTGGCAGCGCGAGCGCGGGGGCGAGGTCGATCGTCTTCACGCGCGCGTGCGCGAACGGCGAGCGGAGGATCGCCGCCTGCAGCATCCCCGCGAGCCGGATGTCGGCGGTGTAGCGCGCTTCGCCGCGCACGCGCTCAGGGCCGGACTTGCGCGGCGCCGGCCGGCCGACCACGTCGCGCGGCCCGTCCGGCCACTGCTCGAGCGGATCCTCCTCGACGACGATCCAGACCTCCTCGAACCGGCCTTCGACTTCCTTCTCGGTGCGAATCAGTCTTGCCACGTGAGAATCGCCTCCTCGATTTTCGGATACGTGCCGCAACGGCAGATGTTCCCGGCCATCGCGTGCTTGATCTCGTCGCTCGTCGGCTCCGGGTTCGCCGCGACGAGCGCGGCGGCGGAGACGACCTGTCCCGGCGTGCAGAAGCCGCACTGGACGGCGTCGGTACGGACGAACGCCTCGATGAGCGGATGGTCGCGCAGCCCCTCGATCGTCGTGACCTCGCCGTCGACCGTGTGCGCGAGCGTGATGCACGAGAGCCGCGTCGTGCCGTCGACCTGGACGGTGCACGCTCCGCAGTGTCCCTCCGCGCACGCGATCTTCGTCCCCGTCAGGCCGAGGTTCTCGCGGAGGACGGACGCCAGGGACGTCCCGACCTCGACATCGAGGACGTGCTCTTCGCCGTTGACGGTCAGCCGGATCTCGCTCATACGGTCGTCACTGCCACGGTGTCGGCGATCTGAATCAGGCGCACGGCCACGCGCGTAACGCTGCGCTGGTCTTCCTTGGCCGTGTCGGGGATCGTCTCCCAGAGATCGCGCGCAGCAACGAGCAGCTCGCGAATCTGGTCGAGCTCTTCGCGGTGGTAACCGTTCGGCTCCTCGGTCGCGTTGAGCGCGAGCCCGAGCGCACCGAATCCGTCCTGCTGGCGGGTGAAGAGCAGCGGCAGCGCCATGGAGAGGTACTGGTGTATGCGCGCCTGCGCGAGCGGCTGCGCGAGGGTCTCGATCCCCTGCGGAGTCGACGGTTCGAGTGGCTTCTCGCCGTCGGCGATGCGGTTCGCGTTGCCGGCGAACAGGTCACGGATCTGGCGCTCGTCGAGGCCGACGGTCTGCGCGACGCGCAGCGCGAGGAGGATCGACCCGCCCTGCGCGCCGTACGGATAGTCGGACGCGTAGACGATCTGCTCCGGCGGTACGAGACGCAAGAGGCCGAGCAGGTCGACCGCGCTCCAGACGGACGTGTCGAAAAAGACGCCGCGCTTGTCCGAGAAGCGGTACGCGAGATTCGCGAGGTCGGCGATGCCGGCGTGGGCGAGGATCAGCTGCGAGCCGGGGTGGTCGTCGACGAGCTTCTCGAGCCCCGCTGCGATCGGCGGCAGGCCGCGACCTGCGTGGATGAGGATCGGTACGCCGCGCTCGGCCGCGAGCGCGAAGACCGGGACGAGGCGCTCATCCTCGGGGAGGAACTTCTGCGCGCGCGGATGGAGCTTGATCCCGCGGGCGCCGAGGTCGAGGCAGCGCCGTGCCTCCTCGACCGGCTCCTCGTTCAGGTCGAGCCGCACGAACGGGATCAGCCGTCCTTCGGAGCGCGCGGCGAATTCGAGCGTCCGATCGTTCCCGAAGCTGAAGCGCGGGCCGCGCTCGGGCTCGTCGAGGCAGAACATGTTCGCGCGGGACACGCCGTAGCGGTCCATCCCGCCGATGAGCTCGTCGTAGACGCCGACCATGCCGTCGATGTCATGGCCGAGATGCGTATGCGCATCAAAGATGTCGAGCTCCGCGGGCATCGCAGCACGGACGCGCTCGTCCCAGCCCGCGGCGACCTCTTGTGCCCGTTCGAGTGCATCCATCCCTAGGAATCTATCCGCCGCCTTCAGGCGGAGAACGCGGCGGCCGATGTATTCCCCATGGACAAGCGTGTGATGTGGATGTGCGTCGGGTTCGGCACGATCGCCGGCAGCCTCATCCCCGAGGCGTGGGGAGCGAGCTCGATGGGCGGAATGTCGCTTCTTTTCGGCGTGTTCGGTGGGATTGCGGGCATCTGGGTCGGCGCCCGCCTCACTTCCTGACGACTTCGTAGCGACTTCGCGCCAACTCCGAAAAGGACACTTTCGGAGCGGCGACGCGGCCCGTAAGACGGAGGCATGAAAAAACTCCTCGCTCTTCTCACCGTCGTCGCGGCCCTTGTCGCGGCGACCTCCGCTCAGGGCAGCGGCTCCGGCAGCATCGTCGTCGGCGAGATCTTCGCCGCGGGTGGCAACTCCGGCGCGTCGTATACGAACGACTACGTCGAGCTCTTCAACCGCGGGTCGAGTTCCGTCGGCCTCTCGGGATGGACATTGCAGTACGCGTCGGCCACGAGCAGCGCATGGTCATCGACGGCGCTCAGTGGGTCGATTCCCGCCGGTGGTCACTATCTCGTCCAGCTCGCCTCGGGTGGTGCCAACGGATCCCCGCTGCCGGCTCCCGACGCTGTCGGCACCTCGAATCTCGCCATGTCCGGCGGCAAAGTGCAGGTCGTCAGCTCGGGTACGAACGTCGAAGACCTCGTCGGGTGGGGCTCGGCCACGCTGTACGAAGGCAGTGCGGCCGCTCCTGCGCTCACCTCGACAACGGCGCTCATGCGTGGAGGCTCCTCCTGCACCGACGCCGACAACAACTCCTCCGACTTCACGGCGGGCACCCCGAGCCCGCTCAATTCTGTTGCCGCTGCGGCGGTGTGCCCGGGCTCGGGCGGTGGCGGCGGAGGGACGTCCGGCGGCGGCACCGTTGGGGTCGATCTCGCTCCGGTCATCTCACTCGCAGTCGACCAGGACACGCTGGACTTCGGCTCCGTGATGCCGGGCACGACCCCCGACCCGCTCACCGAACACGTCACTGTCACGAGCTCCGACGCCAGCGGTTACTCGCTCACGGTCGACCGCTCGGCGTTCACGCCGCACGACCTGCCGCTCGGAATTGGCGTCGGCAGCGCCGCGCTCGCTGCCGTGCCGATCGCGCCCGATCCCGATCTGCTCCTCGGATCGTCGAGCAGCGCGAGTGCTGCGGGTGGTGACGTCTGGACGACGAAGGTCGGGTTCGTCTCGCCGCTACCGGCGCTGCCGTCCGGGCACTACACGGCGACGCTCACGTACACGGTGATCGCAGGATGAAAGCGCTCGGAGTCGCGGCGATCGTCGTGGCGGCTCTGCTCCCGAGCGCGGCGGCCGGGGGAAACCCGGCCGCCGCCTTGGGCGTGAGTCCTCTGCGCGTCGAGCTGAAGGCCGGCGTGCCGTCGCCGATCACGGTCCGGAACCCAGGGGCGCACCCGATCGTCGTCACCGTGACGCGGGCCGGCTTTGCACGCACGCTGCACGGCAAGCCGCGGATCAAGGCGGCGCGCGGCGCGGCGGGATGGCTGACGGCGCGGCCGCGCCGGCTGCGCCTCGCCCCGCACAAGACCGCATCGATTCATCTGACCGCGGCGCCGCCGGCGAGCGCGCGGCCCGGCGACCATCCGGCGCTCGTCCTCCTCGCGACGCGGCCGCCGGCGAACAAGAAGGTGCACGTCCTGCTCCGGGTCGGTGTCGTCGTACTCGTTCGCGTTCCCGGGACGATCGTCCACGACCTCGTGCCGCGGGCGCTCACCGTCCACCGGCGCGGCACCGATCGACGCTTCGCTCTCCGTCTCGCGAATCGCGGCAACGTCGCCGAACGGCTCCGCGGCGCGCATCTCGAGCTCGTCCTCACCCGGCACGGGAAACGGTTCGCAACCCTTCGTGCTCGCCTCGTCGACCTGCTCCCGCACAGCGCCGGCATCGCGCAGTTCACTTACCGCGGCGCCGTGCGTGGCCGCGTTCGTGCCGCGGTCGTCCTTCGTCCCGCGACGATCGGCCACCCGCGCTCGTTCAGGGTGACGCTCCGGTGATCTACGCGCGGGTGTGGAGCGATTCGATCGCCCTCTCGAGCTCGTCGAGGCGCGCCGCGCCGAACTCGCGGACGATGCCATCGGAGTCGACGATGACGTTCGTCGGTACGCCGCGCACGCCGAGCTCGCGCGCGAGCGTCTCGTCGGGGTCGAGGAGGATCGGCCCCTTGATGCCCCACATCTCGCAGAACCGCTCGACCTCGGGCCGCGGTTCCGTCCCTTCCCAGATATCGACGAGCACTACCTCGACGCCCGACCGGGCGGCCTCGGAAATGCGCAGTTCCTCGAGGAACGGCGCCTCCGCATTGCACGGTCCTCACCAGCTCGCGAAGAAATTGAGGATGTACTTCTTCTCGGCCCAGTCGGCGTTCGTGCGGCGGTCGCCGGTCCAGTAGTCCTCGAGGGAAAAGTTCGGCAGCGGCTTTCCGATCCAGGGGCTCGGCTCGTCGATCACCGGCACCGGCGGGCGGCCGGCGAGAAGGTCTTCAACGATCGAGACGGTCTGGCTCCCGGCGTTCGCGACGAGGATCCGGCCGTCGTGCGGGTCGACGGTGACGCCGCCGGGGCCGTTGCCGACCGGGATCTGCGTCCACTCCGTTCCGTCCGCGACGCCGATAACCGTGAGCGAGCCGGCGCCGCGGTTCGTCACATAGACGCGGTCGTGCGCCGGCGCCACGGTTAGCCCGACGGGAGCCTGCCCCGTGCGGATCTCCTCGACGATCTCCTGCGCGTCGAGGTCGACGCGCGAGACCGTCCCCGCGATCGAGTTGACGATGAACGCCTCGCCGCGCTCGGGGACGATGCCGATGGCGCACGTGCCGATCCCGAGCTCGAGGCGCCCGACCTCCTCGAACGTCTCGGTGTCGAAGATGTTTGCCGACGCCGCGACGAAGTTGACGCAGACGGCGAGGTTGCGGGACGGGTCGACGCCGATCGCGCCGGCGCCCGGCTCGGCGTCGAGCGTCGCGATCGTTTCGAGCGAGTCGAGGTCGACGACGCTCATCGTCGAGCCGAGCGAGTTCCCGACGTACAGACGGCGCGTCTCGGGCACGTGCGTCAGCCCGGACGGATAGCCGCCGACGGGCACCGTCGTCTCGACGGCGAGCGTCTCCGCGTCGATGATCGTGACCTGGTCGGCGTGCGCGTCTGCGGAGAAGACGCGGCCGGATTGCGCGTCGAAGCCGATGTCGATCGGCTCTGCGCCCGTCGCGATCTCGCCGACGACCTCGTGGGTCTCGAGGTCGACGACGGAGACGAAGTCGCTGCGGGAACATGCGACGAACGCGCGCCGCCGGACGGAGTCGATCGCAATGCCTTCGGGGTCGAGCCCGACGGGGATCTCGGCGATCTGACGCCATGGACTCCGCGCGTCGATGCGGCACGCCGCGCCGACAGGGAAGGTCGCCTCGTCCACCGCGGGAGTATCCCGATTTCGCGTGAGAAGATCCTGTGTGAGCGTACGACTGTGCGCGGATCCTGGCCGAACATGCGAAACAGCTGGCACAAGCCCTAGACCCATGAAGGACGCCCTGTGGAATCGGTTCCCGCCGTACCACGTCCGCCGCGAGCGGCTGAGCGAGGCCTGCGACGGCCACCAGGTCGTCGTGGTGGAGGCGGCCGGCGGCTACGGCAAGAGCGTCTTCGCCGCGGAACTCGTCGAGCATCGTCATTGCGTGGGCATCGACGTTCCGCTCGAGCATGCGGGCGTCACTGCTCCGCTCCTCGCGGCACGGCTGCACGACGCCGTGGCGCGGTCGGGTTTCACGGTCGCCGCGGCCGCCGCGGAAGGCAAGCAGGATCCGCTGGCGGTCGTCGATGCTCTGTTGGATCGACTGGCGGAAGAGCCGTGTGCGTTCGTCGTCGACGACGCCCACAACCTCGCGAGGGACGCCGGCGAGCTGCTCGAGTACCTCGCGGCGCACGTCCGGCCGAGCCAGGGTCTCGTCGTCCTCGCCCGGCAACTGCCGGTCGGCGCAGGTCGGCTGCGCCGCGCCGAGTACCTGCAGCTGACGGCGGCCGATCTCGCACTTCGTGCCGAGGAGACGGCGGCGATCTGCCGGCTCGGCTTCGGTCTCGACGTCGACGACCGCGCCGCCAAGGCTCTCGGCGCAGCGACGGGCGGGTGGACGGCCGCAACGGTGCTCGCGGCGGCGCGAGCGGTGCGCACCGGCGAGCCGGTCGAAGCGGTGGTGGATGCGGGCGGCGGGCCGGACCATCCCGCCGGCGCTCTCGGCGCCATCCTCGACGACGGGATCACCGCGCTCGGCCGCGACTCCGGCGCCGTTCTCGCGCAGATCGCCCGCCTTCCGCTCCTCGACGCTGCTCTCGTCGGCGCCGTGGCCGGCGACGACGGCTTCTTCGAGCGCGCCCTACGGGCCGGAATCCCATTCGCGGTCGCGCGCGGCGACTGGTGGGAGCTCGCCGGGCCTGTGCGGGATCACCTTGCGCGCCTCGCGCCTCCGCAGACGGAGGCGATGCGGGTCGCCGCCGACGTCTACCGGAGTCGCGGGGAGCTCGGCGCGGCGGTGGAACTCCTCCTCGCCACCGACGATGCGTCGGCGGCGGCGGCCGTGCTCGCGGCGGTTCCGCCGGAGGCGGAGGACGACCTCGACACACTCGAGCTCGGCGCGTACTTCGATCGGCTCGGCCGCGAGGCGATCGACGCGAATCCCGGCGTGCTGCTCCTCGTCGCGCGCCGGTTCGGCCATTCGGGCCGGTACGCGCAGTGCTGCGAGCTGCTCGACCGGGCACGGGATATCGCCGGTCGGACCGGCGACCGGATCCTCGATCGCGCCGCAGCGGCGGAGCTCGTGAAGGTGCGCTTCCTCGCCGAGCAGCGGTACGCGGAAGCGATAGAGGCGGCCCGCGACCTCGTCGCCGAGGCCGGCCCGAGTGAGGATCTCACGCGGGCGCGCGCGAGCGAGTTCCTCGGCTATGCGCTCGCCCACGAGCCGCCGTCGTCGGAAGCGGACCGCGAGGCGTGCGCGGTTCAGGCGGAGGAGTGCGCCGCGCGCGCGTGGGATCTGTACCGCAAGCTCGGCATGCGCTCGGCGGCGGCATTCATCGCCGTCGACCGTTCGAGCCTGATCGACTTCCCGCACGGGCGGGCAGAGGCGGCGCTCGAACGGATCGAGGAAGCGTTGCTTCTCGTCAGGCAGCTTCCCCGCGCGCGGGGGTTCCTCCTCCTGTGGCGCGCGTCGTTCGCGGCCGAGCTCGGCCGAGACGACCTCTTCCGGAGCACGATCGGGGAGATTCTCAGCCTCGCGGCCGACATGGCGGAAGGGCAGCGCGCCTTCCTCCTCGGTCAGGCGGACCGGCGGATCGCGATGGTCGCGTCATACCGCGGAGACGTCGAGGCGACGATCGAGCACCTGCGGAAGGTCGAGCCGAACGCGCGAGTTTGGTGGGCGCTCGATTCGGCGGAGTTCCTTGCCGAGGCGGCAGACGCACTCGGCCGCGTTGGACAGCAGGCGCTCGCGCAAGAGCACCTCGCCCGCGCGCGGGACGATCCGAAGGACGCACGTCATCTCGTCGACCTGGCGGAGGCGGTGCTCGAGGCGCGGCACGGCGATCCATTCGCCGCGGAGGAGCGCTTGCTCGGTCTCGGCGAGGGCCGCGTCGATCAGCGGGAGCGTTGGCGCGTCGTTCTCATGCGCGCGTACGCGGCGTTCCGGCGGGGCGACGGAGCCGCAGCCGCGGCGCTGGGCGCCCAGGCGTTCGAAGAGGCGGCGCGCCTCGGTCAGCCGCAGGCTCCGCTCATTCGCGAGCGCGAGGTCACCGAGTCCTTGCTCGGTCTCGCCGCCGAGACCGGCCAGCCTGCGGCGGTCGCGCTCGAGTCGTCGTCGCTTCCCCTCGCCGTCGCAGTGCTCGGTCGGTTCGAGGTCACGGAGGGCGGGAGGACGGTCGAGCTCGGTTCGGGCCAGGGCGCGCAACTCCTCAAGCTCGTCGCCGTCAGCGGCGGCGCCGTGCACGTCGAGCGCGCCATCGAGGGCGTGTGGCCCGAGGTCAGTCCCGACGCCGGGCGCAACCGGCTCCGGACCGTGCTGAACCGGCTCCGCGACACGACCGGCGACATCGTCCGGCGAGAAGGCGACCTGCTCGCGCTCGCGCCCGACGTGCGCCTCGACCTCGCGCAGTTCTCGCGCGAGGCACGGGAGGCGCTCGCCCTGCGCGGAGACCCCGGCGCGGCGGTGGCCGTGGCCCGCTCCGCGATTGCGCGCTACCGCGGCGACGTCCTGCCGCACGACGTCTACGAGGAGTGGTCGGTCGAAGCGCGCGACGAGGCGCGGCGGACGATGCTCGATCTGCTCGACCTGTGCGCCGCGGCCGCAGCCGAGCGCGGCGACCTCGACGAGACACGGCGCCTCGTCGAGCGGACGATCGAGCTCGCGCCGTACGACGATGGCCGCTACCTCAGCGTCGCCACGATCCTCCGCGACCAGGGCCGGCGAGGCGCCGCTTCGAGCGTCCTCCAGCGCGCCCGGTCGACGCTCGCGCGACTGGGCATCGATCCGCCACCGGAGCTGCTGGAGCTGGAGCAATCGCCCGTGTGACGCTGCTGTGACGCCGGCCTTCGACGATTGCTCCGTCAGCAGTGAGCGACCGGCGAAAGGACTCGGCCATGCGTGCACCAAGAGTGACCCTCGGAATCGCGATTGCGGCGGCGTTCGTCGTCGTCGGCATGGGCGCAGCGAGCGCTCCGGCAGCGGCGTGCGGCGACTCGTGGACGAACGCGGCCGGCGGCGCATGGGAGACCGGCGCGAACTGGTCGACGAGCGCGCCGCCGACGAGCGGCCAGTACGCGTGCATCACGATTGCGCTGAGCGCGCCTGTCGTGCTGAGCAGTTCGCCCACCATCGCCGGGCTCACGCTTGGCGGTTCGAGTGGCACCGCCGAGGTGGAGGCCAACAGCGGGCAGGCTCTGACACTCGGCGGCGACTCGACGATTGCGGATACCGGGGTGCTGACGAACGAGAACGGCCCGCTCGTGATCCATCAGACCGGGACGCTGACGAACGACGGGCTGATCATCCCCGCGAGCGCGCGTATGGAGGTTGTCGGGAACCTCACGAACGCCGCGGACGGGCTGATTCTCGACAGCTCGACCGGCTTCTATCTCGACGGCCCCGGGACGTTCACGAACGACGGCGAGCTCTCCCTGTCCGGCGGCGCGGCGCTCGCCTCTCCCTTCAACGGGAGTCCCGGCGCCTCGATCGTCAATGCCGGGAGTATCGACAACACGTCGACCTCGAACTCGACGATCGGATCCGGCGCGACGCTCGAGGAGACCTCGGGAACCACCACCGGCACGCCACTCCGGATCGACGGCGGAACGCTCGACCTCGAGGGCGGTGGCGCTTCGTACTTCCGGATCGCCGGGACGAGCACGCTCACCGGCACGGTCGCCGCGGCGCAGACCGTGGTCCTCGACGGCAACATCTCGACCCCCGGATCGCTGACGAACAACGGGACGCTGACGACGTTCGAGGGGCCGCACCTGACGATCCCGAACGGCGACACGCTCACGAACAACGGCTTGATCTCCCTCCCCGGCGTCGGGCTCACCGTGCTTGGCAGCCTCGCGAACGCCTCGTCCGGCCTGATCTCGATCGGCAGCACGACGCTGTCGGCGCAAACGCTCACGAACGACGGCACGATCGCCGTGAGCCCCAACGCGGCCTTGACGACGCCGGCCGGCGGCACGATCGACAACGACGGCGGCGTCATCCGCAACGGGGGCCAGGTCGGGCTCAGCCCGAGCGGCGGGACGTTCGTCGAGGGCGGCGGCGCGGAGACCGGCAACCTCGTCTCCATCAACTCCGGGCAGACGCTCCAGCTCACGGGGAGCGGCGCCTCCCGGTTCGACGTCAACGGTGGGACGATCAGCGGCGACATCGCGGCAGGCCAGGTCGTGCAGGACGGGAACATGACCGCGAACGGCAGCTTCAGCAACTACGGGACGATGTTCCCCCGCGGCGGCACGACGACTCTTCCCGCCGGCGACACGATCATGAACCACGGGCTGATCGCCGGCACCGGCAGCGTCTCGCTCCACGGCAACCTCACGAACGCAGCCGATGGGACGATCAACCTCCAGTCGGTGATCAAGCTGCTCGACAGCAACGCGTCGATCGTCAACCACGGCACCGTGACCATGCCGGAGGGCGGCGGCTTCCGCATCGACGGCGCGAGCACGACGAACAACACCTTCGTGAGCGACGGCACGTACTACCTCGGGCTCCTCGCGGCGAGCGCGTGGGGGAACCAGGGCGGAGGCGCCTTCGCGAGCGGCGTCCAGGCCGCTTCCGCCGGGGACTCCGTCACGATCGACGGGACGGTCGTCCCGCTCATGAGCTCCGAGCCGCCGTCGCCGCCCGGAACGCCGAACACGATCTCGTACGGCTTCTCGAGCCAGCCGGGGACGAATCCGCCACCCGACTGGAGCCTCTCCTGCGGCTACTCGGTCGGCCATAGCAACTGGGCCCCGAACTGCAGCGCCAACGGCGGCGCCCGGATCGACGACGGAAGCGACACCTCGCTCACGCCGACCCTGACGACGGTCAAGGGCTCCGGCTCGTGCAACGGGAACAACACATGTTCCTCCACGTACGGCCAGCCGGTGACGGTCACCGCGACCGTCTCCTCGCAATACGGACCGGCGCCCACGGGAACGGTGACGCTGCTCGCAGACCTCGTCAACGATCCGTTCCCGAACGCGCGGCCGGCGTCGTACGCGCTCGGCACCGTGCCGGTGTCGATGTCGGCCGGCGTCACGACCGGCTCGGTCACGATGCAGCTCCCGCCCGGCAATTTCCAGCTGTCCGCGATCTACAACGGTGACTCGAACGACCTCATGAGCGCGGCGCCGTTCACGACGTACCAGAACCAGATCGTCGCGCAGCCGACCACGTCCGCGAGCCTCCAGTCCGCGCCTGTGTCACCGGTCTTCGGCAACGCGGTCACGCTGACGGCGACCGTCACGCCGTCCCAGACCGGGGGAGCAGATCCCACCGGCTCCGTGCGGTTCGGCGTCGGCGGATCGCAGTTCCCGCTCGGCGAAGCGCCCGTCGTGACGGTCGACGGTGTCACGACCGCGACGCTGACGACGACCGCGCTGCCCGTCGGTACGAACACCGTCTACGCGGCGTACTCGGGCGATCTCAACTACGGCGGCTCGTCCCTGACGTCGACCACGGTGACCGAGGCGGCACCCACGGCGCCGACTCACGCGAACGTGACCGGGGCGAGCACGGTCGCGGCCGGGACGACCTATACGGCGACCGCCTCCACCGACGGCACGGGCGCGATCCACTACGCGCTCGCGGCGAGCCCCGCCGCACCGGCCGGGATGACGATCGACGCCACGGGACACATCAGCTACGCCGTCCCGGCGACCGGTGTGGACGCATTCACGTACGCCGTCGTCGCGACGAACGCCTCGGGGCGAGCGCCGAGCGCTACGGCGAGCGTCACCGTCACGAGAGCGGTCACCGTGTCGAAGTTCGGCGCGGGCTCGGGCACCGTCACGTCGAGCCCGGCAGGGATCAACTGCGGCGCGACGTGCTCGGCGCCGTTCGCCGGCGGCTCGTCGGTGACGCTGACCGCTGTCGCCGCGGCAGGATCGACGTTCGTCGGGTGGTCGGGCGGAGGCTGCTCGGGCACGAGCACGTGCCATCTCACGGTGAGCGCCGCCGAGAGCGTCACGGCCACCTTCCATCTGGCCTCGCCCGGCACGACTCTCGTCGCGGCGAAGATCAACTCGACGAAGCGTTCCGCGACGTTCACGTTCAAGGCAGCCGGAGTCGCGATGGGCTTCCAGTGCGCGCTCGCTCGCAAGGGAACGCCGCTCTCGTTCGCCGCCTGCAAATCCCCGGCGAGCTACAAGCATCTGCGCCTCGGGACGTACACGTTCGCGGTGCGCGCGCTGAACAACGGCTTGGCCGACCCGACGCCGGCCAGGAAAAAGTTCACGATCCGCGGTTAGCTCTCATACCGATCGCGCGCAGTAGAGTCGCGCGACGTGAATCAGCTCGCTACCGACGGCATCGCGCCCAACCAGGGCGAGGATGAGTCGGCCTACTTCACCCAGGTGTTCGCCTGGATGGCGGTCGGCCTCGCCGCGACGGGCGCGGTAGCCGCAGCCGTCTACGCGAGCGGCACGGCACTACACGCGTTCGAGGGAAACAGCGGGCC
Organism: Gaiellaceae bacterium; assembly: GCA_036496305.1. Taxonomy (GTDB): domain Bacteria; phylum Actinomycetota; class Thermoleophilia; order Gaiellales; family Gaiellaceae; genus Palsa-739. The sequence goes on along the minus strand of DASXLJ010000040.1, from coordinate 86,719 downwards.
GACGATCTTCATCATCCTCGCGATCCTCGAGCTCGCACTCGTGGCCGGCCTCGTCGGTCTCGTCCAGCACATGAGCCTCTTCGAGACGGGCGCGACATTTCTCGCGTACTGCGTCCTCAACGGCGTCACGTTCTCGGTCATCTTCCTCGCGTACACGACGACGTCGATCGTCTCGACGTTCCTCGTCACCGCGATCATGTTCGGCGCGATCGCCCTCTGGGGGTACACGACCAAGAGGGATCTGACCGGATGGGGCACCTTCCTCTTCATGGCGCTGATCGGCCAGCTCGTCGGCCTCGTCGTCAACCTCTTCTGGCTGAACGACACGCTCTACTGGGTCACGACGGCGGTCGGAGTCTTGCTCTTCTCCGCGTACACCGCCTACGACGTGCAGCGGCTCAAGAGGTACGAGCCGCCGCCCGGCGCGGACTACGCCGTCGTCGAGAAGGACGCGATCGTCGGCGCCCTCGCGCTCTACCTCGACTTCGTCAATCTCTTCCTCTACCTGCTCCGGCTCCTCGGCAAATCCAAGCGATAGCGGCTAGATAAGATCGGCAGCCGTGGCCGACGTCCTCATCTACGCCGACTCGATCCGCTCGGCCGACATGCGCCACGCGGTGCCGCTCGCGGTGCCCGATCCGTTCCTCTACACCGAGGCCGGCGACGCGCCCCGCGTCTTCTCGAACTCGATGGAGGCGGCTCGGCTGCGCGAGCTCGGCCTCTTCGAGGTGCAGATCGCCGAGGAGTTCGGGATCGACGAGCTCATTGCGCAAGGGCTTCCGTGGCGCGAGCTGCGCGCCCAGCTGTTGATCCGTGAGGTCGCGAGCCTCGGGACGAAGCAGTTCTCGGTCCCCGAGAGCTTCCCGCTGTGGCTTGCCGACCGGCTGCGCGCCGAAGGCTTCGAACTCGAGGTCGACCAGGAACTCTTCGACGACCGCCGCCGCTCCAAGACCGACGCGCAGATCGCAGGCATGCGCCGCGCGCAGACGGCGGCCGAGGCCGCGATGGACACGTGCCGCGACCTGCTCCGGCGCTCGGAGATCAGCGGTGACCAGCTCCTCCTCGACGGCGAGCCGCTCACCGTCGAGCGCGTCAAGGCCGCGATGAGCGCGACGTTCACCGCGCACGACTGCACCTCTGAGGACTTCATCGTCGCGCCGGGCGCGCAGGGCGCCGTCGGACACGACATGGGCTCCGGCCCGATCCGGCCGCACACGCCGATCGTCGTCGACATCTGGCCGCGCGACAACGGCTCAGCCGTCTACACCGACATGACGCGGACGTTCGTCGTCGGCGATGTCGCGGACGACGTCCGCGAGTGGCACCGGCTCTGCAAGGAGGCGCTCGACCGTGCGATCGCGGAGACGAAGCCCGGCGTCACGGGACAGTCACTCCACTTCGGGTCGTGCGAGATCTTCGAAGCCGCGGGCGAGCCGACGCAGCGGACGAAGACGCCGGGCGAGCCGCTTTCCGACGGCTTCTTCCACAGCCTCGGCCACGGCGTCGGCCTCGAGGTGCATGAGGCGCCGGGTGTCGGCCAGCTGAGCGACAAGCCGCTCGTCGCCGGCGACTGCATCACGATCGAGCCGGGTCTCTACCGGCAGGGCTACGGCGGCGTCCGGCTCGAGGACAACGTCCTCGTGACGGAGACCGGCGCCGAGAACCTTGCGAACTATCCGTACGACTTAGCTCCGTAAAGGGATAGAAACCTCACCCGAAGTGTGTTAGGCATCGGGGATGTCCGGCGTCATGGCACCTCCCACGCGCTATCCGTCGCGCCCGCTGATGCTCGCGGCGGCCGCGCCGCTCCACGCACCGCGCGGGCTGATGAGCCCCGAAGCGGCCGCGTTCGAAGGCTTCGACGTGCACCGCGAGCTGACGCGCCTGCTCTGGGCCGCGGTGGTGGTCGTCTCGCTCGTCATCTACCTCTGGCACGTCACGGCGCGTTAGTTCGCGGTCCGTTGGGGTAAAGGCAACCCGACAACTTCCGGGCGGTCGACGCCCGCGGGACGGACGCCGACGCCGGACGAAGGGGGTTCGTATGTCCGCTCAGGCTGAAACTCCGTTCTGGATGCCGGCCGATCCCGCGCCGCTCGGGCTCGCAGCGTTCGCGCTCACAACATTCCTGCTCAGCGGGCACAACGCGAGCTTCATCCCCGACGCGATCTGGATCGGGCCGGCGCTCTTCTACGGCGGGCTCGTTCAGCTCCTCGCCGGGATGTGGGAGTTCCGTAACCGCAACGTCTTCGGCGCCACGGCGTTCTCGACGTACGGCGGCTTCTGGCTCGGCCTCGGCTCCATCGTCGTCCTCGCCGACGTCTCGAAGACGTTTGCCGGCGCCCTCGCCGGCGCGAATCTCGCGAACGGGCTCGCGTGGTTCCTCGTCGCGTTCGCGATCTTCAACTCGTACATGCTCCTGTGGAGCATGCGCGTGAGCGCCGCGGTCTTCGGTGTGTTTCTCACGCTGGAGATCACCGAGATCGTGCTCGTCATCGGCTTCTTCAACCTCGCACACGGCGGAAGCACCTTCTGGCTCCATGCGGGCGGTTGGTGCGGCATCGTCACCGCAGGCGTCGCGTGGTACACATCTGCAGCAGGAGTCGTGAACGGCATGTCGCCGGCGCCCGTGCTTCCCGTGGGCTCCGCGATGATCGGCCGTGTCGGCTCGCCGATGCCCCGTCGAGCGGAGGTGTAGTGGGTGGCCACCGAGCAGGAGAACCACGCGATCGAAACGATGCTCCTCGAGGAGCGGCTGTATCCGCCGCCCGAGGACTTCGCAGCCCAGGCGAACGCGCAGCCCGAGATCTACGACGTCCCGTTCGAGGAGTTCTGGGAGCGGGAGGGGCGTGAGCGCCTGACGTGGTTCGAGCCGTTCGGTGACCTCTACAAGTGGGAGCCCCCGTACGCGCAGTGGTACCTCGGCGGCAAGCTCAACGTCTGCTTCAACTGCGTCGACCGGCACGTCGAGGCCGGCAGCGGCGACAAGGTCGCATTCCACTGGGAAGGCGAGCCCGCGGACGAGACCCGCACGATCACGTACGGCGACCTTCAGCGTGACGTCGTCCGCTTCGCGAACGCGCTGAAGAAGCTCGGCGTGCAGAAGGGAACGCCGGTCGCGATCTACATGGGCATGGTCCCGGAGCTGCCGGTGGCGATGCTCGCGTGCACGCGGCTCGGCGCGCCGCACACCGTCGTCTTCGGCGGCTTCTCGGCCGACTCGCTCTCGGGCCGGATGAACGACATGAAGTGCGAGGTGCTCATCACGCAGGACGAGGCGTGGCGCCGCGGCTCGACCGTCCCGCTCAAGAAGGTCGCCGACGAGGCGATGAACGAGGCGCCCGTCTGCAAGAGCTCCGTCGTCCTCCGCCGCACCGGTAACGACGTGCCGATGACGGACGAGCGCGACCATTGGTGGCACGAGCTCGAGGCCGACTGCTCCGACGACGCCGACTCGTGCCCGTGCGAGCCGATGGACTCAGAGGACCTGCTCTTCCTCATGTACACGAGCGGCACGACCGCGAAGCCGAAGGGCATCGTCCACACGACCGCCGGCTATCTCACCGGCGCAGCGACGACGCACCACTACATCTTCGACCTCAAGCCGGAGAACGACGTCTACTGGTGCGCCGCCGACATCGGCTGGATCACCGGCCACAGCTACATCGTGTACGGGCCGCTCTGCAACGGCGCGACGTCCGTCCTCTACGAGGGCACGCCCGACTACCCGGACAAGGACCGCTGGTGGTCGATTGTCGCAAGGTACGGCGTGACGATTCTCTACACGGCGCCGACGGCGATCCGCTCGCATATGAAGTGGGGGCCGGAGCACGCGCAGAAGCACGACCTCTCGTCGTTGCGCCTGCTCGGCTCGGTCGGCGAGCCGATCAACCCTGAGGCGTGGATGTGGTACCGCGAGCACATCGGCGGCGACCGCACGCCGATCGTCGACACGTGGTGGCAGACCGAGACGGGAATGGTGCTCATCACGCCGCTGCCGGGCGTCACGACGACGAAGCCGGGTTCCGCGACACGCCCGTTCCCGGGCGTCGACGCGGGAGTCTTCGACGAGCAGGGCAACGAGGTCGGGCCTGGCGGCGGGGGCTATCTCGTCCTCAAGAAGCCGTGGCCGGCGATGCTCCGCGGGATCTTCGGCGACGACGAGCGCTACAAGGAGACGTACTGGTCGAAGTACGACGACGTGTACCTCGCCGGGGACGGCGCGCGGATCGACCGCGACGGCGACTTCTGGCTCCTCGGCCGTATCGACGACGTGATGAACGTCTCCGGCCATCGCATCTCGACGATCGAGGTCGAGTCGGCGCTCGTCGATCACCACGACGTCGCCGAGGCTGCGGTCTGCTCACGCGCCGACGCGGTGACCGGCGAGGCGATCGTCGCGTACGTGACGCTCAAGGGCGGCGCCGACGGCTCTGTCGAGAAGCTCGAGGAGCTGCGCAACCACGTCGCGACGAAGATCGGCGCGATCGCGAAACCGGCGAACATCGTCTTCACGCCGGAGCTCCCGAAGACGCGCAGCGGCAAGATCATGCGCCGACTCCTGCGCGACGTCGCGAACGACCGGAAGCTCGGAGACACGACGACGCTCGCCGATCCGACGGTCGTCGACGAGATCGCGAAGCGCGCGACCGAGGAGAAATCCCAGGAAGAGGGCTAGGCGCCGGCAGGTCGAAGTGGTACAACGCAGGTCTGCGGATCTGCGGCGCAGGTCGAAGGCACTCCAACGGGCGGGCTCCGGGCTAGGTGCCAACTGGACCGCCGACCTGATCAGTCGCCGCCGTCCGCGTAGTTCGAAGCGCCGGGCCGTTGAGGGTCGGCGCGCGCCTGCGAATACTTCCGGCGGTCGATTGCGCCATACGGTCTCAAGTCCGCAGGCTTCCGATGTGGAGGATCCGCTCATCGGGCGCGAGGAAATCGTTGCTCTACTCTTCAACGTCAGCGATATCGCAGTCGGCGTCGACAAGATCGTCAATCTGCTGGAAGGAGGCGACGATGAGGAAGAAGAGGAAGTTGACGGAGGCTGAGCGCGCCGAACGCGACGCCTTCCATGCCCAGGTGCGGGCAAACGCGCAACGCACGCGCGAGCTCGCCGAGCGCGCCCAGGCGAAGCTCGACGCCGAGCGCTCCGGCAGCTGAGCGCGAGGCGCGCCCGTGCGATCTGGCGGGCTGCTCCGTCGCCCTGAGCGCGGACTTCAGGTCTAGCGCCGGGTTACAGGCGCGCCGGAACGGGAACGAGATTCCCATGGTTACGCGCACACCGTTGCGCGAGGACGAGCGCTCTCGCGTAGAGCACGAGCATCACGGCCTGCTCGACTGGGCCGAGGAGACCGGCCTCGGGCCGGATGAGGCGCCGGGCGAGGGAGTTCCGTGGCATCTCGTCCTGCTCGTCGTGCTCGGGCTTGCGCTGCTGTTCGCTCTCGAGACGGCTCTCGTCTTCGGGATTGCAAAGCTCGTGACCGGGCACGCCTACTGACGAAACCAACGGTGGAGGTGCACGGTGGGAGCTCGGACGCAAACCCTGAAGGGCAAGGCAAACCAGGCAGTCGGGAAGACGAAAGCTGCCGCGGGCTATCAGAGCGGTAAGGGGAAGACCGAGGCGAAGGGCGAGGCCCAGAACCTCAAGGGCAAGGCGCAGTCCGCGGCCGGCGAGGCGCGGACCGCGGTCAAGAAGAAGAGCGGCTAACCGCGCGGATTCACGGCGACGTCAGCCGTCGAGCAAGGACTCGAACCGCGCGGGATCGTCGAACGGCCCGATCACTGCGAGCCGGAAGCGATCCGCCGCGATGAGCTCCTGCGCGATGCGCGACACGTCCTCGCCCGTCACCGCATCGAGTCCCGCGAGCACGTCGCTCGGCTCCGACGCGCGCTGCTCGAGCACCTCGCGCCGCAGTCCGAACATCGCGAGCCCTTGCGGCGACTCGAGCTGCAACACGAACCGTCCCTTCGCAAAGCTCCGCGCCTTCTCGAGCTCGTCCGCGGGAAGCGGCTCCGCGGCGATCTTCTTCAGCTCCGTCGCGATCGTCGAGACCGCGTCGTCGATCCGCGCGATGTCGACGCCCGCTTGCGCGTACAGCGTCCCGGCGTCGGTGTAGCTGTGGTTCAGCCCGTGGACGTAGTACGCGAGCCCGCGCCGCTCCCGCACCTCGGTGAAGAGGCGCGACGACATCCCGCCGCCGAGCGCCGTCGCGAGCAGCGAGAGCGCGTACCGGTCGGGATGCGCAAGCGGCAGGCTGTGGACGCCGAGGCACACGTGCGCCTGGTCGGAGGCCTTCTCGAACACGCGCACGCGTCCGTTCGCGTACGGCGCGACCGGCTCCGGCTCGCCCGTCTCGCCGTCGGGCATGTCGCCGAGCAGCTCCTGCACCTTCTCGAGCAGGCCGTCGCCGATCCGCCCGGCGACGCCGAGCACCATCCGCGAGGGCTTGTACCACTGCCCGAGGTAGTCGAGGAACGTCTCGCGCGTCGCGCCCCGGACGGTCTCCTTCGTGCCGATGATGTCGCGCCCGAGCGGCTGGTCGCCGTAGAGCAGATCCTCGTACACGCCGCCGATGAAGTCGCGCGGCGTGTCGAAATACATGTTCATCTCCTCGATGATCACGCCCTTCTCGCGCTCGATCTCCTCGGCGTCGAAGCGGGAGTTGCGGAGCATGTCGACGAGGACGTCGAGCGCGACGTCGCGGCTCTCCGCGGCGCACTTGACGTAGTACGTCGTCGTTTCCTTGCCGGTGAACGCATTGAACTCGCCGCCGATCGCGTCGATCTCGCCGGCGATCTGGCGCGCGTCCGGCCGCCGCTCCGTCCCCTTGAAGAACATGTGCTCGGAGAAGTGCGCGATGCCGCCCGACTCGCGGGTCTCGTACCGCGAGCCGGCCGCGAACATGAACGCCACCGTCACCGACTGCGCATGCGGAAGATCGGCCGTGAGGATGCGCAGGCCGTTGTCGAGCGTGGTGCGTTCGAACGTCGCCACCTGTCGCGATCGTATAGACGTAGTTCTCGTGCTCGGCGAACAGACAAGACGCGCGATCGCGGCGCAGCCCGAATGGCTCGGGCAGGTGCCGACCGACCGGCGCTTCCCCGACGGCGCGCGGGTGCTCTTCACCGGCTGCGGGACGTCGTTCCACGCCGCGATGACCGGTGGCGATGCGGTGCAAGCGCTCGAGCTCGTGCTCCGGCCGGAGCGCGACGCGGATCTGCTCGTGCTCGTCTCCCACGAAGCCGATACGCCGCTCACGCTCGAGGCGGCGAAGGCGTGGAGCGGACCGCGGTGGCTCGTCACCGGCAAGCCGGACGGGCCGATCGCCGAGCTGTGCGACGAGGTGATCGTCGCGACGCCGGCGGTGGAGGAGAGCTGGTGCCACACGGCGAGCTACACATGCGCCGTTGCCGCGATCGCAGCGCTGCGCGGCGAGGACATCTCCTGGCTGCCTGCCGCGGTTGAGGAGGCGCTCGCGAGCGAGTTTCCGATCGTGCGCAAGGAGGAGCGCTTTCTCGTCGCCGGCGCCGGGCGCGACCTCCCGACGGCGCACGAGGCGGTGCTGAAGCTGCGCGAAGGAGCGTGGGTCGCGGCGGAGGCGTACGAGACCGAGCAGCTCTTGCACGGGTACCTCGCGGCGATCGACGAGTCGGTGCGCGCGTTCGTGCTCGAAGGAGAAGGGCTCGCCGCGCAGCGGGCCGCGGGCGCCGTGGCTGCGCTTCGTGCGTTGGGTTGCGACACGACTCTGATCCCGACCCGCCATCCGGTCGTCGACATCGTCCTGTTCCAGCGGCTCACGCTGCGGATCGCCGAAGCGCGCGGCCGCGAGCCGGACCGGATTCGCCGGCACCACCAGCGGTGGGCCGACGCTGCTAGTTCTGCTCGAGCGGAGCCAGAGTGAGCCCGTGCTCGCCGAGCTGCTCCCAGTAGAGCTCCGCCTGCTCCTTCAGTCCCGACCAGACGATCGCCTTGCCGGCGTTGTGGATCCGGTCGGCGAGCCGCAGCCCCGCGTCGTACGAGACGCCGGGGACGACGCTCGAGAGCGCGAACGCGACACCCTGGAACGTGTTGTGGTTGTCATTGAGGACGATGACGTTCCACGGCCGGCCGAGCCCCGTGCCGTCGCCGCGGCTGAGCCGCTCGCGCGGCGGCGTGAGCGTGCTGCTCACGCGCGGCCGTTCACGGTCCAGCTGTACTGCGGCTTCGCGGTGAGAGATGCGCTGACGAAGCAGTCGCGCTCCGCCTTCGCGAGCAGCGCCGCGAGATCGTCCGGCTCTGGCTCGACGGCAACCGCGAGCTCGACCTCCACCTCGACGAACGCGTAGCGCTCGTCGCTCTCCCGCTTCGTGACGAGGCCGCGCGCCGTGCCCGTCGCGGCGCCGACCGTGAGTCCGGCGCGTTTCGCGTGGTACGTGAAGCTCGCGAGCGAGCAGCGAACGAGCGCCGCGAGCAGGAGGTGTTCGGGCGTCCATTCCGGCGGTACGTCGAGTCGGACGGCGTTCTCGTCGAGGAACTCACCGCCGGCGTCGAGATCGACCGTGTAACGCAGCTCACGAGCTTTGATCGCCACGGCTCCATCGTCGCAGAGATGCCGTCCGAGACCGTTCGTACGCTGGGGCATCCGCCTGCGCACGCTCACCGAGACCGAGGTCTACGCCCGCATCTACGGCGGCTCGGATCCGACGGTGAAGATCGTCAAGGTCGAGCCGCGCCGGCCGCGTTACGAGCTGCCCGTCACGGGCGAGGATCTGCGGCGCGACTTCGAGGCCCGCATCGACGCGCGGCCGGACGACGCCGAAGCCGAAGCTGCGTAGCGCGGTCCCGGACGTTCTCGGCCCCGGATTGCGGGTCGTCTTCGTCGGGATCAACCCCGGCCGGTTCTCCGACACAGCGCACGCGCACTTTGCCAATCCGCGTAACGACTTCTGGCGGCTCCTGCACGCGGCGGGTTTCACTTCGCGCCTGTACGAGCCGCAGGAGCAGTTCGCGCTCCTCGAGGAAGGCATCGGCGTGACGAACGCCGCGCCCCGCACGACGCCGGGCTCGGGCGACCTGCGGCGCGCCGACTTCGCCGACTCGGCGGAGCGGTTGGAGAAGATCGCGCGCGAGCTTCGCCCCGGCTGGCTCGGCTTCGTCGGGAAGGAGGCGTACCGCGGCACGTTCAACGAGCGCCCCGAGCTCGGCCTGCAGGAGCGCAGGCTCGCCGACACGCGCCTCTTCGTCCTCCCGTCGACGTCGCCCGCGAACGCCGCGGTTCCATGGGACGTGCGTCGGCTCTGGTTCCAGGAGTTCGCCGGTCGAGCGAGCGGTCTGCCGGTGCGCGAGAGCGTCCGCGCGGTCGTCCGCGATGCGCGAGGCCGCGTGCTTCTCCTGCGCTACGGCGACGAATACGGCGACTGGTGGATCACGCCCGGCGGGATGCGCGAGAAGGGCGAGAGCGACGAGCAGACGCTTCGGCGCGAGCTAAACGAAGAGGTCGGCCTTGTCGACTTCGAGGCCGGGCCGATGCTGTGGGAGAACAGCGGCTGGACGGTCGCCGAGGTCGGCTACGGAGCGTTCCGCTCGCGCGTCTATCTCGTCCGGGTCGAGAGTTTCGAGCCGCCGCTTCTCACCGAGGCTCAGGAGTTCCGCTGGTTCGCGCCGGAGGAGCTCGAGCGCGTCTCGACGCGGCCGCTCGATCTGCTGGAGCGGATCAGCTCCGCCAGCGGTTTGTGATCGGCGTCCGCCGGTCACGGCCGAACGCCTTCGGCCGGAGCCGGACGCCCGGCGGCGCCTGGCGGCGCTTGTACTCCGCACGGTCGATCAACGCGACGGCGCGTGCGACGACGTCCGGGTCGAACTTCGGGTCGGCGCGCAATTCCTCGAGCGTCCGGTCGTCCTCGACGTACGCCTCGAGCACGCGGTCGAGCTCGGCGTAGGGCGGCAGCGAGTCCTCGTCGCGCTGGCCTTCGCGCAGCTCCGCCGACGGCGCGCGCTCGATCGTCGTCTCAGGAATGAGCTCGCGTTCCGCCTGCGCATTGAGGTGCCGCGAGAGCCGGAACACGTCCGTCTTGAACACGTCCTTCAGGAGCGCGAACCCGCCGGCCATGTCCCCGTACAGCGTCGCGTACCCGACCGAGAGCTCCGACTTGTTCCCCGTCGTGACGACGAGCCAGCCGAACTTGTTCGACAGCGCCATGAGCAGCGTCCCGCGCGCGCGCGCCTGGAGGTTCTCCTCCGCGAGATCCGGCTCTCGCCCGGCGAACGAGTCGGCGAGGACGGCGGTAGCTGCCTCGACGACCGGCTCGATTCCGAGCTCGCGGAAGTCGCAGCCGAGGCTCTCCGCCAGCGCGCGGGCGTCGCCGCGAGTCTCCGCAGACGAGTACCGGGACGGCATCGAGACGAGATGGACGCGCGCCGCGCCGAGTGCCTCGACGGCAAGCGCTGCGGTGAGCGCCGAGTCGATCCCGCCCGAGACGGAGACGACGACGTCACCGAAGCCGTTCTTCTCGACGTAGTCGCATAGCCCGAGAACGAGAGCGCGCCGCATCTGCTCGAGGTCGTCCGCGAGCGGCGCAAGCCCCGCCGCCGCAGGCTCGTCGAGATCGACGACGAGGAGCGCCTCTTCGAAGCCGGGCGCGCGCGCCACGACCGAGCCGTCGCGCTCGATGAAGAGCGAGTGCCCGTCGAAGATGAGCTCGTCCTGGCCCCCGACGGTGTTGCAGAGCGCGACGCGAACGCCGCTCTCCCGCGCGCGCGCGGCGAAGATCTCCTCCCGCTCGCGCTCGCGGCCGACGTGGAACGGCGAGGCGGAGAGGTTGACGACGAGCTCGGCGCCGGCGGCGGCGAGCTCGGTCGTCGGCGCCCCGGGAATCCACATGTCCTCGCAGATCGTGATCCCGACCCGCATGCCCGCGATATCGATGCTCGTGGCCGTCTCGCCCGACGCGAAGTACCGCTTCTCGTCGAAGACGCCGTAGTTGGGAAGGTGCCGCTTGCGCGCGTACGTCTCGATCGCGCCGTCGCGGCAGACCGCGCACGCGTTGTAGAGCGCGCCGTCGAACAAGGGAGTGCCGACGAGCACGACGATGCCCGTCACCTCCGCCGCGATCGCCTCGACAGACGCCTGCGCCGCGCGCACGAACCCGGGGCGCAGAAGCAGATCCTCCGGCGGATACCCCGTCACCGCGAGCTCCGGCAGGACGACGAGATCGGCGCCGGCGTCGCGCGCCTCGCGTATGCGGGAAAGGATGAGCTCGCGGTTTCCCTCGAGATCTCCGACCACCGAATTGACCTGCGCAAGCGCGAGCCTCACCGGTTTCAGCCTAACAGTCGAAAACCTACGGACGCCGCAAGCGAATCGCGTTCCAGTCGCCGTCGACGATCTCGTCGACGCGGCCGCGAAGCGACGCAGGAGGATCGTGCTCGGCGTGGAGATAGCGACCCGCGAGCGCGTCGAACTCCCCCGAGGCGAGCGCGAGGACAAGCTCCGGCGCGCACTCGGGCGGGGTCCACGGCGCGTCGTCGGGGACGTGCCCCTCGGTCATCGCCGTGCGCACGAGACCGGGGCTGATCACGAAGACGGGGATCCGGCCGCGGAGCGCGTTTGCGAGCATCTCGCCGTACCGGCAGACGGCGGCCTTCGAGGCGGCGTAGCTCGTCTCCGTCCCGCCGGGAAGGTAGGACGAGCCGCTTCCCATGAGCACGATGCGGCCGCTGCCGCGCTCGAGCATCCCGGGGATGACCGCGTTGCAGCAGAGGTGGACGCCGAGCACGTTGACCTCGAAGACGCTCCACCAGTCCTTCGGGTCGAGCTCCCAGGACTCGCCGCGGATACCGATGCCGGCGTTCGCGACGAGGAGATCGATCGGTTCGGCCTCCGCGAACCAACGCGTGACGTCCTCCGACTTCGTGACGTCGCCGACGAACGCCTTGCCGCCGAGCTCCGTCGCGACCGCCTCCACCTGCTCGGCGGTGCGGCCACTGACCGCGACCTCCAGGCCGGCGCCCGCGAGCTCGCGGGCGATGTTCGCGCCAATGCCGCGGCCGCCGCCCGTGACGAATGCCTTCTGTCCTGTCAGCTCAGTCATGCCGGGAACCATACGTTGCGAAGGCAAGTTAGCGTTCGCTAACCTAGTGCGCACTAACTTAGGCGCAGGAGGCGGATGTGAAGGCACGGCTCATGGCGACGTTCGTCGCGGAGGAAAATCGCAAGTGGTGGACGCTGGGCGCGGTCGCGTTCGGCCTGTTCATGATCATGCTCGACAACACGGTGGTGAACGTCGCGCTGCCGACGATGAAGAAGGACCTGCACGTCAACACCGCGCAGCTCGAGTGGGTGGTCGTGGCGTACGCGCTCACCTTCGCGGCGCTCCTCATCACCGGCGGAAAGCTCGGCGACCTCTACGGACGGCGCCGGCTCTTCGTGATCGGCCTCGTCATCTTCACCGCCTCCTCCCTCGCCTGCGGCCTCGCCTCATCGGCCGGTTTCCTCATCGGCGCGCGCGCGGTGCAGGGCGTCGGCGCCGCGCTGATGAACCCGGCGACGCTCTCGATCATCGCCGCGACGTTCCCGCCGAAGGAACGCGGGCGCGCGATCGGCATCTGGGCGGGCGTCTCGGCGCTCGCACTCGCGATCGGCCCGCTCGTCGGCGGCGTGATCGTCGAGAAGCTCAACTGGAACTGGATCTTCTTCGTCAACATCCCGATCGGGATCCTCGGGATCGTCGCGTCGCAGGTCTTCATTAAGGAGTCGCGCGACACGTCGCACGAGCAGAGCCTCGACCTGCCCGGCCTCGCCACGTCGGCGCTCGGTCTGTTCACGCTCAGCTACGCGCTCATCGAAGGCAACGACAAGGGATGGGCGTCGCCCGAGATCCTCGCGTTCTTCGTCGCGGCCGTCGTCCTGCTCGGGGCATTCGTCGTGCTCGAGCTCTACCAGCGGCTGCCGATGCTCGACCTGTCGCTGTTCAAGATCGGCTCGTTCAGCGGGGCCAACACCGTGGCGATGCTCGTCTCGATGGGGATGTTCGGCGTGTTCTTCTTCGTCTCGCTCTACATCCAGAACATCCTTCACTACTCGGCTATTCAGGCCGGAGCGATGTTCCTGCCGATGACGGTGCTGATCATCGTGATTGCGCCGATCGCGGGCCAGCTGTCCGACCGGGTCGGCGCCCGCTGGCTCATGGGCGCCGGCATGACGATCGTCGGGATCTCGCTGCTCCTCTATCAGCGCGCCACAGTCGACTCGACGTTCTGGACGCTGCTGCCCGCGATGGTTCTCGGCGGTGTCGGGATGGCGATGACGATGTCGCCGATGACCGCGGCCGCGATGGGCTCGGTGCCCGTCGACAAGGCAGGTGTCGGGTCGGGCGTCCTCAACAGCTTCCGCCAGGTCGGCGGCTCGCTCGGCATCGCGCTGATGGGCGCGATCCTCGCCGCGTACCTCCATCACAACCCGAAGACCGAGCCGCTCGCTGCGGCGCGGGATTACGTCAACGGGATGCACGCTGCGCTCGCCGTGAGCGCCGCGATCAGCTTCGCCGCTGCGATCGTGGCCGTGGTCTTCGTCAGGACGAAGCCGGCCGTCGTGCGCGAGCACCTCGCGGAGATGGCCGCGTGAGCACGACCGCACCCACGCGCATGGCGGCGTCCGGCCGCCGTGAGCATCTGCTCGAGACCGCCGCCCGCGTCTTCACCGAAGGCAGCTACCGCGGCACGACGACGGCGGAGATCGCCCGCGCCGCAGGCATCTCCGAGCCGATCATCTACCGCCACTTCGCGTCGAAGCGCGACCTCTATCTCGCAACGCTCGAGTACGTCTGGGCGAAGGCGCGCGCGGGGTGGGAGCAGACGGTCGCCGCCAGCCCCGACGCGTGTGCCGCCGTCGAAGCGATCGGCAAGGGACACGTCTCGGTCCGCTCCGCGAAGCTCCAGCTCGCGGAGCTCTGGGTGCAGGCGCTCGGCGAGGCGTCGGAGGATCCGGAGCTCAGGAAGGCGATCCGCAAGCACATGCGCGAGGTGCACGACTTCGTCGCCGGTCTGATCCGCGACGGCCAGGCGGCCGGCGTGATCGTCGCCGAGCGCGACGCCGACGCCGAGGCGTGGATCATGCTCGCCGGCGGGATCCTCGGCATGGTCGGCCGGCGCGTCGGGCTGCTCGACGACGCCGAACTCCAGGCCATCCGTGCGGCTCGCCTCACCTGGCTCCGCGCGTAGGTCTACGCAAGGAAAAGGCCCCGGCTGCGGCTCCGGGGCCTTTTATTTGGAGTGCGCCCTTCGCGGTGGCTTGAGAAGCGGGTCTGCGGCGTCCCCGTCCCCCGTCAGCCGCCAGAAGTCTGGCGCGCCCCCTGCAAACCTTCGCCTGGCGTCCGGCTCGGCTGCAAGGTGGCCTCACTATACGGGCGTGTTCCCTCCGCGTCAAGTGCCTCAGTCAAGTGATTTTACATCCTCGTTGTTGACTGGTTTTCCCCATGCTTGTGCACAAAAGAGGGATGTTCGGTAAAGACACCTTGCGCCGGGATGAAGTATCCGCTTCACTATGGACTGGATGAAGGCAAGCGAGACGAAGACGCGCGCTGTGTCGGCCGAGGGCCGGCGGCTCGGCGAGCGGCTGCGGCAGCTCCGCTCCGCGGCCGGGCTCACGCAGAGCGACCTTGCGAGCGACCGCTTCTCGAAGGAGTACGTCTCGCAGATCGAGCGCGGCAAGACGCGGCCGACCCGCGAGACGATCGAGTGGCTCGCGGCCCGGCTCGGAGTCGACGCCGGATTCCTCGAGAGCGGCGTCGCCGCCGACCAGCGCGGCCGGCTCGAAGGTGCGCTTGCCCGCGCTGAAGCTCTGTACGAGGCCGGCGAGGACGCCGACGCGGCGACGGCGTTCGAGCCGCTCGTCCCCGCGGCGCGCGCGACCGGTAGCCCCGAGCTCCAGGTGCGGGCGCTCGTCGGTACCGGACTGGCGCAGATGCGGCTCAGCGAGCATCGCGCCGCGCTCGAGCTCTTCACCGAGGCGCGGGCGCTCACCGATTCCGGATCCTTCTCCGATGTCGAGCGCGCCGACGTTCTCCTCCGCCTCGGCGGCTGTCGTTACCAGTTGAACAGCACGCAGTCGGCGATCGCCCTCTTCGATGAGGCGCTCGCTCTCGCTGAGCGCTCGGGCATGCCGTGCGACGCGCTGAAGGCCGACATCTTCTCGTGGCGCTCGCGCTGCTGGCGCAGGCAGCGCGACTACGAGGCGGCGCGCGACGACATCGAGCGTGCGCTCGAGCTCGCGCAAGGGGTGGACGACTTCCGCACGATCGGCGTCGCGTACTTCCAGGCGTCGCTCGTCGCCGACCGGCAGGGCCACTGGTTGCTCGCGCGGACGTATGCCGAGCGCGCGCGGGAGGCCTACGCGCAGCTCTCTGATCGCGTCCATGTCGGCGAGCTCACGAACAATCTCGGGGCGTTCAACTTCCTCCTCGGCAATACGGACGACGCGATCGCCTTGCTCAAGGAGGCGTTTGCGATCGCGCTCGAGACGGGCCGCGACGCCGACGCCGGCCGTGCTGTCTCGTCGCTCGCGCAGGTTCATCTCCGTACCGGTGAGCCCGTGCTCGCCGAGGAGCAGGCGCGGCACGCGCTCCGTTTGCTCGACGGGCGCGTCGATTACGTCGACGAGGTGGGGAATGCACAGCTCGTCCTCGGCAAGGCCTTGCTCGAGCAGCGTCGCCTCGACGAGGCCGACGTTGCCTTCCGTGACGCAGAAACGAGTTTCACCGAGCTTGGATCGGGTAGTCACCGTGCCGGTGTCTGGGTCGCCCGAGGGGACCTTGCCGCCCGGCGCGGGGATCATGAGAGGGCTGCGGAGTTGTACCGCTCTGCTGCCGAGGCGTTGCAGGATGTGCGGTTCTAAGAGATAGTTGGGAGGTGAGAAACGTGACGATGAAAAGACTTTGGATCACTGCGGTAGTGCTGCTCGTCGTGCTGCTGCCGGTCCTCCTTGCTTCGGCGGATATCGTCGGTCTTAGCGACGGCGGCGGTTTCTAAAGCGGCGACGTGCGTGCGGCGCTAGCTGCGTCGCTAGGGAACGTCGCCGCTGACCGAGCCCATCCGCTCGATCACGACCTGTGGGACGCGCGCCGTGGGACTGAGTCTCAGGCACATGCGAACGACTTCAGCGCAGTCCTCGGGTCGGATCATCTCCTCTTGCTCGAGACCTGACCACTGTGCCATCGGCGTGTCCACGAAGCCGGGGCAGATCGCAATCGCCCGCACGCCGTCCGCGTCGAGCTCCGCGTTGAGGGAGCGCGTCAGAGCGATGACCGCGGCTTTCGTCGCGCCGTACGTCGCGAGGCCCGGCGTCGGCAGTGTCCCCGCGATCGACGCGAGGTTGACGATCCAGCCGCGCGACTCCTTGAGCAGCGGAATCGCCGCTTGCGAGACGAGGAAAAGACCGCGCAAGTTGATGTCGAGCTGCATGTCGAGCTTCTTCAGATCGAGATCTTCGACGAGGCCGCCGATCCCGATGCCCGCGGAGTTGACGAGGACATCGAGGCGGCCGAAGCGCGCCTGGTGCTCGGCGACCGCGCGCGCGCACTCGTCCGCGTCGGCGACGTTCGCGGCGATGGCGCTCGCGCCGAGCTCGGCTGCCGCCGCTTCGATCTTCTCCGGCTGCCGCGAGACGAGCGTCAGGTCGTAGCCCTCGTCGCGCAGGAGCCGCGCGATCGCGAGCCCGATGCCCGACGACCCGCCGGTGACCAGTGCCGCCCGATCTCCCATACCGCGGCCTACAGTAAACGGCGTGGCGACCTCAGGTCTGACGAGCCTCACCGTCGGCGGCGGTTGTGCGGCGAAGTACTCGGCCGCGCGGCTCGAGGAACTGCTCAAAGGCTTCGTCCCCGCCGAGGCCGAGGATCTGCTCGTGGGGCTCGATCCGGCGGACGACGCCGCGGTGTACAAGCTCGACGACGAGCGCGCGCTCGTCTTCACCCTCGACTTCTTCCCGCCGCTCGTCGACGATCCGGCGCTGTTCGGGCGCATCGCCGCGACGAACGCGCTCAACGACGTGTTCGCGATGGGCGGCGTTCCGCTCCTCGCGCTCTCGATCGCCGCGTTTCCCGAGGAGCTCGAAACCGAGGTCGTCGCGGCGGTCTTCGCCGGCGCCGACGAGCAGGTGCGTGCGGCCGGTGCGATCCTCGCCGGCGGCCACACCATCCGCGACGTCGAGCCGAAGTACGGTCTCGCCGTCGTCGGCACCGTCCACCCGGGTGCCGTCTGGGTGAAGAGCGGCGCCCGGCCCGGCGACGCGGTCTTCCTCACGAAGCCGCTCGGCACGGGCCTCGTGCTCGCGAGCAAGCAGGACGCGACAGAGGTCGCGCGGTGGATGACGACGCTCAACGCGGCCGCCGCCGACGTGCTCCGCGGCTTCGCGCCGAACGCGGTGACCGACGTGACCGGCTTCGGGCTGTTCGGCCACGCGCACGAGACGGCCGACCGGAGCGGAGTGCGGATCGTGCTCGACGCAGCGTCGTTGCCCGCGTTTTCGGGAGCGCTCGACGCCGCGCGCGCCGGCACGCGCACCGGCGGCGACCCGCGCAACCGCGAGTTCGCTCCGGTCGACGCGGACGGAGTGCCGGAAGAACTGCTCGCGCTCGGCTACGACGCGCAAACAGCCGGCGGACTTCTCGTCACGCTGCCGGCGGAGCAGGCGCTCTCGCTCGAGGCGGAGTTCCGCCGCCGCGACCTCTTCCTCGCGCGGATCGGCTCGGTGGAGGAGGGCGACGGCGTTGTCGTCCGTTAGCGCCACCTCGCGTCGCGTCGGGCTCACGCTGTCGCCGGTCGGATTCCGGCGCGTGGCGCGCGCTGCGGTCGCAGTCCTCGTTCTCATCGTCGCGAGCGGCGCGACCGTTCGCCTGACCGGTTCCGGACTTGGCTGCCCGTCCGTGACCGTCGACCTCTCGGCATGCGTGAAGGCGTACGGCGCGCGCGGCTATCACGCCGACATCGAGTTCTTCAACCGCGCTGCGTCCGGTCTCACGGTGCTCGTCGCGCTGGCTCTCGCCGTCGCCGCCGGACGGACGGACGGTCTCGGTCGCCGCGCGAAGTGGCTCTCGGTGGGCGCGCTCATTGCGACCCTCGCCCAGGCGCCGCTTGGCGCGGTCACCGTCCACTACCACCTCAATCCGTACCTCGTCATCTCGCACCTGCTGCTCGCGCTCGTAGCGCTCAGCCTCGGCGTGCTCGTCCTCGTCGAAGCGGGCCGCGCGGTGGAGGGAGGTGGCGTCGCACTACCGGGCCTCGCCCGCCTGTGTGGAGCAGTTCTCGTTCTCGCCGTGACGGTGCTCGTCGTGTCGGGGACGTTCTCGACCGCCGCGGGCCGGTTCCCGGGGAGCTCCGGAACGGAGGTCGTCGGTCGCGTATGGAACTTCTACTCGGCGGTCTACTGGCACGTTCGCGCGGTCGCCGTCTTCGGGTTCGTGTTCCTCGCACTCGCGGCCTGGGCCTGGCGCGCGCGCGACCGCTTCCCGTGGCTCATCCGCGGCTGCGCCGCCCTCCTCGCGATCCTCGTCGCGCAGATGATCGTCGGCGAAGTCCAGTACCGGAACTACGGCACGGTGCCCTGGGGCGTCGTCGTGGTTCACGTCACGCTGGCGGCGGCGCTGTTCGCGTGGACCATCGGCCTGGTCGCGCGGCTCTGGCGTCCGATAGGCGCCAACTAGACTCCGCGCGATGTCGGAGCTGATCGTCTCATCGCGGCCCGACCTTCGCCGCCCCGTCCTGCTCGCCGGCTTTCGCGGCTGGAACGACGGCGGTCAGGGCGCGTCGCTAGCCGCGGGCTATCTCGCACGCGAGTGGGGCGCGGAGGAGTTCGCGACCATCGACCCGGAGAACTTCTACGACTTCCAGCAGGTGCGCCCGCAGGTGTCGCTCGAAGACGGGCTGACGCGGAAGCTCGAGTGGCCGTCGAACACGTTCCTCCACGCGCCGATTCCCGGCCTCGACCGCGACATCGTGATCCTGCTCGGCGTCGAACCGAATCTTCGTTGGAAGACGTACTCGCGCCTCATCGTCGGGCTCACGCAGGAGCTCGGAGTCGAGCTCGTCACGACGTTCGGCTCGCTGCTCGCGGACGTCCCGCACACGCGCCCGGCGCCGGTGAGCGCGGCTGCGAGCGACTCGTCGCTCGTCGAGGAGATGGGCATCGAGCCGTCGCGCTACGAGGGGCCGACCGGCATCGTCGGCGTCCTCCTCGACGATTTCCGGCGCGAGGGAGTGGCCGCGGTGAGCCTCTGGGCGGCGGTTCCGCACTACATCTCGCTCGCGCCGAGCCCGCGCGCGGCGCTCGCGCTGTGCCGTCGCTTCGGCGAGCTGCTCGGCGCCGAGGTCGATCTCGAGGAGCTCGAGCAGGCATCCGACGAGTACAGCCAGCAGGTGACCGAAGCCGTCTCGTCCGACGCGGAGACCTCGTCGTACGTCGAGGAGCTCGAGCGTCGCGTCGACCTGATGGAGGCGGAGGAGGAACTCCCGTCGGGCGACTCACTCGCCGCCGAGCTCACGCGCTTCCTCCGCGAGCGCGAAGAGAACGGCGACGACGAGAGCGCCGGTGGGCCTGCGTCGTAGCTCTGCCCCTTTGGGGTGAAAATCGCCCCGCGCGCCGACGATTGCCCTACAGTTTGGGCAACTAGCGGCGCCGCGAGGGAAGGATTCCCGTGTCCTTGTCCACGACCACATCATGCTGACGTTGTCTCGCCTGCTCAGGTGGTCACGGCTCGACCGCGAGGAAGGCCAGGTCCTTCCGCTGATGGCCGTCGCGTTCATAGCCCTCATCGGCATGACAGGCATCGTCGTCGACGGCGGGAACCTGTTCCAGAACAAGCAATCGCTCCAGAACGCAGCGGACGCGGCGGCGGTCGCGGCTGCGCTGTACCTCGTTAACTCCAATGCCCCCTGCGTCACGGTCGCGGGGGTGAAAGACCAGGTCGCAAGCTGCGCCGGCGAGTACGCGCTCCTCAACAGCGCGAATGGCCCAAACGGGGATTCATCCGATCCAAGCAAGTGCAGCGGGACGTGGGATCCCAAGGATCCCTGCGCGCTACAGCCCTGCAACACAACGAGTGCAGCAAGTCCTCTGTACGTGACCGATACGCAAGGACCGGCGCAGGCGCCGGGATGCATTGTCAAGAACTACCCGCAGCCCAATCAAGTCGAGGTCTGGCTTACCCGAAACACGACGAACTATTTTGGCGGCATCGTTGGGATCGGAAATTCGAAAGAGTCGGCGAGGGCGGTCGGCAGCTTAGGCCCAGCCCCGCCCCCCAAAATCAACTTTGCATCGCTGTTCAACGGCTGTGACGCGCATACGTTGTTGATCAAGGCTGGCGGATCCCTGACTGTTAACCAGACGATCTATGCCAACTCCTGCAACTCGAAGCACGACGCCTTCGACGTCAAGGGCAGCAAGTTCATTAAGGCTCCGGAGATCGATGTCGTGGGCGGATGGGAGATCACTGGATCCACGAGTCCCGGCGTGTATACGACCGCTCCCGGCCAGACGTGGCCGCAGGTCACCGCATGCCCGTACCTGAACTCGGACTCGTACTACCACAACACAGGCCAGAACATCACTTCCCCCGGATGTCCTATCGATGGGGTCAATCCGCTGTCAGATCCGTTCGCACTGCTTCCGGCGCCTACACAGGCGGATGGTTCGCCACCGCCGATCGCTCTCGGCGCGCAGGCCCTTGTGACGCACAAGGGCCGCCAGTCAAACATAGCGACGCTCGTTACCGACCCTGCGTTGCCGACGTTCGCAGGAGCAAAGCTGCAGGTTGCGAACATGGATGACCTGAGCTTCAACACTCCAGGGGCTCAGATCATCTCGAGTAACGGCGACCTGGTCTCGTACGCCAACACCGGCAGCGACGTGCCGTCGGTAGGCGCAGTCCATGCCGTGTCATCCGGCAGCATCAGGAACTACATCGTCACACTCACGCTCTCCTCGGGCGTGCAGCTCTGCGTTGGCGATGCGATAACTGTCCAGAACGTGGATCCGATTGCGAACGGGACGTTTGCCGTCCGTACGGTCAACAACCCCGACTTGGCGGGCTGCAACGCGTCGGCTACAACGATCACCTACACCGACACGAATGCACGGGCCTCGACCACCTACGAGAAAGGCGGTCCAGCGGGGACGCCTTCTTTCGGGACAGAGACGCTGGCGAGTTGCGGCCTGGCCTCGACGTGTACAGCCACGATCGATGGGTTGAGCACGAACGCCAGCGTGCATGCTGGCGACGAGATCACCGTCATGAACAACACCGACGAACCGACCTTTGACGGTTCGTACACGATCACTGCGGACTCCGTAGGAAGCACCGTGTCGTATCGCCCGGCACCGTTCGTTATGACGTTTGACACCAACTCGATCACGAACGGGGTTGCGACCTTGAACATCGGCGGCCCCGATGATCCGCCCGCGTCGCTCGCCGATGGCGGACCGGGTGCTGCGAAGGCGTCGATCCTCGTCACCTCCGACCTCCCAGGCTCCGATCCGCGTTTTGACGGAGCCCAGACTGTGCAATCGTCCAATCCCGGGACTGACATCGTCACGTACAACCTGACGTCATCCTCATTCAACGGGTGGTCAGTTAGCGGAAACCAGGTGACCCTCAATGGCACGGGCAATACTGGCCTTAAGGCTGGAGACAAGATCACGGTGACCTTCAACAACCCGGCACCCCCCGGATGTGTCAAAGCCGGGATGCCCGCGACGGTCGTGAGCAGTTCCGCGACGCAGGTTGTCTATAGCGAGAACAATTGCACCGGGTCGAGCGGAACAAACACCGGTACGATCAAGATCGCCTCCGCCGCTGGAGACGACGTCAGCGGAACCGCGCAGGTTCTCAGCACCGACGCGACACCAACTAACGGGAGTCTCGTCGTGGTACCTGTCGATAAGACGTTCGCCGTCGGCGGAACAGCTGGCGTCGTTGCCTTGACGGTGCCCGAGGGGCACGGCATTGCGACGATAATCCCGGCAGGGACAGCTGCCTCGCCGAAGCCCTACGAGGTTCCCTCGGGCACCGTAACCCTGCATCCTGGCACGTACTACGGAGGGATTTGCATCGGCGCCGGGATCACCAATGGAGCCCCCAACGACTGCACAGGGACTAATTGCAACCCCACTACCTCCACTGCCGCGAGCGTAACGATGAATCCGGGCGTCTACTGGATCGCCGGAGGCGGGTTCCACGTCTGCGGAAGCTCTGCCATAAATGCGCCACACGTCCTGATCTACAACACGGAAGACACCGGCCATACCGGCACGACGTACGGCAAGGTCGGGCAGGTGCAATTCAACACGACGGGGATCGTGACGCTCGGACCACAAAGCACGGGTCTCTATTCGGGTCTCACCATCTTCCAGGCCCGGAGCTTAATACTTACGAAGAACGGGGCGACGACCAACAACGACGACTGCAACGCGAAGAGCGGGAAGCCGTCCGAGTGGGACATCGCCTTCCAGTCGATGGGGAACCCAGGAGGAGCGAACGGTGCTCTGGGCGGGATATCCGGGACTGTCTATGCCCCTGGCCAGTCCACTTCAGGGACGCCCCCATCGGGGACGGGTGCTGATTTTGGACTGGAGGTCGGCGGTACGACCACGCTAGCGGTGTTCACGAGCTGCATCTTCATTGATGCTGCCGACGACGTCTTCAACTACAGCTCGGATCCCACGCAACTCTTCGGGTTTGGCCCGACTCTCAGCGGTTAGATCGAACAGGGTCCGCGGACGTTGCTGCGTTCGCCGTCGGCGGCTCGGGCTTCGCCTCGCTTTCGAGCTTCGCTTCGCCCGTGTCCTTCTGCTCCGTCGCCTGCGCCTCGGGCTTGGCGGCGCCGCCCTTCTTGCTCCGCCTCCGCCGGCGGCGGTTGCGGTTCGAGCCCTGCTTCGGCGCCGGGAGGTTCTCGGCGAGCGCGAGCGCGACTTCCTGGATCGTCCCGAGCTTCTCGCGGGCTTCGTCCAACAGCTTCGTCGCGCGCGGCGTGTAGCCCTCCGCCGACGCGAGGAGCGCGGCACCGACCGGCAGCGGTAGCTCGAGTGCGGCTTTGACGAGCTTCGCGGCGTTCTCCTCGTGCCGGTGGCCGCGCGAGTTCGCGAGCGCGCCGAGAAGCCGCTTCGCCTCGGGATACTCCGACGACGCGCGGCGGTCCTGCGTCTTGCGCGTCGTGCGGGCGAGCCGCCACGTCCAGCGCGCGAGGATCTGCTCCGGCGCGTCGGGCTTATCCTCGGCGATCGCCCGGAGCAGGATGCGAATCCCCGCGAGGCGCTCCTTCTCCCACGTCGGCGCCTGCGACACGAGCGTGACGAGATCGTCGAACTCGGCCCGCTCGACGCGCATCGAGACGCGATCCTGCAGCGCCATCATCCGCAGCCGGCGGTTCGGGTTCTCGGCCGCGGCCGTCGTGAGGAACTGCTCGAGCGCGACCTTGCTCGCGCTGCGGTCGGTGAGCTTCTGGACAAAGTTCGCGCGGTCCTCGAACCGGATCTGGCGGCCGGCGATCGTCGCCCAGTACCGCTGCTCGTCCTCGTCGAGGAACTTCGGATCGACGCGCTGCCACTCCCGCTGGATGACGCCTATGCGGCGGCGGACGTCGGGCGTGACCGGCACGAGCCACGGCGCCGGCGTGAGGCGGCGGCGAGCGCGGCGCTGCGAGCGGCGGCGCGGGGCCGGCGTGACGCGCGCGCCCTCGCGGTAGAAGTCCGCGTCGAGGAGCGAGTGGAGCGAGACGACGCGCTCGTTGTGCGTCGCGCCCTTCGGGACGAAGTCGACGACGATGCCGGCTTCCTTGCGCGGGTGCATGCGCATGACGCGCCCGATCCGCTGCTGGTAGACGCGCTTCGACGCCGTCGGCGCGAGGTGCATGCAGACCGTCGCGCGCGGCGAGTTCCAGCCCTCCGCGAGCAACTGCGCGTTGATGAGGACGTTGATCTCGCCGCGCTCGTACGCCGCAAGAGTCTCGGCGAGGCGCACCGGCGGCGTCCTGCCGGAGACCGCTTCCGCCTTGATCCCGGCGGCGCGGAACTCCGTCGCGAGGTTGTACGCGTGGTCGACGCCGGCGGCGTAGACGATGCCCGGCGGGTTGTCGAAGCGGTCGCGGTAGAGGCTCGCGGCGGCCATGTTCAGCGCCTGGTGGTCGAGCGTCTTCGCGAGGATCTCCTGGTCGAAGTCGCCGCCGACGATCGGCACCGAGTTGACCGCGGCGACGGGCGGGACACGGAGGTCGCGAAGCGGCGCGATCAGGCCGCGGCGCGCGGCGTCCTGCAGCGGGAGGTCGTCAACCGAGGCGGGGAAGACGTCGGAGACCTGCTTCGCGATCAACTGCTCGGTCGCCGTCATGCCGATGTAGATCGGCTCCGGGAACGAGCGGATCGCGGCGGACGTCTTCTCCCCGAGCGCCGTGTGCGCCTCGTCGCAGATGATGAGCTGGTACGCCTCGCGGTCGATCGAGTCGACGTGGCGCGCGAACCACGCGTACGTCTGGATCGTGAGCGGCGCGTTCTTCGGGTGCTTCCCGCCGGTCTCGATCACCTCGGTGAAGCGCGGGCCGTAGCCCTCCGTCGTGAGGTCGCGCGTGAACTGCGAGACGAGCAGGCGACGGTGGGTGAGGATCAAGACGCCGAGCGTGCGGGCCGCCTCGACGAAGCCGGCAGCGGCGATCGTCTTGCCCGACGCCGTCGGGTGGCGGAAGCGGTAGCGGCGGATCGCGCCGGGATCCTGCTCCGGTGTCAGGCCCTCGGGCTCGTCGTCGGCGCCCTCGTCCTCGCCGCCGCCGATGTCGTCGTCCTCGTCTTCCTCCTCGACCGCCTCGACGTGCGCGTGGCCGTTGCCGTTCCCGTTTGCGTCGTCGTACTTCTGGCTTGCCGCGATGAGCTCGGTGAGCATCCCGGCCAGTGCGTCGATCTGGTGCTTGCGGAGCGCGGTGCCGGCGGCCGTGCGCGGCTCGGGCTCGGCGAGGATCCGCTCGAGGCCGAGCATCAACCCGTAGCGCACCTTCCACTTCGAGGACGGAGTCTTCGCGCCGCCGTCCATCTCCGCGACGGCGTCGTCGAGCGCGCGCCGACGCGCGGTGCCCTCCGCGAGAACGCGCGCGGGATCCTCGCCGTCCCGAAGGAACGGCTCACCCGCCCAGGCTTCTGCGCGGGCAGCGGCGGCGACTAGCGGGTCGTCCGCCGACGGGTAATTGGTCGGCTCCTGAATCGCTTCTTGCATATGCGCAGCACCCGATGTGCTGCAGGTCTTTCAAGAGGTACGCGCTCGGTTGAGACTCACGAGCGACGTTGCGCGAAGAATAGCTCGCGTTCCGGAAGCGTCAACCGCTCTTACTGCGCGAAACCGCCGAAGAACCTGAACGGGTTGCGGAGCCACGCGTCGGTCTGGGCTTCGAGAACGACCTCGCCGCCCGCCTCGACCTCGCCGTGGAGCCGCGTTGCGAGCGCCTCTGCGTCCTCGTGGCTCGCGGCGCCGACGATGAGGAAATGGGATTGGCGGAGCGGTTTGTAGCCCTCTGTCTCGAGCTGTGCGGCGAGCTCTTGCGCCTTCTCCTGCGAGTCGCACTCGACGCGCACCTCCCACGGAGCGAAACCCTCGTCGAGCTCCTCCTGCTCCCAGGTCTCGCCCGGCGGGTCGTCGTCCCAGCGGCCCTCGGCGTCGAGCCAGTGCTCGATCTTGCTCGTCGTCGCCTCGATGCCGTTGGCGCGGAGCTCGGATTCGACGACCGTCAGCGCCTTCTCGGCGTCAGCCTTCGAGCCGGCGTAGACGAAGAGCGTCTCGTCGTCGACCGAGACGGAGAGCCGGCGTCCCTTCAGATCGTCCGCGAGCTCTTGCGCCTCGTCGCTCAGGTCGCCGCTGAGACGCCCTGCGACGTCCTTCGCGCCTTCGACCTCGACCGTTATGCGCCAGTCGTCGTTCGCCATGTCTGCGAGCCTAATCTCCCCGGATGGACTGGCGCGAGAAGTACGAGCAGGCCGCGGCGCGATACGAGGCGGGGAAGGGCCGCGCGCACGACGAGCGGCAGCTCGTGCAACTCGGGAACGCGGCGTGGGCCGCGGGGCTCTGCCTGCTCATGGACGGCGACCAGGCGGGAGCGAGCGAGTGGCTCGTGCGGTCGGCGGAGCGCTATCGCGAGAGCTGGGACGCGGGAGCGCCGCCCGACGCGTGGGGCCGGCCGATCGCTGCGATGAAGGCACTTCTGATCGCTGACAACGCTTGTGACAACTTGTCACTTGCTGCTTCTTGGGCGCTCGACGCCGGCGCGGCGGAGGCCGAGTCGCCGATCGGGCGGTACGCCGGGACGCTCGCGTTGCTCGTGCTCGGTCGGAACGAGGAGGCGGCCGCGCTCGCGCGGACGCTCGCGGATCCGTTTCCCGCAGATGTCGCTGCGGCGCTGCGTGCGCTCGCGGCGGGCGACGGGGACGCTTTCACCGCCGCCGTCGCTGAAGTCCGGCGTTCGTACGAGGAGCGCGACGGCTACCTCGAGGACGTGCCGGTGGCCGACACGGCGCTCGCCCTCGACGCGCTCGCTACGCGACGGTTCGCGTAACGCGGGCCGGCACGCCGACGGCGACGACGTCCGCCGGAAGGTCGGAGGTGACCACCGCTCCCGCGCCGACCACCGTGTTGTCGCCGATCGTCACGCCGGGGCAGACGATCACGCCGCCGCCGAGCCAGACGTTGTCGCCGAGCGTGATCGGCTCGGCCGACTCCCAGCCCGCGCGCCGCGAGCTTGGCTCAACGGGATGCGTTGCCGTGAGCAGTTGGACGCGAGGCGCGAGCTGGCACGCCGCGCCGATCCGGATCGGCGCGCCGTCGAGCATGACGCAGTCGAAGTTGACGAACGTCCCTGCGCCGATCGAGATCTGCGTGCCGAAGTCGCAGCGAAACGGCGGACGCACAAGGACGCGCTCGCCGACCTCGCCGAGCAGCTCGCGGAGGATCGCATCGCGGCTGCGCTGATCGCCGGACGGCGCAGTGTTGTAGCGCTCGAGCAGCAATTGCGCGCGAGCGTGGTCGGCTCCGAGCGTCTCGTCCCAGCGGTACATCTCGCCGCGGAGCATCCGCTCGCGCATCTCCGGCATCAGCCGAGCTTCGCCGCGGCCGCGCTGTCGAGGATCGCGCACGTCGTCTCTCCGCGCACGAGGCTCCCAGGCGTTTCGCGGGAAGGCGCGCCGGCGAGAGCGTGCGCGACGGCGTCGGCCTTGTCCGCGCCCGCGACGAGGAAGAGCAGCTCGCGCGTGTCGCGGAGCCGCGGGAGCGTCATCGAGATCCGGTCGACGAACGGCTCGTGGCCGGCCGGCGTGCCGATGACGTCGCGGTCGGTGACGTCGAGCGTGGGAAAGCCGGGGAAGAGCGACGCGACATGGCCGTCCGGGCCGAGTCCGAGGAGGACCAGGTCGAACGTCCCGACACCCGCGAGCTCGCCGGCGTACTGCTCGACGCTCTCCATCCGGTGGACGGAGCGCGGCGAACGAGCGAGCCGGTCGAGCAGCGCCGCCTTCGCCATCCCGTAGTTCGAGCGCTCGTCGTCGGGCGGCACGCAGCGCTCGTCTCCCCACCAGACGTCGACGCGGCTCCAGTCAGGCTCGAGCTCCGCCGCGATCTCGTAGGCGTGACGCGGCGTCGAGCCGCCGGTGAGGACGATCGAGCCGCCCTCGTGCGCCTGCGCGGCGAGCCGCTCCGCGCACGCGCGCGCGGGATCGTCGACGACCTCGATCGCGACGTCGCTCATTCGCCGCCGAGCTCGCGTGCGCGGTCCATCGCCGCCTGGATCGCGTTGAGGAACGCCGCGCGCACGCCGGCCTGCTCGAGCTCGCGGATCGCCGCGATCGTCGTCCCGCCGGGGGACGTGACGGACTCGCGCAGCTCGACCGGGTGCATGCCTTCGTCTCTCAGCTGCTTCGCGGTACCAAACATCGTCTGCACGACGAGCGACGTCGAGACCTCGCGCGACACGCCGAGGAGGATGCCCGCTTCGATCATCGCCTCCGCGAGCAGCGCGAAATACGCGGGCCCCGAGCCGGAGATGGCGGTCACGGCGTCCATCCACGACTCGGGCACGCGCACGACGCGGCCGAGATGGCCGAGCAGTTCCTCCGCGATCGCGAGATGTTCGTCGCCGGCGTGCGTGCCGGTGCACATGCCGGCCATCCCCTCGTGGACGGTCGCCGGCGCGTTCGGCATTGCGCGCACGACGGGAACGCCGTCGGCGATGCGCTGCTCGATATGCCGGGTCGTGATCGCTGCGGCAACGGAGACGACCGTCTGTTCCGGTGTCAGGTGATGACCGACCTCGGCGAGAAGCGTGTCGATGTCCTGCGGCTTGACGGCGATGACGACGATCGCCGCGCCCGACGCGGCCGCAATGTTGTCGTCGCCGCGCCGGGTGACGAGGATCTCGGACTCGTCGCGCCAGCCGGAGCTGAGCAGGCCGGAGCGCAGCGCTTCGCCGATCCTGCCACCGCCGAGGATTGCGACCGTGCGTGAGCTCATGCTCAGAGTCTGCCGCAGCGCGTGATGCTATGAAGCGCGGAGATGCTGACGCCTGCCCGGCGGATCCTTATCGTCTCGGCGGCGATCCCGCTCGGACTCTGGGCGTTCGCGACGCCCACTGTCGTCGACGGCTTCGAGCGCGGCTACAGCAGCGGGTTGGAGGAGTTCCTCACGGGATTGACCGTCGTCGCGGCCGCGCTCACGATCGGCGGTCTCGTGCTCGTGATCCAGGCGTGGCGGCGGAGGGTGAGGCCGGTCTACGCGGTTCTCGTCTTGGCCCTCGCGGCGATGTCGGTCGTCGTCCTTTCCGTGGCGATAGGACTCGGCGGCTAGGCGGCGTTCGCGGTCGGCGCGGGGACGAGGCCGCGGACGAGGCCGAGGAGGAAGTAGACGCTCGCGAGGCCGGCCCACTCGCCGTACGGCTCGAGCAACTCCGCCGTCTCCCACGTCTCGACGTCGCGTCCGCGGGCGGCGCGGAGGTACTTGACGAGGCCGAGGTCGCCGACGAGGCCGTGCTCGTAGCGGCCGAGGCCCTCGAGGCAGACGACGCCGGCCGACCACGGCCCGAGCCCGCGCTCGCGCTCGATCCGGGCGACGGCGGTCTTCGTCGGGACGTCGTGGAGTCGCTCCAACTCCAGGCTGCGGCAGAGCCGGACGAGCGCGGCGCCGCGCCGCTCGTTCAGGCCCAGCCGCCGCAGTTCGAACGGCGCGAGCGCTCCGAGCGTGGAGCTTTGCGGAGGTTCGCATAGACCGGTGGCAGCCACCTCACGACTTTGCGACGCGCGGATGACGCGGCGTTCATGGGCGCGTGCCGTCTTCGCGTCGATGAGCTGGCCGCAGACGGCACGGAGCAGCGCCTGCGCGACGGTCGCGGTGCGGATCGGCCGCAGCCCGCGCAGGTGGACTGTCGCGCGGCCGATGAGCGGGTCGTCGCGGAAGCGGCGGAGGAACTCGGAGTGGTCGTCGTCGAGCGCGAGCACCCAGCGGAGCTTCTCCGCGGCGGTGACGGAATCGGAGCGGATCGTGACCGTGCCGTCGGGCGACTGCCACGCGTGTGCGACCGCATCCGCATACCGAGCTGTGAAAAGTCCGTCACGAAAGCGTCTCGTCGCATCGCTCGCGAACCGCGCGGAGAGCGCGAGAGAGTACGGCCCATGCGGCTTTGCGGCGATCTCGACCATCGCTCCGAGCCTACCGGCCCTTCGGGACACGTCCAGAAGAGCGGATTGCGGTGCCGTGTCGTCCTGCCTACGTTCGGCACGGTGGAAAAGGCGCGGCCGATAGATCTGCTCTTGGCGGTGGTGGCCGTAGCGATCGTGGTCGTCGCGCTGGCGCCCCGCGGAAGCGGCGGCGCGCACGGAATCGTCGCCGATCCGCGGCGCACGCCGGGTGTCCTCAACCCCGATGTGACGCAGGCGAACATCCGCTCGACGATCTGCGCCCGCGGGTGGACGTCGACGATCCGTCCGCCGTCGTCGTACACCGACGCGCTCAAGCGCAGGCAGATGCGGGCGTACCGCGAGACCGGCTCTATGTCCGAATACCAGGAGGATCACCTCATCAGCCTCGAGCTCGGCGGCAGTCCCACCGACCCGCGCAACCTCTGGCCCGAGCCGTATCCGCGCGCTTCGCAGATGGATCAGCAGGAGAACGAGCTCAACACCGCGGTCTGCAGCGGCGCGCTCACGCTCGCGCAAGCGCAGCAGAAGGAGTCGGAGATCAAGCACACGGAGGGGTAGAGTCGCTCCATGGAGATCGCGCCCGACACCCGCATGGGGATCGTGGAGCTCAGCGTTTCCGACCTCGAGCGCTCGCTCGCGTACTGGCAGGACGTCGTCGGGCTCCGCGTCCTCTCCCGCGAGATCGGCACCGCCGAGCTCGGCGTCGACACGCCGCTCGTCCGCTTCACCGAGGAGCCCGGCGCGACGTCGGCGCAGGGCTACAGCGGTCTCTTCCACGTGGCGCTGCTCGTCCCGGACCGCGCGAGCCTCGGCCGCTTCATGGCCCACGTCATCCGCGACGGGATCCAGCCGACCGGGCTGTCCGACCACGTCGTGAGCGAAGCGATCTACCTCCGCGACCCCGACTACCACGGGATCGAGATCTACGCCGACCGCCCGCGCGAGCAGTGGGAAGGGCGCGTCGCCGAGACGATGACGACGATCCCGCTCGACGTCGACTCGCTGCTCGCCGAGGCCGGCGACGCCGAGTTCGACGGGCTGCCGGTCGGCACGACGGTCGGCCACGTGCATCTCTGCGTCAGCGACGTTGACGAGATGGTCGCCTTCTACAACGGCAAGCTCGGGTTCGGCATCACGGCGTACCGCCCCGGCGGCATGGCCGCGTTCCTCAGCGCCGGCGGCTACCACCACCACCTCGGCAGCAACACGTGGGAGTCGCGCGGCGCAGTCCACGCGCCCGAGGGAACGGCGCGGCTCCTGCGCTACACGATCGTCCTTCCCGACGAGGAGGAGCTTGCGCGCGTCACCGAGCGGATGGGCGGCGCCGAGGTCACCGACCCGGCGGGGAATACAGTCGTCCTCGTCGCGGCGTAGCGCTTAGCCGCGCGAGCGGTGCGGCAGCCAGCTGAAGCGCCGCAGCGCGATTGCGAGCCCGACCGCCGCCCAGATCGCGAGCACGCCGATGTCGCTCCACACGATCCCCGTCCCGCTCGGGCCGGGGATGTAGCCGTTACGCAGTCCGTCCGCGAGGTGCTCCACCGGGAAGATCTCCGCCACATGCCGCAGCCACGCCGGGAGTGTCACCTGTGGGATGAACACGCCCGAGATGAAGTAGAGCGGCAGCATGATCGCCTGCACCATCGGCTGCGCGGCGTCCTCGTTCGCGATGAACGCCGACAGCGCGTAGGCGAGGACGCAGAACGCGATCGACCCGAGCACGGCGGTGAGCGCGACGCCGGGAACCGCGTGGAGCGGGAGTTTCACGTCGTACGCAAAACGCCCCACGAGCATGAGCAGCGTCATCGAGAGGAGCGAGACGAAGACGGCCATCAGCGTCCGGCCTCCGATCAGCGCCCACGCCGGAACCGGCGTCGCGCGGCGCCGCTTGAGGACTCCCTCCTCGCGCAGCACCGTGATCGAGATGACGAGGTTGATGAACGACGCTGCGATCACGGCCATCGCCGAGATGCCCGGCACGTAGAAGAGCTTCGCCTGCAGCCGCGCGTCGGGCGGGCCGACCTCTCCTCCGCCGAAGACGCCGTTGAAGATGACGAGAAAGAGGAGCGGCAGCGCGAGCGTGAAGAAGCGCGCCTGCCGGTTGCGGAGGAACGAGCGCAGGTCGTAGCGCGCCTGGTGGAGGACGAGCGCGACCGGCCCGCGTGTGGCGGCGGTGGTCGTCATGCGTCCGCCTCGGTCAGCTGGAGATAGACGTCTTCGAGCGTCGGCCGGCGGACGTCGAGGTCGGGCAGGTCGAAGCCGCGCCCGAGCGCCCAGTCGGCGAGCGCGCGGAGGTGGGGGAGCGGTGTCGTCGACGTGAGCGTCGTCCGGTCCCCGCTGCCGGCGAGGAGCGCGCGAAGCTCCGCCGGCAGGTCGCCCACGCCGACGCCGGCCGGGAGGGTGAACCGGATCGTCGCGGCCATCGCGTTCCGGCCGCCGAGCGTCCCCGGCGTGCCCTCCGCGACGATCTGGCCGCCGGCGATGACTGCAATCCGATCCGCGAGGTTCTCCGCCTCGTCCATGTAGTGCGTCGTGAGGAAGACGGTCTTGCCGAGCGCGCGCAGCCCCTCGATCACGTGCCACGCGGTGCGGCGCGCCGACGGGTCGAAGCCGGTCGTCGGCTCGTCGAGGAAGATGAGCTCCGGGTCGCCGATCAGCCCGAGCGCGACGTCGAGCCGGCGCCTCTGCCCGCCCGAGAGCTCGGCGCCCTGGGTGTCGGCCTTCTCCTCGAGACCGACGAGCGCGATCGTCTCGTCGATGTCGCGCGGGTTGCGGTAGTAGCCGGAGTAGAGGCGGAGACTCTCGCGCACCGTCAGGCCCGGCTCGGCGCTCGACTCCTGCAGCACGGCGCCGACGCGATCGCGCCACGCCGAGTCGCCGCGCGCCGGATCGACGCCGAGCACGGTCACCTCGCCGCTCGTCCGGTCGCGGAAGCCTTCGAGGATCTCGACCGTCGTCGTCTTGCCCGCGCCGTTCGGGCCGAGGAACGCGAAGATCTCGCCGCGCTCGATCTCGAGGTCGATGCCGCCGACCGCTTCGAACGAGCCGTAGCTCTTCCGCAGCCCTTTGACCGAGACAACCGGGTCGACACTCATGCCGCGAGTCTCGCACGGTGCTATACCTCGACGCATGGCTTCGAAGCCTGTCGAGCAGCTCTCGCAGGTCATCGTCCGCTTCTGCGGCGACTCGGGCGACGGCATGCAGCTCACCGGCTCGCAGTTCACGTCCGAGTCCGCGATTCTCGGCAACGACATCTCGACGCTGCCCGACTTCCCGGCGGAGATTCGCGCGCCCGCCGGCTCGCTTCCCGGCGTCTCGGGCTTCCAGCTCCACTTCGCCGACCACGACATCCTCACGCCCGGAGACGCGCCCAACGTCCTCGTCGCCATGAACCCCGCAGCGCTGAAGACGAATATCAAGGATCTCCCGCACGGCGGCACGCTCATCGTCGACGCCGACGCGTTCAGCGACCGCAATCTCGCGAAGGCCGGCTACGCCGAGAACCCGCTCGAGGACGGCTCGCTCGACGAGTACCAGCTCCACGCCATCCCGCTGACGACGCTCACGGTCGGCGCGCTGAAGGACGTCGCCGGCGTGACGCCGCGCGAGGCCGAGCGCTCGAAGAACATGTTCTCGCTCGGCCTGATGTCGTGGCTCTACGGGCGCTCGATCGAGCCGACCGTGCAGTTCCTCGAGGAGAAGTTCGCGGCGAAGCGGCCGGAGATCTACGAGGCGAACGTCAAGGCACTGCAGGCCGGCTACGCGTTCGGGGAGACGACCGAGAGCTTCTCGGTGACGTACGAGATCAAGCCGGCGAAGCTCGCGCCGGGGACGTACCGCAACATCACCGGCAACCAGGCGCTCTCGCTCGGCCTCGTCGCGGCGTCGAAGCTCTCCGGGCTGCCGCTCTTCCTCGGCGCGTATCCGATCACGCCCGCGAGCTCGATCCTCGAGGAGCTCGCCGGCTACAAGGAGTTCGGGGTAAGAACCTTCCAGGCGGAGGACGAGATCGCAGCAGCAGGCGCGGCGGTCGGCGCGAGCTTCGGCGGCGCGCTCGGCATCACGACGAGCGCCGGACCGGGAGTTGTCTTGAAAGCAGAGACGATCGGGCTCGCGATCACGCTCGAGCTGCCGCTCGTCGTGTGCGACATCCAGCGCGCCGGCCCGTCGACCGGGATGCCGACGAAGCCGGAGCAGGGCGACCTGCTCATGGTCATGTACGGCCGCAAC
This sequence comes from Gaiellaceae bacterium, assembly GCA_036496305.1. GTDB lineage: Bacteria > Actinomycetota > Thermoleophilia > Gaiellales > Gaiellaceae > Palsa-739. The sequence continues at coordinate 52,814 of DASXLJ010000040.1, read as the reverse complement.
GGCGAGTCGCCGGTGCCGGTCGTCGCGGCGAGCTCGCCGTCGGACTGCTTCAACGCCGCGATCGAGGCGTGCCGGATCGCGCTCAAGTACCGCACGCCGGTCTATCTCCTCTCCGACGCGTACCTCGCGAACGGCTCCGAGCCGTGGCTCCTGCCCGAGCTCGACACGCTGCCCGACCTCACGCCGACGTTCGCCACTGAGCCGAACGACGGCGACGAGTTCCTCCCGTATCTCCGCGACCCAGAGACGCTCGCGCGGCCGTGGGCGGTGCCGGGCACGCCGGGCCTCGAGCACCGGATCGGCGGGATCGAGAAGGCCGACCGCACGGGGAACATCTCGTACGACCCCGACAACCACGACCACATGACGCGCATGCGCGCGCAGAAGGTCGCCGGGATCGCCGCCGACATCCCCGAGCTCGAGGTCGACGACCCGGACGGCGACGCGACCGTGCTCGTGCTCGGCTGGGGCGGGACGTACGGTCCGATCGCGGCCGGCGTGCGCGCCGCGCGAGCGCAGGGACGCAAGGTCGCGCACGCGCACCTGCGCCACGTCAACCCGTTCCCGCGCAACACGGGCGACGTCGTGCGCCGCTACGAGAAGGTGCTGATCCCGGAGATGAACATGGGCCAACTGCTGCAGCTCATCCGCGCGCAGTTCCTCGTCGACGCGCACGGCTACAACCGCATCCGCGGCGTGCCGCTGCGCGCGACCGAGATCGCCGACGCAATCGAGGCTCTCGCATGACGGAGCCAAACGGACACGGCCACGCGCTGACCGCGAAGGACTTCCGCACCGACCAGGAGGTGCGCTGGTGCCCGGGCTGCGGCGACTACGCGATCCTCGCTGCGATGCAGGCGTTCATGCCGGAGCTCGGCATCGCGCGCGAGAACACCGTCTTCGTGAGCGGGATCGGCTGCGCGGCGCGGTTCCCGTACTACATGAACACGTACGGCCTCCACTCGATCCACGGCCGCGCGCCGGCGATCGCGACCGGCCTCGCGACGTCGCGGCCCGACCTCTCCGTCTGGGTCGTGACCGGCGACGGCGACGCGCTCTCGATCGGCGGCAACCACCTGATCCACTCGCTGCGCCGCAACGTCAACCTCAAGATCCTCCTCTTCAACAACAAGATCTACGGGCTGACGAAGGGGCAGTACTCGCCGACGTCGGAGCTCGGGAAGGTGGCGAAGTCGACGCCGATGGGCTCGATCGACTGGCCCTTCAATCCGGTGTCGCTCGCGGTCGGCTCGGAGGCGACGTTCGTCGGGCGCGCGATCGACACGGACAAGAAGGGGATGACCGAGGTGCTGCGCGCCGCGGCCGCGCATCGCGGCTCGGCCTTCGTCGAGATCCTCCAGAACTGCCCGATCTTCAACGACGACGCGTGGGAGTTCGTGCGCGACGACAAGGAGGGCGTGAACCGCATCGCGCTGCGGCAAGGCGAGCCGATCACGTGGGGCAAGGACGGGGAGAAGGCGCTGCGCCAGCTCCCGGACGGGACGATCGAGGAGTGCGCCGCTTCCGAGCCGGGCGTCCTCGTCCATGACGCGTCTCATGCGGAGCCGTCGCTGGCGTTCGCCCTGTCGCGGGTCACGCAAGGCACGCACGGAGGTACGCCGGTCGGCGTCTTCCGGAACGTGTCGCGCCCGGTCTACGACGACCTGATGGCAGAACAGCTCGAGACCGCCGTCGCAAAGCGCGGCGAAGGCAATCTCGCGGAGCTGCTCCACTCCGGCGAGACCTGGGTCGTCGGCTAGGCAACTCGTCTGTACGCCGCGGTCGCCGCTGTGTTCATGACGTCTGTCGTGAAGGCGTTCAGCATCTCGACGACTTTTGGGTACAAAGCTAGAAAGTCATCGAGCGTGGGTGCTTCAAACTCGCCGTGGGCGATCCTGTTCCGGGTCCGAACTAGCGCTTCGTCGATGAGCTTGCGGTTCAGTTCATAGGGAGCGAACGAAATGCCAACGCAGATGGCGATGTCCTCGAGAACGGCAGAGCTGAGATTGGACTCCGCTCGGACCAGTGATTCCGGGCGCAAGGAGGCTCGCGTCTCCATCTGGGTCTGAATGAACTCTGCAAAGTCGAGGTGGACTCTAGGGGACTTCGACTCGGAGAGCAGGAGCACCCGCGTTCTCAATGCGGCGGCCAGCATTGGACTTGCGAGCTCCGTGTACTTCAACTTCGTCTGATACACGTGATCGAGGTAGTAAGAAGCCACGCTCTTAATCCAGCCCTCCCAGTGCGCGTACAGGAGGGCGACACCCGCGCGAACGACGTACCCCTGCTGTTTCGGGCTCGCGCCCCGCACGGCAAAGATGACAGTGGTCAGTTCGCGTTTCCGCCAAGCTGTCTCTCGATCTATTGCCTCCTCGAACTCGCTCAGTGACCTCAGCTTCACGGCACGAAGAGTTCTCGACCGCGTGGCACCGTTCGAGGTATCCGGGACGATGCCCGGATACCGGAGCCAGCATTGTCGCGGAACGTCTGATCCTGCCAGAGTTCTTTCGCGCGGGTCACGAGCAGCTCGCTGCGACCGGGCTCCGGAAGTGCGGACCAGGCGACCCGATTCGTGTAGACGCCTGCCGTCATCGCCTCGAAGGCAGACACCGAAAAGCCGCCCATGAAGCGGTCCCCGTCAGGGTTGTACCGACGAAAGGCGGAGTCGCTGAGGGCCGAGTTGATGAGTTCGAACGTCTGTCGGAACCCGGCCGCGTTGTTGGTACGGTCGTAGTTCTGGTCCTTCGCCGTCTCGACACTCGAGGTCGTCAGAAAGTCGTTCATATCGCCGACAGCGCGGAGCTCTTCGTTACCGGCGTCCTTTAGCGAGAGAAACCGAATGATGAGCTCGAGGTCATATTGCTCCTCAACTTGCTTGTCCGAGAGCGCCGCCGACTCAAGGAACGGTTCAAGTGCCTCGAGTTCGCGAAGCCAGAGGTAGTACGTGCGGTCGACCATGATCAGCAGACAGTTGCGAAGCTCTTGCGCGGACAGTTGCGACCCGCCTGTATTGAGGCGTTGGAAGAGGTCGTATTTGGTGTCCTCGTCGCTTTCTCGCTTCACAATCTTGATGTCGATGGACGCGCGTTTGATGAGTCGCTGCTGATCTGGGCTCAGGGCATCGGTGCCATCCGTCCACTTCTTACGAGCCAGTGACGGCAGATACTCCGTTCCCTCGAGAGTGCTGGGCGGCAGCGTTTGGCCGTCCTCGTCGGCGAGTTCGCCGACGAATTCGAAGATGGTGCTCAGGCGCTGAAGGCCATCGATTACGTCCCACACGCCGTCATGCCGTTGATGAACGAAGCACGACGGAATAGGGATACCAAGCAGAAGCGACTCGATGAAACGAGACTTTTGAGCAGGAGTCCAACGAAAGAAGCGTTGGAACTCGGGGTGAATGTCCAGCTCGCCGTCTCGGTAGAGGTTGAGCAGCTCGCCGACCGACATGGGATACCCCTCGGTCTGGATCTCGCGCCGCTTCGCGTCTATCTCGTCTTGTAAGGCCAAGCCCCACCGCCCCGGTTTGTAGGAATGTCGAGCGACTCTAGTTCAGAACAGGACATTGAACGCCTTAGTGAGCACGTTTCAACTGAACTCGCGGACGATTGCGGTGGCGACTTCAGTCGGGGCGTCTTCCTGCAGGAAGTGGCCCGCGCCCGCGACGACCTCTGGACCGCTGGCGCCTGGGATCAGCGCGATGAACTGCTCCGCGATCGCTGTTGGCAGGACTCCGTCCTCGGCTCCCCAGATGATGTGCGCCGGTTTGTCCCACCGCGCCAGGCCTTCGCGCACCGGCTCAAGCGCCGCCGCAGTTGGGTGATTTGGCTCCACCGGGACTAGCTCCGGAAACGCGAGGGCTCCCGCTTTCGACTCGGGCGTCGGGAACGGGGCGTTGTAGGCGGCGCGCACTTCGTCCGACAGTCCGCGCTGCGTTCCGCTCTCGACGAGGCGCGCGATGTCGATCTCGCCGCCGACGCTCCGGATCGCTTCGCGGAAGCGCAGCCACGTTTCGCTCGGCGCCTTGCCCGACCACACGCCCGTGTCGAGGATGACCAGCCGCTCGACCCGATCCGCGTTCTCGACCGCGAAACGCAGGCCGATGAGTCCGCCCCAGTCGTGGACGACGAGCGCGATGTCCCGCAAATCGAGCTCGCGCACGAACTCCGTCACGAGCGCGACGTGGCGGTCGTACGTGTACCAGCCCTGATCCTCCGGCTTGTCGGAGCGTCCGAAGCCGATCATGTCCGGCGCTACCGCTCGCCGTCCGGCCGAGACCACGCGCGGGATGCAGTGGCGCCAGAGGAACGACCACGTCGGCTCGCCGTGGAGGAACAGCACCGGCTTGCCGGCGCCCTCGTCGACGTAGTGCATCCGCACGCAGCCGTCGAGCTCGAGCCAGTTCGGCGCGAACGGATAGTCCGGCAATCCGGCGAAGCGATCGTCCGCTGCGCGCTCGACGTCCACGCGCCGAGTCTCTCAGCTACGCGTGTTGCTCCGCAGCAGGGCGGCGGCGGAGCGGCGCGTAGCGCGGCGTCCAGCCCAGCCGGAGCGCGGCCGCGACCACTGCGATGACCCCGACTCCGCCGGCGACGGCGAACGCGAGCTCCGTTCCGCCCCTCGCGCACAGCCAGCCGGCGAACAACCCGGCGAACGGGCCGGTTCCCATGAACGCGTAGAAGTAGAGGCCGATGATGCGGCCGCGCAGGCGGTCCGGCGCGGCCAGCTGCAGCGTCGCCTGCGAGTTCGCCGACCACACGGTGAAGCCGATGCCGACGAGGAACAGCAGCACCCCGGCGAGCAACACGTTCGTCGCCGGCGCGAGAAGGAGCTCCGCGACCGCGAACGTGCAGCCGCCGAGCAGGAGCGTCCGGGTCGACGCTCTTGCGCGCGACGCGACGATGAGCGCGCCGACGAGAGCGCCCGCGCCGAACCCCGCCGAGAGCAGGCCGTACACCGCCGCGCTTCCGTGCATCGTGACCTTCGCGAGCACCGGCAGCGTGACGTTGAAGTTGAAGGCGAACGTGCTGAGGAGAAGCGTCAGCGCGAGCACGGCGAGCATCCGCGGCTGCGTCCGCACATACGCGATCCCTTCCTTCGTGCCCTGCCAGAACTTCGGGCGCTCGAACTCCTCGAGCGGGAAGAACTCGCTCGTCCGCATCAGCAGCAACCCGCCGAGCACGGCGACGAAGCTGACCGCGTTGACGAGGAAACAGACGCCGACGCCCGCGAACGCGAGGAGGATCCCCGCCACCGACGGGCCGAGGATCCGTGACGCGTTGAAGAGGCTCGAGTTGAGCGCGATCGCGTTCGGCAGCGTGTCGCGCCCGACCATCCGGTACGTCAGCTGCTGGCGCGAGGGCGCATCGAGGACGAGGATCGCGCCGTTGACGAACGCGATCGTGTAGAGCATCCACGGCTGCGCGACGTGCGCGAGCGCGAGCCACGTCAGCACGATCGCGGAGACGGTCTGCGCGGCCTGGGTGCCGAGCACGAGGCGGCGCGCGTCGAGGCGGTCGGTGATTACGCCGGCGAAGAGGCCGAAGAGCGTGAACGGCAGGAACTGCGCGAACGCCATCAGGCCGACCGCGAGCGGCGAGCCGTGCGGGTAGGCGTGCGACTTCGTGAGCTCGAGGATGTACCAGGCGAGTGCGATCCGCTGCATCCACGAGCCGACCTGCGAGGTGAGCTGGCCGTAGAAGAAGAGGCGGTAGTTGCGGTAGCGGAAGCTCTGGAACGTGCGCCGCGCGGTCGTCATCGGCGTCCTTCCTCGTCTGCGAGGAGATGGCCGAGTGCGTCGACGGCCGCGCCCACGGCGGCGAGCTCGTCGGCGGAAAGAGTGTCGAGCCGCGATGCGAGCCATGCGGTGCGGCGCGAGCGGACGCGGCGGAGTGTGCGCTGGCCGTCGTCGGTCAGCGTCAGCCCGACCTGGCGGCGGTCGATCTCGCTCTGCGTGCGCGTGACGAGGCCGTCGCGCTCGAGTCGCGAGACGCGCTTCGACATCGCCGCGGTCGAGACGCGCTCCTCGGAGGCGAGCTCGCCGACGGTGACGCCGGGCGCGTACTTGATCGAGACGAGCAGGCCGACCTGGTGCGGCGAGACGCCGGCGATCTTCTCGCGGCGCAGCTCGCGCGCGAGCTGGAGGAGCGTGGGCCGCAGACGGTCGGCGACCGCCATGACGTCGAGTCCACGCTGTGTTGCTGCTGTCATCCGTAACCAGGTTAGCGAATATCCCTAACCCGGCTAACGATCCAAACGGGTTACTTACAAGGCGCCGAGCCCGGCGCCCTGACGACGGATTCTCATGCGAGCGCTGCCGCCGTCAGTGCCTGGAAGTGGCCGATGAGCTGCTCGCTTCGTCCCATCAGCACGCCGCGCTCGAGTGCGCCCGACGCGAGGCCGCGCTGCACGTCCTCGACGAGCTTCCGGTCCTCCTTGCCGACCTGGTCGTCGAACGCGAGGAGCTCGGCGATCCACTCGTCGTCGACGTCCGCGCCGAAGAAATAGTCGAGGAAGCGGTAGGTGCGGTCGGGCGCGAGCGGCACGATCGGACCGATCGAGATGTTCGGCTTGCCGCCGAAGATGTTGATGCCGAGGTTCGGCCAGAGGAAATGGAACTGCGCGCGCGGCAGTTCGTCGTCCTGCTTCGTGCGGAGCGTGCCGCGCTGTGTCGAGAGGTTGCCGTCGGTCGAGAGGAGATACGTGTCGGGCGAGACGTCGACGACGGCGCTGAACCCAGGGTGCGCGACCTGGCAGTGGTAGCACTCGAGGAAGTTCTCGCAGACGATCTTCCAGTTCGCCGCGGTCTCCGCCTCCCAGCGCGAGTGGTGGACGAGCGCGTCGACGTCGAGCAGCTCGGCGACCTGCGCCGGCAGCGAGCCGAGCGCGTCCGCGAGCGGCTCCGGGTCGGCGCTCGTGTTCACGAAGACGAACGGTCCCCACGTGTCGACCGCGACCGGCGCGAGGCCGAGCTCGCCGCGCGGGAAGTCGGGCTCCTCGTCGCTGCGTGGCGCGGCGCGGAGGCGCCCGTCGAGTCCGTACGTCCACGCGTGGTACGGGCACTGGAGCGTCTCGCGCGTGCTCTCGCCTTCCGCGATGACGGAACCGCGGTGGCGGCAGACGTTGACGAACGCGCGGATGACGTCGTCGCCGTCGCGCGTCACGACGATCGGCGTGCGACCGGCGCGCGCCGCGAAGTAGCCGGCGCCCCCGCCGAGCTGCCCCGTGTGGCCCGCGTACTGCCACGCCGGCCGGAAGATCCGTTCCTCCTCGCGCCGGAGCACGTCGGGATCCGAGTACCACGCATACGGGAGCGTCCGTTCCACGTGAAGGAATGTAGTCTCGGCCCGTCGGCAGGTGCTACCACTGAGGCGATGAGTCGTCTCGGCGCGGTCGGGGAGTTCGCGCAGTCGCACCGGCGGTGGTTCGCCGTCGGCCAGATCGCGTTGCTCGCGCTCTTTCTCGGTCTCGCCGGGTTCGCGTTGCGCGGCTCGCTGCACGCGGCGACGAACGACCTCAAGAACGCGAATCTCGTCCTCTTCGGCGCCGCCTGCGCCGTGCTCGGCGCCTACTACCTCGTCTTCGTCCTCGGCTGGAAGTGGATCCTCGCGGAGTGGGGCGTCGATCTCCCGTACTCCACGACGCTGCGCGCGGAGATGGTCTCGATGCTCGCGAAGTACCTGCCGGGCGGGATCTGGACGCCGGCTGCTCGCGTCGTCGCCTGCCGCCGCGCGGGCGTCACCGACGCCGCGCTCGTGACGTCGTCGATGCTTCTCGAGGCCGGGATCTCGGCCGTTGCCGGCGTGATCGTGTTCGTCGTCAGCCTCCCGTTCGTCGACAACGTGAACGCGCCGCTCTGGCCGCTCGTCCTCTTCGGCGCGGTGCTCTTCGTTCTCGTCCAGCCGCGGGTGTTCCGGCCGGTCGCGCACTGGGTCCTCAGCAAGGTCGGGTACCACAAGCAACTCCCAGACCTGAGAAACCGGACGCTGACGCTGCTGCTCGTCTTCTACGCGGGCACGTGGGTGCTCGGCGGCTTCGCGCTGTGGCTGCTGCTGCGGTCGGTCGGTGCCCATCCGGAGGTGTCCTCGATCGTCTTCCTCGGTGGAACCGCGTGCGTCGGGGCGATCGTCGCTGTCCTCTTCGTGTTCGCGCCCTCGGGTCTCGGCGTGCGCGAGGCCTCGATGTACGGACTGCTGCTCGCGCTGACGACGCCCGGGCGCGCGCTCGGCGCGGTTGCGTTGAACCGCGTCGCCATCACCGGCGTCGAGATCCTCGTGCTCGTCGTCGGTGGCCTTCTTCTCGGCTCGATTCACAAGGAGGAGCCGGAGCCCGCCGAGGCCCGGTCGGCGTAGTGGAACAGCTGCTCATCGACATCGCGCATTCGCTCCGCGAGGGGTTCTTCATGTTCTGGGCGACGCTCTGGGCGCTCATCCTCGGGTTCGGGTTGTCGGGCGCGGTGCAGGCGTTCGTTCCGCGGGAGGAGATGGACCGGCGCCTCGGCCGCAGCGGGCCGCGGGAGATCACGCGCGCGAGCCTCCTCGGCGCGGCGTCGTCCTCGTGCTCGTACGCGGCGTCGGCGATGGCGAAGACGCTCTTCCAGCGCGGGGCCGACTTCGTCAGCTCGATGGTGTTCATGTTCGCGTCGACCAATCTCGTGGTCGAGCTCGGGATCGTGATCTGGGTGCTGATGGGCTGGGAGTTCGCGCTCGGCGAGTTCGTCGGCGGCACGATCATGATCGTCCTCTCCGTGCTCCTCGCCCGGGTCGTGATCAAGCGGCGCGAGATCGAGGAGGCGCGCGCGCGGCTCGGTGAGGGCGGCCACATGCACGGCGCAGGGGCGGCGGCGCGCACTCCGTGGCGCGAACGGCTGCGCTCGCCGGCGGGCTGGTCCGACGCCGCGAACTACACGTTCGGCGACGCGAGGATGCTGCGGAAGGAGATGGGGTTCGGCTACCTCGTCGCCGGCTTCCTCACCGTGCTCGTGCCGGTCAGTACCTGGAACAGCGTCTTCGCGACCGGGCACGGCTTCTGGAGCTCGCTCCAGAACGTCATCGTTGGCCCGTTCATCGCGCTCATCGCGTGCGTGTGCTCGATCGGGAACGTGCCGCTCGCCGCCGCGCTGTGGCACGGCGGGATCAGCTTCGGCGGCGTGATGAGCTTCATCTTCGCCGACCTCATCGCGTTGCCGCTCCTCTTCATCTACCGCCGCTACTACGGCTGGCACCTGATGCTGAAGCTGCTCGCGACGTTCTGGATCGTCATGAGCGCGGCCGGCCTGACGGTCGAGTACCTCTTCCGCGGCTTCGGGATCGAGCCCACGGAGCGGCCTGCGTCCGTCGTGCCGACCGAGTTCGCGTGGAACTACACGACGTTCCTCAACATCGTCTTCCTCGCCGTGCTCGGCGGGTTGTGGTGGCTCGCGCGGAATCGCGAGCGGTTCGGCGGCGGCGCGGCGTACGCGATCGATCCCGTCTGTGGGATGCAGGTCGAGAAAGCGAACGCGTCGGCGAGCCTAGAGCTCGACGGCGAGACGTACTACTTCTGCAGCGATCACTGCAAGCACAAATTCGCGAGCGCTAGAACCACCGTGCACGCCTGACGGCGGCGAACGTCTTCTTGTCGTCCATGAGGTCGGCGGTCGGGCCGACGACTTGCGCGGTCGGGGACGGGCCGCCGAGGAAGTTCGCCTGGATTTGCGCGACGCGGCCACTTCCGAACTCGATGTAGCAGTTGCCCTCGCCCTCGTACCGCCGCTCGAGCGCTTCGCCGCGCAGGCTCGCCGCGATGTGGTCGGCCACGAAGCCGGCGGCGTTCTCGGCGAACACTCCGGCCTTTGCCATCGGCAGCGCGACGACGTCTCCGACCGCGTAGACATCGGGAAACGGAGTGAGCAGCGTCGCAGGGTCGACCGTGACCCAGCCGTTCGGCGCGAGACCCGACTCCGCGACGACTGCGGGAACGCGGTGGATCGGGACGCCGATGAACATGTCGTACGCGATCCGCTCGCCGCTCTCGAGCACGGCCTCCTTCGCCGCCGGGTCGAGCTCGACGACCGTCGTCTGCGGCGTGAACTCGATGTCGCGCGCTGCGAGCTCGTCGCGGAACCGCTGCGACACCTCGTCGGTGACGGGCACGGGCTTCGACATCGGCGCGACGACGTGGAGCTTCGTGCGGTCGCGGATTCCGCGCTCGACGAGCTGGTCGTGGAGGAGGAACGCGCCCTCGAACGGCGCCGGCGGGCACTTGAACGGCTGGCCGAGGATGGCGAGGAGGAGCGTTCCGCCGTCGAACGCCGGCAGCGCGGCGCGCAGCCCTTCGGCGCCGGGAATCGAGTAGTACTCGTACCCGCCCTCCTGGAACCCGGGCGTCGCGGCGAAGTCGTACTCCGCGCCGAGCGCGACGACGAGGATGTCGGCGTCGTAGGAGCCCGCGTCGGTCGTGACGTGGCGGGTCGCGGGATCGATCGCCGTGATCGTCTCCTGGCGGAACTCCACACCGGGCTTCGCGATCTCGCGGTAGAGAAGCTTCACCGCCGCCGGCTCCGTCCCGCCGAAGAGGATGTCGAGCTTCGAGAAGCCGAAGGTGAATCCGTCGTTGCGATCGATGAGCGTGACGCGGACCTCGTCCGCGAGCTCGGCGGAGAGACGGCTCGAGAGCTCGAGCCCGCCGAAGCCGGCTCCGAGGATGACGACGTGCTTCACGCGGGCAACACTACGCGCGCGCGCCCGCTCAGGTCATCGGCACTTGCCGGATGAGGATCGGCTCGATCCGGTCGAGGATCTCCGTCAGGCTCTCGCCGGTTGCCGTGATCCCGTGGTTCCGCAGGCCGACGACCGCGTGCGCCGGGTCCGGGGCATCGGCCACGAGGCGCGCGACGCTCGTCGCCAGCTCGTGGGTGCCGCACGGGAAGTTGATCTCGGTCGCTTCGATTCCCTCGACCCATGCGTGGATATGGAGGATGGCGCCGACCGTCGGGTTCTCGCGGTAGATCATCCAGTGCTCGATCGCGTCGACCGAGACGCGGCGCGGCTCGACATCGGGCGGGACGCTGAGGACGATCTGTCCGGCGGCCGCGTCGTAGCCGGAGACGAGGAGGATGTCGCGGCCCGGCTCCGCGAGCTTCGACTTGTCCACGCCGCTCGCGCTCATCCAGAACCGGACTGCGTCTTTGCGCGCCGAGAGGTTGCCGTACGAGAGGCCGCCGATCGCGTAGAGCCGCTTGATCCGCCGCAGGTCGTCCTCGCTCACGAGCTCGTCAACGGGAAACGGCGCTGGTAGGAGACCGAGCTCGTCGAGGCGTCTACCGACGGCTGAGATCTCTTCCGTCAGCTCGTCTCCGTCCCAGAGCTCCGGCTCGAGATCGGTCCGGAACTCGTTGTCGATCACGAGGTGCGACGTTGCGAGCGGCTCGAGTCGTGTGACCACCTCCGCCGCGAGGTTCGGGCCCTCGGGCACGAGGTAGTTGCCGCGTTCCATCGTCGTGAAGAGGACGCCGTGGCCGGGGACGAAGCAGAGGCTGATGTTCGCGAGGGCGCGGACGAGCATCGGGTAGGTCTCGCGCAGTGGATCGGCCGGTAGCTCAGGGAGCGTCCAGAGCGCCGCAGCGAAGGTGCCGCGCGAATGCCGACGGAAGGGGCGTGGGGCCTCGCGGTCGACGACGTTGAGGACGATTCCCGCCTCCGCCTCGGTCGGCGCGTGCTCGAAGCCGCGCGCGTCGAGCGCCTCGACGAGGGCTTCGGCGAGATCTGCGAGATCGCCGCTCGCCGCTCCGACTACCGCGAACGTGCCGACGGCGTCGCGGTTAGCCGCAACCGGCTCCGCGGGACTCTTCGAGCTCGTCGCCATGAGGTAGGGGTAACACCGTCGGCGCTCGGTGGAATCCGGGTTCTCCCGTAACGCTCGTCGGCTCACTCGATCAGGCCGCGGGACGCCTCTTGTCCGGCGAGCATCAGCTCGAGCCGCGCCCAGCGCGCGTCCGTGTCGGTCTCTTCGAGGTCGTCGAGCTCGGCGGCGGTCTCCGGCCGGCTGCGCTGGAGCGAGGCGAAGCGGTTCTCCGCGGCGAGGAAGTCGCTGATGGGACGCTTGCGCTTGGAGTCGAGCCGGAGCGGTTTCTCGCTGCGCGGGTCGTAGCGGTAGAGCGGCCAGTAGCCGGTGTCGACGGCGTCCTTCTGGTGGAGCATCCCGTGCTCCATCTCGATGCCGTGCTCGATGCAGTGGCTGTAGGCGACGACGAGGGCCGGGCCTGGATATTGCTCCGCTTCCCACAGAGCCTTCACGGCCTGCGCGTTGTCGCCGCCGAGGGCGATCTGGGCGACGTAGACGTCGCCGTAGCCCATCGCGATCGCGCCGAGGTCCTTCTTGCGCGTGCGCTTGCCGGCGGACGCGAACTTCGCGACGGCGCCGCGCGGCGTGGCCTTCGACGCCTGTCCGCCGGTGTTCGAGTACACCTCGGTGTCGAGCACGAGCACCTTGACGTTGCGCCCCGACGAGAGGACGTGGTCGAGTCCGCCGAAGCCGATGTCGTACGCCCAGCCGTCGCCGCCGACGAGCCAGACGCTCTTCTCGACGAGCGCGTCTGCGAGGAGGAAGAGCCGCCGCGAAGCCCTGTCCTCGCGCCCGGCCAACGCCGCCTTGAGGTCGTCGACCAACTCGCGCGCCCGCTGCAACGCTGCCTCGTCGGGCTGTGGCGCCTGCAGCCCCTCTTTGATCGGTGCCGGGACGTCGACCTGTTCGAGGAGCGAGAGCGCTTCGCGCCGTTTCTGGTCGAGGCTGAGGCGCAGTCCTAGCCCGAACTCGGCGTTGTCCTCGAACAGCGAGTTGGCCCAGGCGGGGCCGCGCCCGTCGGCGTTCCGTGCCCACGGAGTCGTCGGGAGGTTGCCGCCGTAGATGGACGAACAGCCCGTTGCGTTCGCGACGAGGAGCCGGTCGCCGACGAGCTGGGTCAAGAGCTTCAGATACGGCGTCTCCCCGCAGCCCGAGCATGCTCCCGAGAACTCGAAGAGCGGCTCGAGCAGCTGCGAGCCCTTGATCGACGCGGGCTCGACGAGCGTCCGGTCGAGCTCCGGGAGCGACCGGAAGAAGTCCCAGCCTTCGAGCGCTCGCCGTTGCTCGCTCTCCGCCGGGTGCATCTCGAGCGAGCGGTGGCCGGCTTCCGTCTTCGAGAACGCGGGGCATGCCGTCGCGCACAGCTTGCAGCCGGTGCAGTCGAGCGGCGACACCGCGATCACGAGCTGCTTGCCGGGGAGGTCCTTGCCTCGCCACGGCTTGCTCTTGAGGACCGCGGGTGCGTCGGCGAGCAACTCCAGGTCGACGACCTTCATGCGAATCGCCGCGTGCGGGCAGACGAGCGTGCATTTCGCGCAGTCGATGCAGATCGACGGATCCCAGACCGGCAGCTCGTCGGCGAGGGCGCGCCGCTCGTAGCGGGCGGTGCCCGTCTCGAAGACTCCGCCGGGATCGAACGCCGACACCGGCAGCCGGTCACCGTGCCCGGACAGCAGCGCCCGCAGAACCGGAGGCGCGTCGGTGTGGAGATCGGCTGCTTCCGAGCCGTTGAGCTCGCCCGGCTCGATCTCCACGAGCGTGGCGAGTGCCTGGTCGACCGCCGCGAAGTTGCGCCGGACGATCTCCTCGCCTTTGCGGGCGTAGCTCTTCTCGATCGCGTGCTTGATCGCAGCGATCGCCTCCTCGGCCGGAAGCACGCCGGCGAGGGAGAAGAAGCACGTCTGCAGGACGGTGTTCACGCGTCCCGGGAGGCCGGCCTCGCGTGCGACGCGCTTCGCATCGACGACGTGGAACCGGAGCTCCTTGTCGACGATCTGCTGCTGCACCGTGCGCGGCAGCCGGCGCCAGCTGTCGGCGCCATACGGGCTCGAGAGCAGGAAGGTCGCGCCCGCGCGTGCGTGCTCGAGCACATCGACGCGCTCGAGCAGGCTGAACTGGTGGCAGGCGACGAAGTCGGCCTCCTCGATGAGGTACGGCGCGTCGATCGGGTCGTCGCCGAAGCGGAGATGCGAGGTCGTCACCGCGCCCGACTTCTTCGAGTCGTAGACGAAGTACGCCTGGACGTAGCGGCCGGCTTCCTCGGCGATGATCTTGGCCGAGCTCTTGTTCGCGCCGACGGTGCCGTCGGAGCCGAGTCCGTAGAAGAGACAGCTCGTCTCCGGGCTCGGCACACGCCACGCGGGGTCGTAGTCGAGGCTCGTGCCGGAGACGTCGTCGTGGATGCCGACGGTGAAGTGCCGGTGCGGCCGCACGTCGAGGTCGCGGTGGACGTGCTCGAGGTCGTGCCCGAGGCCACGACCGAGCTCGTCGAATACCGCGCGCGCCATCGCCGGCGTGAACTCCTTCGAGCCCAGGCCGTAGCGCCCGCCGATCACCGTCCGCGGCAACCGCTGTTCCTCGTGGAGGGCGGAGACGACGTCCTCGTACAACGGCTCGCCGACGGCCGCGGGGTCCTTCGCCCGGTCGAGCACCGCCACAGCCGCCGTCGAGAACGGAAGCACCGCCGCGAGGTGTCGCGCGGAGAAGGGCCGGTAGAGCCGAACCTTCACGAGCCCGACCCGCTCGCCTTCGGCGGTCAAGCGCCGGACAGCAGCCTCGAGCGTCGCGGTCGCGGATCCCATCGCCACGACGACCCGATCGGCCTGCGGATCGCCGATGTACTCGAACGGCTGATAGCTGCGGCCGGTGCGCTTGGCAAAGCGCAACATCGCCTCTTCGAGCAGATGCGGCACCGCGTGGTAGAAGGGGCTCGCCGCCTCCCGGCCCTGGAAGAACACGTCGGGGTTCTGGGCCGATCCACGCAGGCTCGGCTGATCGGGCGAGAGCGCGCGCTCCTTCAGCGCGCCGATCCGATCCTCGTCGATCAACGCGCGGAGGTCGTCGTCCGACAGCGCGTCGATCACGTTGATCTCGTGCGACGTGCGGAAGCCGTCGAAGAAGTGGAGGAACGGAACGCGGCTCTCGAGACTCGTGACGAAGGCAAGGAGAGCCATGTCCTGCGCTTCCTGAACCGAGGCGCTCGCGAGAATCGCGAACCCCGTCGGCCGGGCGGCGTACACGTCGGAGTGGTCGCCGAAGATGGACAGCGCGTGACCGGCGACCGCGCGGGCGGCGACGTGGAAGACGCACGGCTGCAGCTCGCCGGCGATCTTGAACATGTCCGGCAGCATGAGGAGCAGGCCCTGGCTCGCGGTGAAGGTCGTCGCGAGCGCTCCGCCCTGCAGCGCGCCGTGAACCGCCCCGGCCGCGCCGGCTTCGGACTGCATCTCGACGATCTCCGGGACTTGTCCCCACAGGTTCCGGCCGTCGGCGGCCGACCAGGCGTCGGCGAGCTCACCCATCGCGCTCGCGGGCGTGATCGGGTAGATCGCGATCACTTCGGACAGCTTGTGCGCGACGCGGGCCGCGGCCTCGTTGCCGTCGACGACGAGGCGCTGCACCGGGCTATCTCCCGAGGAGGTCACCGAGCCCCCGGGCGGCGATGTTGGCGCCTGCGCGACGGAGGAGGTGGAGCGCATCGGCGTCTCCCGTCGGCTCGATCGCGACGATCCAGGCGAATCCTGCTTTGCGCGCCGCGACCACGCCCGCGACGCTCGTCTCGAACGCCGCCGCCGTCGCGGGGTCGACGCCGAGGCTCCGGGCGTCGGTGCTCTCGTCGATCAGGTCGCTGAGCCCGCTTCTCTCGAGCATCTCGCCGGTGTGGGTGCTCGCCGAGACGACGACGCACCGGATGCCGGCATCGTGCGCGAGCTCGAGATAGTGGCGCACGCCGTCGAACGCGCCGACCTCGCGCTCTGCGAGCAGACGGCCGACGAGCTCGTTCTTGCGGTTGGCGACTCCGTGCACGGTCTCACGGCCCGGCGGATCGTCCGCGTCCCCTTCGGGCAGGCGGATGCCGCGGCTCGCGAGGAACTCGCGAACGCCCTCGAGCCGCGAGCGTCCCTCGATGTGCGTCGTATATTCCGCGTGCGGATCGAACGGCGTAATCGAGCCAAATCGCGTGTCCGCGTGGGCCGCGAGCAGTTCGTCGAGCGTCTGCTTCCACGCGTCGCGCTGCAACGCCGAGCTGCCGACGAGCACGTCGTCCAGCTCGAACACGCACGTCGTGACGCGCTTCGGGAGCCCGAGCGCTCGCCGCGACAGGCCGCGCGAGAGGAACGGCTCCGCGAGCTCCGTCGGGATGCCTTCGTCCTTCGCGAATTGCCGGAGCTCCGCGGCGGCGGACGTGTACTCGGCCCGCAGGTGACGCTCGTGTGCTGCGAGCTCCTCGTCGGGGAGGAAGCCTTTCTCGGCACGGAGCGCCTCCCGCGCGGTGAGGAGCGCCTTGCGCCACTCCGAGCGGAGGCCGTCGAGCTCTGCGCGTACGGCGCGTTTGTCGGTCATACCGTCAGGCTGGACGAGCGCCGCCCGCACCGCATCCGCGTAGACCCGGATCCCGGACTCGGGAGTTCTGCGGATGCCGAGCCCCGACGCCGGGCCTAGCCTCCGACTATGCATCCGTCAGCATCGTTCAGCGCCGCGATCCGCGTCCGGATCGACAACCATCCCGGCGCCTTCGCGCGTCTGGCCGCGGCGATCGGCGAAGCCGGCGGCCTGCTCGGCGCGATCGACCTCGTCCGCGTCGAGGCGTCGACGAAGATCCGTGACGTCAACGTCCTCGCGGACGACGAGCTGCACCTCGACGCGATCGTCGCCGCCGTGCGCTCGGTGGAAGGCGTCGAGGTGCTCCATGTCTCGGACCGCGTCTTTCTCGCCCATCTCGGCGGAAAGCTCGAGGTGCGTCCGCGTCTGCCACTGAAGACGCGTGACGACCTCTCGATGGTCTACACGCCGGGCGTCGCCCGGGTCTCGCGCGCGATCGCCGACGATCCGGACAGGGTCTGGAACCTCACGATCAAGAGCAACTGCGTCGCCATCGTCAGTGACGGTACCGCGGTGCTCGGGCTCGGCGACGTCGGCCCTGAAGCGGCGATGCCCGTCATGGAGGGCAAGGCGGTCCTGTTCAAGGAGTTCGCCGGCATCGACGCCTTCCCCATCTGCCTCGACACGAAGGATCCCGACGAGATCGTCCGCACGGTCGCGGCGATCGCGCCGGCGTTCGGCGGGATCAACCTCGAGGACATCTCGGCGCCGCGCTGCTTCGACGTCGAGCGGAGGCTCCGCGAACAGCTCGAGATCCCGGTCTTCCACGACGACCAGCACGGGACGGCGATCGTCGTCCTCGCGGCGCTCCTCAATGCGCTCCGCGTCGTCGACAAGCGGATCGAAGACGTCCGGATCGTCACCACCGGCTGCGGCGCCGCGGGAATCGCAGTCACTCGCATGCTGCAGAGCGCCGGCGCGAGATGGATCGTCGGCTGCGACGAAGGAGGCGCGCTCTACCGCGGCCGCGAGGGACTGAATCCCGCGAAGCAGGAGTACGCGGAGCGGACGAACCCCGACAATCTCCGAGGTACGGCCGACGAGCTGCTCGAGGGAGCGGACGTCTTCATCGGCGTCTCCGTCCCCGGCGCGATCAGTATCGAGGGCGTGCGCCGGATGGCGCCGCGCGCGATCGCTTTCGCCATGGCCAACCCGAATCCCGAGGTCGACCCGGAGTCGATCGAGGGGCTCATCGAGATCATCGCGACCGGGCGAAGCGACTATCCGAACCAGATCAACAACGTCCTCGCTTTCCCGGGCGTCTTCCGCGGCGCGCTCGACGTTCGCGCGCGGACGATCGATTCGGAGATGGAGCTCGCTGCCGCGCGGGCGATTGCCGCTGCGATTGCAGACGACGAGCTTTCGGCGGACTACATCATCCCGAGCGTGTTCAACCGCTCGGTCGCGCCGGGCGTCGCCGCGGCGGTCGCGGAGGCGGCACAGGCCACCGGATCCGCTCGGCGCTCCGTGGCGACCCGCACCGCGATTCAGTAGTTCTCCCGATGCGAGGAGCCGGCGCGGCGGCGACGATCGCTGCGTGATCGACTCGCGGCATCCTCAGCACGAGCACGACACCGCGCTGGAGCTGGCGACCGTCGGCGACGTGATGAGCCGCGGCGTCATCGGCTGTCCGCCGGAGACTTCTCTTCGGGGCGTCGCGCGGTTGATGACCACGTTCGGCGTGCACGCGATCTTCGTCCTCGAGCACACCGACGAGGACGACGAGGCGCCGCAACTCTGGGCGGTTGTCTCCGACCTCGACCTCGTCGCGGCCACCCGTCTCGATCTCGACAGGGTGACCGCCGGTAGCGCGGCCGTCACGCCGCTCGTCACCGTCGATGCCGAAGAGTCGATCGCGAACGCCGGCGACATCATGGCCCAGCACGGCATCGCGCACCTCGCGGTGACCGACTCGAGCTCGCATCGACCGGTCGGGGTCATCTCGACGCTCGACATCGCGCGAGCCGTCGCAGCCGCTGATACACCGGCTTCGTAGTCGACAAAGGAGGCGAGAAATGACCGAGCATCGCCGGTTCACTCCGGACGAGGCGCGTGCGTACGGGGAGGAGGTCGGCATCGACTGGGGCACGTCCCCGTTCGACGTCGACGAGTTCCGCGCGGGGATGGACGTCGAGCTCGAGCACGGGCTCCACGACGAGCAGACGAACGTCACGGGCGACGACCCGCACGTCACCGCGCGCATCGCATGGGCGCACCTGAAGGAGTTCCCCGACTACTACACGCGCCTCGAGCGGATGGAAGAGGAAGCGCGGCGCGACTGGGCGTCGCGTGGCGGCGGCTAGTCCGGGCACGCTCGAGAGGGCGGAAGTCGCCGCCCTCTCGCGAAGCTGCTCGCGGGTCTAGCGAACCGTGAGCTTCAGGTGGTTGTCGTCGGAAGCCTGGCCGACCATCGTGATCGTGTAATGCCCGCTCCTGACGACGACCGACTTCCCCACGGGGATGCGCTTCAGCACGTGGCCGGAGGCGGAGACCTTCAAGGTCGCTTCGTCGACGTTTACGAGCCGAACCGCGCCGTTGGCGGTCGCAGTCGTCTTGAACTTCGATCCGACCTGGAACCAGTGGCAGCCGGGGTCGTGCATGACGATCTTCAACGTCTTCGGGGCTGCTGCCTTGTGCGACGGTGTCGCCAGCGCGAGGCTCGTGGCCATGCCGGCGGTGACGAACGTCGCGAGCGTGGCGAGTGCGAGGGCAATCTTCATGACTACTCCTTCTGAGGGCCGTGTCCGTGTCATTGCAGGAATGATCGGCCACGGCGCCTGCGGCCGAATCCGGGCGGAGCCGTCCGTTGGCTACGTAGTTCTCCGCACGCTCACACCACTCCAGCGGGCACGGCGACACGCTCTGCGACGTCGACGAGACGGTTCGAGTAGCCCCACTCGTTGTCGTACCACGCGACGACTTTCACCTGCGTCCGGTCGACGACCGCGGTCAGGCCGGAGTCGAAGACCGCCGAATACGGCGACTTGACGATGTCCGACGAGACGAGCGGTTCTTCGCTGTACGCGAGGATCCCCTCGAGCGCGCCGGCGTCGGCCGCGGCGGCGAACAGCTCGTTCACCTCGGCGGCGCTCGTCGGCCGCTCGACCTCCACGGTGAGATCGACGAGGGAGCCGGTCGGGACGGGAACGCGGACCGCGTATCCGTGCAGTCTCCCGTCGAGCTCGGGCACGACGAGCCCGAGCGCTTTCGCCGCGCCGGTCGTCGTCGGGACGAGGTTGCACGCGGCCGCGCGGGCGCGCCGATAGTCCTTGTGCGGCGCGTCGAGCAGCTGCTGGTCGCCCGTGTACGCATGCACGGTCGTCATGAGCCCGTGCCGGATGCCGAGATGCTCGTGCAGGAGCTTCGCGACGGGTGCAAGGCAGTTGGTCGTGCACGAGGCGTTCGAGATGATCCGGTGCTCCTCCGGGTCGTACGCGTCGTCGAAGTTGACGCCGAGGACGACCGTGACGTCGGGGTCCTTCGCCGGCGCCGAGACGACGACCTTCCGCGCACCCGCCTCGAGGTGCTTCTCCGCATCTGCCCTGCTGCGGAACCGGCCGGTCGACTCGATGACGAGATCGACGTCGAGCTCGCGCCACGGCAAGCGAGCGGGGTCCGACTCGGCCGGGACGGGGATGCGTGTCCCGTCGACGACAAGCGCATCGCTCGTTGCCTCGACGCTGCCGCCAAACGGCCCGTAGACAGTGTCGTGGCGCAAGAGCTGGGCGAGCATCGCGGGGTCGGCGAGATCGTTGATCGCCACCCACTCGACGTCTGCCTGACGCTCCCATGCAGCGCGGAACGCGGCCCGGCCGGTGCGGCCGAACCCATTGATCGCAACCCGGACAGCCATGACTTCCTCCGTTCTCAGTCGATGTTCGTGTTCACCAGCTCTTCGCCCGGCGGTGGGGGACGGGGTCGGCGATGCGCACGCGGGCGTCGACGGCGACGCATCCGCTCGGCAGGGCGAGAACCGGATTCAGGTCGAGCTCGGCGACCTCGGGCAGGTCGTCCGCGAGCAGCGCCAAACGGAGCACGAGGTCGACGAGCGTCTGCTCGTCGACCGGAGGCGCGCCACGGAAGCCCGCGACAAGGCGTCCGGCTTTGCCGGAGGTGACGAGGACCTTCGCCTCGAGGTCGGTCAGGGGCGCCAGGCGGAAGCGCGCTTCGCCGATGAGCTCCGCGAGCACGCCGCCGGGGCCGAACGCGACGAGCGGCCCGAACACCGGATCCTGCATCGCACCTGCGAGCAGCTCCGTGCCGCCGCGGACGAACGGCTGGACGAGAAGGGGACAGCCGATCTGTTCCGCGGCGGCACGAACCGATTCGTCGTCCCCGAGATCGAGGGCGACGCCGCCCTGCTCTGTCTTGTGCGCTCCGGGCTCGGCCGTCTTGAGGACGACGGGATAGCCGAGCTCGCGCGCTGCCGAGACGGCGTCTGCCGGAGTGGCCGCGTGGATCTCGCGGACAAAGGGAATGCCGTACGCCGCGAGCAAGCGCCGCGTCTGCCCGTCGTCGAGCCAGCCGTCGCCGGTCGCCGAGGTCTCCTGCACGACGGCCCTGCCTTCGTCGCGGTCTCGGTCGAGGTCCGGCACCGTGCCGGCCGGCTGGCGCAGCCACTCGCCGCGCTCTGCCGCGCGGCCGAGGGCGCGAGCGGCCGCTTCCGGATATGTAAAGGCCGGAACGTCGGCGGCGCTGCGGAGGCTCGCCGGCGCGCCCTTGGCGCTGATGAAGACGCAGAGGACGGGCTTGTCGGCGCCTTTCGCCGCCTCGCTGATCGCGGCGCCGACCTCCTCTTCGTCGGCGCCGACGGCAGGCACGAAGAGGACGATCGCGGCGTCGAACGCGGGGTCTGCGAGAACGGGCGGTAGCGCCTGCGCGAAGGTCTTCGCCGTCGCGCTCCCGAGCATGTCGATCGGGTTCGCAGCGCTCGCCTCGGTCGGCATGACCTCTGCGAGCGCCGCTTGCGTCTCCTCGCCCGGCGCGGGCAGCTCGAGTCCGACGGCTTCACAGGCGTCGGCGGCAAGGATGCCGAGGCCGCCGGCGTTCGTGAGCAGCGCCACGCGACGTCCACGCGGCACGGGCTGAGCGGAGAGGAGCGTCGCGACATCGATCAGCTCGTCGAGCGTGCTCGCGCGGATGACGCCGGCTTCGCGGAAGAGCGCGTCTGCGGCGGCATCCGAGCCCGCGAGCGCCGCGGTGTGCGAGCCTGCGGCGCGGCTGCCGGCACCCGTGCTCCCGCCCTTCAGGGCGAGGACGGGCTTGCGGCGCGCGACGCGGCGCGCGATCCGGGAGAACGCTCGCGGGTTGCCGAAGGACTCGAGGTAGAGCAGGACGAGCTCGGTCTCGTCGTCGTCCTCCCACCACTCGAGCAGGTCGTTCGAGGAGATGTCCGCCTTGTTCCCGATCGACACGAACGACGTGATGCCGAGACCGGTCGCCTCGGCGCGCTCGAGCAAGGCGAGGCCGAGGGCGCCGCTCTGAGACGAGAAGCCGATCTTCCCGGTCGGGAAGCTCCGCGGAGCGAACGTCGCGTTGAGGTGCGTCTGCGAGGACGCGATGCCGAGGCAGTTCGGCCCGAGGAGCCGCGCCCCGCGCTCGCGGACGAGGGCGAGGAGCTGTTCCTGGCGCGCCGCTCCTTCCGCTCCGGTCTCGGAGAAGCCGGCCGAGATCACGACGAGCGCCCGAACGCCGGCCTGGAGCGCTTCGTCTGCAGCCGCCAGCACCTGCTCGCCGGGCACGCAGATGACGACGAGCTCGACGCGCTCCGGGATCTCCGAGACCGAGCTGTAGCCATGGACGCCGGCGACGGCATCGGCGTTGCGATTGACCGGATACGCCGAGCCCGTGAAGTCGCCGGCGACGATGTTGCGGAACAGCTCGCCGCCGATCGATCCGCGGCGCTTCGACGCGCCGACGACTGCGACCGTGCGCGGCGTGAAGAACGGCTCGAGCGATGCGCGCACCGCGGTGTGATCGCGGCTCGACACGAGGTCGCGGTAGTCGTTCGTCGGCGCGATCGCGAGGCGGATCTCGATCTCGCCGCCTTCGCCGGCGCGCGTGACGGCGAAGCCCGCGTCCCGGAAGACGCGGAACATCGGCGCGTTGCCGTGGACGACCTCGGCGACGAACTCCTCGACGCCCACGGCTGCGGCTCGTGCGGCGAGCTGCTCCAACAGCCGGGTTCCGATGCCGTGGCCCTGGACTTCGTCGGCGACCGCGAATGCGACCTCCGCCGCCCGCGGATCGTGGAGCCGGACCCAGTTCGCGACGGCCACGATGCGCCCGTCGAGCGATCCGATGAGCGCTCCTCGCGCGTGCCAGTCGGGGTCGAGCACTCCCTCGACGAGCTGCGGGCCTACGGCCGGGAAGCCGTGGAAGCGGAGGTAGCGGCTCTGCTCGGAGAGGCCGGAGAAGAACGCGACGAGGGCGTCGGCATCCTCCGCGAGCGGCTGACGGAGTCGCAGCGTCGAGCCGTCGCGGAGGATGACGTCTGTGGGGTCGACCGCGGTCGGCGCTGTGGCGCTCACGCGGCTACCGCGTGCTCTGCGGTGTGGTCGGCGTTCCGAACGACGAGCACCGGGCACGGCGCGGAGTGGACGAGCCCGGTCGAGACACTGCCCGAGAACAAGCGCCGAGCGGCGCCCCAGCCGTGCGAGCCGACGACGATCAGCTGCGCGTCGTGCTCGCTCGCCTGCTTGCAGATCTCGTCGACGGCGGTTCCGCCGGTCTCGACGGTCGTGCAGCGGACGCGCGCCGCCTTGGCGGCTTCCGAGACGGCGGCAAGGAGCTCCTCGACGCGCGTGTGCTCTGCCGCCGTCAACTCCGTCACGACATCCGCATAGCCGTAGCCGGCGTAGCTGCCCGCGGGGAAGAACGGATGGGCGACGGAGACGACGAGCAGCTGCGTGTCGAGCCGCTGCGCGAGTTCGATCGCCATCGTCTGTGCGTCGGCCGCCGACGGCGATCCGTCGGTAGCGAACAGGATCGGTCTGTTGTCGCTCATCTCTGCCTCCTTGTTGCCATCTCGTACTGCCAGTGTCGGCCGCGGCGGAGGCGAGCGCATCAGGGCCAGGCCGTCGCCGCTTGCGGGAAACCACGCAGGTGGATCGCGGAGCTCTCCGATGCGAACGCGTCGCCCCGGGACGGACGATGAGGGCGTCTAGGAAAGGACGGACGTCATGTTCGAGACAATCGTCTGGGCCACCGACGGATCCGAGCTCGCCGATGGCGCGCTCGAGCTCGTCAAAGACCTCGCCGCGATCCACGACTCGCAGGTCGTCGCCGTGCATGTCAACGAGCTCGTCCCCGGCCGCTACGGCAGCGCGCCGTTGCGGGCTGACGAGAGCGAGCTGCGCGAGCGAATCGCCGGCGAGGTCGACGAGCTCTTCGCACTCGGCGTCAACGCGAGCCTCGATGTCCGCACCGGCTATAGCGACGTTGCGACGCAGATCTCGGAAGCGGCGGACGACCTCGATGCCGATCTGATCGTCGTCGGCACCCACGGCCGGGGCGCGATTGCCGGCGCTGTCTGGGGCAGCGTGGCGAAAGGCCTCTGCCACGCCTCGCATCGGCCGATCCTCGTCGTGCCGCCGACTCGGGCAGCCGATCGGTCGAGCTACGAGACACGCCGGCTCACGACCGCATAAGTGAGAGAGAGGGGGCGGCGCCGCCGGACACGACGCCGCCCCTTCGTCTTGCGACTACGCCGTGACCGGAACCTCGTGCTGTTCGACGAGGTCCCGACCAACCGGCGTTGCGCTGAGCACGACCTTGAGCGCATGGCTCTCGGCCGCGGCGGCGAACACGTCGTACGCCTGCTCCGCGTTCTCGAGCGCGAAGCGATGGGTGGCGAACGGCGTCGGATCGAGCCGTCCCGCCTCGATCAGCTTGAGGAGCTTCGGCGTCGTGGTCGTGTCGACGAGTCCCGTCGTGATCATGACGTCGCGGATCCAGAGCTTCTCGAGGTGGAGCGTCGCGGAGTGGCCGTGTACGCCGACGTTCGCGACGCGGCCGCCCGGCCGGATGAGGTCGGTGCAGAGCTCGAACGTCTCGGGTACGCCGACTGCCTCGATCGCGACATCGGCGCCGAGTCCGTCGGTCAACTCCAGCACCTTCGCGATCGCATCCTCCTTGCTGCTGTCGATCGTCACGTCGGCTCCGAACTCGCCTGCCTTCTCGAGCCGCGACGGATCGAGGTCGATCGCGACGATGTGCCCGGGAGAGTGGAGCTGCGCGGTCATGATCGCCGCCAGCCCGATCGGCCCGGCTCCGACGATCGCGACGGTGTCTCCCGGCTCGACTCCTCCGTTGAGGACGCCGACCTCGTAGGCGGTCGGGAGGATGTCGGCGAGGAACAGCACCTGCTCGTCGGTGAGCCCGTCCGGAACCTTGTACACCGACGTGTCGGCGAACGGCACGCGCGCGTACTCGGCCTGGAGGCCGTCGATCAGGTGGCCGAAGATCCACCCGCCGCCGCCGGTGCAGAGCCCGTAGCGGCCCTCCCGGCAGAAGCGGCAGCGGCCGCACGACGTGATGCAGGAGACGAGCACGCGGTCTCCCGGCTCGAGCGTCGTGACCGCGTCGCCGATCTCGACGACGGTGCCGACGGCCTCGTGGCCGAGGATCGTGCCCGGCATCACCTCCGGCACGTCTCCCTTGAGGATGTGCAGATCGGTGCCGCAGATGGTCGACGAGTCGATCTTCACGATCGCGTCCGTCGGCTGCTGGATGGTCGGGTCGGGCACGTCCTCCCACGAACGCTGCCCCGGCCCGTGATAAACGAGCGCTTTCATCTTGCGCCTCCTTTTCGCCATCCAGTCTCGGCGCACGGAGGGCAGTTTGCCATCGGCAATGTCGCGGAGCCGACTTGCGGGTTTTCCCCGGTTCGTCAGTGGCTCGCGCCGAACCAGTTCACCCACGGTTCGGCGTAGTGAACGGTCGCGGCGGCGAGCACGGCTCCGGCGACGAGCGTGGTGGCGAGGAGCCAGAGTCGCCAGGCGCTTCCGGGCACGCGACTCTCGGGCGGGATCGGGCGTTGCTGCCAGTCTGCGGCGGCGAGGCGCGGGAGCGGCCGCAGGTGCGCGAGCACATGCACGGCCGTGACTGCGATCCAGACGATGAACGACGCCTTGTGCAGGCCGACGAGGAGCCCTCCGGTCGGCCCGACGAC
Organism: Gaiellaceae bacterium; assembly: GCA_036496305.1. Lineage (GTDB taxonomy): Bacteria > Actinomycetota > Thermoleophilia > Gaiellales > Gaiellaceae > Palsa-739. The sequence continues at coordinate 27,220 of DASXLJ010000040.1, read as the reverse complement.
GAGGAGCGCGACGCCGGTCGCGAAGACGGCGAGCGTCGCTGCGACGACGAGCGGCGCGAGCAGCCGCAACGGCCAGAGCGGCGGTCCGCGCCGCACGTACTCCGGATCGCGGCGGTAGTAGCGGATGAAGCGCCAGCCGGTGCTGCCGAGTTTCAGCAGCACGGGCGGGATCAGCAGCATCCCGAGGAGAAAGTGCCACCAGATCAGCGGTCCGATGGAAAGGATCGTGTACCCGAGCGCCGCGAGGAGGACGACGAGCACTGCGCCGGTGGCGGCGGTCAGACGCTCGTTTCCATCGACTCCGCCTCCGCGCATTCGCCCATTGCAGCCGTGCCCGATGAGAGCGGCGTTAAGCCGATCGCCCGCGGGAGCGTCAGCCAGACGTCGGCGCCGCCGTCCGCGCGGTCGGCGATGCCGGCCGCGCCTCCGTGAGCTCGCGCGATGAGCTCGACGATGGCGAGCCCGAGCCCGGCACCGCCGTGTCCTCGCGCCGGGTCCGCGCGGCTGAAACGGTCGAACGCGCGCTCGCGAAACGCGGGAGGGAATCCCGCTCCGCCGTCGCGAACGTGAACCTTGACCATGTCGTCGTCCGCTTCGGCGGCGAGCTCGACCGGGCCGTCGCCGTAGCTGAGCGCGTTGTCGACGAGATTGCTGAGCGCCTGCTCGACGCGGAGCGGGTCGACGTCGAGGCGCGCCGTTCCAGGCTCGACGCGAAGCTCGCGGCCGAGCTCGTCGGCGCGCGCCGCGAATCGTTCCGCGACCGATTGCAGCAGCGCGTGCGCATCGGTCGACTCGCGCCGCAGCGGCAGCGTTCCCTGGTCGGAGCGCGCGATGAGGAGAAGCTCCTCGGCGAGACGGGAGAGGCGCTCGGTTTCCTCAGCGGCCGAGCGCAGGGCGACGGTGAGCTCGTCGTGGGAGCGGGGGCGGCGAAGCGCAAGATCGAGCTCGGTGCGGAGAAGCGCAAGCGGCGTCCGGAGCTCATGGCTCGCATCGGCGACGAAGCGGCGCTCGTGCTCGACGGCCGCCTGGAGGCGCGCGAGCATGTCGTTCAGCGTGACGGCGAGCCGCGAGATCTCGTCTCGGCCGGGCGGAACGGGAAGGCTGGCGGCTTCTCCCGCCGTGATCGTCTCCGCGCGGCGCCGCATGCTCTCCACGGGTCGAAGCGCGCCGGCGGCGAGCGCGTACCCGCCGAGCGATGCCGCGACGAGTGCGAGCGAGAGGAAGATGATGAGCTCGTGCCGGAGGTGGTCGAGAGAGTCGTCCCGCGGCTCGAGCGAGCGCGCGACGACCGCGACTATCGCTTTCGCGGGGTCGCGCACGGCGAGAACGCGCCACTCGCCGGCCCGCCCCGGGATGTGCTCGTTGACGAGGACGCGCTGCCCGCCCAGTGCGCGCGTGAGATCGGCTCGGCCGAGCAGAGACGGCAGCGCCGGTGGCTCGGCCCGCCGCACGCTTCCGTCGGAAGCGAGGATTTCGGCGAGTGTTGCCCCACCGCCGGCGTCGGCGTCGGTGCGTTCGTGCGAGAGCTCGTCCCTCGACTGGCCGGCGAGGGTCTGGTCGACCGACGCCAGCAGCCCGTTCCCGACACGCTGGTAGACGAAGACGCCGACCGCTGCGAGGACGATCGCCATCGCGAGCGCGAAACCGAGAGTGAGGCGAACGCGGATCGGAAGGCGACTCACGGCTCGGCCCGCAAGCGGTACCCGACTCCTGCAACCGTCTCGATCGAGCTGCGGCCGAACGGCCGGTCGACCTTCTCCCGCAGATAGCGAACGTAGACGGCGACGAGATTGGGAGTGCCTGCGACCGAGAAGTCCCACGCTCCCTCGAGCAGCTGCGTGTGGCTCAAGGCGATGCCCGGTTGGCGCATGAAGAGCTCGAGCAGCGCGAACTCTTTCGGGGAGAGCGCGACCTCTGTGTCGCCGCGCCATGCGCGGTGCGATGCGGGATCGAGCCGGAGGTCGCCGACCTCGAGCACGGTCGGACGCTCGACCGGCGTCCGCCGGGTCAGCGCTCTCAGCCGGGCGAGCAGCTCCTCGAAGGCGAACGGCTTCGTGAGGTAGTCGTCGGCCCCGGCGTCGAGTCCGTTCACGCGGTCGTCGATCGCGTCCCGCGCCGTGAGCAGCAGTACCGGCGTCCAGACCGACCCCTCGCGCAGCCGACGGCACACCTCGAAGCCGTCGGCGCCGGGGAGCATGACGTCGAGCACGATCACGGCGTAGTCGACCGCGCGCGCCCTCCAGAGCGCCTCCTCGCCGGCGTGTGCGAGGTCGACCGTGTACCCCTCCTCCTGCAGGCCGCGCGAGAGGAGCTCGGCGAGCTTCGTCTCGTCCTCAACCACGAGAACGCGCATATGCCCATTGTCGCGGCGTGGGTGAGAGAACCGTGAGCGGAAAACCCGCAGACTTTCACGGCTACCTCACGACGAATGTGAACCCTGTGGCCATGGCGCACGATCCGTACGGGTGGGACGACCGCGTCGAGGCCTGGGAAGACGTGGCGGAGAGCGAGGCGTTTCTCACCCTCCGCGACCGGATCGTCGAGCTCGCCGCCCCCCAGCCCGACGACCGTGTCATCGACCTCGGCGCCGGTACCGGTCTCGTCGCTCTCGTGCTCGCCCCGTGCGTTCAGGAAGTCATCGCCGTCGACCTCTCCGAGCGAATGCTCGAACGGCTCGAGGTATTGGCGGCGGCGGACGAAGCCACGAATCTCCGTGCGGTCGAGGCGGATCTCCGCGTGCTTCCGGTCGAGGACGAGTGGGCGACGATCGTCGTCTCGAACTACGCATTCCACCACCTCGACGACGCGGGCAAGGAGCTCGCCCTGAGCGAGGCTCGTCGTGTTCTCCGCCCGGGTGGGCGCCTCGTCGTCTGCGACATGATGTTCTCGCTCTCGCTCGAGGCGAGGGACCGGCGAGTCGTCTGGGAGAAGGTCGCCGCCATGTTGCGGCGCGGCCCGGCAGGAGTGGTGCGGATCCTCCGCAACGCGGGCCGCGTCGTCGTGGGACGCTGGGAGCAGCCGGCGCGTCCCGAGACCTGGATCGAGATGCTCGAGCATCGTGGCTTCGTCGATGTGAAGGTCGAGCTCCTCGAGCACGAGGCGGCGATCGCGACGGCGCGGCGTCCGGACGTTACGAGCGCGGCAGCTCGAGCGCGCGCCGGCCGAGCAACTGCCAGCGGTAGTTGAACAGGCTCTCGCTCCAGCGTTCCCGGACGCCGGTGAGGGGATTGTCGACGAGCACGTAGCCCGGCCCGGCTCCGACGAGCGCGACGGCGTGCTCGTTGAGGTTGACGGTGATCTCGCGGCCGCCTGGCGTGAGCCAGCTGAGATACGGCCCGTCCGCAAGCCCGACCCAGGCGAGGACCGGGTGGCCGGCGAGGAGGGCGGCGCGCACCGCGCCGACGCTTCGATGACGGAGATCGACGAGGCGGACCCCGTGGCGCGCCGCGAGCGCTCGGATCGGCGGCTCGTAGACGCCGAAGCCTCCCTCGGTTCCACCGCCGTCGGCGCGACCGACGAAGCCGCGCTCGGGATCTCCCCACCGGAACAGGCTGCTCCCCGGAACGGCGACGGGGTCGAGCGGCCCGCTCTGCGGCAACTGCGCTTGCAGCGCGAGCTGCCCGGCAGGGTGCCTCGCCGCCGCAAGGATCATCGAGAGCGCCGTCGCTTCACAATCGTTGTGCAGGACCTGCCGTATCGGGCGGACCGCGATCGAGCTCGACACGGGGCGAGTCCGAAGATCGAGCCTGCTGCGACCGTCGGCGAGCGCGCGGCGGATCGCTCTCCGCGAGCGCGCCGCGGGAACGTCGACGACGACCCGCGCTCGCCCGTCACGAACGTGCAGGCGTTTCGGCAGCCGTAAGCGCGCCGCGTTCGACGGCGTCACCGTCCCGATCCGCCGTCCGGCGGCGAACACGGCGAGCTTCTCGGGGCGCGGCGCGGGGGAGCCGCCGCCGCAGCCGACCGCCGTCAGGGCGAGGAGGAGGAAGAGGGGTAGGAAACGCATACGGCCGCTCCGGCCGAATATCGCGACTGCCGGTGAGCACCCGGTGAGCGCCGCCTCGCGATCGTAATCCGCGGGTGAAGCGGCGCGACGTCGAGCGTCACGTGGTCACGCGGCCTCTGATGCGGCAAGAGCCGGGGGCGCTGCCTGCGACAGCGGATCCGGCACCCGGTTTCCGAGCCGAAGGAAGCCGAACCCGGTCAGTGCCATCGCGAACGCGCCGCCCCACCAGATGGCGTCGGGCGACGTTCCGAGCAACACACCGCCGACCGCGGGTCCGAGAGCCACGCCGACCATGAAGCTCAGCGAATAGAGGGACATGTAGCGGCCGAGCAGGTGCGGCGGCGCGATCTCCGCGACGAGTGGGCCGAGCACGATGAACTGCGCACACTCCGCGACGGCGATCACGACCGCCACCCCGGCCAGGACGGTGGTGGCGGCGGCCGTCGAGTCCGTGAGCGTCGCGGGCAGGACCGCGAGCAGACCGATCGCGAACACGACGCTCGTGGCGAACAGGGCGTGCGTGCGGCGCATCCGCGCGACCACTCGTGTCGCCGGCACCTGCGCAACGACGATGAAGAAGGTGTTGATGAAGATGACGACGCCGATCCCGACTGGCCCGACGGGTGTGTGCGCCTCCGCAAACGGCGGGAGGATGTTGGAGAAGAGCGCGCCGCCGATCATCACGAGCGCGAAGTTGCCCGCGATCACGGCAAGCAAGAGCCGATCCCGTGCGACAGCTCGGAACCCGCGCGCGCCCTCACTCGCCGACCGAGCGTGCGTGACGCCCGGATCCGGGATCCAGACGAGCACGACCACCACGAAAGCGAGATAGGTGACGGCGTCGAAGAGGTAGAGGCTCTGGAACGCCCGGAGGTCATGGGTGGCCGCGACGATGAAGCCTGCAACGGTCGCGCCGAGGCCGAGGCCGAAGTTGCCCGTGACGCGGCGGAGCGCGGTCGATGCGGCGCGCTGCTCCGGTGGGACGAGCGTCAACGTCAGGACCTGGCCCGCGGTGCCCACCAAGCCAAAGCCCGCACCGGCGACGGCTGAGCAGACGAAGCCTTGCCAGGGGCTCTCGACGAACGCCAGGGCGCCGTAGCCGACTGCGCTCAAGACAGTGCCTGCGGCCAGGAGCCGTTTAGCGCTGAAGCGATCGAGGAGCGCGCCCGAGGGCAGCGTCACCACTGCGGCCGTGCCCATGACCGTCGCCAGCACGAGCCCCGCGGTCGCCGTCGAGAAGCCGCGGACCGAGTGGAGGTAGATGATCTCGAACGGAAGGATCAGTCCGGTACCGAAGTTGTTGAGGGCGTTCCCGCCCTGAAGAACGAGGACGGGTCTCGGTAGGCCCGTTCGCCAAACGGCGATCACACGCGTGAGGGAGTTGCTCATGAAGGGGTTGACACCACGCCGGCCGGAAACTGGGCGGCCGACGCGCGCCCACTTTCCGATCTCGCCGGTGTCCACATGGGTGGACGACCGATGGCGACAGCGAGGACACGCGATGCGAGGATGGCGGAATGGTGACGGAGCTCCTGAGCCGAGCGCGCGACGGCGATGAGGAGGCATTCGCGGCTCTCGTCGCGCCGCACCGGCGTGAGCTCCACGTCCACTGTTACCGCACACTCGGGTCGTTGCAGGACGCCGAGGATGCGTTGCAGGAGATCTTGCTCGCCGCCTGGCGCGGGCTCGCCGGGTTCGAGAGCCGCTCGTCGCTTCGCACCTGGCTCTATCGGATCGCAACGAACCACTGTCTCAACCTGATGCGTTCCGCCGGCCGCCGTCCACGCTCCAACGAGCCGCGGCCGGACTACCTGCTGCCCGAAGCGACGCCCTCGCCGTCAACCGAGCCCTGGTGGCTCGAGCCGTATCCCGACCTTTTCCTCGACGAGTTGCCCGACGCCGCTCCCGGCCCCGAGGCGCGTTACGAGCAACGCGAATCGATCTCGCTCGCGTTCGTCACCGCGCTGCAACTGCTTCCGCCTCGGCAGCGGGCGGCGCTCATCCTGCGCGATGTCCTCGGGTTCCGCGCGAGCGAAGTCGCGGAGATCCTCGAGTCGAGCGAAGAGTCGGTCACGAGCGCGCTGAAGCGAGCCCGCGCCGGTCTGGCGGAGACGGCGGACGAGCCGGCGCCGAGCACCGAAGTCGAGGACGAGCTGTTGACGCGGCTCATTGCGGCGTTCGAGGCATACGACATCGACGGGATCGTCGCGCTCCTCAGTGACGACGTGCGCTTTGCGATGCCGCCGCTCCCGTTCGAGTACTGCGGTCTCCCCGCCGTCACTCGCGTCTTCTCCGTCTCGGCGGCCCTGGATTCGCCTCCCCGCCGTCGCCTCGTTCCGACTCGCGCCAACCGGCAACCGGCTTTCGGCCTGTACGTCGAGGACCCCGGGACCGGCCGCTTCCGCGCAACCGGCGTCTGGGTTCTCACCGTCGCCGGCGACCGCATCGTCGAGCTCACGCGCTTCGAGACGAGCCTGCTTCCGCTCTTCGGAATGCCGCGGACGCTCTCTGTCGGATAGGCGAGCGGGTTGAAGAGCGGGAGCGACGGGACTCGAACCCGCGACCTCCGGCGTGACAGGCCGGCGTTCTAACCAACTGAACTACGCCCCCGCGGGTCGCCCAGTGTAGCCCGGGGTACGCTCCTGCGGTGCAGCTCGTCGACTGGATTGCGCTCGCGATCGTCCTCCTCGCGGCGGCGGCCGGTCTGCGGCGCGGGCTCATCCTCAGCGCGTTCTCGCTCATCGGTCTGGCGCTCGGCGCATATCTCGGTGCGCGGGTCGCGCCGCACTTTCTCAGCGGAGGATCGAGCTCGGTCTGGATCGGGGTCGCGGGTCTCGTCGGGGCCGTGGTCGGAGCGGCGCTGTTCCAGACAATCGCGGTGATCGTCGGCGCAAAGCTGCGCGGCGGCCTGCGCATCACGCCGCTGCGCGTGGTCGACTCGACGGGAGGGCTCGTCCTCGGCGTCGTCACCGGACTCGCTCTCGTCTGGGTCTGCGCAGCCGTCGTCCGCGACGCTCCGCAGCACCGGCTGGTCTCGTTCCGCCGCGACGTCCAGCGCTCGTGGATCGTGCGGAAGCTCGACGCCGCCGTGCCGCCCCGCCTGCTCGTGCCGATCCTCCACGCGATCGATCCGCTCCCGATGTTCACCGGCCTGTCGGCGCCGACGCTTCCGCCGTCGGTCGGCGTGCTGCGCAACCGGAGGATCCGCGCGTCGCTGACGCGGGTCGTCAAGGTGCTCGGCACCGCGTGCGGCGAGGGCGTCGAGGGGAGCGGCTGGTTCGCGCGCGACAACCTCATCATCACCGCGGCGCACGTCGTGGCCGGCGAGCGCGACACGGTCGTCGAGATCCCGGGGGACTCCAGCAACCACAGAGCTACCGTCGTCGTCTTCGACGTCCATAACGACATCGCCGTCCTCCGACTCTCGGACACGACCGCGCGTCCTCTCCCGCTCGCGGACCCGCAGGACGGAGCCTCGGTCGCAATCGTCGGCTATCCGCTCGACGGCAATCTCACGGCGGTTGCCGGCCGCATCGGACGCACCGCGAACGAGTTCACCCAGGACGCGCTCGGGAGCTACGTCGTGCGTGCCATAACCCCGGTGGCCGGGCGCGTCCACAAAGGCGATTCCGGAGGGCCGGTGATCGACACGCACGGCCGCGTCGAGGCGACGATCTTCGCGAAGAACAAGAATTCGCCGAGCGGCTACGCCGTCCCGACCTCGATCGTCCGCAGTGACCTCGCGAAGGCCGGCACGCACCCGGTGTCGACTGAGTCCTGCGTGAAGGACTAGAACTCGGGCAGCAGCTCGACGACGTTGAGCGGCTGGCGGAACGGGGCCACGACGTAGACGCCGTTCGCGACCTCGCGCGCGCGCGCGATGAGCTCCTGTCCCAGCTCGCGGCCGACCTCGCGCGCGTCGGCGCCGGCCGCCGTGTACCGCTCCTGCACGCTCTCGGGGACGGTGATACCGGGCACCTCGTTGTGGATGCGGACGAGCGTCTCGGTCGTGCGGATCGGCCAGACGCCGACGAGCACCGGGATCTCCCAGCCGCCGAGCCGATCCCGGAACGCCTCGAGCGGCTCGAGGTCGAAGAGGATCTGCGTCATCGCGAAGCGCGCGCCTGCCGCGACCTTGCGGTGGAACCGCTCAGCCTCGAGGCCGAGGTCGTCGGCGGTGGGGTTGACGGCGACACCGGGGAAGAACGACGTCGGCGCGTCGATCGCGCGACCGTGCCAGTCCTCGCCCGCGTTGAAGCGCCCGATGAGCTCGACGAGGCCGATCGAGTCGACGTCGTACACCGCGCCCGTTCCTGGATAGTCGCCGGCTTCCGGCGGATCGCCGGTCACCGCGAGGACGTTGCGGACGCCTTCCGCGTGCGCGCCGAGCAGCAGCGATTCGAGGCCCGCGATCGTCATGTCGCGCGGCGTCATGTGCGGGATCGTCTCGACGCCGGTGAACCGCTCGATCGCGACGGCCGTCATGACTCCGCTCATACGCGCGCGCGCCCGCGGGTTGTCGTTGACGTCGAGGAACTGCGCGCGACCGGAGTCGCGAACGGCGCGCGCGGCTTCGATGAGCGCTTCGGGGTTCGCTCCGAGCGGCGGATCGACCTGAACGGAGACGGCGAAACCGCCCGCGCGGAGGACGCGCGCGAGCTGCGTTTCCTCCGCCGCCGGCGCCGGCTGGGTCGCGGCTTCGCGCTGGCGGACGAGGAACGAGCCGGTCGGCCGGCGCTCCTCGGCGACGGCGGCGCAGATCGCCTCGATCTGCGTCGGCGTCGTGCCGCAGCAGCCGCCGATCACACGCGCGCCGAGCTCGCGCGCCCGCGCCGCGAACTCGCCGAAGTACGCCGGCGTCGCGTGCGGGAACACGATCCGCTGGCCGGACATGCTCGCGAGACCGACGTTCGGGAGCGCCGCGAGCGCGTCGCCGCCGCCGTGCATGCGCGCGAGCGCCGTGAGCGCCGCGGCGGGACCGGCGCCGTGGTTCGCGCCGAACGCGGCGAGGCCGAGCGGGCGCAGCCGCGCCGCGGCTTCCTCCGGCGTGACGCCGGCGAGCGTCTCGCCGTCGGCGTCGAACGACAGGAGCGCGATGACCGGAAGCGACGAGACCGAGCGCACCGCCGCGAGCGCCGCCTCGAGCTCGTCGAGGTCGAAGAACGTCTCGACCATGAAGAGGTCGACGCCGCGTCCTTCGAGCACGGTCGCTTGCTCGGCGACGAGCTCCGCCGGGTCGAGACCGCGCACCTCGACGTCGCCGAGCGGGCCGATCGAGCCGGCGATGAAGACGTCCCGCCCCGAGACCTCGCGCGCCTCGCGGGCGATGCGCACCGCGGCGGCGTTGATCGCCTCCGTCTCGTCTGCGAGGAAATGCCGCGCGAGCTTGCCGCGGTTCGCGCCGAACGTGTTCGTCTCGATGAGCTCGGCGCCCGCGTGGATGTAGCTGAGATGGACGCCGAGCACGCTCTCGGCCGCGCGGAGGTTCGCCTCCTCCGGGCAGCGCAGTCCGGTGACGGCGCTCGCGAGCAGCGCGCCCATTCCACCGTCGCCGACCACCGGCGGGCCTGCGGCGAGGCGTTCGAGGAAGCGGCTCATGGCCCCGGATGGACGGTTCGGCCTTCCATTCCGCCGGCGACGGTGACGAGCTCGCCGGTGACGTGTCCCGACAGCTCGTCGGAGGCGAGCACGACGACGGCGCGGGCGATGTCCTCCGCCATGGCAACCTTGCGGAGCGCCATCGTCCGGCTGATCCGCTCGACGAGCGCCGGGTCGAGCTCGCCGCGCGTCATCGGCGAGTACGTCCAGCCCGGCGCGACGGCGTTGACGCGGCCGTTCGGCGCGATGCGGACGATCTCGTTCTTCAACGAGAGCAGCAGCCCGCCCTGGAGCGCCGACTTCGCCGCGGCGTAGTCGGCGTGCCCGGCCTCGCCGAACCGTCCTGCCGTCGAGCCGACGAGAACGAGGTTGCCGTGGCCCGTGCGCTCGACGCAGCGGAGAAAACCGCGCGCCGTGAGGAACGTCGCGGTGAGATTCGCGTCGAGAGTCGCGCGCCAGCGCTCGAGCGGGAGCTGCCAGACCGGCTCGTCGTCTCGCGGCCAGTATCCCGCCACCGCCGCGCAGACGTCGAGATCTCCCGCGGCCGCGAAGAGCGCGTCGACCTGCGCTTCGTCCGTGAGATCCGCCTGCACCGCGACGCCGCCGACCTCGGAAGCGAGCTCGTCCGCCCGTTCACGGCTCGTGTTGTAGTGGATCACGACGTCCGCGCCCTCCGCCGCGAATGCACGCACGCACGCGGAGCCGATCCCACCCGCGCCGCCGGTGACGAGGACGCGCTTGCCCGCAAGCCCAGTCTCCACAGACTGACGTTATCGTCCGGCTAGGCCCGCGAACCGCCGGAGGAGTCGGATGATCAAGAGAGTTGCGTTCGTCGTGTGCGTCGCTGCCGCAGCCGTCGTCGTTGCGACGACCGGAGCCGCAGCGAGCAGTAAACAGTCGTTCCGACCCCGTGTCGCGAACGCGCTCGGGCTCGTGCGGCCGGTGCACAGCACGCTCGCGCCCAGCCGGCGCGCGTTGGCGTCGAGCGCGCCCGACCGGGTCGCGTATCACGGTGGCAGCGTCATGAGCTCCGGTGTGACGGTGCATCTGATCTTCTGGGCTCCGAGCGGCTACGCGTTCTCGGGCTCCCCCGGCGGCGGCGCGCCGACCTACGAGGAGACGATCGAGAAGTACTTCACCGACGTCGCCGCGGATTCCGGGCCTGTGAGCGCGAGCAACTGCGCGACGCCGGCCGGCGAGTGCAACGTCTTTTCGACACTGGCCCAGTTCGGGTCGCAGTCGAGCCTCGGCACAGTGACTTCGGGGAACTACTCGATCTCCTTCTCGAGCGGTGCCGACGTCATTCAGGACAGCGACAGCTATCCGGACGCGCAGTGCTCGTCGCCGAAGGGCATGCAGGCGTGCATCTTCGACAGCCAGCTGCAGGCGGAGGTCGACCACGAGGCCTCGCTCAACGGCAACGGGCGCGGGTTGACGAACCTCTGGTACGTCTTCACTCCGCCGAATGTCGACGAGTGCATCTCGGCCGGCGTCTGCGAGACGAACGCCTTCGGCGGCTACCACTCCCTCTCGACGATCAACGGAAACGGTCTGACGATCTACGCCTACACGGGCGATCCCGTCGTCGAGAGCACGTCGGTCCTCAACCCCGGCCACGACCCCGAGGGCAATCCCGACGGCGAGGTCGCGGTCGACGTCGCGGCGCACGAGACGAACGAGGCGATGACCGATCCGACCGGCGTCGGCTGGATGGATCCGAACGGCTACGAGGTTGCGGACAAGTGCGAGGACGCTTCCCAGTACGGCACTCCGCTCGGAACCGCGGCGAACGGCTCGCCGTACAACCAGGTCGTCAACGGCGACGAGTGGTACACGCAGACGATGTGGTCGAACGACGGCGGCCAGGGCGTTTCCGACCCGAGCTGCGTGCAGGGAACGACGGAGACGAGCACGGGATTGCCGGTGCCGCAGGTCGATCTGACGCAGTTCAGCCGCACCGTGACCGGCAACATCGAGCACGCGACTGCGGGTGTCGGCGTGAAGGTGACGCTGCTCCGCGGCTCGTCGGGACTCAAGGCTGCGCAGGCGAGCGGCACGACCGACGCGTCCGGCGCGTGGTCGGTGACGCTCTCGCACGCCGTCGGCGACGACCGCGACGAGATCGCCGTCGACTACTCCGGTACGGGTGCGCCGACTCCGCACCACCAGGTGATCCTGACCGGGAACGGCGACGATCCCGTGGACGAGGCGGGGTGGACGGGGTGGACGTGGCTCGATCAGGGCTTTGCCCTGACGAACGACGATCCCGCCACGAGCGGCCCGTCGCTTTCGATCGGGCCGTGCTTCCAGACCGGCGTCCTCAGCTACACGGTCGACGGCGCCGCCGGGAGCGAGTCACCGACCGACTTCTGTGGCACGGCGAGCGACGTCGCCGATACACCGCTCGCGGCGCCGGTGGCGACGGACGATGCGCTCACGTTCAGCACGAACGACAACCGCGCGTTCCAGCCGCCCGACGCGGCGACGCCGAACGGCCCCGGCGGGCTCGTGAACATGACCGTTCCCGTGGGAGAGCCCGACTCGGTCGGGGCGATCGACAACGGCCTGTTCGCCTCCACCGGCTTCCCGACCTGCACCGCTGACCTGGGCGCTCAGACCGTGACGTGTACCGGCCTCGTGCCGGGTGCGCACTACATGGTGGCGACCGGGTCATCGGCCACAGGACCGAAAGCGGACGGCAAGGGCACCATCAAAACGCCGCTGAGGATCAAGCGCGGTGACACGGTCACGGTGACGAACTTCTCGTCGCGTCCGGTGACGGTTCTCCACGTCGCCAACCTCCAGATGCACATCGCCGGCCGCGGTCACACCGTGAAGAGCGGAACCTGCTCGCCGTTCGAGTACTGGGGCGGACCGCTGACCGTCCCGCCCACGAGCAAGGCGGCGGGAGAGCCGACGCGCGTCGCTGGCGGCTCGGCTCTGACCGGCAAGGTCTGCCCGTCGAGCGGGAAGGCCGCGGGCTTCTCCTCGTCCCGCATCGCGCAGACCGACGACCGCAGCGGCGGCCAGACGAGGACCGAAATCGCCAACATCGCGAGCATGTCCCCGCGGAGTGGCGCGACGATTCACGGATCGTTCACCGCGCGCGCCAAAGCGTCGAGCGCGATGCCCAAGCTCACGATCTCGCTCAAGATCGAGCGCGGTCGGAAGGTCGTGGCCAAGGCGGCGAACGTCGACACACCCAAGGGCGCGAAGATCAAGGCCCTCGCTCCGGGCAAGTACTCCGCCGTCTGGACGGTGACGAACGAGAACGGTGACACGCGCACCGTCACGACGACGTTCATCGAAAAGGGCTGACGTGCGCGTCCACATCATCAGCGACATGGAGGGCGTCGCCGGCATCACGAAGTGGCAGCAGTGCGCCGGCGGCGAGAAGCTCTGGGAGGAGGGCCGGATCCTCTACACCGAGGAGATCAACGCCGCCGTCCGCGGCGCGAAGGCGGCCGGCGCGACCGAGATCGTCGTCATGGACAACCACGGCGCGGGCGGCCCGCACAGCTTCAACTCGCTCGTCCACGATCTCCTCGATCCGGCGTGCGAGTACGTCGTGCAGGACGTGTGGACGGAGTACACGGGTTTCCTCGAGGCGGGCTGCGACGCGGCGCTCCTCGTCGGCATGCACGCGATGGCGGGGACGCCCGACGGCGTCCTCTGCCACACCGTCTCGGGCCAGGCGTGGCAGAGCCTCCGCTTCAACGGCGCGCTCGTCGGCGAGACGGGAATCAACGCAGCGCTCTGCGGGCACTGGGGCGCGCCGGTCGTCCTCGTCACCGGCGACCGCGCCGTGTGCCGCGAGAGCCGCGAGCTGCTCGGCGAGGGGCTGACGACGGTCGAGGTGAAGGAGGGACTCGGCCGCTTCAGCGCGCGGATGAAGACGCCGCGCGAGGCGCGAGAGCTGATCGAAGCGGGCGCGAAGCAGGCGCTGGCCGATCTTTCCGCCGTCAAGCCGTACGACCCCGGCAGCCCGTGCGAGCTCGCGATCGAGTTCACGACGCCGGACCGGCTCCAGGAGTACCGGAACCGCAAGAACGTCGAAGTCACCGGCCCGTGCTCGCTCGTCGTCCGCGGCGACGATTGGTGGAGCGCCTGGTCGGGCTTCTTCTAGCGCGTCGGCGACATGCCTCGGTCTGAGCGCCAAGAACGAGACGTAGAGCGCCTCATCGGGAGGCTGAAGGACGGGGATCTCGACGGGCGCAAATTGGCGGCGTACGGCCTCGGCTTGGGGCGAAGCGTGGAGGCAGGCCCGGCCCTCGTCGCGTGCCTCGACGACCCGGATGAGGGAATGCGCATGACCGTGCTTCGAGCGCTCGGCCGCATCGGCGACAAGCGAGCGATTCCGGCGGTCATGAGGGCGGCGCACCACGACCCCTCTCTGGCGGTGTCCACGCGGGCGATCGACGTGCTCGCGCAGCTCGGCGACCCGCGGGCGATCGACGGGTTCGTTTCGCTATTGACGGAGACTGACAGGCATCTGGGCGGAGGTCGGCACGAGACCGCGTTCGGTCGGAAGACGCTCTCGTACAGTCAGGTGAAGTGGCGGCTCGAGAAGTGGGCGGGCCGGCGTCTCGTCGAACTGCGAGCGCGGGATGCCGCGTCGACCGTCAGTGCGGCCGTAGCCGGCGCGGGATCGTTCCGCGAGCGCCTCCTCCTGCGGCGGACGGCATTTCGGCTTCGGCATCCTCCGCGTGTCGGACCATGGCTGAAGCCGTACTTGTGGTGGTGGGCCACCCTCCTCGGCGTCTTCGTCATCGCGGCGTGGATCAGCCGAAGCGGATCGACTGCCGGAACTACCACGCATTACTTCGCGTACGCGGTCATCGGCTTGGTGCTTCTAGTCGTAGGCGTCCGCTGGCTCCGGCGCTGACGGATCCCGGGAACTTTCGGCGCGGTCGCCGACAATACGGCTGTAGTGAGTGCGCAGACCGACGCTTCCGTCATCGCCCTCTCCGCGAAGACGCCGAATGCCTTCGAAGCGATCTTCGACCGGCATTTCGACGTGGTGCACCGGTACCTTGCCCGGCGCGCCGACCGGCAACGCGCGGACGACCTCGCGTCGCAGACGTTCGTCGTCGCCTTTGCGAGGCGCGCGAGCTTCCGTCCTGACGCGACCGATGCGCGGCCGTGGCTGCTCGGGATCGCCACCAAGCTGCTGGCGAACGATCGTCGCGCGGAGCAGCGGATGCTCGAGACGTACGGGCGGCTGAGCGGCGACGCGCGCGAGGCGGTCCTTCCGGCAGAGGATTCCGATCGCGACCTCGCAGCGGCCTTGGCGAAGCTCGATCCCGCGCAGCGCGACGTGCTGCTGCTCCACGCGTGGGCCGACCTCTCGTACGAGGAGATCGCCGACGCGCTCGACATTCCGCTCGGAACCGTGCGCTCGCGGCTCTCGCGGGCCCGCGAGAGCCTGCAGACCGCGCTCGCTCTGCCACTACGAACACAGCAGGAGGTCTCGTGATGGACGACTTGAAGCGGGTGAAGGGCTTTCGCAGCGCGGAACCCGCGCCGGACGACAGCGCGAGGGACGCCGCCCGGTCGGCGCTGGCTCGTGCAACCGCAGCAGAAGGAGGCGGCGGCGCGAGAGTCACGCGTCGCCGTCCTCGCTTCCGCGTGCTTGCGCTTGGGGCTACGGCGGTCGCCGCCGCGGTGATCGGAGTGAGCCTCCTCGCGTTAGGCAACTCGCCCGTCGGGCCGCGCTCGGCTGCCGCGGCCACTCTGAACCGGCTCGCGGTCCGCATCGCTGCC
Organism: Gaiellaceae bacterium; assembly: GCA_036496305.1. Classification (GTDB taxonomy): domain Bacteria; phylum Actinomycetota; class Thermoleophilia; order Gaiellales; family Gaiellaceae; genus Palsa-739. The sequence goes on along the minus strand of DASXLJ010000040.1, from coordinate 11,853 downwards.
CAACCGCTGACCCCGCAGACCGGCCAGTACCTGTACGTCGACTCGAAAAACGACTACTCCGCTTTTGACGGCGACTGCCAGACGTTCAGGATCGATCATCGTCAGATCTGGATTGGCGCAGATGGCTCTGGGCTGATCCGCGACACCGAAGGGCCCGAGCAGTACACCTCGGCGGCCGACCGATCCGCCTGCCTGCGGCAGAAAGGGCCACACGCGCTTCGGAGCGCGCACACGAGCGACGACTGGTTCGCGCCGCAATGCCTTTCGCTCAAACCGTCCAACCGCTTTGAGTGGAACGATCTCTCGACGGACCCGCAGACGTTGCTCCAGCAGATGCGGCAGCTCGACGGCGGGCCGTCGACGCCCGGTGAGGACTTTCAGCACATCGGGGACTTCCTCCGCGAGACGGACGCTCCGCCTGCCGTGCGCGCCACCCTCTACCAAGCTGCTGCCCTGATCCCCGGAATCGAGCTGCTCGGCACGGTTCGCGATCACGACGGCCGAACAGGCCTCGGAATCGCTTTCCCCTCGGAGGGGCCTTTCGTCACGCCGGGGTCATCCGTCAAGTCCGAGCTCATCTTCGATCCGCAAACCGGAGAGTTGCTCGCCGAGCAAGTCACCGGGGCACTGGACGCCGCCTGGGCTGCCTATCAGCCTGAGCAGGTGGTCGACCAGCTCCCCGACAACCCACCGGCACCGCTCACGCCGCCGTGCGACGCCCGCGGAGGAGGCACCGTTCACGACGTGCCGGGAGGCACATTGTCGAACGGCGCGCCGAGTGCGAATGGCGCGACGGGCGCGAAGGGCGCGACCGGCGCGAATTAGGTCGCCGGCTCGACGATCCCGAGGCCCTCGACGAGCGTGAAGAACGCGCGCGCAAACGGAGACGCATCCGTTTGCGCGCGCACGCTGTCCCAGTCGATCTGCTCGCGGAGCGCGCGCGACCATTCGAGGACGCGGCCGAAGTTCGGCTCCTGCTCGGTCATCGCCATGAGCTTCGAGACCATGACGTCCTCGAGCGTCGAGACGTGGACGAGCACGGCCATCACCTCGGCGAGCGGCGCACGCTCGATGAGCTCGTCCGTAACGGGGCCGCTCGCGGGGTTGTAGATCAGGTCGACGAGCGAGCCGTTCGGGTGCCACGTCTTCACGAGCCAGCCCTCCGGCGGGCGCGCGGTATCCCAGCCCGCGGCGTCGAACGCATCGAGGGCGACGTCCACGTCCTCGACACGGACGAGGAAGTCGACGTCGTGCTCGCTCCGCGGCCCGCCGCGCGCCCAGGCCGAGAGGCCGCCGCCGAGGACGAACGGGATCTCGACGCTCTGGAGGATCCCGACCGCGGCCTTCATCGCCTCGATCAGCTCCTCGAAAGTCGGCTCCGGCATTCGTGGGTCGTTTCCGTTTTGCCCGTTTCAGCAACATTCGGTCTGTGATCCGCATCGCTGCCGCTGCCGACGTCCACGCCTCCGACGCGAGTGCCGAGCGTCTTGAGAGCGCGTTCGCCGACCTCGCGGGCAAGGCCGACGTCGTGCTCCTCGCCGGCGATCTCACGACGCGCGGTGAGCCGGAGCAGGCCGAGGTGCTCGCGGCCGCATGCCGTCGCATCGACGTCCCGATCTTCGCGGTGCTCGGCAACCACGACCATCACGCCCAGCGCGTCGACGAGCTGAAGGACGTGCTCGCGGGCGCGGGCGTGCGCGTCCTCGACCGCGAGTGCGCGACGTGCTGCATCGACGAGCTCGAGCTCGGGATCGTCGGGACGAAGGGCTTTGTCGGCGGATTCCCCGGCTCGGCGCTGCCGGACTTCGGCGAGCCGCTCCTCCGCCGCGTCTACGCGGAGACGACCGCCGAGGCCGAGGCGATCGCGTCGGGTCTGCAGGCCGTCGTCCATTGCGACGTTCGCGTCGTCCTTCTCCACTACGCGCCGGTGGTCGACACGCTCGAAGGCGAGCCGGCCGGGATCCGCACCTTCCTCGGCTGCGACCGTCTCGCCACGCCGATCGCGGAGAACGGCGCCGACCTCGTCCTTCACGGACATGCCCACGCCGGCTCGTTCGAGGGGCGGATCGGCGAGATCCCCGTCTACAACGTCGCCGTCCACGTCACCGGCCGCAACTTCTGGATCTTCGAGGTCGACGGCAGCGGCCTGCGGCGCGGCGGCGACGTCGTCGACGTCCACGAGCCGTCGTAGCTAGCGTCTGCGGCGATGGCTGGCACTGTCGTCCGCATTTCGATCGCGCCGGTGAAGGCGCTTCATGTCGTCCACCGGGACGAGGTCGAGCTGACGCACGCCGGCGTAGTCGGAGACCGGCGCTTCTGGCTCGTCGACGCCGACGGCCGCCTCGCGAACGGCAAGCGCTATCCCCAGCTGATGCAGATCCGGCCGGAGTGGGACGAGGCGTCGCGTCAACTGTCCCTCAACCTGCCGGGCGGCGAGCGCGTCGACGGCGTGGTCGAGCCGGGCGAGCCGGTGGATGCCGTGCTCTACGGCGTTCAGCACTCGTCACGCCGCATCGCCGGCCCGTGGCAGGACGCGATCTCCAAGCTCGCCGGCGAGCCGATGACCCTGTTGTGGTCGGACGGCGGCGCGGTCGATCGCGGAGCCGATCACGGCGGCTGGGCCTCGATCATCTCGCGCGCGTCGATCGCGGGTCTCGGAACGATGGCGGGCACGGCGCCGCCCGACGCGCGCCAGTTCCGCATGTTGTTCGAGATCGACGGCGTCGCCGAGAACGAGGAGGACGAGTGGATCGGCCGTCATGTTCAGATCGGCGACGCCGTGGTGAAACCGCTCGGCGACGTCGGCCGCTGCGTCGTCACGACGAAGAATCCCGACACCGGCGAGGACGCGTTCCCGACGCTCGACACGCTTGCGACGTATCGCCGCGACGGAGTGACGGAGCCGCTCCCGCTCGGCGTCTACTGCGACGTCGTCGAGCCGGGGCGGGTTCGCGTTGGCGATTCCGTCGTTCCGGCATAGCATTCCCGCGATGGCTACCAAGAAGCGTGAGCCGGCGAAAGGCGCGGTCGAGAGGGTCTACGAGAAGATCGCGACTCGCGACACCGGTTGGTTCTTCGCGCAGATCGCCGATCGCGTCGCCGAGCGGCGCACGGAGATGGGGCTCTCGCAGCGCGATCTCGCCGAGCGGTGCGGAACGACGCAGTCCGCGATCGCGCGCCTCGAGCGCGGGGGACGCCCGCCGCGGATCGACACGCTGCTCCGCATCGCCGACGCGCTCAATTGCGATCTCGTCGTCGAACTCGCACCTCGCAAGTAACAAAGTGTTACTAAGTTGGACATGTCCCCGCATTCGGATTGCGGTGGGTCGCGAACGCGCTCGGCTGCGGCCTTTTCGTCGAGCTCGTACCTCGCAAGTAACAAAGTGTTACTAGGTTGGACATGTCCCGCATGCGGATTGCGGTCGTCGGCGACTCGATTTCCGCGGGGTCGCCGCTCTGGGATCCCGACCCGGTAGTCCGCGCGCGCATTGCGGCGCCCGATGAGCGGAGCCAGTGGCAGTACTGGGCGGCGCAGGCAGATCCGAGCCTCGAGTTCCGCACCTCCGCGGTCTACGGCGAGCGCACCGACCAGATTGCGCGGCGCCTCGACAGCGTCCTTGCCGGCGCACAGGTCCTCGTCGTCCAGGGCGGAATCAACGACATCGCACAGCGGCGCCCGGTCGAAGAGGCGGCCCGGAACCTCGAGGCGATGGTCGAGCGCGGGAGGGAGGCGGGCCTCGCGGTTGTCGTGGCGGACGTGCTCCCGTGGCCGGCCGGCGACGCGCGCGCGGCGAGTGAGATTGCGCGTCTCAACAAGCTCATCCACGCGATCGACGGCGTCACGCATCTGCCGTTCCACGACACCCTCGACGGTGCGGGCTTCGACTGGAGCGACGACGGCGACCATCCATCCGTCGAGGGGTACCGCCTGCTCGGCGAGTGCGCCGCGCCGTTGCTTGCGCGCTAGGCCTGAGCGCCGTGCGCGTGCGCGAAGCGGCGCGCGGTGTAATACGACGAGGAGTACCAGTCGCTCATCGTCCTGACGTGAACGACCGTCCCGGTGTGCAGCGCGTCGATGACGCGGTTGCCGGCGAGGTAGATCCCGACGTGCTCCCCGCCGCCGAAGAAGACGATGTCGCCGGGCTTGAGGTACTTGCGGAGGACGCGGCGCCCGTGGGACAGATCGCCGTAGCTCGAGTGCGGCAGCGAGATCCCGAAATGCTCGTAGACGTAGCGCACGAAGCCGGAGCAGTCGAAGCCAGTGCGGGGAGACGAGCCGCCCCACGAATACGGAACGCCGGAGAAGCGCCTCGCGTACTTCACGACGCGATGGCCGAAGGTCTGCCTCGAGCTCGACAAGTGGTGGTGGTGCCTGCGCCGGTGGCGGCTCCGGTGCGAATGCCTGAGCGTCTGCTTCTTCCCGGTCGCGGCCGCGGCCTCCGGCGCGTGCTCGGCGAGTGGCCGCACGAGTGCGACGAAAAGGACGCTCACGAGTACGAGCAGCAGTATGAGGAGGCGGAGTGGCCGCATTGGAAAAGGAAGAACTCCCGTCGATGGGGACGCGGCCGCTTACCTGGCGACCGCTCGCTGTCGGCGTGGACTTCTCTCAGGGAACCAGCAGCGCCGACGACCGGCTATGACCCTTTTGGGGGGTAAACGGTCATCTTCTTGTAAGCATCGACAACGCCGTTAGCGCTGCTTATTACGTGTTTCTTGGCTTCCTCACAGGGATTGCTCATCCCCGACCGGCTCAATGGAGGCATGCCTACGCCGACGAGAGTAGAAGCCGGAAAGCGGCGCGCCCAGCTCGCGAAGCGGACGGTGGCCCTGACGGCCGCAACCGGCTTCGCCGTCGCGCTCGCGCTCGTCCGGCAAGGGCATCCCGCGACTGCGACCTCCTCCTCGACCCGCACCGGGTCGCAGCCCGCGCGCACTCGTTCCTTCGAGAGCGATGACGGCGGAGGACCGACGTTCGGCGGCGGCTCGATCGCGCCGCCGTCGAGCGTGACCCCGCCCGTCGCGACCGCGACGTCGTGAGCGGGATCGACTGGTACGCGGCCCGCGCCGCGGGCGTCGTCGCGTATGCGCTGCTCACGTCGGGCGTGCTGCTCGGCGTGCTGCTCGCCGGCCGCGCCCGACTGCCGCGCTGGCCCGCCTTCGCCGTGACGGACGTCCATCGCTTCGTCTCGCTCCTCACCGGCGTGTTCATCGCGATCCACGTCTACACGCTTCTCCTCGACCGGTACGCGCACGTCTCCATCGCGACGCTCCTCGTCCCCGGCGCCTCGTCGTACCGGCCGTTCTGGCTCGCGCTCGGAACGGTCGCGCTCGAGCTCCTCCTTGCCGTCGCGCTCGCGAATCTGCTCCGCAAGCGGATCGGCCACGCGCGCTGGCGCCGCGTGCACTACCTCACGTTCGGCGTCTGGCTTGCGTCGACCGCGCACGGGATCGGCGCCGGCACCGACGCGACCGCCGGCTGGCTCCGCGCCCTCTACCTCGTCTCGATCGGCAGCGTCGCCCTCGCGGTCACGTGGCGCGTCGGACGCGAATCGCTCACCCCCGCGCGTGCGCCAGCGCGGCGTGGACGCTCTTGACGAGCGAAGCCGTGCTCGGCCACCCCTTCACGGCCACGTCGTAGCTCCAGAGGATCTTCCCGGAGTTGGAGACAAGCGTCAGCCACGGCGAGTCCTGCACGCCGTAGCCGTCCGCGATTCGTCCGTCGGGATCGACGCCGATGAAGAGACGGAGATCCAGGCGGTCGAGGAAGGCTTGGAGCGTCTCGGCGGACGGCTCGACGTTCAGCTCGTCGATCGCGTTCGTGCCCGGCAGGCCCTTGACGTCGTCGAACCCGGCGAAACGTCGGAGATTGGCGGCGATGTCGGGGTCCCACGTGTTGAAGAACAAGATGAGGTGCATGCCGTTGCCAGGCCCGAACGGGAAGGATCCCGTGCCTTTGGCGAGCCTGACCTCGACACGCTGCCGCGGGCCGATCAACTTGACCCGCGCGAGCGAGGTCGTGTCCCTCACTTTCGGGCGGCCCGGCAGATCGGCGGCGATCGCGTGGGCGAGCACCTGGGCAAGCTGCGGCACGCTCGAGTACGACATGTTGGTCAGGAAGAGCCGCGTCATGCGGCCGTTCGGATCGACGACGTAGGTCGCCGGCGTGTGGTCGATCGCCCCTTGCACGACCGCGGCCTCGATCCCGTACGACTTCCAGACGTTCTTCAGCCGCGGCAGCGATCCCGTCAGGAAGAGCCATTTCCGCATCATCTGATGCGCCTTCGAGTAGGAGCGCACCCACTTCACCTCGGTCGCCTCGGGGTTCGCGCCGACGCCGAGGAGCTGGACGTTCGCCGCCGCAGGCCCGAGGAGCTTCTTCGCCTCGGAGAGCGCCGTCGTCGTGAGCGGGCAGATCGTCGTGCACTCCGGATCGTTGAAGCTCAGCACGACGACCTTGCCGCGGAACGAGCGGAGCGATTGGGTCTTCCCGAACTGGTCGGTCAGGGTGAAAACAGGAGCGACGGCGCTGAGCGGAGTGCCCGTGTCGAGCCGCGGGTTGGGGATCTGCGGGACCTTTGGGATCGTCGCGGACGCTTCGCGCGGCGCCTGTGTCGCGGCTGCGATCCCGACACCGGCTCCGATCCCGACTACGAGAGCGACACTCCAGACGACCCAGCGGACACGCATCGCAACCAGTATCGCAGCGCGGTGCCGACGCGGTACGCTGCGAGGTCTGTGGCTGTGAGCTCATCCCTCAGCGCCTCTGGCATCCGCTGGAATCTCGACGATCTCGCTCCCGACGCGGACGCCGCCAAGGGCGCGTGGGACGAGCTTCTCGCGCGCGCCCGCGACTTCGCCGAGCGGCGGCGCGGGACTGTCGGTTCCGTCGGGCCGGCCGAGCTCCATGCGCTCCTCTCCGAGCTCGACGCGCTGTACGAGGACATCGTCCGCGCGCGCTTCTATGCGACCGCGCGCGAGCACACCGAGGCGATGGATCCCGAGGCGAACGACCTCGCGACGCTCGCCCGCGATCGCCTCGCCGACCTCGAGAGCCTGCTCCTGTTCGTCGATCTCGAGTGGCTCGCGCTCGAGGACGCCGAAGCCGACGCGCTTCTCGCTGCTCCCGAGCTCGCGCCATACGCGCACCGCCTCAGGGTCGCGCGCGAGGAGAAGCCGTACGTCCTGCCGGAGGGCGAGGAGCAGGCGCTCAACGCGCGGCGCCCCGCGATCTCGGCGTGGGAGTCGCTCCACGGCCGCGAGCTCGCGACGCTGACGGTCGACTTCGACGCCGGCGAGGGCTCCGAGCCGCACACGATCGACAGGCTTCTTTCCTACGTCCACCATCCCGAGCGCGAGATCCGACTCTCGGCGCTCGACACGCTCTACGTCGCACTCGGCGACGTGGCCGACGTGCAGGCGGCGTGCTACGACGCGATCGTCGGCGACCGCCTCTCGGTCGACCGGCTCCGCGGCATTCCCGAGCCGATAGAGCCGACGAACCGCTCGAACGAGCTCGACGACGCGGTCGTCGAGGCGATGATTGCCGCCATCGAGGAGAACTACCCGCTCGCGCGCCGGTGGTTCGTGCGCAAGGCGCCGGCGCTCGGCCTCGACAAGCTCCAGCTCGGCGATCAGTACGCGCCGGTCGGCACCGATCGCCGCGTCGAGTGGAGCGAGGCGGTCAGTCTCGTCGACGACACGCTGCGCGACTTCTCCCCGCGGCTGAGCGAGATCTTCCTCACGTGTCTCGACCGCGGGCACGTCGACGCCGAGCCGCGCCCGGGCAAGGTCGGCGGCGCGTATTGCAGCTCGATCTCGAAGTCCGTCCTCCCGTACGTGCTCATGAACTACACCGACAAGCTCGGCGACGTGATCACGCTCGCGCACGAGTTCGGCCACGTCGTGCACGGCACGCTCGCGCTCGAGCGCCAGCCGTATCGCGCGTACCACACCGGTCTCGCAGTGGCCGAGGTGCCGTCGACGTTCACGCAGCTGCTCGTCGTCGAGCGGCTCATCGAGCAGGAGGAGGATCCGTCGACGCGCGCGATGCTCCTCGCCGACCGCGCCGAGAGCGCGATGGCGTCGATCTTCCGCCAGACGATGATGGCGCGCTTCGAGCAGCGCGCGTACGGGATCCGCGCCGAAGGCAAGGCGCTGACGAGCGACCGGCTGTCGGAGATCTGGATCGAGGAGAACGCGAAGTACTACGCCGACGCGATCGGGCTGCCGGACGGTTACAAGCTCGGCTGGTCGTACATCCCGCACTTCATCCACGTGCGCTTCTACACGTACGCGTACGCGTTCGCGCACCTCGTCGCGTTCTCGCTGCTCGCGCGGTATCGCGAGGATCGCGAGGCGTTCGTCCCCGCGTGGCTCGAGCTGCTCGGGAACGGCGCGTCACGCTCGCCGCAGGATCTGCTCGAGCCGGTCGGCGTCGATCTCCGCGACCCGGAGACGTGGGCGCTTGCGTTCGGCGAGTTCGACCGCTGCATCGCGGAGGCCGAGGCGGGCCTCGACGCGCTCGACGCGGCCTAGAGCTCAGGCGAGAGGCACGGCCGGCCCAGGCCAGAGGCGGCCCACGCCTTTACGATTCGTCGGCGGTGGAGAGGCGAGGCATCGTCTGGATCAGTCCTGAGCGCTTCGGCGTCCCTTCGGGCCGGATGGTCGACCCACGGACAGCGGCTTTCTTCGTCAGTTGGCAAGACGACGCGCTACTCGAAGACGACCTCCGGGTCTCTGCTGAGTCCGCCATCGCCTGGGGGCGGGAGCGAGCCGACTTCGTCTTGATCCGCCTGGGCCACGGCGCAGGAACCTATTTCTCGGCGGGGGTCAGGGACCCGCCGGTGGATGACGAAAGTCCTGAACCTCAGTGGCCGGCCCCACGGTGGCCGCCGGCTGCGGAACCCGAAGAGGGCTGGTGGAACCCGCCGGGGAAGCCCACTCCCGCCGACGTGAACCGCGTGGATGAAGAGCTTCAGCGCGGCGGTATTTCCCCCGCTGACGCACAAGCGTGGGCAGAGGAGCGTCTGTCGCTTATCACCGCAGATAGCGATTTCGAGCCCGATCGCGCCACGCTTCTGACCCTCATCGAACTTCTGGAGACGAGTAAGCGCCACCGTTCAGCCGAGTGACATTCCCGAGTACTGCGGCAGCCGAGTTCGGACGTCATAAGAGCCCAAGGAGTGCCGAATCTCCCGCTCACGGGCGCGCCTGCTGACGTCCTCGAGCCCGCGTACGAGAGTTAGCCCTGACGAGCTGCGACCGTCCTAGCGGCCATAGCGAGTGCGATGACCCAGCCGAGGAACGTCCAACCGAGGAAGAAATTGATCACGAAGATCGAGCCGATATTGGGCACGCCGCGGGCTGCTCCGACAATCGTCGGAAACAAGTAGAGGGCGAGGATCGGTAAGAACCCAAGCACCACGGTCTCCGCGCTGGCCGCAAGAACCACGAGCCGATCCTTGCATCGGCGCACCAGAGCGGTCAAGGCCGCGACCGGCCTCGTTGCTGTGCGAACGGAGACGGACGAGAGCAGCTAGCTGCGACAGTGGTTGGGTGAGGCTGCTCCTGCTCTCCAACTCGACCGCGCCGGGACGGGGTTTCCTCGAGCACGCGTACGAGCCGATCTCGGACGTGATGGCCGGCGGAACGCGGCTCGTGTTCTTCGCTCATGCGTCGTCCGACCCCGATCGGTACGCCGAGGCGATGCAGGCGTCGTTGGAGACGCTCGGCATCGAGGTGATCGCGGCGCACAGGAGCGACCGGATTGCGGACTCCGTCGCGGAGGCCGAGGCGATCTTCGTCGGTGGCGGGAACTCGTTCCGTCTGCTCAAGGCCTTCCATGACCTCGGACTGCTCGACGCAGTTCGTGATCGTGTCTCGAACGGCATGCCGTATCTCGGCGCGAGTGCCGGAAGCAATCTCGCGTGTCCGACTATCCGGACGACGAACGACATGCCGATCGTCGAGCCGCCGGCCCTCACCGCGCTCGGACTCGTGCCGTTCCAGATCAACCCGCACTACCTCGACCGGGACGACGCTGCGCCGCCGGGTGCCGAGACGCGCGACCAGCGGATCCGCGAATTCCTCGAGGAGAACGACGTCCCGGTCGTTGGGCTGAGGGAGGGCGCCTGGATCGACGTGCACGCAGGCGCGGCCGTCGTCGGCGGGCCGCCCGGCGGGCGCCTTTTCCGGCGCGGCGCCGAGCCTGCCGAACTGCATCCCGGCGACGACCTCACCGAGCTGCTGACCCGAGAGCCTGCGTATGACAGCCCGCTCGAGAGGCTCGGGTAGTGACGCTCAGTCTCGATCACGTGCAGATCGCGGCTCCGCCGGGCTGCGAGGCGGAGGCGCGCCGGTTCTTCGGCGACGTGCTCGGGCTGCAGGAGGTCGAGAAGCCGGAGCCTCTCCGCGCCCGCGGCGGCGTGTGGTTCGCCGTCGGCGCGCAACAGCTCCATATCGGCGTGGAGTCAGGGTTTGCGCCCGCGTTGAAGGCTCACCCGGCCTTTCGCGTGTCCGCCGATGCGCTCGACGACCTCGCGGCACGGGTCGCCGCCGCCGGCCACACGGTCGAATGGGACGAGTCGCTGGCCGACGTGCAACGCTTCTTCACGGCCGATCCCTGGGGCAACCGACTCGAGATCCTCGGTAGTGGCGCAGTTTGAGGGGAGTGAGTAGGCTCCGCTGAGGATGAGCCGCCGCGTCGTCGTTCTCCTCGTCGTTCTTGGAGTCGTAGTTCCGTACTGCGCCCTCGGGGGAGCTTTGTGGCTCTCTCGCGGCAGCAGCGCAACGCCCGCAACCTTCACCCGGCTGTTTGAGGTGGTGCGCTTCCATCGCGTGCATCACGTGCGGCCCGGAGCGTGGCCGCCGGTCTTGCTCAACTCTGGCACCGTCTACTGCCCCAATCCCGCGCGCGCCGGGCCGTGCCCGACTTCGCATCACAAGCACAGGCCGCGCGGTTAGCTGTCGGCTGCGCCTTCGAGTGTGCGCCGGTTCCTGCGCCTGTAGTCCTCGAGCTGATGGTGCGGAATGAGCCCGGGGCGGACGCCGCACGCCACCGTCTGAAGTTCGCCCTCGCGGATCAGCGCGCGTACTTCGTCCACGGAGCGGCCGAGCTCGACGGCGGCTTCGCTGACGGTGAGTGGTGCTGGCCTGTCCACGACCGAAGTATTGCCGTCAGGCGGCGGCGAGGCCCTCGTTGCGGAGGAGCTCACGCGCTTTCGCGGCGTTGTCGGCTCCCGCGACGAGGATGACGAGCACGCCGCCGTACTCCGGCGAGACATGGCGGAGCTCGAAGTCCTCGATGTTGATCTGCGCCGCGCCGAGGAGCTGCGTGATGCGCGCGAGCACGCCTGGGCGGTCGGGGACGCGCACGCGGATGCGGTTCAGCTGCGCCGGCTCGGTCTTGTAGGCGAAGGCGTCGAGGCGCTCGCGCGCGGTGGCGGCGGCGGCGATCGACTCCGCGAGCTCGTCGCCGCCCGCGACGGCGAGGGCGTCGAGCGAGGCGCGGAAGGCCGCGAGCGCGGCGTCGAGCTCGTCGCGGTTCTCGAGGAGGATGTCCGTCCAGAGCGGCGGGTTCGCGCCGGCGACGCGGGTCATCTCCCGGAACGACGCGCCGGCATGCGCGAGCGCGGTCTCGTCCTGCGCGGCGGCGAGCATCAGCGCGTTCGCGATGGCGTGGGGGAGGTGGCTCGTGAGCGCGAGCATGCGGTCGTGCGCGTCGGCGTCGGTGCGGACGGGGCGCGCGCCGAGCGACGTGACGAAGCGCTCGACGAGCGCGACGCTCTCGGGTGCGCTTGCGGCGGTCGGCGTGAGGAACCACGTTGCCGCGTCGAACAAGTCGGCCGCCGCACG
>DASXLJ010000039.1:0-114635 GCA_036496305.1 Gaiellaceae bacterium | reverse complement strand
GGCGAGCGCGTCGCGTTTCAGCGCCAGGCCTTCGCGCTCGCGAAGCTCGGCGGGGAGCGGATCGGGGACGTGCACCGCGAGCGGAAGCGCTGCGTCCACGACCCGGCGCACCGTCACGGCCGCGATCTCCTCCGCAGCCGGATAGACGGGCGCGAAGTCGGCGGTGGCGCGCGTCTCTCCGAGGTCGTACGAGCGCGGCTCGAACCCATAGCGACCGAGCTTTCCGCGCACGCGGACCTGAGTCCCGGGTGTGAGCTTGTCGGCAAGCCACGGCTGGTTGAACCAGCTCACGCTTGTCGAGGCGCTTCCGTCGTCGATGCGCGCGACGACGCGCGTCCGTCGACCGCGCATCGGCTTCTTCTCGGCCCGGAGGATGCGACCAGAGATGACGCACTCCTCCCCGTCGCGCAGCGCCGAGATCTTGACCTCGTCCGCAGCCGTCTCGTAGCGGCGCGGCCGGTGCTCGAGAACGTCGCGGATCGTCGTGAGGCCGAGCTTCGCGAGCTTGCGCTGGATCGTCGCGCCGACGCCCGGCAGCGTGTCGAGACCGAGCTCGAGCCGCTCGGGCCGCGGCGAACGCGGCAGCATCGGCCACCGTTCCGGTGGGTCCAGGCCTGCGAAGGCCGTGTGGCGGCCAGCTGCTGTCATCGTCTTCGGCACCGAGCGGAGTCAGTATCCCCGCCGGTCCGGACGTCAGTGGCCCGGAGCGAGCACCCGTTCCGCGCGGTCGAACTCGGCGAGCGTCACCATGGCTCGCTCGCCGCAGCCGAGCCGGCCGCACTCGCACGCGAACGGCACGGGCATCTCGTCGCTCGTGCGGTGATCGCCCGACGCGCGCCAGGCGCGCACGTTCCGCGCGATCTTCTCGTTCTCCCAGCGCCGGACGCCCGACAGGTCGATGGGCTCGCTGTCTCGGAAGTAGTCCGGGAACGCGTCCTCGATGATCGCGCAGAGCTCGTCGGTCGAGCGGGATCCGTCGACGTCGACGACGACGTAGCCGAGCTCGCGCGCGAGTTCGGCGACGCGGTCGGCGTAGAGCCGGTCCTTGACGAGTCGATTCGCGAGTGCGCGCGCGGGGTCGCTCGACGGCATCGGCCGCGGCGAGAGGTTCGCGCGTTGAAACTCCGGCGTCGGGATCAAGAAGACCGCGCGCGAGTCGTCGGGGAGCAGATCCGGCACGACCTGCGGGCCTTCGACGAGCACCGACGGCTGCGGCGGGAGCGTGGGCAGATCCTCGAGCACGTAGCCGAGCATGAGCCGGGAGACCCGCTCGAAATCCGCGGCCTGCGTCGCCGGAGTCCACTCGAGCCAGTGCACGTCGGGCGGAAGCGACGTCTCGCCCGCTCGCTCGGCGTGCTCGTACCAGAACGCGTCGATCGGCATCAGCCGAAGCCCGTGCCGCGCCGCGAGCGCCCGCGCGGTAGTCGTCTTCCCGCCGCCCGTCCCGCCGCCGATGAAGAGCGCCTCAGGCAGCGTCGTCGCGGAACCAGAAGAGGCCGAGCGTGCCCGGCCCGGCGTGCGCGCCGATCACCGCGCCGAGCGGGACGTCGAGCTCGAGACCGGCGTTCGGCCGGCGCTCACGGATCACGGCTTCGAGCTCGTCCGCGCGTTCCGGCGCTGCGGCGTGCGCGACTGCGAACCGCCATCCGGGCTCGTCGGTCGTCTGCGTCTCGATCGCGTCGACGAGCTCCGCGAAGGCCTTCTTCTCGCCGCGCACGCGCTTCACCGGCGCGACTTCGCCGTCGACAAGCCCGAGGATCGGCTTCACGTGCAGGAGACCGCCCGCGAACGCCCGCGCCTTCCCGATCCGGCCGCCGCGCTGGAGGAACTCGAGCGTGTCGACGGTGAACAACAGCCCGCGTTCACGCTTGTAGCGATCGATGAGCGCCTCGATCTCCTCGTCCGTCGTGCCCCGCTCGAGCCGGCGCTGGATGGCGAGCGCGAGCATCCCGATCGACGCCGATGCCGTCTCGGTATCGACCACGTGCACGACGTGGTGCCCGAGCTCCTCGGCCGCGTTCTCGGCACTCGTGAACGTCCCCGAGACCTTGGACGAGAGGTGCAGCGAAAGGATGCGCTCGTACTCGTGGAGATCGCGGTAGCAGCGGAGGAAGTCGGCCGGCGTCGGCTGCGACGTGCGCGGGAACTCCGGATCGCTCTGCAGGCGGCGGTAGAACTCGTCGGACGAGATCTCGACGCCGTCCTTGAAGCTCTCGTCGCCGAAGCGGACGTAGAGCGGCACGACCCGCCAATTGGGGAAACGTTCGGCCGCGTCGGGAAGATCCGCGGTCGAGTCGAGGACGATCGCCGTGTTCTCGGCCGTGAGGTTCACGTCGCCCCCGCCTGCTGGATCGCGGCGACGATCGCGTCGAGCTCCTCGTCCTTGCCGAGGCACGCGACGGCGCCGGCAGCGAGAAGCTCCGCGCGCTGCCCCTCGTCGGCGGACGCCGTGAGCGCGACGACGCGGATGTCGGGGAGCTGCGCGAGGAGCTGCGTCGTCGCCTCCACCCCGTCGAGGCCCGGCATCCGGTAGTCCATGAGGACGACGTCGGGCCGGTGCTCGAGCGTGGCCGCGACCGCGGCGGTGCCGTCGCCCACCGCCGCGACGACCTCGATCTCCTCGCGCATGCCGAGCATGAGCTCGAGCGCCTCGCGGAAGACGTCGTTGTCCTCGACGAGCACGACCCGGACGGGGCTCATTCCGCGCCCAGGAGGAGCGCGTAATGCGGCTGGCCGCCCTCGTGCACGTCGATCTCGACGTCCGGATGGGCGGCGCGGATCTTGTCGAGGAGGCCGTCGAGCGCCGGGGCGTCGGCTCCCGTCAGGAGCGTGAGAAGCGAGCGCCGCTCGCCGAGGAGATGCTCGACCACAGCGAGCGTGACGTCGACGAAGTCGGTTCCGCCCGCGACCGGATCGTCGTCGGCGAGCCCGAGCCACTCGCCGCTTCTGATCTCGACCCCGTTCAGCTGGACGTCCCGCGAGGCGCGTGTCACCTCGCCCGCTGCGACAGCCTCGACCGTCTCGCGCATCTCTGCCGCGTTCTCCGCGGCGCTGCGAGAACCGTCAAACGCGACGAGTGCGGCGAGCCCTGCGGTGATCGAGTCCGTCCCGACGATCTCGACGGGACGGCCGGCATTCTGCGCGGCCTGCTCGGCCGCGAGGCGGACGTTCGAGTTGTTCGGCAGGAGGATGACCTCGTCGGCTGCGAGTTCCTCGATCGCCGCGAGGAGCTCCGCCGTCGACGGATTGGAGGTCTGGCCGCCTTCGACGATCCGGATCGGCCCTACGGGCTCGGCGACGCTCTCGAAGAGCTTGCGGTTCCCGTCCCCCGCGACGACCGCGACGACGCCGCTCGCGGCGCGCTCGACCGGGTCGGGGACGACGGAAAGACGCCGGTCTCGCTGCTCCTGCTGCACCTGCATGTTCGCGATCTCGATCCCTTCGATCGTGCCGGCCGCGGTGCCGAGCGAGAGCGCAGCGCCGGGATCGTCGGTGTGGACGTGCACCTTCAGCGCTGTCTTGTCCCCGACCACGAGGAGCGAGTCGCCGAGCTCCTCGAGCTGCGCCTCGAGCCCGTCGCGGTCGAGCGCCGTGCCCTCGACGACGAAGACGGTGCAGTAGCGGTACCGCGACTGCTCGAGGTGGATCGCGTCGAGACCCGCGCGCTCGGTTGCGACGACCGGCGCCTCGGGCACGGGCTCTCCCGAGACCGCGGCGGCGACACCGCGCAGGAGCTCGACGAGCCCGGCACCGCCGGCGTCGACGACGCCCGCCTCGCGGAGCACCTCGAGCTGCTGCGGCGTGCGCGCGACCGCATCCTCCCCGCGCCGCACGAGATCGATGAGCAGCTCGCCGATCGGCGCGGAATCGTCGGCGCGGCTCTCAGCTTCCTCCGCGAGCTCGCGCACGACGGAGAGCATCGTCCCCTCAACCGGCCGGCGCACAGCGCTGTACGCCGCGTCGGAAGCACCGCGCAACGCCCGCGCGGCGAGCTTGGGCTCGACGCCGTTCGCCGACTCCGCGAGCACGTCGGCGGCGCCGCGGACGATCTGCGAGAGGATCACGCCGGAGTTGCCGCGCGCGCCCATGAGCGCCGCGCGCGCGACCTCGTGCGCGAGCGCCGGACGGTCGGCCGCCTCGGAACCGCCGAGCGCCTCGGCGACGGCACGCACGGTGAGCGTGAGATTCGTCCCCGTGTCGCCGTCGGGCACGGGATAGACGTTGAGGTCGTCGATCCGCGTGCGGCTCGCCTCGAGCGAACTGAGCGCCGAGCCGACGAGGGCGCGGACGCTCGCGATGTCGTTCGCCGAGCTCACGTCGTCCCTGAGGTTCGCACAGCATCGACGTGTACCTCAACCGCCAACACACGGAGCCCGGTCAGCCGCTCCACTTCGTAGGCGACGCGGTTGCGAACGCTCGACGCGACCTCGGCGAGGTTGAGTCCGTACTCGACCACGACGTGGAGATCAACGCTGACGCCGCCGTCCCGGTCGCGGCCGATCTCGATCCCCTGCGCGCGCCCACGCGCGACGCGCCCGCGCAGCGACCCCTTCATGCCGACGACGCCGTAACACTCGAGCGCTGTCTCGGCGACGATCTGGGCGATCACGCTGCTCGCGATCGTGATCCGGCCCAGGGGCGAAGTAATGGCGTGTCCGGCTTCCATCCGCGTGCTTGGACGGAGCGCCGCGGGCGGCGGTTGCGCGAGAATCGCGGCATGAGCGAGAACTGCTTCATCTGCAACGGCGACGAGCTGCGCGAGGCGGAGGTCTATCTCGAGAACGACCACTGCATCTACGCCTCGACGCGCGATCCTCGTGACTCGCCGGACGTTCTGCCCGGCTGCGGGATCATCGTCCCCCGCGCGCACAAGGCGTCTCCGTTCGACTTCAGCCCGGAGGAATGGGCGGCGACGCACGAGCTCCTGCTCGCGGCGAAGGCGGCATGGGACGAGCGCCTCGCGCCCGACGGCTACACGCTCATCTGGAACTGCGGCCCGAGCGGCGGACAGGAGGTCCCGCACGCGCACCTCCACGTCATCCCGCGCTTCGACGACGAGCCGCGCGCCGGAGCCGGCGGCCGCACGGCGATCAAGGTTCCCGAGAACCGCCGACCCGATCCGTCGGCGCCGGGACACGGCCGCGCCCGCGCACTCGGACCGAGATAGCCGGGAATCATTTGAAGTGGAGCGGGTCGCCCCATCGCCCGTTCGACTGGCTGAGGACGAAGGGCTGGTAGTAGCCGCCGCCGACGGCGCATTCGCCGGCTGCGGCGCACGAGATCGAGTTGGGCGTCACCGTGCCGCGCACTCTGATCGCGGTGCCCCAGCTGCCCTTCGTCTCGTTGACGACGAAGGTCGGGAAGTTGACCGGGCTGATGCTGAGGAAGGGCGTGCCGCCGTCGACCGCGCCGACGGCGGCGCATTCACCGGCAGCACCGCACGAGATGGAGGTCACCTCGCTGCCGGTGTCGAAGCATCGCCGCGTACGGCGGGTGCTCGAACAATCCTTGTGGAGAGTCGCCGTGCCCGGCACCTTGATCGCCTTGCTCCATTTGCCGCTCTTTTCGTCGACCACGAAGGGCCGGTCGTGATCGTCGCCGACCGGGTCCGTGTTGTTCACGTAGTAGCCGCCGGCGGCGCATTCCCCCGGCGCAGCGCATGAGATCGAGTTGACCTGGACGAATCCATGACCGAACGTCGCCGTTCCCCGCACTTCGATAGCCGTGCCCCAGCGACCGTTCGTCTCGTTGACTACGAAGGCGTGGTCGACCGAGCGGGCGGTGCCCGCGTAGCCGCCGGCCGCGCATTCGCCCGCCGCCGCACACGAAATCGAAGTCAGCGCGGCCTCACCGTCGGTGTTGCGCGTCGCCATGCCTGGGACCTCGATCGCCGCGCCCCAACTCCCGTTCGTCTCGTTCTCCACCCACGCGTGGATGGACTCGCTCCCGACGGGAGAATAGGAGCCGCCGGCGACGCATTCGCCCGGCGCAGCACACGAGATCGAGTTCAGCAAGGCATACCCGTCGGGGTTGAGCTTCGCCATGCCGGGCACTTCGATCGCCGTGCCCCAGCTGCCGTTCCTTTCGTCCACCACGAACGGCTTCCCGAAGTTGTCGTAGTAGCCGCCGGCGGCGCATTCGCCAGACGCGCTACACGAGATCGCGGTAACGCGCGCGTCCCCTACGGTGTCGAGCTGCGCCGTCCCCGGCACCTCGATCGCGTTGCCCCACTTGCCGTTCGTCTCGCTGACCAGGAACGGCCCCTCATACGTCCAGTGGGGGTAGTCGAAGTAGTAGCCCCCGGCGGCGCACTCGCCAGGCGCTCCACACGAGATCGAGGTCACGCGGGCGCCATGGCGTCGGTTGAGCTTCGCCATTCCCGGCACCTCGATCGCGTTGCCCCAGCTGCCGTCGGTCTCGCCGGCCACAAGCGGTTGGTATCCCGCCTTGGCGCTGTTGTAGAAACCGCCGGCGGCGCATTCGCCGGACGCGGAGCAGGAAATCGAGACGAAACTCGCCCCGCTATGCGTCGTCGCCGGGCCGTTCCTCTCGACCGCTCCGCCAGACGAGCCGCAGCCGGCCGACAGCGCGACGATTCCGAGCACGGCCGGCAACACGATCGCCCTCATTTCGCGAACGTACGGCACACCGCTAACGGCGCCCTAACGGACGCAACGGGAGCTGCGCGCGGGCGCTAGAGCGCCTTCTGAACCTTGCCGGCCTTGAGGCAGCGCGTGCAGACGTACGCCCGCTGCGCCTTGCCGGCGAGGAGGACGCGAACGCGCTGAAGGTTCGGCTCGAAGCGCCGCTTCGTGGCGACCATGGAGTGGCTCCGGTGGTTACCGAAGCCGGGTTTCTTACCGCAGACGGCGCAGACCTTCGACATCGCGCGCCAGGGTAGCCGACGAAGCTAGCCGGTGGCGCGCACCTGGGCACGCACCTGGGAGAAGATGTCCGCCATCTCGAGTCCCGCGCGCGCCGCCTCGCCGCCCTTGCCGATCCGCGCCTCCGCCTGCTCGACCGTGTCGACGGTGAGGACGCCGAACGAGACCGGCACTCCCGTCTCGAGCCCGGCGAGCTGGAGTCCCGAGGCAGCCTCGGTCGCGACGAAGTCGAAATGCGGTGTCTCTCCACGGATGACGCAGCCGAGGCCGATCACGCACGAGTACCGCCGCGTCTTCGCGAGCGCCATCGCGCCGATCGGAAGCTCGAACGCGCCGGGGACGGGCATAACGGTGATCCGATCCTGCTGCACGCCCGCAGCCGCGAGTGCTTCGAGCGCGGACTCGAGCAGGCCGTTCGAGATCTCGGAGTTGAAGCGCCCGACGACGATCCCGACACTGCGTCCGTTGCCGAACGGCGCGCCCTCGATCACGGCGATACCGCCGGGGACGTCGATCTCGCCGGGGCGATGCGCGATGACCGGCTCCGGCTCAACCTCGGGCTCGGGCTCCTCCTCTTCCCAGCCGATGGACTCCTCGTCTGCGGGGGGCTCCGGCTCCGCCACGGGCTCCGGCTCGGTCGCGGCCTCCGGTTCCGCCTTGAGCTCCGGCTCCGTCACCGCCGAGTCTTCCTCGGCGACGTCGTCGACGACCGAACCCATGTCGTGGTATTCGGGCTCGTCGCCCTCGGTCTCTTCTCCGGGCCAGAACCCGCCGCTGCTGCTGCTCATTCGTCCTCCGCTTCGAACTTCAAGTCTTGGTGGTGGAGCTTGTGTCCGAGCTTATCCCGCTTCGTGGCGAGGTAGCGCACGTTCTCGGGATGCGGCTGCATCTCGATCGGCACCTGCTCGGTGACGCGGAGGCCGTACGCCTCGACGCCGGAGACCTTCTTCGGGTTGTTCGTGAGGAGGCGCATCGTTGTGATGCCGAGGTCGGCGAGGATCTGGTTGCCGATTCCCCACTCGCGCTCGTCGGCCGCGAAACCGAGCGCGAGGTTCGCGTCGACGGTGTCGAGGCCCTGCTCCTGCAGCTCGTACGCGCGGAGCTTGTTGAGGAGCCCGATGCCGCGGCCTTCCTGCGCCATGTAGAGGACGACGCCGTTGCCTGCGGCCGCGATCGTCGCGAGCGCCGACTCGAGCTGCTCACCGCAATCGCAGCGCAGCGAGTGGAAGACGTCGCCGGTGAGGCATTCCGAGTGGACGCGCACGAGGACGTCGTCGCCGATCTCGCCCATCACGAGCGCGACGTGCTCGCGGCCGGTCAGCGTCTCGCGGAACGCGATCGCGGTGAAGTCGCCGTACTCGGTGGGGAGCTGGACGGAGACGACGCGCTCGATGAGCTTCTCCATCCGCCGGCGGTACTCGATCAGGTCGGCGACCGTGATCATCTTGAGCCCGTGCCGCTCGCAGTACGGCACGAGGTCGGGCACGCGCGCCATCGTCCCGTCCTCGTTCATGATCTCGCAGACGACGCCGGCGGGATTGAGGCCGGCGAGGCGCGCGAGGTCGACAGCGGCTTCCGTCTGGCCGGCGCGGACGAGGACGCCGCCGTCGCGGGCGCGCAGCGGGAAGACGTGTCCGGGCTGGACGAGGTCGTGCGGGCTCGCCTTTGGGTCGATCGCAACCGCGATCGTGTGGGCGCGGTCGGCGGCGGAGATGCCGGTCGTCACTCCCTCGCGCGCCTCGACGGAGACGGTGAACGCCGTGCCGAGCCGTGCCTCGTTGCGCTGGGTCATCATCGGGAGGCCGAGCTCCTCGCAGCGTTCGCCGGTGAGGCACAGGCAGATGAGCCCGCGCGCGTGGGTGGCCATGAAGTTGACCGCTTCGTCGGTCGCGAACTCGGCGGCGACGACGAGGTCGCCTTCGTTCTCGCGGTCCGGGTCGTCGACGACGACGACCATCCTGCCGGCGCGGATCTCCTCGATCGCTTCTTCGACCGACGCGAACTCGCTCATGCGTGGAGCTTCTCGACGTACTTCGCGAGCACGTCGACTTCGAGGTTGACCGAATCGCCCGGTTCGAGGGCGCCGAGCGTCGTCGCCTCGAGCGTGTGCGGGATGAGCGCGACGGCGAAGCCTTCGCCGTCTGTCGCCGCGACGGTGAGCGACGTCCCGTCGACGGCGATCGAGCCCTTCTCGACGCAGTAGCGGGTGATCTCCGGCGGTGCGTCGAACCACGTCAGCTCCGCGCGCTCGCGGAGGCTGCCGACGCCGTCGACGTGGCCCTGGACGATGTGGCCGCCGAGCGGGTCGCCGGCTCGGAGCGACGGCTCGACGTTCACACGCCTGCCCGGAGCAAGGTTCCCGAGGGTCGTGCGGTCGAGCGTCTCCCCGACGACGTCGAACGCGAGCGTGCCGTTCTCACGCGCGGTGACGGTGAGACAGACGCCTGCGATCGCGACCGAGTCGCCGATCGCGGCGTCGGTGCCGGTCTCGACGACGAGGCGCGTGCCGTCGAACGACGCGACCGTTCCCACCTCGCGCACGATTCCCGTGAACATCGCCCCAGGTTACGGCTCGCGAAGGTACGCCTCGACGAGGACGTCGTCGCCCGACGGCTCCGAGCGGAGGTGCAGGAGCTCGAGTCGATGCGAGAGGTCGCCGAGGAAGCGCTGACCCGCGCCGGAGAGCACCGGCGCGACGAAGAGGAGGAGCTTGTCGACGAGTCCTGCTTCGAGGAAGGCGGTCGCGATCGTCGGGCCGCCTTCGAGGAGCAGCGACTGCACGCCTTCTTCCGCGAGCGCGGCGAGCTCGTCGGCGAGCGGACCGCTCCTGAGCTCGAGGTCGGAGCCGCTGGGAAGCGGGCCGCGGCCGAACGCGAGGCGCCGCGGCTGGTGCGTCGCTCCGACGTCGCGCGCATCGAGCCGGGGAGCGTCGGCGCGCACCGTCCCCATCCCGACCGCGACCGCGTCAGACGCCGCGCGGAGCTCGTGCACGCGTCGCCGCGACTCCTCGCCCGAGACCCACCGGCGTCCGGGAACGGTGACGCGCCCGTCGAGGGTGATCGCCGCCTTGTACGTCACGAACGGACGGCCGAGCGCCTTCCACACGCGCCACGCCTCGTTTTGACGTCGCGCGGCGAGGTCGTCGAGGAGCTCGACCTCGATCCCTGCGTCGGCGAGTCGCGTAAGGCCGCGCCCGTCGACGACGGGATTCGGATCGCGTGCGCCGACGACGACGCGCGCGACGCCCGCCTCGACGACCGCGTCGGCGCACGGCGGCGTGCGGCCATGGTGTGAGCACGGCTCGAGCGTGACGTAGAGCGTCGCGCCGCGCGCCTTCTCCCCCGCCTGCTCGAGCGCCGCGGGCTCGGCGTGGCGCACGAGCTCTTCCTCGTACCAGCCTTCGCCGACGATCTCGCCGCCCGAGACGACGACGGCGCCGACCATTGGACGGTGGCCCGTCTTCCCCCGCCCGCGCTCGGCGAGCTCGAGCGCGCGCAGGTAGAACGGATCAGGCAACAGCGTGCGCGAGACGGCGGTACGCGGCCGCGAGATCGTCGCTGCCGAAGATCGCCGAGCCTGCGACGAACAGCGACGCCCCCGCATCGTGCGCGCCGGCGATCGTGTCCTCGTCGATCCCGCCGTCCACCTGGATCGGCGTGTCGGGCAGCGCGGCGCGCAGCCGCGCGATGCGGTCGACCGCATCCGGCATGAACGCCTGGCCGCTGTAGCCGGGATGAATGCTCATGCAGAGGACGAGATCCGCGTCACCGGCGACACGCGCGACGTCCTCCGGCTCGCTCTCGGGATTGAATGCGACGCCGACCTTCAGGCCGTGAGCGCGCGCCTCGGCGATCGTCGCGGGAACGTCGTCGACGACCTCGTAGTGGAACGTCGCGCTGTCGCCGCCGGCTGCCGCGATCTGGGGGAAGTGGCGCGTCGGGTTGTCGACCATGAGGTGGCAGTCGAGCACGCCGCCCTTCGCGTGGACGCGCGGCGCGATCGCGCGGAGGACGACCGGGCCGATCGTGACCGGCTCGACGAAGTGCCCGTCTCCGACGTCGAAGTGGAAGACGCGGCAGCCGGCCTCGAGAAGGACGTCGATCTGCTCGCCGAGATGCGCGAAGTCGGCCGCGTAGAGCGACGGCTCGATCTCAGCGGTCCGGATCCAGTCCTTCGACGCCATCCGCTCCGATCGTACGACGTAGACCCGCTTGTAACACGTTGTTACTAGCGACGGCGGAAACCGTGATTGCTCCACGGACCGCCCGCCCGAAAGGGCCAGGGCTTTCCAAGTAACACTTTGTTACAAGGGAAAGGTGGTGTGCGGGACTTCTCGCGGCGTCAGGGCGCGGTGAGGCGGGCGATGAAGAAGCCGCTCGTCCCGTGCACGTGCGGCAGCGTGAGGAGGAACTCCGGCCGTGACGGATGCGCGAACTGCGGCCACTCGTCGCCGAGCGGCGCGACGCTGAGGCCGCTCGCGTCGACCACCGCTTCGCACTCGTCGGGGTTGAGGGTGCAGACCGAGTAGACGATCGTCCCGCCCGGTCTCACGCGTTCGACGGCGGAGCGGAGGAGTGCGGTCTGCAGCTCGGGCAGTGGAGTCGCTCGCCAGCGCAGATCCGGCCGTTGCGCGAGGACGCCGAGTCCCGAGCACGGCGCGTCGACGAGCACGCGGTCGAAGCCGTCGAGCTCCGGCGGGAGCGCGGTGCCGTCCGCCTCCACCACGGTGACGTCGCCGCGCCCCATGGTCGCGAGATTCGCGCGCAGCTCGCTCGCGCGGTGGGGATCGATCTCGACCGCGGTGACATCGCCGCGGAGCGCGCCGGTCTTGCCGCCCGGCGCGGCGCAGAGGTCGAGGACGCGCTCGCCGTCCTCCGAGCCGACGCAGAGCGCGGCAAGCTGGGAGCCGCGGCTCTGCGGCCAGATCCTCCCGTCGGCGACGGCGAGGGCATCCACGCGCTCGACGCGGTACGCGCCCGGGATATCGGTCGCCTCACCCGGCGGATCGCCGGAGACGGCGCGGACGACCGTCTCGAGCGGCTCGTTCATCGCGCGCATGAGCGCGAGCGCTCCCTCTGCACCGAGGATGCGGACGAACGCGGCGTAGATCCAGTCGGGATAGCTCTCCTTGAGCGCACCGTCGGGCAGCGACGCGAGCAGCGGCCGGATCCCGTCGGCGAGCCGCCGCATGACGGCGTTCGTGAACGGCACGGCGCGCTCGAGCCGCGCGCGGCGGACGAGCTCGACCGACTCGTTCGCCGCGGCGTGCGGAGCCGTGTCCGTGTACCCGAGCTGATACGCACCGAGCCGCAGCGCCGCGCGCACCGGCGGATCGAGCTTGCGCACCGGCCGCTTGCCGAGCTTCTCGATCGCGTGGTCGAGCGTGCGGACGCGCTGCACCGCCCCGTATGCGAGCCGCTGCGCGAACGCGCGCTCGCGCTCGTCGAGCCCCTCCGCCGCGGTGCGGAAAGCGCGGTCGGCGTACGCGTCCTGCTCGAACACGCGGAGAAGGACCTCGTACGCGGCACGGCGCGCGGGCGAGGCGCTCACGTGCGGCAGACGAAGATCGCCCAGTTCATCGCGTCGCGCTCCCACGCGAGGTAGCGCGCGCGCTCGGCCGCGCCGCGCGCGCGGAACTCGTCGGCCTGCGGGTGGCCGGGGTTGGCCGTGAGCCACTCGTCAAAGGTCTGCCACTTGAGCGTCTCGTAGCGATCCCAGTCGTCCCGCGACGAGGCGATGAACGCGACGACGCGAACGCCGGTGGAGTCGATCCGCTCGACGGTGGCCGGCAGCGGCAGCCATTCGCTCTCGTCGGTGCGCTCGTGCTCGCCGGCGAACGGATCCGGCGGGAGCGGCCACACGCGCCAGTACGGCTCGCCGATCGCGAGGAGCGGCGCGGCCGCGCGCAGCGCCTCGATCGTCGGGACAAGGCCGCCGTAGACGAACGTCGCGCCGATGCAGAGCGCCGCGTCGTAGCGGCCGAGCTCGTACGTCGCCGCGTCGGCTTCGACGATCTCGATGCGGTCGTCGAGCCCCGCCGCCGCGACACGTTCCCGGGCCACGGCGACGAACTCCGGCGCGCGCTCGACACACGTCAGACGACAGCCGAAGGTCTCCGCCAAGAGGATCGCGGGAGCACAGTGGCCGGAGGCGATGTCGAGCACATGCGAGTCCGGTCCGAGGCCGAGCCGCTCGCCGAGGAGGCGGATCTTCTCCGCGCTCGTCGGGTTCATGAGCTCGTGCCGGGACTCGACGACCGCGTGCCACCACGTCTTCATCGGCGCCCCCGCAGGTAGGCGTCGTACGCCATGCGCTTGCCGCCGGCGGGCTGCACCTCGAGCGGCTTGAACGCGCCGTCCTCCCCGACTCGCGCCTGCCAGACGAGCAGGTCGCCGAGCCGCGCGCCGATGTGCGGCGACAGGGCGCGAACGCGGTTCACGAGCTCCTGCGCCGGCGCGCTCGGATCGAGCTCACGGTCGGCGGGAGCGATCTTCTCGGCGTATGTCACGCCGTCGGCCGCCTGCGGCGTGAACTCGGGCTCGTCTGCGGCGAGCACGTCGCGCAGAAGCTCCGCGGCAATCTCGGCGGAGCGCGCGTACACAGCGCCTGCGTCGTCCTCCGGCCCGGTCGCGAACGCTTGCTGCGCGGCGATCGGGCCAGCGTCGAGCGCCTCAACCGTCTCGTGGATCGTCACGCCGGTCTCCGTGTCGCCGGCCATGATCGCCCGCTCGACGGGCGCCGCCCCACGCCAGCGCGGCAGAAGCGACGGGTGGACGTTGAGCCAGAGCGCGCGGTCGAGCAGCACCGGCGGAATTAGCAGTCCGTAAGCGCACACGACGACGGCATGTGCCGCGATTCCGACCCCGTCGTCGAGCTTGGACGGCTGCTCGACCGGAATGCCGAGCCGCTCTGCAACCTGCTTTGCCGGAGGCGCCGCCACGCGCCGCCCACGCCCCGCCGGCTTGTCCGGCCGCGTCAACAGCTGCACGACCTCGAACTCCGCCGCGAGCCGTTCGAGAACGTCGGCGCCGAACGGCGCGGTCGCGGCGACCGCGATCCGCCGGGCCACAGCTACTGGAGGACGATGCGCGGGCGCAGAGCGGCGAGCGCCTCGCGCCGCGCCTCGGGCGTCGTCCGGTCGAGGATGAGGACGCCGTCGAGATGGTCGGACTCGTGCTGCGCGACGCGCGAGTACGGCTCCTCGAGCTCGTACCGCACCGGCGCACCGGTCTCGTCCACGCCGGTGATCACGATCGATTCCGGCCGCTCGACCGGGAGCAGCACGCCCTGGATCGAGAGGCAGCCCTCGTCGTCGACCGCCGTCTCCTCGCTCCGCTCGACGATCTCGGGGTTCGCAAGCGCAACGACCTCGTCCTCGGCGCACTGGAACACGAACAGCCGCTGCAGCACGCCGACCTGCGTCGCCGCGAGGCCGATCCCGTTCGCGTCGGCCATCAGCTGCTTCATCCGCTCGACGAGGTTGCGGAGGTCGTCGTCGAACTCCTCCACCGGCCGCGCCTCCATCTTCAGCGCGGCGTCGGGGTACTGGCGGATCTGCGCGAGCGCGACCCGGCGCCGCGCTTCGCGTTCCGGATCGAGCTCTTCGTCTTTGATCTGCCCTTCGATCTCGGCCACGGGCAGGAATGTACTCTCGGCGCGTGGCGATCCGCCCGCTACAACCGGACGACGCCGCCGAATTGGCCGAGCTCTACGCGGCGAACCGCGAGTTCCTCGGGCCGTTCGACCCTGTGCGGCCCGACAACTTCTTCACCGCGGAGGGCCAGCGCGAGCGCCTCGACGCGCAGTTCGCCGGCGGGGCGCACGGCTTCGCGATCCTCGACGGCGACGCGATCGCGGGGACGATCAGCCTCTTCCACATCATCCGCGAGTCGCTGCAGAGCTGCACGGTCGGCTACTGGATCGACCAGGCGCGGAACGGGCGCGGCCTCGCGACCGGCGCGGTCGAGGACGTCGTCGCCTACGCCTTCGGCGAGCTCGAGCTGCACCGCGTCGAGGCCGGGACGCTCCTCGACAACTTCGCCTCGCAGCGCGTGCTCGAGAAGGCCGGCTTCGAGCGGATCGGCGTCGCGCCCCGGTTCCTCCACATCAACGGCGACTGGCGGGACTTCGTGCTGTTCCAGCGCGTCGCGGACTAATCCGAGCCCGCGAAGAAGGCGTGACACTTACGGCACGCAAACGTACGGTGGCTGCCACCGGACTCCCTGCAAATGCCAGGTATCTGCGGTTCTGTTACGGAGTCGTGCGGGTTTCGTTCTACGCCGGCGCAGGCCCGACGTCGCGCGTGCAGAACGCGCACACACTCGCGTCCGCCGGGATCGAGCTGAGGCAGTGCTCGCACGCCTTGATCGTGTCGTCGACTTCGGGCTCCGTCTTCCGCCGGTCCATCAATGCGTTGTACGGCTTGACGACGAGGAAGAAGATGACCGCGGCGACCATGACGAAGTAGATGAGCGCGTTGAGGAACGAGCCGTAGAGGAACACGCCGTGGTGGATCGTGAAGGTGAGCGAGTCGAAGCTCGGCTTGCCGATGATCGCCGCAATGAGCGGCGTGATCAGGTCGGTGACGAAAGCGGTGATGACAGCCGCGAACGCAAGGCCGACGACGAAGGCAACCGCCGTCGTGACGAGGTTCCCGCGGAGGAGAAAGTCCTTGAAATCTTTCATGCCGCGAACCTAAACGCTTTGCGGGTCCACGTCCACAACGACGGTCAACCCGGCGCGGCGCATCGCGGGCGCAGCCGCGGCGAGGAGTGACGCGGCGCGCGTCGCGAGCGCGCGCGGACGGTCGGTCTTGCCGATCAGCTGTGCGCGATGGCGGTTCCGCAGCCGCAGAAGCGGCGCCGGGCCGAGCAAGTCGAAGTCGGCGAGTCCCGCCTTCAGCTCCTCGAGCGCGCGCATCGGGTCGGCGTCGTTCGGGCCGGCGACGACGACGCGCACGAGGTGGCGAAACGGCGGGTAGCCGAGCGCCTGCCGGCGCGCAAGCTCACCCGCGTTGAAGCCGGCGACGTCGTGACGCGCCGCGTACTGGACAGCGCGCGAGTCGGGCTGGAACGTCTGCACGATGACGCGGCCCGGTGCGTCTCTCCCGCTCCGCCCGGCGAGCTGCGTGAGGAGCTGGAACGTCCGCTCCTCGGCGCGGAAGTCGGGCAGCGCGAGGCCGGTGTCGGCGTCGACGACGGCCGCGAGCTCGACGCCGGAGAAGTGGTGCCCCTTCGCGACCATCTGCGTTCCGACGAGGACGGCGCGCTCGGCCGCGGCGAACCGCTCGAGCGCGGCGCGGAGATCCGCGGTCTTCGAGACCGCGTCGGCGTCGAGCCGGATCCGTTCGAGCTCGGGGACATGCTTCTCGAGCTCGCGCTCGAGCCGCTGCGTGCCGGCGCCGATGCGCGCGAGCTCGGGCGAGCCGCATGCGGGACACGATTCGTCGGCAGGCTCGCGCGCGCCGCAGTGGTGGCAGCGCAAGGTGCCATCGCTGTGGAGCGTGAGCGCGACGTCGCAATTCGTGCAGCGGCGGGTCGCGCCACAGGCGCGGCAGTGGAGCGCGGGCGCGACGCCGCGGCGGTTGAGCAGGAGGATCGCCTTGCCGCCGTTCTCCGCGAGCTTGCCGAGCTCGGCGAGGAGCGGTGCCGACAGCGGATACGCCTTCTCCGCGCGCAGGTCGACAACGCGGACGGTCGGCATCGGCGCGCCGATCCGTCCGCCGAGCTCGAGCCGCTCGAGCGCCTGCCACGACTCCGGCCGCGGCGTCGCCGAGCCGAAGACCGCGACTGCGCCCTCGAGCGCGGCGCGCTTCGCAGCGACTGTGCGCGCGTCGTAGCGCGGGTCGGACTCCTGCTTGTACGAGGCGTCGTGCTCCTCGTCGACGCAGATCACACCGAGGCGCGCGAGCGGTGCGAAGACGGCGGATCGGGCGCCGACGACGACGCGCGCGTCACCGGCGAGGATGCGCTCGCGCTCGTCGCGTCGCTCGGCCTCGGAAAGACCGGAGTGGAGCAGCGCCACCGTGTCGTCGAAGCGAGCCCGAAAACGCCCGACCGTCTGCGGCGTGAGCGCAATCTCGGGGACGAGCACGATCGCGCCGCGCCCACCCGTGAGCGCCGCCTCGCACGCGCGGATGTACACCTCCGTCTTGCCGCTGCCCGTCGCTCCCGCGAGGAGGACGTTGCCTCCGCCGCGGCCGAGGAGCTCACGGACGCGCGCGAGCGCCGCCTCCTGCGTGTCGGACAGCCGCTCGGGCGCCGGTTCCGCGGCGAGCGAGCCGGCAGTCGCCGGAGTGCGACGCTCGCCGCGGCGCGACGGATACTCGGGCGCGACGAGCCCGAACGCACGCGCAGGCGTCGAGCCGTAGTAGTCCGCGAGCCACAACGCGAGGTCGACGAGCGCCGGCGGAAGCTCCTCGAGAACACGCTCGATCGCAGCGGCCTCGACTCCCTCCGGCGCTTCGACATCGACTTCGACGACGACCCCGCGCCGGCGCGCGTTCGCGAAGCGGATCTCGACAACCGCGCCCTTCCCCACGTCGTCGGGCACCGCATACGTGAACGGCCGCGCGAGTGCGCGTGCGCTGACGAGCGGGAAGACAGAGGCGAGCCGCGACACGGCCAGCGAGCGTAGCCAGGCGACTGGCTAGAGCTCAGCAGCCGAACGGAGTAGTTTCACGTCTTATCTCGATGATGAACCGTTTCCCGCTGACCGCCGTCCTCGCCGCCGTGCTCCTGCTGCCGCTCGCCTCCGGCGCGGACGCATCGGGCTACGCGAAGGCCACGCAGGTGAGCCGCTGCGGCGGCCCGCGCAACGCGGAACCGGTGCAGGCGGCCAGCGGAAGCTACGTGTACGAGGCCTGGATCGGCTGCAAGGGCATCGGCTTTGCCCGCTCGACGAACGGGGGAAAGACCTTCGGATCGTCGATAACCGTGCGCGGATCACGTGTCATCGGCGAGCACAGCTGGGATCCCGCGATCACCGTGGCGCCGAACGGAGACGTCTACGTCGCGTACATGATCGGCCCGGAGGAGGGCTTCGGCGGCACCGATCCGATGCTGCCGGTGGTTGCCGTTTCGCACAATCACGGAAAGTCGTTCGCGCGCGCGACCGTTCTGCCGATCCCGTCCTCGGGCCATCCGAATTTCGGCGACCGCCCGTTCATCGCCGTTGGTCCGAACGGAGCCGTCTACCTGACGTGGGACTACGGCCCGCGGAGGGACGAGGACCAGATCATCTGCCCGCCGTCGAGCAGCTGCTACTTCGGCGCCGGCGATTTCAACGCGGTGTTCCAGAAGTCGACGGACGGCGGGAAGACGTGGACCGACCTCGCGCCGATCAGCCCCGACTACCCGCTCGGCGGCGTCTTCAGCGCGCCGATCGTCGCGGAGCCGAACGGTGCGCTCGACGTCCTCTATTGGCAGCACCCGACCGACCCGGACACCTTCGCCATCTCACCCGGCCGCGAGTACTTCATTCGCTCGACGGATGGCGGCAACAGCTGGTCCGACCCGGTCCTCGTCGGGCCGCAGGCGCGCCAGATCAGCGTGAAGACGTGGTGGATCGACGGCTCGCTCGCGGTCGACTCCGCCGGGACGCTGTACGCCGCCTGGGATACGCAACACGGGGGACGCGACACCGCCTGGCTCGCGCGGTCGACGAACCACGGAGCGAGCTGGTCGTCCGGTGTCCAGGTCGCCTCGAGCACGACCGAGCACCTCACGCAGGTGACGGTCGCCGGCCGCGGAAACGTCTATGTCGCGTGGCAGACCATCGTCCCGCACAAGGGCTACGCGACCTTCCTGCGGCGCTACTCGGTCGGGCACGGGTGGACGGGCGCAGCGAAGAAGATCTCGCCGGCCTACGGCAACGCGGAGATCTGGCCGGGCGACACGCTGGGGCTCTCGGCGAGAAACGGCACCGCGTTCGTCAGCTGGGGCAGCGCGATCAACAAGCCGACCGCCTCGTCCATCTGGTTCGCGAAGTCGAAGCTCCCGGCGCGCTAGGCGCCGGCGTGAAACGCGATGCCGCCGGTGAGGCTCACCGTGCGCGCGAGCACCGTCCCGAAGAAGGAGCCGCCGGAGATGGTCACGGTCGTCTTCGGCGCGAGCAGCGTCATGGCCGTATGGCCGCCGCCGACGATGGCCACTCCACCCGAGCCCGTGTAGCTCATGTCGATATGGAGGTTCGCGGGGAGGTTGGTCTTGTTGGCGATCTGCCCCTTCCCGGTGAGCTTGCCCCGAAGATGGATCGTGACCTGGCCGCTCACCGAGAGCACCGATCCGGCTGCGATCGAGACGTTGCCGAAGCAATACGTCCCTTTCGCGAGCTTGACGGTGCCGCCTTTGACCGCGAGGTTGCCGCTCGCGTAACTGAAGCTGCCGCCGCTGATCCCAGACTTGGAGCTGAACGGGGAGCACGCGGCGACTGTCGGCACGGCGAGCGCCGCAGAGGGCGCGTTCTGCGTCACCGCGCCGCCGGCTGTGCCGAGGATCGATGCCGTGGTACCGGCGGTGACGAACCCGCTGACGCTCGCGCTGTGCGAGACCATCACCGAGCCGTGCGTCGAGATCGCGCTCCCGAGGAGAGAGACACCCACAAACGAGAGCGCGCCGTTGCTCATCACGAGCGCCGCGCCGCCGTCGATCTTCCCGCTGCTCGCCGTCACCGACACGCCGTTCAGGCCGATGATCCCGACCGGAAGGACATGCAGCGTCCCCGCGTGGTAGCTGATCGCGTAGTTCGCGAGACTCGTGCTCGGGCCGGCGACCGCGTTGCTCGGCATGACGGCGTAGTTCCCGCTCGCCGCGTTCGCGGCGGCGCCCGAGCTCGTCAGCGTCACTCCGCCGATGGAGTCGGAGCCGACGAGACCCGACGACGTGAACGCCGTCGTCCCGAGGGCGAGCGCCTGGTCGAAGTACTTCTGCCGGCTGGCGGCCGTGATCGAGAGCGCGGCCTTCGCAATCGAGAACGTCCGCTGCGCCTGGGGCGCGGCGTTGTAGTCGGCGTCCCCGGCCTGACTCGCGGTCACCGAGCAGGAGCCAGCTCCCGTCAGATGCACCGTCCCGCCGACGATCGAGCACGCGCCCGACGCGCCGTAGAACACGGCACCGCCAGAGGACGACGTCGCACCCGGATCGAAGTTCGCGTCACCGTAGGTGCGATCCGCGGGCGTCGCGAACGTGATCGTCTGGTCGGCCTTCGCCACGGTCAGTGAACCGGAGCCGGCACTCGCCTGGTGCCAACCGTCGCCGGCGAAGGAGACCGCCACTCCGGTTGCGTAGGAGCCCGCGCCGATCCCCGACAGGCTGACGCTCGGGAGCGTGGCGACGCCGGTCGCGTTGGTCGTCGCATCGCCGACGCTCGAGCCGTTCAGCGTGAAGCTCACCGTCGCGCCGGACACGCCGTTTCCGCCTGACGTCAGGGTCGCCGAGAGCGCCGCCGTTCCGCCGTACGTCCCGCTCGCGGAAGCCGGGGCGAGCGCGGTCGCGGCGGGCTCGCCGGTCGAACTGACGACGAAGCCATGGTCACCTGAATCGTCGACGTAAAGCCCGGCGGCGGCGCAGTAGCCGACAGCCGCGCACGAGAGCGAATCCACGTAGGCGATGTCGCCGGTGTTGAGGGCCTTCGTCCCAGGGTCGATCACAGTGCCCCAGGTGCCGTTCGTCTCGTCGATGACGAACGCCTGGCGGTTGTTGCCTCCCCCGCCTTGGCCGTCGGAGTAGTACCCGCCGGCGGAGCAGTTGCCGGCGGCGCTGCACGAAACCGCGTTGACGTTTGCGTAGCCGTTGCTGTTCAACGCCGCCGTGCCCGGCACCTCGACCGCCGTCCCCCAAACGCCGTTCGTCTCGTCGATGACGAAGGCCTGCTGGCCGAACTGGCCCGGTGCGTTGGGGACGGTGCTGTAGTCGCCGCCGGCGGAGCAGTTTCCCGGAGAGGTGCACGAGACCGAGTACACGCCTGCGTCGAAGTTGCCGGTGCTCAGAGCTGCCGTGCCCGGCGTTTCGATCGCCGTGCCCCAGGTGCCGTTCGTTTCGTCTGCGACGAAGGATCGGGTGCGGAAGGAGCTGTCCTCGTATCGGCCACCGACGGCGCAGTTGCCGGCCGTCGGACACGAAACCGACAAGACGGTAGCGCCGTGGCCAGGACCGGTGGCCTGGGTGGAGTTGAGCGCCGCACTTCCCGGCACGATCGTCACGTTCCCCCATATTCCGTTCGTCTCGTTGGCGACGATGGCCTGGGTAAGAAGGCCAGAAGCCGAAGCGCCGCCGGCGACGCAGTTGCCGGGCGACGCACACGAGACCGAGGTCCAGCCGGAGACGCCGATCTCCTGCGGGTCGGGCACTTGGACGGCGCTACCACTCCAGGTTCCATTTGTCTGTTCGAGGAGGCCGTCGCCGGCCGCGACGCAGTCTCCGGCTGCGGGACATGAAATCGAATTGATGTTGCCTGCGGGAACCGGGCTTCCCCAGCTGCCGTTCGTCTCGTCGACGACGAAGCCCGGCCGCATGCCGTTGCTGTCGGTGTACCAGCCACTCACGACGCAGTTGCCGGCAGAGGCGCACGCGGCCGCGGTAATCCAGGCGTAGCCGCCGGTGTTGAGCGCTTCGACCCCGGGGATCTCGATCGCCGGTCCCCACGTGCCGTGCGTCTGATCGACAACGAAGGCCTGGACGCGCTGGCCGGAAGCGTCGATGTATTCGCCGGCCGCGATGCAGGAGCCCACTGCGCCACACGAGACGACGTCCGTCTTCGAAATGCCGCCGCCGGGCACCGCGACGGTGATCGCGCTGCCCCACCCGGGCGACGCCGCCGAGCTGGCGGAGACGACACCCAACACCCAAACGAGCCCGAGCAGGCCGAACAGCCCGAGCCGCCGCAACCGTCTTCTCATCCCCGGCAAGTTCGCACCGGAGGACGGCTTTCCTCGCCTCCGTTACGGTCACCACGATGAGCGCATGGCTGCTGGCTGTCCTCGCGGGCGTGGTGCTCGTCTACGCGCTGCTCTCGCGGCGCCTCGACCGCACGCCGGTCACCGCCGCGATCTTCTTCCTCTCGGCCGGTCTTCTCTTCGGAAACAAGGGGCTCGGCTGGATCGACATCGCCCCGCACGGCGAGACCGTGCGCGTGCTCGCAGAGCTGACACTGACGCTCGTGCTGTTCGCCGACGCATCCCGGATCGATCTCGCGGCCCTCAGGAGGGAGTACGTGGTGCCGGCGAGGCTCCTCGGTATCGGACTGCCGTTGACGATCGTCGCCGGTGTCGTCATCGCGCTCGGTGTGTTCGGGCCGCTCAGCTTCGGAGAGGCGCTCGTGCTGGCCGTCATCCTCGCGCCGACCGACGCCGCGCTCGGGCAGAGCGTCGTCACCGACGAGCGCATCCCGTCGCGGGTACGACAGGGTCTCAACGTCGAATCGGGACTGAACGACGGGCTCTGCGTGCCGCTCCTCTTCATTGCGATCGCGATCGCGGATGCCGAGACGCCCACGGTGACGACACACCAAGCCGTCGTGCTCGTCTTCGAGGCGATCGGCTACGGAGTGCTGTTCGGTGTCGTCTGCGGCGCCGCCGGCGCGGTGCTGCTGCGGCTCGCGCAGGCGCGCGATCTCGCGGAGTCGAGGTGGGTCGAGGCGGTGCCGGTCGGAACGGCGGCGCTCGCGTACGGTCTCGCCGCTCCGCTCGGTGGAAGCGGCTTCATCGCCGCCTTCGCCGCCGGCCTCGCGTTCGGCGCGCTGCGGCGGAAGGAAGAAGACGTGACGTATCTCCTCGAAGAGCTCGGCGGCCTCGCGAACGCCGTCACGTTCATCGTCTTCGGCGCCGCGATCGTCGGGCCCGCGCTCGGAGCCATCACCTGGAGTGTCGCGGCCTACGGCCTCTTGAGCCTCACCGTCGTCCGTATGCTCCCGGTCGCCGTCTCGCTGATCGGGACGCGCGCACGCTCGAGTACGGTCGCGTTCCTCGGCTGGTTCGGGCCGCGCGGTCTCGCCTCGATCGTCTTCACGGTGATCATCGTCGACGATGCGAACCTGCCGCACATCGCGACGACCGTCGCCACGGTCACCTTCACCATCGTCGTGTCGGTCTATGCCCACGGCATCACGGCGCGGCCGCTCACAGCGCGGTACGCCGACTGGTTCCACGCCCACCCGAAAGACGCGCGGCCGGAGATGGAGACGGCGCCCGCACCGGCGCAGCGCTGGCGGCTCCGCAGCTCGCGCTCGCACTGAATCGGGTTGTCAGGCTCGCTAACAACGGTTTAGGCTAGGCGCATGGACGCCGCGGGCGATGGGATTGCGGCCGGCGCGCTGCTCGTCAGCGGCGTGAGTCTCGGAGTGGCCTGGTTGAGCGACCGACATACCCGTTCGGCGATCCGGAACGAGGAGCGCGATCGACGCGAACAGATCGACCTCCTCATCAAGCAGATCGAGGGCGAGCACGGAGACCGCCTCGCGAACCTCGACGTGCGCTTGGTCGACAACGCACAGTGGGATTTGAACTACGTCTGGGCCGCTTGGAAGCTGGAGATCGTCAATAACGGACCTGCGAGCGCACGGCGCGTCACGGCTTCGATCGTCAACCGTCACGGCACGCGGAAGTCCCACGAATACGTCGGCCCGATCCGGGCAAGCGAACGCTCGGAGTTCACGCTTCGGGTGCTCGCACCGAAGGTGGGGCTGCCGTTGTCCCTGATCGTCACGTGGGAAGACGGCGACGGCGCACACGAACGGCCTCCTCAAGTCATCGTGGCAGCCCCAGCGCCGATGTGAACTGACGCCGGTCGCGTCGGTCTAGACGCCGGCGGCGCTGACGACGAAGTCCGTCGCGAAGCCGAGGAGGACGCCGGCGACGACGAGCCACGTGACGAGAACCGTGCGGCCGTAGCTGCGGTTGACCGCCATGAGCTCCTGCACGACGTAGAGGATCGAGCCCGCCGCGATCGCGAAGAAGACGACCGACATCGCCTCACTCGACCACGCCTGTCCGAGCACCGTCCCGAGGAAGGTGGGCGCGCCGCCGATCACGCCCATCGCGACGAGGAACCCCCACGTCGGACGCGTTCCCTCGCCGGTGAGCGGCCCGCAGATCGCGAAAC
Source organism: Gaiellaceae bacterium (assembly GCA_036496305.1). Lineage (GTDB taxonomy): Bacteria > Actinomycetota > Thermoleophilia > Gaiellales > Gaiellaceae > Palsa-739. Next base: position 90,655 of record DASXLJ010000039.1, on the reverse strand, counting down.
CCTCGGTCGCGTTGTGCAGCGCGAATCCGACGATTAGCGTCACCGCGAGGCTCGTCGTGCCCGCGACGGCGGCCTGGCCGATCGCCAAGCCCTCGCCGAAGTTGTGGACGCCGATGCCAACCGCAATGAGCAGCGCGAGCTGCTTCCCCGGCGTCAGCGTGTCGATCCAGCGTCGGCCGGCGTACTCGTCGATTGCGGCCGCGCCCGGCCCGACCATCGTCGACACGCGGCGGCTCGCGCGGCGGCGCATCCAGACGGAGTAGTAGACGAGGCCCATCAGCCCGACCGCGAATCCGACCGCACCAAGCGTGGAGAGCCACGCAAACCGCCCCCAGTGCCGGTCGTTGAGCGCCGACTCGATCGGATCGACTGCGCCGGTGAGCACGTCCCAGAAGAGGAAGAGCAGGATCCCCGTCGCGAGCGCGGAGAGCCCCGCGCGCGCGACCGGCGAGAACGACTTCATGCGCGCGACGGGCAGGCCGATGAAGATCGTCGCGCCTGCGATGAGGCCGAGGAGAAGGATGTGTCCGGTCGACATGGTCTTAGGTGGTCTCCCCGTGTAAGGGAACCCTTACACGGGAGCCGAGGGGCAATATAGCCACGTGCCCCCTGCCGGCCATTCAGTCGACGAGTACCTCGAGACGATCTACTTCCTCGCCTTCCCGATCGGCGAGTACACGCCGCGCGGCTCGGGCTCTCCCCCGCTCGCGTCGCGCGTCGCCGAGATGCTGCACGTCTCGCGCGCGTCGGCCGGGGAGATGCTCAAGCGCCTCGAGGCGGAGGGGCTGATCGAGCGCGGCGAGCGGAAAGAGGCGCTGCTCACGGCGACCGGCCGCGAGCGCGCCGAACGCGTCGTGCGCAAGCACCGGATCATCGAGCGGCTCCTCACCGACTTCATGGGCTACACCGGCTACGAGGCGCACGAGCGGGCCGACGAGCTCGGCGACACGTTCGACGACGAGATGGTCGCGCGCATGCACGAGAAGCTCGGCCGGCCCGACCGGTGCCCGCACGGCTGGCCCGTCGACCCCGACGTCGAGCAGGCGGAGAACGCCGAGCTCGCACCGCTCGCAACGCTCTCAGCCGGCGACGGCGCGACGATCGTGCGCCTCGCGGAGCACGACGGCGACCTGCTCCACTGGTTCTACGACCAGCAGCTCGTGCCGGGAACGGAGCTCGTCGTCGAGAGCGCCGACGAGGCCGCGGGCCAGTTCGTCGTCAACGTCGGCGGCGGTACCCGCTCCGTCTCGGAGAAGGCAGCCGCGGGACTGTTCGTCAGACCGTCGTCGTAGCGACGAGACCGGCAGCTTCGCGAAGCGCGTCCGCGCGTCCCGTCTGCTCCCACGTGAAGTCGCCGTCTTCGCGGCCGAAATGCCCGTATGCAGCGGTTTTCGTGTAGATCGGCCGGCGCAGGTCGAGATCGCGGAGGATCGCCGCCGGACGCAGGTCGAAATGCTCGCCGATGAGCGCCTCGATCTGCGGCACGGGAATCGCCTCCGTCCCGAACGTCTCGACGAGCACCGATAGCGGATGCGCGACGCCGATCGCGTATGCGACCTGGATCTGGCAGCGCTCGGCGAGCCCGGCCGCGACGACGTTCTTCGCGACCCAGCGCGCGGCGTACGCGGCTGAGCGGTCGACCTTCGTCGGATCCTTGCCCGAGAACGCGCCGCCGCCGTGCGGAGCCGCGCCGCCGTAGGTGTCGACGATGATCTTGCGCCCCGTCAGGCCGGCGTCGCCCATCGGGCCGCCGGTCACGAACTTCCCGGTCGGGTTGCAGTAGACGAAGTCGCGGTCGCCGAGCCGCTTTGCGTCGTACAGATCCTTCGGGAGGATCGGCTCGATCACATGCTCGACGAGGTCCGGCTTGAGGTGCGTCTCGATGTCGAGGCCGTCGCGATGCTGCGTCGACACGACTACGCGCTCGATCTCCACCGGACGCTGGTGCCCATGCTCGTCGGTCTCGTAGCGGACCGTCACCTGCGTCTTCCCGTCGGGGCGCAGGTACGGGAGCACGTCCGCCTTCCGCACCTCGGAGAGCCGCCGCGCGAGCCGATGCGCGAGCATGATCGGCAGCGGCATGAGCTCGGCGGTCTCGTTCGACGCGTACCCGAACATCATTCCCTGGTCGCCGGCGCCGAGAAGATTGAGCTGATCGCTGCCTTCGCCGTGCTGCACCTCGTACGACTGGTTGACGCCCTGCGCGATGTCAGGCGACTGCTCGTCGAGCGCGACGATCACGCCCGCGGTGTCGGCGTCGAAGCCGAACTTCGCGCGCGTGTACCCGATCTCGCGGATGCGCTCGCGCACGAGGCGCGGGATGTCGACGTAGCAGTTGGTCGTGATCTCCCCGGCGACGACGACGAGGCCGGTCGTGATCAGCGTCTCGCAGGCGACGCGCCCCTCGGGGTCGTGCGTGAGGACGGCGTCGAGGACAGCGTCGGAAATCTGGTCGGCCATCTTGTCCGGATGGCCCTCGGTGACCGACTCCGAGGTGAAGGAAAAGGCGCGGTTGCTCATACGCGCAGGCTAGCCGACCGGCCTGTGACATTCGCGCGGGTCTGGGCGTAGTAGCGGCTAGTGGACAAGACCTACCGCGAGATCTACCGCTATGTGCGCCGCCGCTCCTACAGCACCGTCGACGCCGAGGACGTCACGCAGGAGGTGTTCGCGGACGCGGCTCGGGCTCTCGGCAACCTCGCGGGCGACGCGCCCCCGCTCGCCTGGCTCTACACGGTTGCCGAGCGCCGTCTCATCGATCGCGCCCGTCGCACTGGGCGGAGACGGGAGGTGCTCGGCGACGCGCGGCTCAAGGCGGTCGCGGATCCGCTGCCGGACTACGGCTCCGAGGTGGCGGGCGAGCTACGGGCTGCGATCGCGCGACTCCCGCGCCAGCAAAAAGAGGTGGTCGTGCTGAAGCTCGTGCATGGCCGCTCATTTGCCGAGATCGCCGCTGCACTCGACGCCGGCGAAGGCGCGTGCCGCATGCGCTTCCTCCGCGGCCTCGAGCAGCTGCGGATCTTTCTGCGAGAACAGGAGGTAACGCCGTGAAAGAGAACGGGACGATCTTTGACGACCGCGAGACGGTCGAGCTCCTTTCCGAACAACCCGAGTTGCTCGCGATCGCCGACGCAATTCGCGCGACCCGGGGCGGGGAGGCACGTGCGTGGGGGCCACAAACGCGCCTTCTGCTTGTTGCCGCCGCAGTCGCGAGTTTTGCCGCGGCAGGCGCCTTGCTCCTAACCGGGCTGTCCGGAGGGCATCCGGCCTCCGCCCCGAGCGACTACCGGCCCCTCGATCCGCTGCACCACCTCCCCCGGGTTCTCGCAGTACGCCCGCGTCGGCTGATCCCCCACGCCGCCTGCTCCATCCACCGTTGCGGCGGCCTCTACGGCGCCCCGACGGCCGATCAGTTCGACGACACGATCACTCGCACGGACGGGGCAATTACGTCGATCGCAGTGACAGTATTTGGCGAGCGTGTCGACAGCACCGCAACACTCGAGGTTCACATGGACACCGGCGAGGTGTTCGGTGGAGGCCACGTCGTGTTCTCGAAGCACGTGTCGCTCAATTCCAGTCCCTCCCCACCGAGATGGGGGACCGTTTCGGAATGGTCGGGCACGCTCTCTCCGAGCGACTGGGACGGAGGCTGCCAGAACGCGGCGTACTGGCTCAGCGTCCGGATCAGGGAGACCGATCACTGGGTCACCGAGATCCAGCCCCCGTCGTTCAACTGCCAACGCACTGTCGTCGGGCCGACGGGAAAGTCCGGGCCTATACGAGGCTAGGCCTACTCCTCCGTCGGCGCCCGCCCCATCAGGCCCGCGACGAGGTCGCCGAGGCTTTGGCCCGAGAGAACCGCGCACACGCCCTCGGTGATCGGGAGCTCGACGTCGAGCCGGTGGGCGAGGTCGCGGAGTACCGGTGCTGTCGTCAAGCCCTCAACCGTCTCCCCGATCTCCGCCGCCGCCTGTTCCGGCGCGAGCCCCTGCGCGATGAGCTCGCCGGCGCGGCGGTTGCGGCCGTACGGGCTGAAGCACGTCGTGATGAGGTCGCCGATTCCGGCGAGACCGGAGAACGTCTCCGGGCGTGCGCCTGCTGCCTCTCCGAGTCGGCTCATCTCCGCCAGCCCGCGCGCGATGAGCGACGCCTTCGCGTTGTCGCCGAGGCGCAGGCCGTCGACGCCGCCCGCTGCGAGCGCGATGACGTTCTTCGCCGCGGCGCACAGCTCGACGCCGATGAGATCGGGATTGACGTACACGCGGAAGAGCGTCGAGCTGAGCGCGTGCTGCAGCTGCCCGGCGAGGAAGCCGTCCTCGCTCGCGATCACGGCCGCAGTCGGCAGGCCCGCGGCGATCTCCTCCGCCATGTTCGGGCCGGAGAGCACCGCGACCGAGCGCCCGCGCACGCGAGTCGAGAGACGCTCGCCCGTCGCGGGGTCGAGACCCTTCGCCAGCGAGAGGATCGGTGCGTCGCCCGGCAGCGCTTCGACGACGTCGCCGAACGCCGCACTCGGGACGGCCGCGACGATGACGTCGACGTCGGCGGGCGCGTCGGCGAGCGCGATCGCCTCGGCAGCGCGGAGGTCGACGTGCTGGAGGTGGCGCGGGTTCCAGCCGGTCTCCGCGATCTCCTTCGCCTGCTCGGCGCTGCGGCACGCGAGCACGACCTCGTGGTCGCGGTCGAGCAGGAGGCGCGTAAACGCCGTCCCCCACGCACCCGCACCGACGACGAGAAAGCGCATGGCTAGGAGCGTTTCACAAAGTCGATCGAGACCGGCACGCCCTCGAGGCCGAACTTCTCGCGCAGCTGGTTCTCGACCCAGTAGCCGTAGTCGCGCGTCACGAGGCCGGGGTCGTTGACCGAGAAGCGGAAGCGCGGCGGACGGACGCGCACCTGCGCGCCGTAGAGGAGGTTGAGCCGCTTGCCGCGTTTGCCGCTCGGAGGCTGCCGCGCCTCGCGCAGCTCGCCGAGCGCGCGGTTCAGCTCCGGCGTCGGGACCCGCGCGACGTGCCGGTCGAAGAGCACCGCGATCCCGTCGAGCAGCCGCTCGAGCCCACGGCCCGAGTGCGCCGAAATCGCGACGAACGGCGGGCGCTGCCGCAGGCGACGGCGGAAGAGGCCGCGCATGTCCTCGACGTCGATCGTCGTCTTGTCCCACTTCGCGAGCACCATGAGCGTCGAACACGCCGCGTGGCGCGCAACGTCGGCGACGGCGATGTCCTGCTCGACGACGCCCTCCGACGAATCGACGAGCACGAGTGCAACATCGGCTCGCTCCGCCGCCTCGATCGAGCGGAGCTCGGAGTAGTAGTCGACGCCCTGCCGGTGCCGGCGCTTGCGGCGCAGGCCGGCGGTGTCGATGAGGACGAACGTCCGGTCGCCGCGCACGAGCACGGTGTCGACCGCGTCGCGCGTCGTGCCGGGGATCTCGCTCACGATCACGCGCTCGCGGCCGAGGAGCGCGTTGACGAGGCTCGACTTGCCGACGTTCGGGCGGCCGAGGATCGCGACGCGGATCGCATCGTCGGGCAGTTGCGGGCGCCCCTGCGGAGCGATCCGCTCGAGCTCGCCGATGATGTCGTCGAGCAGGTCGCCGGTGCCGTTTCCGTGCAGGCCGGAGACGGGGATCGGGTTGCCGAGGCCGAGCTTGTGGAGCTCGAGCATCAGCGGCTCGTGGCTCGGATCGTCGATCTTGTTCGCGAGCAGGAACACCGGCTTGCGCGACTCGCGGAGGATCTGCGCGACTTCCTCGTCCCCCGGCGTCACGCCCGCCCGCGCGTCGACGACGAAGAGGACGAGATCCGCCTCGTCGATTCCGTCGCGCGCCTGGGCCGCAATCGCTTTAGTCAGCGGCGAGTCGTCGGCGATGTCGATGCCGCCGGTGTCGAGAAGGACGAAGCGCTTGTTGAGCCACTCGCAGACGATCTCCTTGCGATCCCGTGTCACGCCGGACGTCTCGTGGACGACGGCGTCGCGCGTCTCGGTCAGGCGATTGATGAGCGTCGACTTGCCGACGTTCGGGAAACCGACGATGGCCACGACGCCGAGCAGTGGCGGTGGCGGAGTCGCCTCGAGGTTCTCGTCTTCGATGTCGCTCATGGCAGCGTCACCTCCTTCGGACGTCCGGCCTCGTGGTGCGCGCGAAGCCACTCCCACAAACGGCGCAGCTCGTGCTCGATCTCGAGCGACGCCTGGCGGTAGCCCTTGCCGCCGGGCGGGACGTGGTCGAAACGCATCGGCTCACCCCAGACGAGGGAGACGGGCGCGAAATTGAACTTCCACCGCTGCGAGCCGTGGATCGCCCCGCACACGACCGGCACTCCCTCCTGCAACGCGACCATCGCGGCGCCCGGCTGGACGTGCCCGGGCTCGCCGTTCTTCTGGCGCGTTCCCTCGACGAAGACGCCGAGAGCCTCTCCCTCGTGGACGACCTCGCGCATCCGGCGCACCGCGTCGCGATCCGACTCGCCGCGGCGAACCGAGATCGTCCCGAAAGCGCGGATGAACTCGCCGAGTCCCGGCACGCGATGCGCCTCGACCTTCGCGAGGAAGTAGAGCGGGCGCGGCGTCGCCCACGCGACGATCGGGATGTCGATCCAGCTGAAGTGGTTGAACGCGAGCACGACGCCGCCGTCGGGCACGCGTTCAGCGCCGTACGTATGCAGCCGCGTGGCAAGCGCGGCGGCGCCGCCGAGCACCGTACGGCCGGCCGGCCAGAGGACGTCGTGCGAGTTCACGCCGGTGCGCGTTCGCGGACGAGTGCCTCGATCCGGTCGACGACGTCGTCGACCTCGAGGCTCGTCGTGTCGATCTCGATCGCGTCGGGCGCCGGCTGCATCCGTTCGGCGTCCTTCTTGTCGCGCTTCTTGATGTCGGTGGCGAGCGCGTCGGCGCCGATGCCGGGCCGCTCCGCCGCTCTCCGTTGCGCGCGGATGTCGCGGTCGGCGACGAGATAGACCTTGAGGAACGCGTCGGGCGCGACGACCGTGCCGATGTCGCGGCCCTCGATCACGACGTTGCCGTCGCGGCCGAGCTCGCGCTGCCGCTCGCGCATCACCTCGCGCACGCCCGGATGGCGCGCGACGACGGGAACCATCCGGTCGATCTCCGTCTTGCGGATCGACGCGGTCACGTCGGTGCCGTCGATCCACACGCGGTCGTCCTCGCCGAACCGCACCGGCTGCTGCTGGGCGAGTTGTGCGAGCGTGTCGGGATCGCCGAGCTCGAGGCTGCGCTTCATCGCGAGCCACGTGAGCGCGCGGTACATCGCGCCGGTGTCGAGGTAGCGGAAGCCGAGCCGCTCGGCGAGCGCGCGCGCAACAGTGCTCTTGCCTGCTCCCGCAGGCCCATCGATCGCGACGATCATCGTCTGGTCACCGACTCCAGGAGGTCGTAGAAGCCGGGGAAGCTTATAGCGGCCGTGTCGGCTCCCTCGATGGCGACGCCTTCGCGCGAGGCGAGTCCGGCGATGGCGGCGAGCATGGCGATGCGGTGGTCGCCGCGTGCGTCGATGCGGCCGCCTTTGAGGCGCGTCGGGACGCCGGTGATCGTCCAGCCGTCGTCGCGGGAGTGGATCCGCGCTCCGAACGCCTGCAGGCCGTCGGTCACGGCCTCGATGCGATCCGTCTCCTTCACGCGCAGCTCCTTCGCGCCGGAGACGACCGTCTCGCCGCGCGCGTGCGAGGCGAGAAGCGCGACGAGCGGCAGCTCGTCGATCATCGACGGGACTTCCTCGGCGGTGATCTCCGTCGCGATGAGCTCGCCGGGCTGCACCTGCACCGACGCGACCGGTTCGCGGCCGCGGCGGTCGCGGTTGAAGGTGGAGATGCGCGCGCCCATCCGCTCGAGCACGGCGAGCAGGCCGGCGCGACGCGGGTTGACGCCGAGCTCGTGGACGGTGATGTCGCTGCCGGGGATGAGCGCTGCGGCGACGAGGAGCGGCGCCGCGGAGGAGAAGTCGCCGGGAACCGCGACCTCGCCGAGCCGCAATACATCGGTCGATTCGACGCTGACCGAGTTAGCCGTTCGGCGAATCCGCGCGCCAGCTGCCTCGAGCATCAACTCGGTGTGGTCGCGCGTCGGGACGCGCTCCGTCACGGTGGTGATCCCGACGGCGTTGAGCCCCGCCAACAGAATCGCGGACTTCACCTGAGCGCTCGCAACCTCCGGTTCGTAGACGATCTTGTTGAGATGAAGCGTGTTGAAGATGTCGAGCGGCGCGTGCCCATCGGTCGTCTCGATGAGCGCACCCATCTCCCCGAGCGGGTCAGTTATGCGCCTCATAGGGCGCGCACTCAGCGACTCGTCACCGACGAGCATGCAATCCACGCCGCTCCCAGCCAATATTCCGGCCAATAGGCGCATGAGAGTCCCCGAATTGCCGCAATCGACCTTATTGGCGCTGGAAAACCCTTGAAAGCCGACGCCGTGGACGACCAATTCGTCCTCGCCGAGCCATTCGATCTCGACGCCCAGCGTGCGCATCGCGTCGACCGTCGCCTGGGTGTCGCCTGACCGCCCGAACCCGCGTACCCGCGTGTCTCCTGCGCAGATCGAGCCGATCAGCACGGCGCGGTGCGAGATCGACTTGTCCCCCGGCACGGCGACGTGGCCGACGACGGCCACTGCAGGCTCGATCCTCACGCGGTTATCCGATCGTGCGTCCCATGAGGGACGCGAAGGCGCGGATCTCGTCGGCGAAGTCGCCGAACTCGGAAGCCGGGATCTGCTGCGCCGCATCGCAGAGCGCTTCCTCGGGCCGCGGGTGCACCTCGACGATGATCCCGTCGGCTCCGGCAGCGACCGCGGCGCGCGCGAGCGGCAGGACGAGGTCGCGCCGGCCGGCCGGATGCGACGGATCGACGATGACGGGCAGGTGCGTCTCCTGCTTGAGGACGGGAATCGCGCCGATGTCGAGCGTGAACCGCGTAGCCGTCTCGAACGTCTTGATCCCGCGCTCGCAGAGGATCACCTCGGAGTTCCCCTCCTTGACGATGTACTCGGCCGCCATGAGGAGATCCTCGACCGTCGAGGAGAGCCCGCGCTTGAGCAGCACGGGCTTCGGCGCGCGCCCGACCTCCGAGAGGAGCGAGAAGTTCGACATGTTGCGCGCGCCGATCTGGATGACGTCGGCCGCCTCGACGACCTGCTCGACATGGCGCGGATCCATCAGCTCGGTGACGAGCGGCAGCCCGGTCTCCTCGCGCGCCTCCTTGAGGATCTCGAGCGCCTCGTCGCCGAGCCCCTGGAACGCGTACGGCGACGTGCGCGGCTTGAACGCGCCGCCGCGAAGCATCGTCACGCCCTCGGCTGCGACGACGCGCGCGGTCTCGAGCGTCTGCTCGCGCGTCTCGACGGTGCACGGCCCGGCGATGAAGCCGAAGTAGCCGTCGCCGATTCTCCGCCCGCGTACTTCGATCAGAGTCGGATCCGGGGACAGCTCGCGCGAGACGAGCTTGTACGGCTTGAGGATCGGCAGCACCTGCTCGACGCCGGCGAAGCCTTCGAGCGGCAGCGTCGCGAGCATCTCGCGGTCGCCGATCGCGCCGATCACCGTCGCCTCGCGGCCGGGCGTGACGAACGCGGAGCAGCCGGCCTCCTCGAGGCGGGCAACGACTTCGTCCACCTGCTCGTGCGTCGCGCTTGCGCCCATGACGATGAGAAGTTCGGGTGCTCCGGTAACGGCCATTGGCACTTTGCAGCGTACCCGGGTATCCTCGGCCTCCATGCATGTGGCCCGTTACAGCTGGTGGTGGGCGTCCGAGCGGTAGCCCGGCGACGTAGCCGTGCCCGCTCTCCGAGACCTCCCGCGCGGAGGTCTTTTCGTATCGTCAGACCTTCTACGTAGGAGCCCTCGATGACCGACGACAAGCCAACAGTTTTCTCCGGAATTCAGCCGACGGGCCGCAAGACGCTCGGCAACTACAGCGGCGGCTTCCGCCAGTACGCGCAGACGCAGGAGACGGGCGACGCGTTCTTCTGCATCGTCGATCTCCACTCGATCACCGTCGAGTACGACCCCGCCGTCCTGCGCGAGACGACCCTCGATCTCGCGGCGATGCTCTTCGCGACCGGGCTCGACGCGGAACGTTCGACGGTTTTCTGCCAGAGCCACGTCCAGGCGCACTCCGAGGCGGCTTGGCTCCTGTCGGCTGTCGCGAGCTACGGCCAGTTGGGCCGCATGACACAGTTCAAGGAGAAGTCCGACCGGCACGACTTCGTCTCGGCCGGCCTCTTCACGTACCCCGTCCTCATGGCGGGCGACATCCTCCTGTACCAGACGAATCTCGTGCCGATCGGCGACGACCAGCGCCAGCATCTCGAGCTCGCGCGGGACATCGCCGAGCGCTTCAACTTCCGGTACGGGCCAACGTTCACGGTGCCGGACGGGAAGTACCCCGAGATCGGCGGGCGGATCATGGATCTGCAGGAGCCGACGAACAAGATGTCGACGACGCTCTCCTCCGAGCAGGGCGCCGTCTACATCGACGATGCGCCCGACGCGATCCGCAAGAAGTTCAAGTCGGCGGTGACGGACTCCGGACGCGAGGTGCGCTACGCCCCGCAGGAGAAGCCCGGCGTCTCGAACCTGCTGGAGATCCTCAACGTCGCGACCGGCGAGCCGATCGACGCGCTCGAGCAGCGGTTCGCCGACGCGGGCTACGGCGACTTCAAGGAGGCGGTCGGCGAGGCGGTCGTGGAGTTGCTCGCGCCGATCCGGGAGCGGTACGAGGCCTTGCGCTCCGACCCGCGCGAGCTGCAGCGGCTGCTCGCCGTGGGCGCGGAGAAGGCGCGGCGCGCGAGCGAGCCGACGCTCGAGGCGATGTACGACCGGATGGGCTTCGTCAAGCCGGAGGCTGGGCGGTTCTTCGGAGCTGCTCGACCTCGCGGGCTGTGAGCTCGCGCCACTTCCCTGCCTCCAGGCCGTCGACCGTCAGCCCCGCGTAGACGCTCCGGTGGAGGTGGTTCACCGGGTGGCCGACCGCTTCGAGCATCCGCCGGACCTGGTGGTTACGTCCTTCGTGGATGACGAGCTCGACGCGCCCGCGGGCTAGGCGGCGGACGCGCGCCGGTGCGGTGCGTCCGTCCTCGAGCTCCACTCCATCCCGTAGCGCGGCGAGCGCTTCTTCGCTCGGGTCGCCGTCGACCGCCGCGACGTACGTCTTCTCGACGCCGTAACGCGGGTGTGCGAGCCGGTGCGAGAGCGACCCGTCGTTCGTCAGGAGGAGCGCGCCGGTCGTGTTGATGTCGAGCCGGCCGACGGGCACGACGCGCGGCTCGCTCTGGACGAGGTCGACGACGGTGCGTCGGCCTCGCGGGTCGTTCGCGGTCGTCACGACCCCGGTCGGCTTGTGGAGCAGGACGTAGGCGAGCCGCTGCCGCGCGATCTCCGTGCCGTCCACCTCGACGGTGTCGCGCGCGCCGACGACGGTGTTCAGCTGGCCGGGCGCGCCGTTGACCGTGACGCGACCGTCCTTGATGAGTTCGTCGGCTTTGCGCCGCGAGGCGACACCGGCGCGCGCGAGAAAGGCGTTGAGACGCACGCCTCGAGCCTAAGGACCCGCTACGCGGTGCGCTTCTCGGCGACGGTCTCGAGGCGTTCGCGGATCTGCTCGGTGTCGGCTCCGACGTCGTCGAGGCGCGGCAGCTCCGAGAGGCTCTCGAGGCCGAAGATGCGCTCGAAGAGCGGCGTCGTGCGGTAGCGGATCGCGCCGCCGCCCGACTCGCGACCCGCCTCGGTGACGAGGCCTCGCTCGACGAGGTTCGCCACGCCCGAGTCGGCCGCCACTCCGCGAATCCGGGCGATGTCGGGCCGCGAGCACGGGCCGAGGTACGCGATGATCGCGAGCGTCTCGAGCGCCGCCTGGGAGAGGTTCCGCTGCGCGGGGCGCTCGAAGAGCCGCGCGCACGCCGCCGCCTGGTCGCGCGAAGCGCGGAAGGCCCAGCCGCCGGCGACGTGCTCGAGCACGATGCCGCTGCTCCCCTCGGCGAAGCGCTCGCCGACGAGCCTGAGCGCGTCGTCGATCTGCTCCGGATGCGCGTCCGCAGCCGCCGCGAGCTCGTCAAGCGAGAGAGGCGCGGAGGCGACGACGAGCAGCGCCTCGACCGTCCGCGAGAGCTCGTCGAGCGGATGGGATGCGACTAGGCGGAGCGGAGATTCCATTCGGAGGTCCTTTCTTCGGCGGGAGATTTCTCCTGCAAACGGATGACGCGAATCGGGGCGAACGGCGCGGCCTGTTCCAACAGCAGCTCGCCGGAGCGCCGGAGCTCGAGGACCGCAAGGAACGCCGACGCCTGCTCGAGCCGCGTCAACTCGCGCACCTCGGTGTCGAAGTCGAAGCGCGAGCGCCGCTTGAGGACGGCACGGAACCGCTCGAGGAACTGCGAGACCGGCGGGAAGTTGAGCGCCATGTGCTTGAGCGAAACCTGCGGCGGCTCGGTCGCGAGGAGGCGCAGGACGATGCCGAGCTGCTCGGGATCCTGCGGCGCAAGCGGCGTCTCGACCTTCGGCGCAAGCGGCGCCGGGCCGAGCCGGAAGAACCGGTCGCCCTCCGTCGCGAGCCGCTCGCGCAGCCAAGCCGCAGCCTCCTTCGCCCGCCGATACTCGTCGAGTCGCCGCGCAAGCTCCTCCGCCGCCTCCTCGGGATCGAGCTCTGCAAGCTCGGCGTTCTCGTCGGGGAAGAGAGCGCGCGCCTTCAGCTCGAGGAGCGCCGCGATCAAGACGAGGAACTCGCCGCACGCCTCGAGGTCGAGTTCCTCCCGCTCCGCGAGCCGCTCGAGGAACGTGACGACGATCCCGGCGAGGTCGATGTCCGCCAGGTCGAGCTCCTCCTTGAGGACGAGCGCAAGGAGCAGGTCGAACGGCCCTTCGAACGCGTCGAGGTCGAGTTCCAACTCACGGACGATCACCCGCGAGACGGTAACGCTGCTACCGGACGCGGCCCTTCGGGACAGCCATCGCCGGGCCGGGCTCGATCTTCCGCGGCTTCGGCGTCGGCTCGGGCTTCGACGACGACCCGCGCAAGAACTGCCACCAGATGAAGAAGACGACGGCGCAGATCCAGACGATGAGCGAGACCCAGAAGTTGACCCGCATGCCGAGGATGTGATTCGACGGGTCGATGCGCAGGATCTCCTCGAACGTGCGGAAGGTCGTGTACCAGATGACGTAGAGCGCGAAGAGCGCCGGCCGCTTGATCGTGAAGCGGCGGTCGACCCAGAGCAGGACGCCGACGCCGGCGATGTCCCACAGGAACTCGTAGAGGAAGGTCGGCTGGTAGTAGCCGTACTGGTTCGGAGTCGACATGTACTGCGGGTCGATGCCGGTCTGGTGGGCCTGGTCGATGCGGAGCCCCCACGGGAGGCTCGTCGGCTTCCCGTAGAGCTCCTGGTTCCAGTAGTTGCCCCAGCGGCCGATCCCCTGCGCGAGCAGGAGGCCGGGCGCGACGGCGTCCATCATCAGCCGAACGCTGTTACCGGAGCGCCGGACGACGATTGCGCCGGCGATGAGACCGACGGGGATCGCGCCCCAGATCCCGAGCCCGCCGTCCCACACGGCCGCAAAGCCGTACCAGTGCGCGTGGATCGTCGGATCGCGGTTCCAGCTCGTGATGTCGTGATACAGGCGCGCGCCGATGATCCCGAAGATCACGCCCCAGAGCGACATGCGAAAGACGAGATCCCAGTCGCCGCCCCACTTGACCCAGCGGTATCCGGTCAGCCAGATGCAGCCGGCGATGCCGATCAGCAGCATCACGCCGTACATGTGGATCGAGAAATGCGACCAGAGCTCGAACGAGCCGGACGACGGCGACGGGATGTAGGCGAGGAGCGCGGTCATCCGGTCGCGAATGTACCCGACTCCCCGGCGGAGCGGCGCGCGTGACGATGGGACGCGGGGATCTCCCATACGCTCGAGCGGTGATCAGCCACGAGCCGCGGGAGTACACGTGTCCCTTCTGCAACGTGGTCGCCGGGCGGGAGACGGAGTACAACGCGCAGGCTGACGTCGTGTTCCGCAACGAGGAGACGACGGCCCTCGTCAGCCCGAAATGGTGGGACGCCGCGCCGGGCCACGTGATCGTCATCCCGAACGCGCACGTCGAGAACGTCTACGCGATCACCGACGAACTGCTCGCCGCGGTGTACCGAACCGCCAAACGGATCGCCGTCGCTCTCAAGGAAGCCGAAGGATACGAAGGCACGTCGATGCGGCAGCACAACGAGCCGGGAGCCGGGCAGGACGTCTGGCACTTCCACGTGCACGTGTTCCCGCGGAGCGCCGGCGACCGTCTCTACGAGCGCAACGCCGAAGAGCGCTGGGTCAGCCCGGCTGAACGCGCGCTCGTCGCCGAGCGGCTCCGCGCCGTGCTCGCCTAGGCCGTGCGACGCTTGAGCGTCGCCGCACCGAGTGCGAGGGCGGCGACAGTGGTGGCGACGGTGACGAGGACGTCGAGGGCGAACCACCAGCCGAGCGCCGCCGGATGCGTGGCACGGGCGAGGGCGTCGAAGGAGTAGGTGAGCGGCAACGCCCACGAGATCCAGTACAGGGCGGTGCCCATCTGGCTCCGTTCGATGAAGAGGCCGCAGAGGATGAGCTGCGGGAAGATGAACGCGGGCATGAACTGAACCGCCTGGAACTCCGTCCGGGCGAAGGCGCTCATTCCGAGGCCGAGCGCCATTCCGAGCAGCGCGTTGCCGATCGCGAGGAGCACGACGAGCCACGCACCGTGCGCAGCGTCGAGATCGAGCGCGACGAAGCCGGTGGTGCAGACGATCGTCGCCTGGATTGCGGCGAGGATCCCGAACGCGATGCCGTAGCCGACGAGCAGGTCGAGACGCGACATCGGCATCGTCATCTGCCGTTCGAGGGTGCCGCTCGTTCGCTCGCGCAGCATCGCGATCGACGTGATCAGGAACATGACGATGAACGGAAACAGCCCGCACAGCGGCACGCCGATCGTGCGGAAGACGGTCGGCCGGCCCTCGAACACGTACTTCAGGAGCACGAGCAACAGGACGGGGACGACGAAGAGCAGCGCGACGGTGCGCGGGTCGCGGCGGATCTGCCACAGCACTCTCCGGCCGACCGCCCATGTCACGGCCGGGCTCACGGCGTGGGGCTTTCGCGTTCGATCAGGGTCAGGAACGCGCGGCTGAGATCCGCCTCGCCGGTTTGGCGGCGCAGGTCGTCGGGCGTCGTCTGGCGCAGGATCGCTCCGTCCCGCATCAGCAGGATCTCGTCGCACTCGGCGGCCTCGTCCATCACGTGGCTCGAGATGAGCAAGGTCGTGCCTTCGCTCGCGAGCTCGTGAAAGGTCGTCCACAGCTCCGCGCGCAGCACCGGATCAAGCCCGACCGTGGGCTCGTCGAGCACGAGGAGCCGCGGTCGCCCGAGCAGGGCCGTCGCGAGCGAGACGCGCGAGTGCTGACCCCCGGACAAGGATCCGACCACCCGGCTCTCGAACCCGCCGAGCCCGACGATCTCCACGACGTCCGCGATCCGGCTCTTGTCCGCGCCGAGCACAGCGGCGAAGAACCGGAGGTTCTCCTCGACGCTCAGATCGGAGTACACGGACGGCGCCTGCGTCACGTAGCCGACCTCTCGCCGCAGCGTCGCCGCGCCGGCCGGCTCGCCGAGAACGTCCACCGTTCCCGAGGCAACGACCTGCACTCCGACGATCGACCGCATGAGGGTCGACTTGCCGCACCCGCTCGGCCCGAGGAGCCCTGTGACCGAGCCGGACGCAACCTCGAGCGACAGACCGTCGAGGACTTCGTGGCCGCCCCGCACGACCGTCAGATCGGACACGACGATCGCCGGAGAGTGCAAGTTCGAGCTCGAGGCCGTCACGGGAGAGGACGATACGCTCGCCGACGGGGGATAAGGTCTTCGCAGCGATGAAGAAGTTCCTCGAGATCGTCGTCTGCTTCTTCCATCCGCTCGCGGTCGTGCTCGCGTGGGTCAACCTCGCCGGCCGCAGCGATTTGACGCACGGCCAGAAGCTCGCCTGGGGCTTCTTCGTGCTCTTTCCCGTCGTGCCGTTCGTGTACGTCCTGACCGGCGGCGAGCTCTGGTAGACGATCAGCGCTCAGGCGGGAGACGCTCGACAACCCGCTCGAAGAACGCCGCTTTCGTCACCGAGTCCATGCCCTCCGCCTTGAGCGCCTGGTACTCGGCGCGCAGTCCTTGGTCGGCCAGGAGCAGCTCCCACGCGCGACGGTGCTGAGCATCGCCTTTCGTTCCCTCGGCGGTTACGACGATGTCGACCTGCGGCGGCCCGTCGACGCGAAAGGCTGCCCAGTCCTCGCGCCACTCGTCCTCGTACAGCGGCGGGTAGACACCGCGGAGACGCTCTGCCGCGACCGCGGCGTTCGGTACGAGCACGACGAGGTCGACATCGTGGCCTCCGTACCCGCCCAGGAGCGTGCTACCGGAGACCGATGTCCGACCGTCCGGAACCGCCTCCGCGATCCGCGCGGTGTGAGTCGCGACAAGCTCGTCGACCTCTGACCCCGACAGTTCTCCGCTCGCCTCCACCGAGGCATCATGCCGCGCGCCGCTGGGCTACTGAACGGCGGCTTCGCCGAGCAGGTGCCGCACTTCGGCGAAGAAGTCCGGCTGCGGGTCGACGCGGTATTCCGGGCCGAGCTCGAGGAGCTTCGGGCCTACCGACGTGACGACATCGACGTAGACCGGCGCCTCGCCCGGGAAGTCGCGGACGACGCCTGCGAGCTCGCGGATGACCCCTGCGCGGGCGGCGCGGGCGTCGACCTTCAGCCGCACCTCACGGCGCTCAGGCGTCGCCTCGAACGGCGCGATCTCCATCGCGACGAGCTTCGTCTCCCCGGCCTGCTTGTGGTCGACGCGGCCCTTGACGACGAGCACGGCGTCGTCGAGGAGGAGTGCGCGCATCGCGGCGTACGCCTGCGTGAAGACGACGACCTCGACCGAGCCGGTGACGTCCTCGAGCTGGACGAACGCCATCGGCTCGCCCTTCTTCGTCATCGTCGTGCGCTGCGAGGCAACCATGCCGCCGACGAGGACGATCTCGCCCTCGCGCCGGCGCTCGAGCTCGGAGACCGAGCAGTCGGTCTTGCGGCGCAACTGGTCGCGGATCGCGCTCAGCGGATGCTCGGAGACGTAGAGGCCGAGGCTCTCCTTCTCGAGGCGCAGGAGCTCGGCCTTTTCGTACTCGCCCTCGGGGATTGCAGCGTGGTGTCTTACCGGCGCCTCGGATGAATCGTCCCCACCATCCGAAAACGCGAGGTCAAAGATCGAGGCCTGGCCGAGGAGCCTGTCCTGATGCTGCTTCGAGCCGAACGAGAGCGCGTCCTCGAGGACGTGGAGCATCCCTTTCCGCGACGCACCGGTCGAGTCGAACGAGCCGCAGAGGACGAGCGACTCGAGCGCGCGCTTGTTCGCGACGCCGGGATCGACACGTTCGGTGAAGTCCCAGATCGACGTGAACGGCCCGCCCTCCTCCCGCGCCGCAACGATCGCCTTGCACGTCGCCTCGCCGACGTTCTTCACCGCGTTCAGGCCGAAGCGGATCTTCCCCTCGACAACGGCGAAGTCGACCTGCGATTCGTTGACGTCGGGCGGCAGCACGTCGATGCCGAGCTCGTCGCACGCGGCGACGTAGAACGGCACCTTGTCCTTCGTGTTCATCACGGACGAGATGAGCGCCGCCATGTACTCGTGCGGATGATTGGCGCGCAGCCACGCGGTGCGGTAGGAGGTGAGCGCGTAACAGGCGGCGTGCGACTTGTTGAAGGAGTAGTCCTGCGACTTCTCCATGTCGGCCCACAGCTGCTGCGCGACTCCGGCGGCGACGTCGTTCGCAGCGCAGCCCTCGAGGAACTTCGTCTTGAGCGACGCCATGAGCTCGTGGATCTTTTTGCCGATCGCCTTGCGGAGATCGTCGGCCTCGGCGGGCGAGAACCCGGCGAGCTGCTTGGCGATCTGCATGTACTGCTCCTGGTAGATGCAGATCCCGAACGTGTCGGCCGTGATCGGCTTGAGGCGCTCGTCGGCGTACGTGACGGACTCGCGGCCGTTCTTGCGGGCGGCGTAGGTCGGGATGTACTGCATCGGGCCCGGCCGGTAGAGCGCGCCGATCGCGATGAGGTCGTCGAACACCGTCGGCTTGATCGACCGCAGCGCTTCGCGCATGCCGGAGCCCTCGAACTGGAACACGCCGATCGACTCGCCGCGGGCGAGCATCGCGTACGTCTTCTTGTCGTCGAGCGGGATCGCGGCGATGTCGACACCCGCGAGCTGGCACGCCTTGTCGATGACGTCGAGGTTGCGGAGGCCGAGGAAGTCGATCTTGAGGAGGCCGATCTTCTCGATCACGGTGCCGGAGAACTGGGTGACGATTTCCTGGTCGGCGCCCTTCCGCTGGAGCGGGACGAGGTTCATGAGCGGCTCGGCGCCGATCACGACGGCGGCGGCGTGGATGCCGTCCTGCCGCGTCAGCCCTTCGAGCGGCGTCGCGAGGTCGACGATCTCCTTGGCGATCGGATCGGAGTCGTACGCCTGCTTGAGCTCGGCGCCCGGCTTGAGGCACTCCTCGAGCGTCTGGCCGGGGCCTTCCGGAATGAGCTTCGCGATGCGGTCGACCGTGCCGTACGGATGGTCGAGCACGCGCCCGGCGTCGCGCACGGCCGCGCGCGCGGCCATCGTCCCGAACGTGATGATCTGCGCGACACGGTCGCGGCCGTACTTCTCGCGCGCGTAGTTGATGACGCGCTCGCGGCCCTCGACGGCGAAGTCGAGATCCATGTCGGGCATCGACTTGCGGCCCGGGTTGAGCATCCGCTCGAAGAGGAGGCCGTAGTGAATCGGATCGACGTCGGTGATCTCGAGGCAGTACGCGACGAGGCTGCCGGCCGACGAACCGCGGCCCGGCCCGACGCTGACGCCGTTGCGGCGGGCGAACGCGATGAGGTCGGCGACGATGAGGAAGTAGTCGCTGAAGCCCATCTCCTTGATCGTCTTCAGCTCGAACTGCAGGCGCTCGCGGTGCTCGGGCGTCGGCGTGCCGTAGCGCTTTGCGGCGCCGGCCTCGACGAGCTCGCAGAGGTAGTCGAACGCGTCGCGGCCGTTCGGCGTGTCGAACTTCGGGAGGAGGATCCGGTCGAGCTCGATCTCGACGTTGCAGCGCTCTGCGACTTCGAGCGTGCGGCGCATCGCGTCGTCGAGGCCGGGGAAGTCGAGCGCCATCTCCTCCGGCGTCTTGAAGTAGAAGTGGTCGGTCTCGAAGCGCCAGTGGTTCGGATTCTTGAGCGAATCGCCGGACTGGATGCAGAGCAGCGCCTCGTGGGCGCGCGCGTCCTCGGCGCGGAGGTAGTGGACGTCGCCCGTCGCGACCGTCGGCAGGTTGCGCTTCGCCGCGAGCGCGACGAGCTCGGGCATGAGCTTCGCCTGGATCTCGAGATGTGCGTTCTGGAGCTCGACGTAGACCTTGTCCCGTCCGAAGATCTGCTCGAGCCGGTCGAGCTCGGCCTCGGCGTCGGCCGGACGGCTCTCCTCGAGCGCCTTGCACACGCGCCCGGACAGGCATCCAGACAAAGCGATCAGCCCCGCGCCGTGCGTCTGGAGGAGCTCCCAGTCGACGCGTGGCTTGTAGTAGTAGCCCTCGAGATAGCCGAGCGACGAGAGGCGGATGAGGTTCGCGTAGCCCTCGTTCGTCTCCGCGAGCAACGTCAGGTGCGCTTGGCCTTTCTGCTGGGCGTGCCGGTCGTCGGTGACGTAGACCTCGCAGCCGAGGAGCGGCTTCACGCCTTCCGCGCGCGCCGCCTTGAAGAGGTCGACCGCACCGGCGAGCGAGCCGTGATCGGTGAGCCCGACCGCCGGCATGTCGAGCTCCGCCGCCCGCCTCGCGAGGTCCGGGATCCGACACGCGCCGTCGAGGATGGAGTACTCGGAGTGGACGTGAAGGTGGACGAAGGGGGCGTCGGGCACGGGAGCACCAACATACTCCTCGACCTTGACGGCATCCGATCGGCGCGAGATGGTCGACGCTACCGTGGGCTTCGTCGACGACCAGCTCAGTGCGATTCTCGCCTCGGGAGTGCCGGGGGTCGCGGTCGTCGGAGGCGGAGTCGAGGCGGCAGCCGGCATCGCGGACGTGCGAACGGGCGAGCCGCTCACCGCCGGCCACCGCTTCCGCATCGGAAGCGTCACGAAGATCTTCGTCGCGGCGCTCGTCCTCCGGCTCGTCGCCGACGGAACGCTCGAGCTCGACGCGGCGGCGGCTCCGTTCGTCGAGGACGTGACCCTCCGCCAGCTGCTCAATCACACGAGCGGCCTCGACGACTTCGACGTCGGTCCGGATTTCTGGGAGCCGTACCGCCGCGATCCGGCGCACCGATGGGAACTCGATGCGCCCGGAGAGATGGCGCTCGCGCTCGCGAAACCGCGCCTGTTCGCGCCCGGCGAGGGCTGGGCATACCACGGCGCGAACTACCTCGTCGCCCGGCTCGTCGTCGAGCGCGCGACCGGCCTGGGCCTTCGCGACGCGCTCCGGCAGCACATCCTCGACCCGCTCGGCCTCACGCGAACCGACCTCGTCGAGGAGCCCCTCGCCGGCGACTGCGCGCGCGGCTACATCGGGGGAGACAACCCGATCCTGCCGGGCGAGGGACTCGTCGATGTGACCGGGCTCGACCTCCCCTTCTACCGTGCCGGCGGCGGGATCGTCTCCACGCCCGGCGAAGTGGCGCAGCTCATGCGCGCGGTCCTCGGCGGCGCCTTCCTCCCCGCGGGCCTGCGGGTGGAGATGCTCGACGCGGTCGACTCCGACTGGCCCTAGACCGACCGCTACGGGCTCGGAATCGGAGAGATCACGTCGCTCATGCGTGGCGAGCGGTCGCCGTGTGGACCCGCGTGGGGACACCTCGGCTTCTCGCTCGGTTATGTCGCGGTTGCGCTCTCGAGCGAGGACGGCGAACGCCAGGTCGTCCTCTGCGCGAACGGTCAGGTAGTCACCGAGGAGACCGAAGCGGCGTTCTTCGAGGCGGCCGGACGCCTCATGTGGCATCTGTACTGCGGCTCGGTCCGAAGCCGCTAGTCGACCATGTAGGCCATGAGGATCGCGTCGACGTACTCGCCGTCGCCGCGGCGGTACTGCTGCTTCCGATAGCCCTCGCGCTCGAAGCCGAACGCGTCGTAGAGCGCGATACCGGCCTCGTTCCAGGGGAAGACGTGGAGCTCGAGCTTGCGGATCCCAACCGTCCGCGCCCAGCCCACTGCGGCGTCGAGTAGAGCCCGCCCGACGCCTTGGCGCCGTGCGCTCTTCGCGACCATGAGTCCGACGTCGGCGATGTGCGCGCTCGATGGATGCGGGTCGCGGCCGACGGAGAGACGACCGACGAGCAGGCCGTCGTCCCGCTCCGCGACGAAGACCGCGGCGTGCTCGTAGCGGCGCAGCGCCTTGAGGTAGCGACGCTCGTCGGCGGAGCTCCGCCACTCCCCGGCGATGCTGATGAGCCAGCCCTCCGGCTCGGAGCTCACGGCGTCGGCGAGCCGCGCGAGCTGCTCGGCGTCTGACGGGTCGGCGGGGCGAACGCGGAAGCTCACGCCACGAGCGTACGCTTAGAGCTCCTAGCGCGACGACGACGCGCTGGCTGGCCGCGATGGGTGGATGCGATGCAAGGACGCAGGGAGCGGGAATAGCAGCGCTATTTCCGCGACTGAGGACGCAGTCAGCGCGTCCGCACAGCGCGGTCAGACGGCCCGTCCCTCATCGCGTTAGGAACTCCTAGCCCATGCTGGCGCAGCATCGTGAGGCGCTCGTGGCCGCCGCGGTCGCCGGCTCCGTTGCGGCCCTGCTCGTGTGGCTCGGGCCGCCGGGCACCGACTTCGCCGCGCACGCGTACGGACGTGCGCTCTTCCTCCGTCACGGCTTCGTCCTCTGGGACAACTACTGGTACGCGGGCCGGTACAGCTTCATCGGGTACAGCGTCCTCTACTACCCGCTCGCCGCGGTGCTCGGGATCCGGCTGCTCGCGGTGCTCGGCGCGGCCGTCGCGGCGGTCGCGTTCGCCGAGCTCGTGGGCGGAAATTGGGGTGCCGCTGCGCGCTGGGCGAGTCGTGCGTTCGCGGTCGTCTGGGGCGGCTACGTCCTCACCGGTGCGTTCCCGTTCGCGCTCGGCGTGTCGTTCGCGCTGCTCGCGCTGTGGGCGCTGCAGGCGCGCCGGCGGTGGCTGTTCGCCCTCTGCGTCTTCCTCACGCTCGCCGCGAGCCCGGTCGCGCTCGTGCTCCTCGGCGTCGTCCTCGCCGGTCTCGCGGTGGCGTGCGGCTGGCAACTCGTGCCGGCAGTCGTGGTAGGCGCGGCGGCCGTGGCGGAGATCGTCGTGCTGCGGCTTTTCCCCGGGGGCGGCCACTACGCGTTCCCCGTCTCCGAGGCCGTCAGCGCGCTCGCCTTCTGCGCCGTGGGACTCGGGTGCACGTGGCGCGTCGGCGAGGCGCGCGTGCTGCGCGCGGTCTTCGCGGCGTACGCCGTCGCCGTCGTCGCGGTCTGGATCGTGCCAAGCGACCTCGGAGAGAACATCGCGCGGCTCCGGTACGTCGCCTTCCCCGTCGTGCTGCTCGTCTTCGCTCTACGCCGCTGGCGGCCCGCGCCGGTCGCTGTCCTCGTCGCGGTGGCGGCGCTCGCGTGGAACGTCACGCCGCTCGTCGCTGGCTGGAATCGCGGCGCCGACGACGTGACGAAGAGCGCCGCCGTCTGGCGCGCTCCGCTCACGTGGCTGCACGCGCACCTGCGAACCGGCTACCGCGTCGAGGCCGTCGACACGACCGCGCACTGGCCCGCGTACTACCTCCCGGAGTCGGGGATCCCGATCGTGCGCGGCTGGTTTCGGCAGAAGGACTTCCCCACGAACGCGATCCTCTATCGGAGCTTCACCGCGTCGGAGTACGTCGTGTGGCTCCACACGCTCGGCGTCGAGTACGTCGTGCTCTCGGACGCGCCGACCGACTACAGCTCGCGACGCGAGGCGGCGATCGTCCGGACGGCGCTCCGGCGCGTCTACGCCTCCCCGCACATCACGATCTACGCGGTGCCGCGGGCACGCGGGATCACGGGCGCGCGGGTACTCGCGTTCGGCGGGTCGAGCCTTACGGTGCGCACCGAGCGCGCGGGTGCGTATCGGATCGCCGTGCACTGGTCGCCGTACTGGCACGCGTCGGCCGGGACGCTTGCGCGCTCGAGCGACGGGATGCTCGAGCTGACGACGCGCGGGGCGGAGACTGTCCGGCTGACGTTCTCTTTCGGCTAGCGGAGTGTTGGCACGAAGTCGTGTGTCCGGCGACACACTTTGTCACGCATCCTTCTCCCCCCGTGGGTGGGTGGGGGTTTGGGATGGAGTTGTGGGACCGCGACGATCGGCGGCTCTCGTAGGAGCGCTGGCTAGCTGACTTCGCGGACGAGGTCGGAGAGCGACTTGCGATTCGCGCTGGCCGACCATTCCTCCGCTCTGCGCTCGCGGCGCTCCTTCGCCGGATAGCCAAGCGAGATGACCGCCTTGACCTCGCCGCCGCAAATCTCCGTCGCGACCTCGGGATCACGCACGCCGTTCGGGCACGATCCGACGCCCTCGGCCCACGCGGCGAGCATCATGTTCTGCGCGCAGCGCCCGACGTCGAAGCCGCCCGCCTCGCCGACGATCGCGATCACGAGCGTCGCGGCGCGCACGTTCTCCGGCGCATATACCGCGTCGGCGAGCCGCTCCTGCGCTGCGCCGGCCACGACGACGAACTCCCACTTCTGCGTGTTGCGCGAGCTTCCGGAAAGGCGCCCCGCATCGAGGATCCGGTCGCACACGTCCCGCGGGACCGGCGTCGACGCGTAGTCGCGGACGTCGCGTTTCGAGGCGATCGCGAGGAAGGCGTCCATCGCACGCAGCCTACGGCTACGGCACGTCGCAGCCGTACGACAGCGTGTAGTTCGTGGTTTCACTCGCGCGCACCGTGGCGAGCTTCGGCTGGCATCCCAGCAGTTGCGTCGGTGGCCGGTTGTCGAGCCCGAGGCTGTAGTTGCCCGGCAGAAGCGCGATCCGGCCGCGGTGACCCGGCTTGACGTGCATGGCGCCGACGCGGCGCCGGCCGCTGTAGACGACGACCTTGCCGCCTCCTCGGCGCATGGACTCACCCACCGGCCCGCCCACCATCCGAATCTCGACAACGAGCGAGCCGTGAGCCGGCCGTCCATGCGGCCCGTGAGTCGGCTCGGAATGGGTAATTCTCGCGGAACCACAGCCGGCGAGCGCGAGGGCGAGAAGACCCAGCGCGCAAAGAGCAGCTCGCTTCATCACGCTCAAGATACGACGCCGTGGCCCGGCATCGTCACGCACGCCTATTGGCGCATGAAGCCCGGGACGTCGAGATCCTCGTCCCCACCCGACCCCGACTTGCGGCCGATGCCCGGCAGCGACCAGCCGCCGCCTTCGCTCCGCGTCGACCGCCGGCCGCGTCCGCCGAAGCCCGTCGCGACGACCGTGACCCAGACCTGGCCGGTGAGCCGGTCGTCGACAGTCGCGCCGAAGATGATGTTCGTGTCGTCCATCGCCGCGGCGCGGATCGCCTCGGCGGCCTCGTTCACCTCGATGAGCGAGAGGTCGTCGCCGCCGGCGATGGAGAGCAGGATCCCCGTCGCGCCCGTGATCTCGGCGTCGATGAGCGGCGAGCGCAGCGCTCGTTCGGCCGCCTCGCGCGCGCGGCTTTCGACGCCGGCTGAGGAGAAGCCGATGCCCATGAGAGCCGACTCGGAGTTCGCCATGATCGTGCGCACGTCCGCAAAGTCGAGGTTGATGAGGCCGGGCATCGTGATGAGGTCGGTGATGCCCTGCACGCCCTGGCGGAGAACGTCGTCGGCGACCTTGAACGCGTCGAGCATCGACGTCGACTTCTCGAGCACCTCGAGGAGCCGGTCGTTCGGGATGACGATGGTCGTATCGCACGCGGCGCGGAGCTCGGCGACGCCCTTCTCTGCCTGGGTGCGCCGCTTCGTGCCCTCGAACTTGAACGGAGTCGTGACGATGCCGACGGTGAGCGCTCCGAGATCGCGCGCGATCTTCGCGACGACCGGCGCCGCGCCGGAGCCGGTGCCACCGCCCTCGCCCGCGGCGACGAAGACCATGTCGGCGCCACGAAGCTCCTGGCGGAGCGCGTCGTAATCCTCCTCGGCCGCGCGCCGCCCGACGTCGGGGTCGGCGCCGGAGCCGAGTCCTTGGGTCAGCTCCTGCCCGATGTGGATCTTCACCGGCGCGTCGCTCACGTGGAGCGCCTGCATGTCGGTGTTGACCGCGATGAACTCGACCTGCGTGATGCCGGCGTCGATCATCCGGTTCACGGCGTTGATGCCCGCGCCTCCGACGCCGATGACCTTGATCACGGCGAGGTATGCGCCCGCATCGGCGGCGGCCGCGGTCGAGCGGTGGAGCGTCGGCGGCGCCTCGGGCATCCGCTCGATGAAGCGCGGCGGCGGCTCTAACGAAATCTTCGGCTCGGGCTCTGGCTCCGGTTCCGGCACCGGGATCGGCTCGGACTTGTGGACGGGCAGCGGCTCGGACTCGACCTCGACCGCGCCCTCTTCCTCTTCCCAGCTCGGGACGTGCTCGACCGTTCGTTCGTCGACCGGCCGCTCCTCCCGCTCGGCGGGAGCTTCGGGCGCGACCGCGTTCTCGATGGTCTGCTGCGCCGGCGCGTCGCCCTCGACTGGGGCTTCGGCGGGCTCTTCCCCGCTCTGCTGCGCCTGCTTCTGCGCCGCCTCCGTCGCCTTGAACAGTTCCGCCAGCGGACCCTCACGCATGCTCGCGCGACGACGCGCCATCGAGCACCTCCTTCGCGAGCCGGCGATACATGAGTGCCGCGTCGCCGCTCGGGTCGTACTTCAGGATGGACTGGCCCTTCACCGGCGCCTCGGCGTAGCGCACCGTCTTGCGAATCTTCGTCTGGAGCACGAGATCGCCGAAGTTCTCCGTCAGGATCTCGACCGCCTCGCGCGAGTGGAGAAGCCTCTTGTCGAACATCGTCGGCAGGATGCCCTGAATCGCGACGTCCGGGTTGAGATTCTCGCGGATCATCGTCAGCGTGTTCTCGAGCTGGACGAGACCGCGCAGCGAGAGGTACTCGCACTGGACGGGGACGATGACGCCCTGGGACGCGACGAACGCATTGATCGTCAGCAGCCCGAGCGACGGCGGCGTGTCGATGAGGATGTAGTCGTAGCTCTCCTTCACCGGCGCGAGCGCCTTCTCGAGCGCGCGCTCGCGACCGATCATCGAGGAGAGCGCGAGCTCGGCGCCAGCGAGGTCGATCGAGGCGACGCCGACATCGATCTCGTTCGTGCGGATGATCTCGGTGATCGGGAGCCGGTGGACGAGGACGTCGAACATCGAGCGGTCGATCTCGTCGGGGTTCCATCCCTGCGACATCGTGAGGTTCCCCTGCGGGTCGAGGTCGATCGCGAGGACGCGCTTGCCCTGCTCCGCGAGCGCGACGCCGAGGTTGAGCGTCGTCGTCGTCTTCGCGACTCCGCCCTTCTGGTTCGCGAAGGCGATGGTGCGCGCGACCGTCGGACCGTTATCCACGGTCCGCTCCTGCGGTCGTTGCATCAACCAGGTAGGCGGCATCCCGAGTGGATCTTCGCAACCGCATCGGCCACTCCTCCATCGGTAGGTTCCGCGGGATGGAGAGGAAGTGGCGCGTACTGACGGTCGTCTGCATCGCGGTGTTCATGCTCCTCCTGGACATCACCGTAGTCAACGTCGCGCTGCCCGACATCCAGAAAGAGCTGCACACGTCGTTCACGCAGCTGCAGTGGGTCGTGGACGCGTACGCGCTGACGCTCGCGGCGACGATCCTCAACGCCGGAACGCTCGGCGACCTGTACGGACGGAAGCGCGTGTTCCTCGTGTCGATCGGGCTGTTCACACTCGCCTCGGCGCTGTGCGGTGCGGCGAACTCGCCGTACTTCCTCATCATCGCGCGCGGCCTGCAGGGGATCGGCGGCGCCGGGATGTTCGCCGTCTCGCTCGCGATCATCGCGCAGGAGTTCCACGGCCGCGAGCGCGGGACGGCGTTCGGGATCTGGGGCGCGACGATCGGAATGGCGGTGGCGATCGGGCCTTTGGTGGGTGGCGCGCTCACGACGTACGCCGGCTGGCGCTGGATCTTCTTCGTCAACGTGCCGATCGGCATCGCAGTCGTCGCCGGCGGGATCCGCGAGCTGCACGAGTCGCGGAATGAGGAGGCGGGCGGCTTCGACCTTGCCGGCTTCCTCACGCTGACGCCCGGACTGTTCGCGCTCGTGATCGCGCTGTTCAACGGCTCCCAGTGGGGCTGGTCGAGCGGGTGGATCGTCGGCCTGTTCGCGACCGCCGCGGTGCTGCTCGTCGCGTTCGCGTTCGTCGAGCTCCGGCAGCGCTCGCCGATGTTCGAGATCCGGCTCTTCCGCGTACGGACGTTCACCGGCGCGCAGATCACGGCGTTCGCGATCTCGGCCGGGATGTTCTCGATGTTCCTCTACCTGACGCTCTATCTCCAGAACGTCGTCGGCTACTCCGCGGTCAAGACCGGCGTGATCTTCCTGCCGCTGACGCTCGTCTCGTTCTTCGTCGCTCCGCTCGCCGGGCGGCTGTCGTCGCGGTTCCCCGTCCGGATCTTTCTCGGTGGCGGACTCGCCGTTGTCGGCCTTTCGCTCGTGCTCATGCACGGACTGACGCCGTCGTCGACCGCCTCCGCACTGATGCCGGGCTTCATCGTCGGTGGGATCGGGATCGGCCTCGTCAACGCGCCGCTCGCCGCGACGGCGGTCAGCGTCGTCGAGCCGCAGCGGGCCGGAATGGCCTCGGGGATCAACAACACGTTCCGGCAGGTCGGGATCGCGACCGGCATCGCTGCCTTGGGCGCGATCTTCCAGAACGAGATCGCTTCGTCCCTTCGTACGCCTGGGATCCAGTACGTCTCGACCTCAGGACACGGATCGATCGTTCAAGCGATCGCGTCAGGACAGATCCCGCAGAGCGAACCGTTCGCGACAGTCGCGAAGGCGGCCTTTATCCACGGCATGAACTCGATACTCCTTGTCGCGGCGTTCGTCCTGTTTGCCGGTGCCGTCCTCGCGTTCCTCCTAGTTCGGGAGAAGGACTTCGTCGCGAGCGGCCCCGCGGTCGCCGGCCACTAGCAGCGCCTCCGCCGCGGCTCGCGCGTCGGGGTCGTCTTCGATCTCCGCCCACTCCGTTGCCTCGCGGACGAGCTCGCGCAGTTCCGCGAGGAGCGCGGGCGCGGCGGCACCTTGCCGGTCGAGTGTCTCGATCCGCTCGAGTCGAGCCAGTACCGCGCGCGCCTCATCCATGACCCGAGGCTACGCGGGAAACTGTGACGTGTCTGTGCCGGTTAGCTCGCGCGACGCTGGCGATCTGGCGTGCGCTCGGGCGAGCCGAGCAGAACGTCGTCGAGCTCGCGGACGAGTGCGCCGCGGTCTTCGTGGAGGAGCACCGCGACGAGAAGCTGCCGCACGATCTCGCACGTCGGCTCGCGCAGGCGCTCCGCGAGCGTGGCCTTCTCCTGCGGCGTCTCGCCGAGCAGCGCCGCGCCGCGCATGACCGCGGCCCACGCGCCGTCGCCTTCGCCGAGCGCGCCGTCGAGCGCATGCCGAAGCTGGTCTGCGCGGAACGGATCGGTCTGGAACAGCGCGAGCTCCCAACGGTCGAGCGCGTCACCGAGACGGAGGTCGTCGTCGGCGACGGCGAGGCGCACGCGCAGATCGGCCGCGACACCGGCGCGGAACGGATCGAGTCGCGTCGGCTCCCCGGGCGGCGCCGTCGCGGCGATCGGCAGGACGGGACGGATCCCGAACGGCCGCCAGTCAAGCCGCTCGAACAGCACAGGCCCCGCGGCGACGGGAGCAGCGGTCGCAAGCCGGATCGCCGTGACAGCGTCGCCGAGCTCGCCCGGCGCGTCGGGGCCTTCCAACGAACCCGCCGGAAGCGTCCGCTCAAGCTCGAGCACGCACATCCGATCGACCTCGCGGCCGAAGTCGCGCGGGAGCAACCCGTTCGCCTCCGGCCACATCGCCGAGAGCTCGCCGTGCGCGGCCTGGCGCACGCGAATCCCGTCGCCGAGCTCGATCGGCGTGCCGACACTCAGACCGACGAGCGGCGCAACGGCGCCGTATGCGTGGCCGTCGCCGAAGATCGTGTCCTCGAGCTCGGCGTACGCCTTCTCGAAGACCTCGTCGTCCCAGTCGAACCCGCCGCAGCCTTCGGAGACCTTCACGAGGAGCGGGACGAGGACGCTCCGGTAGATCGCGTAGTGCTGGTTGGCGCGCGCGTCGTACGCGGCCGCGAAGATCCGCGCCGCGGGCTCGCGCTCGAGATCGGCGATCGCGTCGGCGACGTCGAGCCGCTCGTACAGCCGGTCCGCGCGCGTCTCGACGAAGCCGCGCACGAGCGGGCGGTACTCGTACAGCGACGGCTTTCCGGGCGAGCCGTGCTCCTCGAAGGAGAAGGGCAGCGAGCCGCCGTTGTCGAGCTCGCCGACGAACACGGCGAACGCGCCGAGGCAGAAGCGTTGAAGCGTGTCGTGGAGAACCGGCGAGCGCACTGTCGGACTTCCTACGACACGGGCGGTTTGCCTCCTACCTGGCAGCCGGGGCACCAGTACGCGGTGCGCGCATGCTCGCCCTGCGGCGCCGAGCGGATGACCGAGCCGCAGCGGTGACATGCGCGGCCGGCGCGCCGGTAGACGTGCCGCAGCGGGCGCGCGCCGACGACGCTCGCTGCCATCTGCCGGTGCGCAATTCCGAGAACGCGGTCGAGCTCGTCGTCGGAGACGTCGGCGAGCGCGCGCCACGGCGAGACGCGCGCCTCCCACAGCGCCTCGGCCTTCCACATGTTCCCGATCCCGGCGACGATCCGCTGGTCGAGCAGCGCATCGCCGACGGCCCGGCTCTGGTCGGTCGACCGGAACCGCGCCGCTTCGGGCTCCTCTGTCACGACATCCGGAACAGAATCTCGCTTGTGACAACTTGTCACAAGCTCGAGGACCGGCCCGTTCCACTGCACGGCCTCGTACTCGTCGCCGCGGAGGACGAGCCACGGCGTGCCGCGCCTGGCGGTGCCGCGGGGCTCGACACGCCAGCGGCCGTTCATCCGCAAATGGCTGCGCAGGACGAGGCCGCCGGCGAACGAGAGGTAGAGGTTCTTCCCCTCGGCATGGACGCGCTCGAGGATCCGGCCGTCGAGACGCTCGGCGAGGCGCTTCGCCGCAGCGCGCGGGTTGGGCGTCTCGACCTCGACCTTCTGCCCGACGAGAACCTGGAGCCGCGCCGCGGCGCGATGGAGCGAGTCGCCTTCGGGCACGTCACGAAGCCTACGATTAGCGACATGCGCAGGCGTTTTATCGGGGTGCGCTGGTGGCTCGGGATCGCATTCGCGGTCGTCGCGGCGACGTCGACCGCGATCGTCGTGGCGCAGTTCTCGAACCGCTCCGAAGCCGCGTTTCGCCGCCACGGCCAAGCAGTCGCGCTGAAAGACGCGCGCCTCGCAACGAAGAAATCGCAGTCGGCACTCGGGAGCGAGTTCCACACCTACGCGACAGCCGGAACGGCACCGACGCAGCTCGAGCGCGACGCCGTGACCGCCGCGCTCGCGGGACACGAGTTCAGCCGCGGTACCGCGGACGGCGGCGTCTACGTCGCCGGCGTCCCGTACCGCGGCGGCGCTCTCGTCGCCGTCGCGCACCTCCCCGACCTCGCCGAGGCGATCGACACCGTCAACGGCGAGGCGCTCCGCGCGGGCGTGATCGCCGGCGTGATCGGTGTGATCGTCGGGCTCCTCCTCGCGCAACTGATCGCGCTGCGGCTGCGGCGGCTGACTCTCGCGGCCGAAGGGATCGCAAGCGGCGACTTCGAGACGCCGCTCCACTACCGCGTTCGCGACGAGTTCGGCGTGCTCGCGCTGAGCTTCGACCGGATGCGGCGGCAGCTCCGCCGTTCGTTCCGGCGCCTCGAGGCCGAGCGCGACCGCTTGCAACTCCTGCTCGAGAGCCTCCACGAGGGAGTGCTAACGATCGACCAGGATCTCGTCGTCCACTACACGAACGCGGAGGCGCGGCGGCTGCTCGGCGGGCGGCTCGCGGAGGGAGATCCGCTGCCCGAGCCGTGGCCCGGTTTCGGGCTTCGCGAGTTCGCGCAGACGCTTTTCGAGGAGCGGTCGACGCCGGTGCACGTCCACGTGACGCCCGACGAGAACCGCGCGTTCGGCGTCGTCGGCATCCCGTCCCAGCCCGACACCGACTGGGCGTTGCTCGTCATCGACGACCTCACCGAGCAGGAGCGGCGCGAGCTCGCCGAGCGCGAGTTCGTCTCGAACGCGGCGCACGAGCTGCGCACACCGCTCACGACGATCATCGGCGCGGTCGACGTGCTCCAGGCGGGCGCAAAGGACGACCCGGTCGAGCGCGACCGCTTCCTCGCCCACATCGAACGCGAATCTGGACGGCTCGCCCGGCTCGCGCGGGCGATGCTCACGCTTGCGCGCGCGCATGCGGGCACCGAGGCGCCGCGCGTCGAAGCCGTCGCCGTCGCCGCTCTGTTGCGCGACGTCGCGTCCGAGCTGCGACCGCACGACGGTGTCTCCATCGACGTCGAGGCACCGGAGGATCTGACGGTGGAGTCGAATCCCGATCTCCTCGAGCAGGCGCTGCGGAACATCGGCGAGAACGCGGCGAAGCACACGGCGCGCGGCTCGGTCGTCCTCCGCGCGTATCGCCGTGGCACCTCCGTGACGATCGAGGTCGAGGACTCCGGCCCCGGGATCAGTCCCGACGTGCAGCGCCACGTCTTCGACCGCTTCTACCGCGGCGAGCGCGACGCCGACGGCTTCGGTCTCGGGCTCGCGATCGTGCGCGAGTCGGTGCGCACGCTCGGCGGCCGCATCGAACTCGACTCCTCGCCGGGCGAGGGCACCGTCTTCCGCATCGTCCTCGCCGGCGCGCGCGTGCGCGAGAGGATGACGGCATGAGCGAACGGATTCTCCTCGTGGACGACGACGCGGGCGTGCGCGACGTCGTCGCATTCCCGCTGCGCCGCGAGGGATTCGAGGTGGACGAGGAACGCGACGGACAGAGCGCGCTCGAGGCGGGACTGACCGGCGGGTACGACCTCGTGATCCTCGACGTGATGCTGCCGGGCCTCTCCGGCACCGAGGTCTGCAAGGCGCTGCGGGCCGAGAGCGACGTTCCGATCCTCATGCTCACCGCCCGCGACGCCGAGGCGGATCGCGTGCTCGGCCTCGAGCTCGGCGCCGACGACTATGTGACGAAGCCGTTCTCGGGCGCGGAGCTCTTGAGCCGCGTCCGCGCGATTCTCCGGCGCCGAGAGCTCGACCGCGCGGGCGGGAACGCGACGGTGCGCGAGCTCGGCGGGCTGCGCCTCGATCTCGGCCGCCACGAGGTGCACGTCGACGGCGAGCGCGTCCATCTCACGCTGTCGGAGTTCAAGGTGCTGTCGCTCCTCGCCGAGCGGCCGGACGCGGTCATCTCCCGCCGCGAGCTCATGCAGCACCTGTGGGCGAGCGAGTATGTCGGCGACGAGCACGCGTGCGAGGTGCACATCTCGAATCTGCGGCGCAAGATCGAGCGCGACCCGACGCGGCCGGAGCGGCTGCTGACGGTGCGGGGCTCCGGGTACAAGCTCGTTCCCGCCTGATGTTCCGGCTCGTGCAGGCGCCGATGGCGGGTGTGCAGTCGCCCGGGCTCGCGATCGCGGTGTCGCGCGCGGGAGCGCTCGGGTCGATCGCGGGCGCGCTCCTCTCGCCGGACGAGCTGCGGGAGACGATCCGTTCCGTGCGCGCAGCGCTCGGCGACCTGCCCTTCGCGGTCAACCTCTTTTCGCCGCCGTACTCCGACGAAGCGCTGTACGACGTCGTGCTCGACGAGCGGCCGCCTGTCTTCTCCTCCACGTTCGCACGGGTCGATCCGGCGCCGTTCCGCGAGCGCGGGATCACGGTGCTCGGCACGGCGACGACGGCGGCGGAGGCGCGGGCTCTCGACGTGGACGCGATCGTCGCGCAGGGTGCGGAGGCGGGCGGGCACCGCGGCTCGTTCCTCGGCGACGAGCTCGTGCCGCTCGCAGAGCTTGTGCCCGCATGCGTGGGAGACGTGCCCGTCATCGCGGCGGGCGGCATCACGACGCGCGACTCCGTCCGCGCGGCGCTCGACCTCGGCGCGGCCGGAGTTCAGGTCGGGACGGCGTTCCTGTTCACGCCGGAGTGCGGAGCGCGACCCGAGCACCTCGAGGCGCTGCGGACGTACGAAACCGTGGTCACCGACGCGTACACCGGACGCGCGGCGCGGATGGCGCGGACGCCGGTCATCGACGAGCTGATCGTCGGCCCTCCCCCGCTTCCGTACGGCGAGCAGCGGGCGGTGTCCGCGAAGGTCGGGCCGCTCTTCATGGGCGGTACGGCCGCGCGGCGAGCGCGCGAGATGCCCGCCGCCGAGCTCGTCCGCGAGCTCCTCGACGGCTGAGCTAGTGGCGCGCGGCGGCGCAGATGGCCGCCGCCCGCAGGAAGTTCTTAGACGATCTCGTCCTGGACGACCGCGCGCCGACCCGTGACGGGGCCTTCGTCGACGACGGTCCGGCGCCGGGACACGCCGCCCCAGCTCGACCAGAACGCGAGCGAGATGAGCGCGCCGACGATGCCGACGACGAGCAGGATGTAACCGATGGTGTTGACGTTGAAGCCGGTCGTCGTCACATGGACGGCGAACGCGAGGATGGCTCCCACGGCAATCAAGATCAAGCTGACTCCGATACCCACAACAACAACCTCCTGCTGAATGGTTGAACGACCTGGTGTGCAGATCGGACAACGGCAGAAGTCCCAAATCGGTTACGGGCTACGCGCGAAGAACGGCGCGGCGCGGGCCGGCGAGGAAGCCGGCTTCGACGAGGAGCGGCATGACGTCCGTCTCCGTGACCGGCTCGCCGTCGAAGCGCTCGACTGCGAGACGCTTTGCTCCTCCGTGCTTCACGAAGGCGACGAGCGCCTCGAGCGCCGGGCGCAGCCATTCGTCATCGGGCTCGCGGAGCGGGACGAGCGAGCGGCCGCCACGCTCGACGAAGAGCGCCGGCTCGCCGCCGAGCAGAACGACGTGCGCGCCGGCGACGCGCGCGGCGCGCGCGCCTGAGCGCTTCGGCCAGGGGAGAACGGCGCCGTACGGCTGGGCCGGGTCGGCGGCAGCGAGTACGAGCGGTTCCTGCTCGTCTCCCTCACGCGGGCGGAGCTCGCGGAGGCGCTCGACCGCGCCGCCGAGCGCGAACTGCGCGCCGCCGAGTCCTTCGACGAAGTAGCCGCGGCGCGCGGCGCCGATCGTCTCGAGCGCCTTGAGCTCGCCGTAGACCGCGCCGTAGCCGCCGGCGATTCCCTCCGCGCGCACGCAGTCGCGCGTGACGATTCCGTGCCGCTCGAGGAGGAGCTCGGCGAGCGCGCGGCGGTCGGCGATGCCGTCGAACAGCGGCGCCGCGAGCGACCAGCGCCCCTGCGTCGCGGTCGTCTGCTGCATCCGCGCGCGTGAGAAGCGGCGCACGCGGCGGTCCGGGCGAGGCGCCTGGTAGCGGCGCTCGGCGCGAAGCGGCGCCCACGCGTCGTTCGTCACCTCTCCCGCCCACACGAGATCCCACAGCGCGGGAAGCGCGTCCTCGACCGCGAGCTCGGACCAGAACTTCGCGCCGCCGGCGAGCGCTGCGCGGATCGCGTCGTGTGTCTCACCCTCGGGCGCCGGCGCCGCGGACGGACGGCCGAGCACCGCAGCGTCATCCCGGAAGAAGACCGCCACGCGATCGAGCCCAGCGCCGACCCAGACGAGCTCGCCCGACGCGCACAGCTGGTCGAGCTGCTCCGGCCGGTACCCGGGCACGCGCCGCGGCAAGAGCTCCGACTCCCACAGCGAGACGGGCAGCGCGAGCGCCTGCAGCGGGATGAGCGCCTCGCGCAGCGACGCGCGCCGGTCGATCCCGTGCCAGCTCGGGAGGAAGCGGCCCAGCGCCACCTGCTCCGTCGGCTCGACCTCGCGCCGGAGCGCCGCGAGCGAGGCACGGCGTAGGCGGCGCAGCACGTCGGCGTCGCACCACTCGCGCTCCGTTCCCCCGGGCCGTAGCTCGCCGCGCACGAGCTTGTCGTCGCGTTCGAGCCGGCGGAGTTCGTCCTCGACGTCCACGCCGAACCACGCCGACGCCTCGGCGGTCGTGAACGGCCCGCGGCCGCGCGCATACCGCGCGACAAGCGAAACCAGCGCATCGGGCACCGGCTCGAGGAAGACGTCGGGCAATCCGCCGGGCGGCATCACGCCGAGGCCATCGCGGTAGCGGCCTGCGTCTTCGGCCGCGATGAGCCGTTCGTCGTCGGCGATCCGCACGCGGATAGCGCGCCGCTCCGCCTCGAGGATCGCGGCGTGCGACTCGTCGAACTCGCCCACGCGCAGGTCGCCGCGCAGACGCAACACGTCGTGGAGCGCCTCGGAGTCCTTCGCGAACGGCCGCAACGACGCCTCGACCTCGGCGAGCGCGTCGGCGTCGATGAGCTCGCGCAGCTCCTCCTGGCCGAGCAGCTCGCGGAGCAGGTCGCGGTCGAGCGAGAGCGCCTGCGCACGCCGCTCCGCCGGCGGCGTGTCGTCCTCGTACATGTACGTCGCGATGTAGTCGAAGAGGAGCCACGACGCGAACGGGCTCGCGCTGCTCGTCTCGACGTCGACAAGGTCGAGCTCGCGCGCGCGGATCTGCCCGAGCAGCCGCTTCAGCGCCGGGAGGTCGAAGACGTCCTGCAGGCACTCGCGATACGTCTCGAGCACGATCGGGAAGCTCGAGTACTTCCGCGCGACCTGGAGGAGGCCCTGCGCCTTGAGCCGCTGCTGCCAGAGCGGCGTGCGCTCGCCCGGCCGGCGACGCGGGATGAGCAGCGCGCGCGCAGCGTTCTCTCGGAACCGCGCGCCGAACAGCGCCGTCTGCCCCACCTCCGCGACCACAAGATCTTCGAGCTCGTCGGGATCGAGAATGAGCAGGTCGGTCGCGGGCGGCGTGTCGGCATCGGGCAGGTGGAACGCGATGCCGTCGTCCGACCAGATCGACTGCACCTCGAGGCTGAGCGACTCGCGCAGGCGCGCGCCGACCGCCATCGCCCACGGCGCGTGCACGCGCGCGCCGAACGGCGTGAGGATGCAGATCCGCCAGTCGCCGATCTCGTCGCGGAAGCGCTCGACGACGACGGTTCTGTCGGACGGGACAGCTCCGGTCGCGCTCTCTTGCTCGCGGAGATACGCGATGAGGTTCGCCTGCGCACGCGGGTCGAGATCGGGAATCGTCGGCTCCTTCTGCGCGACGACCTCCCGCGTGAACTTGCCGATCGCCGCGCCGAGCTCGTACGGGCGGCCAACGCCCTCGCCTTTCCAGAAGGGCACCGCGCCGGGCACGCCGGGCGCCGGAGTGACGAGCACGCGGTCGCGGGTGATGTCCTCGATCCGCCACGACGACGCGCCGAGCATGATCACTTGGCCGGCACGCGCCTCGTACACCATCTCCTCGTCGAGCTCGCCGACGCGGCTCGCGGGCTCGGTGCCGGCGATGAAGACGCCGAACAAGCCGCGATCGGGGATCGTCCCCGCGTTCGTCACCGCGAGCCGCCGCGAGCCGGGCCGGCCGCGGATGACTCCCGCGGTGCGATCCCAGACGATGCGCGGGCGAAGTTCGGCGAACTCGTCAGACGGATAGCGGCCCGCGAGCATGTCGAGGACGTTCTCGAGCTGCGCCCGCGAGAGCTCCGCGAACGGATACGCGCGGCGAACGAGATCGAGGAGCTCGGCGACCTCGATGTCCTCGTCGGCGCAGATCGCGACGATCTGCTGGGCGAGCACGTCCAAGGGATTGCGCGGGATCTGCGTCTCCTCGATCGCGCCCGCGCGCATCCGCTGCGCGACGACGGCCGACTCGAGGAGGTCGGCGCGGAACTTCGGGAAGATGCGCCCGCGCGAGACCTCGCCGAGCGAGTGCCCGGCGCGGCCGATCCGCTGCAGCCCGCGCGCGACCGACTTCGGCGACTCGACCTGGATGACGAGGTCGACCGCGCCCATGTCGATGCCGAGCTCGAGCGACGACGTCGCGACGAGGCACGGGATCCGCCCCGCCTTGAGGTCTTCCTCGATGATCGTCCGCTGCTCGCGCGCGAGCGAGCCGTGGTGCGCGCGCGCAATTTCTTCCTCCGCCGCTTCGTTCAGTCGCAGCGCGAGCCGCTCGGCGAGGCGGCGGTTGTTGACGAAGACGATCGTCGAGCGGTGCTGCTTCACGAGGTCGACGAGCGCCGGATAGATGCTCGGCCAGATCGAGCGCGCACCGACCTCGCGGCCCGGCGTGACGTACGAGTCGCCGGCGCCCCGCTCGTACTCGCTCTGGTTCAACGACGCAGTCGAGCCGAGCTCGCGCATGTCGTCGACCGGGACGACGACCTCGAGGTCGAGCTCCTTCGCGACGCCCGCGTCGACGAGCTCGATCGGGCGTCCACCCCCGACGAACCTGCCGATCTCCTCGAGCGGACGCTGCGTCGCCGAGAGGCCGATCCGCTGTAGCGGTTGTTCCGTCAGCGCCTCGAGCCGCTCGACCGAGAGGGCGAGATGCGCTCCGCGCTTCGTCCCCGCGACCGCGTGCACCTCGTCGAGGATGAGCGTGTCGACGCTCCGCAACAGCTCGCGCGCCTGCGACGTGAGCATGAGGAACAGCGACTCCGGCGTCGTGATGAGGATGTCGGGCGCGTTGCGGAGCATCGCCGTGCGCTCCTTCTGCGGCGTGTCGCCCGTGCGCACCGCGACGCGCAACTCCGAGCGCAGCCCGGCGAGCGGCCCGCGGAGGTTCCGCTCGACGTCGTAATTGAGCGCCTTGAGCGGCGAGACGTAGAGAACACGCAAGCCCTGCGCGGGCGCCGGCGTCAGGCGGTCGATCGCCGAGAGGAACGCCGCGAGCGTCTTTCCCGACCCGGTCGGCGCCTGGATGAGCACGCTCTTGCCGCTCGAAATGACCGGCCAGCCCTTCTCCTGCGCGGGAGTCGGAGCCGCGAAATTCCGCTCGAACCAGGCCTTCGTCTCGGGGCTGAAGACGTCGAGAGCGGCCATCGTCCGAGCATACCGCCGAACACGTGTTCGCGCGATAGGCTCGCCCAAGCCGTGAGAAACGCATGACGTACTCGATCGTGGGCAAAGACGCGAAGACGGGCGAGCTCGGCGTCGCCGTCCAGTCGCGCGCCTTCGGGGTCGGGATCTGCGCCTGGGCGCGACCCGGTGTCGGCGCCGTCGCGACGCAGTCGTTCACGGAGCCGGGGTACGGGCCGCGCGGGCTCGATCTCCTCGGCGGCGGAGCGAGCCCGGAAGACGCGCTCGCGGAGTTGCTCTCCGGCGACGAGCGGCGGGACTTTCGGCAGGTCGCGTTCCTCTCCGCCGACGGCAGAACGGCCGCACACACAGGCGCGGCATGCATCGCCGACTGCGGTCACACCGCGCGCCCCGGCGTTTCGGCGCAAGGGAACATGCTCGCGTCAGCAGAGGTGTGGACGGCTGCGGCCGATGCGTTCGAGGCGGCAGAAGGCGAGCTCGGCGAGCGACTCCTCGCAGCGCTCGACGCGGCGGAGGCGGCCGGCGGCGACTTCCGCGGGCGCGAGGCTGCGGCGCTCGTCGTCGTCTCCGGCGATGCAGAGGAGGAGCCGTGGGCGCGCGTCGTCGACCTCCGCGTCGACAACCACGCCGACCCGCTCGGGGAGCTGCGCCGGCTCTATGCGCTCAAGGCCGCTGCCCGGCGTCGGCGGACGTTCTCCGCAGACACGAACCTCGAGGAAGAGATCGCGATCGCGACGGCTGCGGGGTTCTCCGACGACGAAGTCGCCCTCACCGGCGCGCTCGTCGCGGTGGCGCACGGCGATCTCGACCGCGCCGCCGTCTTCCTGCGCCCGTCCGCGGACGCGGATCGCCGCTGGCGGGAGGCGTTCGAGCGGTATGTGCGGCTCGAGATCCTCCCGCGCGCGGTGCTCGACCGTATCGACTCCACGTAAAGAGGAGGCAATGCGCGGATTCAGCGAGGGCACGGCGGGAGAAACGCGGCCCTATGACAACACTTCGCTGGCTCAGCCTCCCCATCGTCGGCCTCCTCCTTCTCGCCGGTTCCGTCACGGCGAGCCAGGCCAAAAGCACGAGCACGACCCACTTCGTCAACTTTGGACTCGCACAGACGCCGGGCGTGAAATGCCCCGGCTCGAAAAAATGCTCGAACATCGCCGCGGAGCCGGCGATTCGCGCCGACGCCGCGGGCGCGTTCTACGCCTCCTCGGAAAACGGCCTCGGCAGCGGAACCGAAGCGTGGCGCTCGCTCGACGCGGGTCACCACTACGTCGCGCTCGCGTCACCCGACCAGGGCTCGGCGTCGAACGACACCGGCTTCGCACCGGGCGGCGGCGACACCGACCTCGCGACTGCGACTGCGCTGAACTCCTCGCATCACTACAACGTCTACGTCGCGAGCCTCACGCTCGCGAACATCTCCGTCTCGACGTCCACCGACCGGGGCAAGACGTGGAGCCTCAATCCCGTCGGCGCCGACGTCGGCGGAGCGGACGACCGCGAGTGGATCGCGGCCGACGGCGCGTCGAAGGTCTGCGTCTCGTACCACGACGGCCCGCAGAACATCGACGTCAACTGCTCGACCGATGCCGGAGCGACGTTCACGCAGGTCGCGAGCGCGATCGACACGAACCACCTCTTCCAGGCGGGAAACAACGAGATCGGCAACCTCGCCATCGACCCGAAGACGCACGACATCTTCCAGACCTACTCCGCCATCACGACGGCGGACGAGGTCGCGTGCGCGCCGCAGCTCGGCGTCTCGGCCGGCACGTGCGGCTACCACGGCGTGTACATGGCCGTCTCGACGGACGGCGGCCAGAGCTTCACCGACTACCCCGTGTACGTGAACAAAAAGGCGACCACCGACTACGGCCACCAGTTCGTGAACGTCTCCGTCGACAAGGCCGGGAACGTGTACTCCGTCTACACCGACGACCATCACGTCTACTACTCGTACTCGACGACGCACGGCAAGACGTGGCACGGCCCGTACCGGATCTCGACGCTGAACGGAACGCAGATCTTCCCGTGGTCGAGCGCGGGATCGCCCGGCAAGCTCGACGTCGTCTACTACCAGACGTCGTACTACAACGCGAAGCAGGTTCCGGACACGTATCCCAACAACGCGCTCTGGACGGTCGGCTTCGCCCAGAACCTCAACGCGCTGAAGCCGGGGTCGGGCTGGAGCCGGTTCACCGCAACGCCGGTCGTCCACCGCGGTGCGGTGTGCGAGTCGGGCGCGTCGTGCACCGGCAACCGCGACCTGTACGACGACTTCGGCGTCGCGGCGAGCCCGGTGACCGGCTTCGCGTCGATCGTCTACTCCACCGACCAGTGGCACAGCGGCGGCAACACGAACCCGAGCTGCACGAAGGCGAACAACAACACCGCGAGCTGCGATCACACCGCGATCGCGACGCAGACCTCGGGCCACAAGATCTTCGGGAAGTAGCCCGAGAGTAGGATCCGAGCGTGCCCGACGCGCTCTGGTTCACGGACGACGAGGAGGCATGTCGCCTCCTCGCGTCCGACCCCTTCGCCCTGCTGGTCGGGTTCGCGCTCGACCAGCAGGTCACCGTTCAGCAGGCGTTTCTCGGGCCGCTGCGGCTGAAGCAGCGGCTCGGGACGCTCGAGCCGGCGGCCGTCGCGAAGGCCGATCTCGAGCCGCTCTTCCGGGAGAAACCCGCGATCCACCGCTTCCCCGGATCGATGGCGACGCGGGTGAGCGACCTCGCCGCGACGGTCGTCGAGGACTACGGCGGCGACGCATCGCGCATCTGGACCGAGGCCACGGACGGCAAGGATCTCCGCAAGCGCATCGGCGGGCTGCCCGGCTTCGGCGAGATGAAGATCAAGTCGCTCGGGTCGGTGCTCGCGAAGCGCTTTGGCGTCGAGGTCGCGCGCGAGCTCGTCCCGGGCCATCCGACGCTCGGCGACGTCGATTCGCCGCAGGCGCTGACCGACTACCAGGCCGCGAAGAAGGAGCACAAGCAAGCGTGGATGGCGTCGAAGTCCGGACGCTGACCGACGGCGGCCAGCCGGCCGCCGACATCGCGAACGCACTCGCCGCGTACATCGCCAAGGCGGAGAAGACGCTCGAGGTCGCGATCTACGACGTCAACCTCCCGACGGCGACGTGCGGTGCAGTCCATGACGCGTTCACGGCGGCAGCCAAGCGTGGCGTCGCGATCCGGCTCGCGTACAACGTCGACTACCGCAAGGACCAGCCCGTCCCGCCGCCGACGACCGTGCCCGCGTTCGTCGAGGCGTTCCCGTTCCCGACGCTCGCGATCCCGGGCGTCCCTGATCTCATGCACCACAAGTACGTCGTGCGCGACGGCGCCACGGTGTGGACGGGCTCGACGAACTGGACAGTCGACTCGTGGTCGCGCGAGGAGAACGTCATCGTCACGGTCGAGTCGGCGGCGCTCGCGGCGCGCTACCTCGAGGACTTCGAGCAGCTGTGGCGCACGCAGCGAGTCGCACACAGCGGCAAGGTCGACACGACTCCCGTCGCCCCCGGCGTCGCCGCGTGGTTTTGCCCGCGCCGCGGCGAGAGGCTCGCGAAGCGGATCGCACACGCGATCGGCTCGGCGCAGCGGCGCATCCGGATCGCCTCGCCGGTGATCTCGAACGGCCCGATTCTCAACGCGCTCGCGCAGGTCGTCTCCGCCGGAAAGATCGACCTTGCGGGGGTCGTGGACGCGACGCAGATCTCCGAAGTTCTCTATCAGTGGCACGAGAACCAGCAAACAACGGGGATCCCGGACGCGAAAGGCCCGATGCTGCGGGCGGCGCTGACGGGCGCGCCGTTCTCGGGAAAGGTGACGACGCCGTACGCGCCGGGCTCGGTGCACGACTACATGCACGCGAAGGTGACGGTCGTGGACGACACGGTCTTCGTCGGGAGCTTCAACCTCTCGCACTCGGGCGAGATGAACGCGGAGAACGTGCTCGAGTTCTCCGACGCAGGGCTCGCCGAGGAACTGGCGGCGTTCATCGACTCCGTGCGCGGCCGCTATCCGGCGGTTTCGCTGGCACCTTGAGAGGCGTGCGCCGCCCGCTCGCCCTCGCAGCCCTCGTCTCGATCGCCGTGCTCGCCGGATCCGCCCACGCGACGCCGCTCCCGAACGCGCCGAAGTGCGAGATCTTCCCGGCGGACAATCCGTGGAACACGCCGGTCGCCTCGCTCCCGGTCGCGAAGGACTCGGCGGCGATGATCAAGGCGATCGGCCTCAACGCGTCGCTCCATCCCGACTTCGGCTCGGGGAAGTGGAACGGCGGCCCGATCGGGATCCCGTACGACGTCGTCTCGAAGACGACGCCGACGTATCGCGTGCGGTTCCAGTACGCGAGCGAGTCCGACGACGTTCGCTACCCGATCCCGAAACACGTCCACATCGAAGGCGGCGCCAAGTCGACCGGGGATCGCCACGCGCTGCTCGTCGACAAGAGCACGTGCCGGCTGTACGAGCTCTACGACCTTCAGCACACGACGCGCGGCTGGAAGGCCGGCTCGGGCGCGACGTGGAGCCTCTCGTCCGACAAGCTGCGGCCGGCCGGGTGGACGTCCGCCGACGCGGCGGGACTGCCGATCCTCCCGGGCCTCGTTCGCTGGGACGAGGTTGCGCAGGGCACGATCGACCACGCGCTCCGTTTCACGGCGCCGAAGACGCGCCGCGCGTACGTCTATCCGGCGCGGCACTTCGCGTCGAGCTCGACGAGCATCTCGCTGCCGCCCATGGGTCTGCGCGTGCGGCTGAAGCCGGGCATCGACCTGTCGAAGTTCCCGAACCAGGCGCGGGTCGTGCTCGTTGCGCTGCAGGTCTACGGGATGATCCTCGCCGACAACGGCTCGCCCTGGTACGTCTCGGGCGCGCCGAGCGCGCACTGGTCGAACGACGCGCTCCACGCGCTGAGCGAGCTGAAGGGCTCCGACTTCGAAGTCGTCGACACGAGCTCGCTTCCGGAACCGGGCAAGTAAAGACGCGTCCACGTGAGACGTGTCCGGTGCCAGGCACCGGACATGTCCGATTCGACAGCGCCCGATCCCGATTTGCAGGCTCTTCGCACGACGGACATGTCC
Organism: Gaiellaceae bacterium; assembly: GCA_036496305.1. Lineage (GTDB taxonomy): Bacteria > Actinomycetota > Thermoleophilia > Gaiellales > Gaiellaceae > Palsa-739. The sequence goes on along the minus strand of DASXLJ010000039.1, from coordinate 47,396 downwards.
GTGGGAGCCACGTCCGGTGCCTGGCACCGGACGTGGCCGGCGGGGACACGGCTAGCGGGTGTTGCTGAACAGTTTGACGGGGCTCGCGAGCGTGACGGCCGGCGACTAACGCGTCTTCGGAAGCGGCGTGAGCTGCGGCTCGACCTGCGAGCGGAGGTGCTCGAAGTTCGGCGGCAGGATGAGCGTCTCGCCGAGATGCGTCGGATCCTCGTCCGCGGCAAAGCCTGGCCCCTTCGTTGCGATCTCGAACAGGACGCCGGTCGGCTCGCGAAAATAGACGGAGCGGAACCAGAAGCGGTCGATCACCGGCGTCGGGTGCCCGCCCGCCTCGTGCACGCGCACGCGCCACGCCTCCTGCTCGTCCATCTCGCACGCCCACGCGACGTGGTGGACGGTGCCGGAGCCGCCGATGCCCGGCAGCTCGGGTGCCGGCTCGTAGCGGATCCAGCCCTGGCGCGAATTGCCGCGCGTCATCCCATCCACGAAGCCGAGCGTCTCGAGGAATGCCTTCGGCTCCTCGCCGTACGCGCGCACGCCCTCGAACCCCTGCAGCGCCATCTCGCGCGGGATCTCGGGATGCTCGGCAATCAACGGAGCGTCGGGCACCGAAGAGACGACGAGGTCGTGCCGCAACCCGTCGGGATCGACGAACGGAACGGAACCCACACGCGAGCGCCAGAACTCGAGCGCCTCCTCCGAGCCGACACGCCAGACGACCGTGTGGATCATCCCCGTGCCCGCGCGCCCGTCGCGCGCGTCGGGGTACTCGAAGAACGTGATGTCGGAGCCCGGCGTCCCGTTCTCGTCGGCGTAGAAGAGGTGGTAGACGGTCGGATCGTCCTGGTTGACCGACTTCTTCACCATCCGCAAGCCGAGGACGCCGGTGTAGTACTCGACGTTCCGCGGCGCGTTCGCGGTGATGCACGTGACGTGGTGGATGCCGTCGAGCCTCATCCCGACCTCCCGAAGAGTGTGGTGGGTGTCCTGGTCGCGGCCGCTCGCAGCGCACACGAGCGCCCGCGCATTCCCGACCGATACTTCCAGGACCGCGACGCCTTCTGCGCGTCCGGGTGCGGACCCGCGCGGTCATGGAGCAGTCCGCTCTGCTCCTCGACGCCCCAGCCGGCGAGCTCGACCGCCTTGCGGAGGCCGCGGCGGTTGAAGACGAACCACTCGCGTCCGTCGCGGCGGCCGTCGAGCCGGGCGAGGGGCGCCGGGATGGCCTCGAGCGGCAGCGACACCGTCTCGAGCACGAGGAGATGACGTCCACCGAGGCTCCGCACATGGCCGAGCGCCCCGATCGGGTCGCGCAGCATCTGTAGGACGTAGCCCATGAAGACCACGTCCCATCCACCCTCGACCTCGAAGACGTCCCGCTCCTCGTAGCGCACGGACGAGCCGAGCGCCTCGTGTGCGCGCTCGAACCGTTGGCGGCTACGCGCCTGGAACGGTGACGGGAAGTCGGTCGCGAGCACGCTCGCCGCGCCGCGCCGCTCCATCTCGAACGCCCAGAAGCCGTCGGCGGTCCCGACGTCGAGGCAGTGCTTGCCGGTCAGGTCGGGCCAAGGGATCTGCTCTGCGGTCTCGCGGAGATCCCAGCCGCCGGCCGTGACCGAGCCGTCGGGAAGCGCGATGACGTGCCACCAGTCCTCGGACACGAGGCGAGCGTATTTCACTCGCCTAAGGGAACGCCCCGCTCGCCGCCCGCGCCGACAACGAGGACATGAAGCGTGCGCTCCTCGTCGCCGCCGCGGCCACCACCGTCGCGGCGGCTCTTGCGTTCACCGTCTCGCCGATCTCCCCGCAGGCCGCGTGGGCCGCGCTCACGGCGCCGGCAATCAAGGAAGGGCCGAACACGCCCGCTCCACAGACCCGGAAGAAAGCGCTCAAGCTCCTCCGCGCCGACGTGACGAAGTTCGCGCGCGACTACTCGCACAAGCGCTACCGCGCGGTCTGCTCCGACCTGACGAAGAGGGAGCGCAAGCACCTCGGCGGCACGTCGAAATGCATGCTCGAGGCCGCCGGCGCGAACGCCTTCGCGCCGACTCTGAAGTTCACGATCACCGCCGCGAAGCTCGGCAAAAGCCGCGCGCGCGCCACGGTCTCCGCCTACGTCAACGGGAACAAGAAGCACCTCGTCGAGGCCGTCGTGAAGTGGGAAGGCGGCAGATACCGCCTCGACCACCAGAGCGGCGGCTGGCGCCCCTCGATCTAGGCGTAGGCGGTCTCCCCGTGCATGTGCTCGTCGAGGCCGCGTTCGGCCTCCTGGCCCGTCCGCACCTTCGTGATCAGGTCGATGGCGGCGAGCATCGCGTACGAGATGAGGAACGCGTAGAGCGAGCAGCCGAGCCCCGCGGCGACCTGCTTCCAGAAGAACGTGCTCGAACCGTGGATCAGGCCGACGCCGCCGGTCGGGTTGACCGCGAGCCGGGCGAAAACGCCGAGGAGGATGATCCCGAGCAGGCCGCCGACGCCGTGCACGCCCCAGACGTCGAGCGCATCGTCCCAGTTGAACCTGTTCTTGAGCTGGATCGCCGCGTAACAGACGAGCCCCGCCGCGATGCCGATGATCGGCGCGGCGGAGATCGGCACGTACCCGGCCGCCGGCGTGATCGTCGCCAACCCCGCGACCGCGCCCGTCAGGAGGCCGACGAAATGCGGCTTCTTCGCGAACCACCACTCCACGAACAGCCACGTCACCGCAGCGAATGACGCGGCGAGGTCGGTGTTGAGGAACGCGAGCGCCGTGATGTGGTCGACCTTGAGCTCGCTGCCCGCGTTGAAGCCGTACCAACCGAACCACAGAAGGCCGGTGCCGAGCGCGATGAACGGGATGTTGTGCGGCGCGTCGATGAACCGCCGCTTCCCGAGGTAGATGACCGAGGCGAGCGCGGCGAACCCGGCGCTCGCGTGCACGACGATCCCGCCGGCGAAGTCGCGCGCGCCCCACGTCTCGAGCAAGCCGCCGCCCCAGAGCATGTGGACGAACGGGTAGTAGACGACCAACTGCCAGACGACGAGGAAGATGAGGTACGCCTTGAACGTCACGCGGTTCGTGAACGCGCCGGTGATCAGGGCGGGCGTGATGATCGCGAACATCATCTGGTAGACGAGGTACACCGAGAGCGGGATGTTCGCCCCGTGGGCGCCCGGGTCGAAGACCGCGTTGACGCCGACGTGGTTGAGGAACGCGTTGTGGAGGTTCCCGAGAACGCCGTCGCTGCCGCCGCTGAAACAGAGGGAGTAGCCGACGAGCCACCACATCACCGTCGTGATCCCCATCGAGGCAAAGCTCTGGATCATGATCGTGAGCGTGTTCGAGCGGCCCACGAGCCCGCCGTAGAAGAACGCCAGCCCCGGCGTCATGATCATGACGAGGGCAGCGGCCAGAAGCATGAAACCGGTGTTCGCGGCGTTCAGGGGCATGTCTCTCCTCCGTCGACTCGACTGCGCGATTGGGATTCGTGGCGGAGCGGCAAGCCCCTCCTAGGCGCGCGAGCGCGAAAGACGTAGGATCGCGCCACCAACCGGGCGGGCAGGGGATGCGACGGCGCGGGTTAGTGGTTGCGGCGCGGGATCATGTCCCTGGGTGCTCGACCCTCGGACCAGGAGCGAGCCATCGTGTCTATCCGCCTGAGCTACCGCATTGCAACAGCCGTCGCGCTTGTCAGTTTCGCAGTCGCTCTGACGCCACTCGGTGCCAACGCGCATGTCGAGACAAGCGCGAGCCCGGCCTGGATGCGACAGGCTGCAACCGGGGCAACCACGCCGGTTGGCGGAGCGCTCACGGAAGCCGAACTGCCAGGCGCCTCCAATCCGAGCGAGCCGTACGCGGCCGCCAGTCAGTTCCCCCTTCGAGATGCCGGCGACAGGGATCCGTGGAGGGGGACGATAGGCGGCGCCCTCGCGACCGCCGTCAACCCGGTGACCGGCGACTTCTCGCTCTCCCTCAGCGATCTCTCCCTCCCCGAGCGCGGCGTTCCGCTCGCCCTCTCCCTCACCTACAACTCGTACTTCGCATCGACCGACAGTCCGTTCGGTCGCGGCTGGTCGTTCAACGCCGGCATGAGCCTCACGAAAGCGCCCGACGGCTCGGTGACCATCTCCCAGGAGAACGGCAGCCGGGTGACGTTCAGCCACACGAAGTCGGGCTACGTCGCCCCACCGCGTGTCATGGCCTCGCTCCGTCTCGTCTTGGGGACGTTCGTCTTCACCCGCGGAACGCACGGCAACGACTGCTCCAAGGTCACGCGCGAGTGCCTGAAGTCCTTCTTCGTCAAGGGGTCGCGGCCATCCGCCGCGTGGCGCCTGACGAAGATGACGTCGCCCGACGGCGGCCTGGCGTTGAGCTACACGTCCGGACGGCTCACCGCCGTGACGGATCCCGCCGGGCGGCAGCTGACGTTCGCGTACAAGAACAACAAGTGCGACGACGTCGAGGTCAGCACGACCGGGTTCGACGCGCAGGCCCGCTACGACCGCGACGGGAACCTGGCCCGCTTCACGAACGCCGACGGCAGCAGCTACGGGTTCCTCTACGACACGTCGCACCGCTTGACCGGAATCGTCGACCCGCGCGGCGTCCAGACCCGCATCGCCTACGACAGCACCGGCCACGTTCTGTCCATCACCGACCCGGGCGGAGAGACGGATTACAACCGCGGCCCGGCCGTGAGCTCCGTCACTCGCCCGGGCGGAGCCGTCAGCAGCTCGTACGCCGCGGCGCGCGAAGTCGTGCGCGTCGACCAGGGTGACTCCACTGGTCCTCTCGCGACCACCCTCTTCACGTACGACCCGCGCACCCTTGGCCCGACGGCCGTGACCGATCCCGACGGGCACACGTCGCACATGTCGTACGACTCGCTCGGCCACCTCATCTCGTACACCGACCCGCTCGGCCATACGAGCACGCGCCGCTTCGGCGTCGGCGTCATCACCGCCGAGGATCCGCTCGGCACGGTGTCCCAGGACACGTTCGACAGCAAGGCCCGGCTCGTGTCCATCGCGCTCGACACCGGCCACCCCGACCTGACCGAAACGACGAGGCTCCACTACGCCAGCAGCGCCCATCCCGGCGACGTCACCTCGGTAACGGATGCCGAAGGCCACCTGTGGCGCTTCGCCTACGACAAGTTCGGCGATCGGACGACGGTCACCGATCCGCTCGGCGACACGACGACGACGAGCTACGACCGGATGGGCCGGCCGGCCGTCAACACCGTGGGGAGCAGCGCATCCTCGACGACGTACGCATACGACCCGGAGGGCCGGCTGCTGAGCACGACCGACCCGCTCGGCAGCACGGAAAGCTTCTCGTACGACCGCGACGGGAACCTCGTCGCCACCGTCGCGGGCGGCCACCAGACGAGCTACGGCTACGACGCCGCCGGCCGCTGGACCGCCGTCACACGACCGACCGGATCACGCTCCACGCTGAGCTACCTCTCCGACGGTCACGTGGGCGAGGTCTGCGACGACGGCAACGACTGCACGGATTACACCTACGACGACCTCGGCCGGCCGGCGACGGTGACCGATCCGCTCGGCAACACGTCGAGCGTCGTCTACAGCCCCGGCGGGATGCTGCTCTCAAGCACCGACGGCAACGGCGTGACGACCTCGTACACCCACGACGCCGACAGCCGAACGACGGGCGTCTCCTACAGCGACGGGGTCACCCATCCGGTTGCAGTCGACTACGACGCAGACGGCCGGATGCTCGACATGACCGACGCTACGGGCACGAGCTCGTTCACCTACGACTCGCTCGGCCGGTTGATCCTCCAGGCCAACACGCTCACTCCCGGGGTCGGCTACGCGTTCGACCGCCTGAACCACGTGACGAAGATCACGGTCGGGTCGACCGTCGTCGCCGACCAGGCGTACGACGCCGCCGGGCGCATGGTCTCGGTCCGAGACCGCCTCGGCAACGCGACGACCTTCAGCTACGACGCCGCGTCGCACCTGACGCAGACTCTCTTCCCGGGCGGGGACGTCGATAGCGACGGCTACGACGCCGCCGGCCGGCTCGTGAGCATCTCGCTTGCCGGGAGCGCGGCGTCACCGCCGTTGCCATCCGGCCTACAGCGGAACCTGCTCGGCCAGATCACCGGCGTGACGCAGACCGGCACCGGCCAGCCCGACCAGGCGTACACGTACGACAGCAACGGACGGCTGGCCTCGGTCAACGGGAGCCCGGTGACATTCGACTCCCGGAACAACCTGGCGCGTGACCAATACGGCAACACCCGTCAGTACGACGCGGGCGACCGCCTGGTCTCGGGGACGACGACGAACCCCGCCGGCGACGTGAACTGGCTCTTCGGATACGACGACAACGGCAGCCGGACGAGCGGGGCGACCACCGACGGCGCGCAGACCATCGGCTACGGGTGGGACGCCGCCGGGAACCTCACCTCGTTCGCCGACGGCTCGACGTCTTCGGAGACCAACACCTACGACGGTTTCGGCCGACGAGTGTCGACGTCGCAGGGCGGCCAAAAGCTCCTTTCCGTCTGGGCCTCGACGAACCAGGGCGGCCGCGTATGGGGCAGCGGCACGAACGATCAGAAGGAGACGGACCAGGACTGCGGCGGCACGGGATTTTGCGCGGCCACGCTCCCGACCACCGCCGGCCCGTTCAACCCGCTGGCCTGGGACAAGATCGCCGGTCCGACCCCCGGCAGCGTGAGTTACAAGGGCACATGGGACTCGAAGGTCAATCCAACGCGGACCGAGCAATGCGACGACGGGAACTCCTGCCGACCCTCGGTGGACAATGGCTCCGCCGACGTCATCGGGGAGGTCGACGCCGGCAAGCCGGCTCCGCCGTCCGGCCCGCTCGCGATCAACGGAACGGTCTATCTGTACGGACCTGACGGGCTCCCGGTCGAGCAGCTCGACAGCTCGGGTCACGCGCTCTTCTTCCACCACGACCAGCTGGGATCGACCCGCGCCGTCACCGACGCGACCGGCCACACCGTCGCGCTCTACTCGTACGACCCGTGGGGCAACGTGGCCTACCACTCCGGCGTCAGCGTTCCGTTCGGCTTCGAGGGCGGCTACACCGACCCCGTCTCCCGTCTGGTGCTGTTCGGAGGCAGCTACTACGACCCGCCGACGGGCCAGTTCCTCACAACAACGAGCCCGCTCTATGACAGCCGTGGGCTCGAGGTGCAGAGTGCCCTCTACCAGGGCGGCGGCAGAAACCAGAGGCGGTTGTACACCGGCGAGACACCGGCTTCGAACACCGGATTGGCCGTGGAGATCGGCGTGAGTCCGTACGCACTCGGCGGAGGTGACCCCGTGAACAAGGAGGTCTGGAGACAGGACTTCGGCCAGGTCAAGGCGGACCGACGGAACTAGCTCGTGCGCCGCGTCGACCAGATCTCGGCGAGCAGCGGCGTCCGCCAGGTTCCGTCCGGGAGGACGTCGCGCAGCTCGGCGCGCATCGCTTCCCGCTCGGCCTGCGGGAGTAGCGCGAAGCCGCTGATCGACAGGAGCTGCGCGATCGTCTCCTCCGTCGTCTGCACGTGCTCGTGCGGTGCCGTCTCGAAGCGGAGCGGCTCGAACGGCCCGCCCGCGAATGCGTCGCGCCACGCGCCTGCTTCGACGAGATGTCTGCCGCCCACCTCGCCGGCGGGCCGATGGTGGGCGACGACGGCGCGCGCCGACTCGGGCCAGGGCGGATCGGTCTCGCCGCCGTCGGTGTTGAAGCAGACGACGACGGAGCCGCCGGGACTCAAGATGCGAGCGATCTCGGCGACCGCGCGCGGCGCGTCGAACCAGTGGAAAGCCTCGCCGCAGAAGACGCCGTCGACCGACGCGTCCGCAAGCGGGATCGCCTCGGCGGTCCCCGGGAGCGTCTCCGCGTCGCGGATCAGCGCGCGGAGCGCGTCGTCCGGCTCCACGGCGATGACCCGCGCGAAGTGGCGGACGAGGAGTCGTGACAGCTTGCCGGTGCCGGCGGCGAGGTCGAGCACCTCGGCGTCCGCCGGGAGCTCCGCGATCTCGGCGACGCGGTCGGGCCAGCCGGGCCGCCCGCGCTCGTAGTCCTCGGCCGCCGCGCCGAAGCTCCGCGCGCGCGGGTCGCTCGAGCCTTCACTCACGCGAACGGCCCCATCGTCGGAAGGCGGTCTTCTCCATCGAGCAGATGGCGGAGGAAGATCGCGACGCCGATGTCGCCGGTGAAGAGCGAGTAGCGGCCGCGGCCGAGCTTCTCGCGCTCCTGCTCGACCTGGCGGATCGCGTGCATCGCGAACGCACGCGCCCGCTCGAGCCACAGCTCCTCGCCCGTCCGGCAGTGGAGGACGAGAAACGCGTACGCGTTGCCCGCGGTGCCGTGGCAGAGGTTCGAGCCCTTCGCGAGCGGCCCGGCGCGCCACGTCAGCTCGCCGCCGGCAATCGCGTCCTCCTCCGCGAGCAGATCGCCAAGCGTGGCGACCATTCCCGGCGCGCCGTGACACCACTGCACCCGGGTCTCGCGCGGCTCCGCTCCGACGACGGGCATCCAGTTCAGAAGACCGTCCCCGCGCAGCAGATACGGCGAGAGGTCTGCGAGATCCGGCACACGGCCGCGGTTCGCGAACGTGCGCACGATCCCGGAGTAGCCGTGCGCGGGACCGAGGAAGCGGAAGGTCCTGCCGTAGAGATCCTGCGTCCAGAGCCCGTCGGCGTCGCGCGCCGCGAGGACGCGAGCGGCACAGACCTGCCACACCTCGTCCCAGCGCGACTCGCCGGTCCACGCGAGCATCGCCTCTGCGACGAGCATCGAGCCGGGCGCTCCCCACATGACCTCGTTCGTCGGCGAGTCGAGATTGCCGAGGACGAGCTCGTGGACGCGATCCGCGAGCGCCGCGTCGCCGGTCAGCCGGAACGCGACGAGCGCGATCCCGCACTCGCCCATCCAGTAACTCGCGGCCGAGGCGCCCTCACCGAAGTCGGGCCTGGCGCGATAGCGCTCGATGAGCCCCACGGCAGTCTCGCCCCAGCCCTTCGAACCGAGCTCGTGCAATCCCCAGATCATCCCCGCCGAGCCGAGGTAGATCGAGGTGGAGTCCTCGTCCTCCTCGCCGTCCGCCGGATGCCACGGCCAGCGCCCGCCCTCGAACGCCGCTTCGGCGTCGGCGACGATCGCGGCGATCGCCGACTCGGCGGCGTCCTCGCTCCACTCGTCGCCGGCGAGCGGCTCGTGCTCGCTCGCGCGCCAGAGCTCGGCCACTCAGGCGTCGTTCGTCGCGAGCAGCGACTTGGCGTCTTCGAGATCCGCTTCGCGGACGAGGATCTCGCGCGGCCCGGCGGCGATGAAGTCCTCGAGCTGCGAGTCGATCGCCTCGGTGTCGCGATAACCGCACTCGATCCCGTTCGCCCGGAGGAGCCCGCACGCGATGTCCGCCTCGGCCTCGCTCGCGACGACGGTGACGACGACGACATCGGTCTCCTCCACGGCGCACAGGCTACTCGTTTGACTCCGCCCGGCTGGGGCGTACATTCCCGGTAATGCGCGTCAAGCTCTGCCTACCGCTCGCTGTGGTCTCCGTTCTTGCGGTCGCGCTGTCGGCGTGCGGCGGCTCGGCACCAACGGTTCAACGCGCCTCGTTCGTCATCGGTGCGGACAGTCTCGCCGGACTGCCGATGTCGCCAGGTACGTCGTATCTCGGCGCGAGTCGCTATTTCGAACGCAAGGGGTTCCGCTCGTCGCGTCGCATCACCCGGGATGGTGACTGCCGGCTGGAGCTGAAGACGATCGGATTCTCAGCGGACTTCTGGAGCTTCGCCAATCGCGCAACGCCAAGAAAGTGCACGGACTTCGGCGGAGCCTTCGCCTCGGGACCGCGCTGGCACACGGCAAACGGCCTCCGCGTCGGCGCATCCGTCGCCGAGCTGCATCGCTTATTCCCCCACGCCCTGTCGGGCGGGCCCTGGAACGGCTCGTGGTGGGGCCCCGGCGTAGGCGTGAACGGCTGGTATCTCGGGCCGAAGTGGCCCGCCAATAACCACGCGGCTCATACGATCCTGATCGCGTACGTCAAGGACGGGCGCGTCTTCGCTCTAGGCGAGGAAGTCTCAGGGCACTAGATCAGCCAACGCCGGAAAGAAGGAACGCGCGTGACTCGCGCGCCATCTCGCGGGCGATCACGAGGCGCTGCACTTCCTGCGTCCCCTCGTAGATCTGCGTGATCTTCGCGTCGCGCATGAAGCGCTCGACCGGGTACTCCTTGATGTAGCCGTAGCCGCCGAGGATCTGGACGGCTTCGGTCGTCGCGAACATCGCGACGTCGCCGCACTTGAGCTTCGCCATCGCCGACGCCTTCGTCAGCTCCGCGACTTCGACACCCTCGTCGGCCATGCGTCCGTAGCGATAGAGGAGTCCGCGCGCAGCCTCGCACTCGGTCTCCATGTCGGCGAGCTTCGCCTGGATGAGCTGGTGCTGCGCGATCAGCTTGCCCATCGTCTCGCGCGTCTTCGCGTACTCGAGCGCGTAGTCGGTCGCGCCCTGCGCGATGCCGAGTGCCTGCGCGGCGACGCCGGGGCGCGAGCGGTCGAGGATCCGCATCGCGATCTTGAAGCCGTCGCCCTCCTCACCGAGGAGGTTCTCGGCCGGGATGCGCACGCCGTCGAACGTCAGCTCTCCGGTCGTCGAGCCGGAGATGCCCATCTTCGGCTCGAGCCGCGCGACCGCGAAGCCCGGCGTGTCGGCCTCAACGACGAACGCCGAGATGCCGGAGTGGCCGGCCTCGGTGTCGGTCTTCGCGAAGACGGTGTAGAGGTTCGCGACGCCGGCGTTCGTGATGAAGCGCTTCGAGCCGTCGAGGACGTACTCGTCGCCGTCACGCCGCGCGGTCGTGCGCATCGCGGCGCTGTCGGAGCCCGAGCCCGACTCGGTGAGTGCGTACGCCGGCAGCCACTCGCCGGACGCAAACTTGGGTAGGTACTTCTCCTTCTGCGCGTCCGTGCCGGCGATCTTGAGGCCGAGCGAGCCGAGCTCCTGCACCGCGAGGATGAGCGCGGACGTCGCGCAAACCTTCCCGACTTCCTCGATCGCGACGAGCGAAAGGAGCGTGCCGGTGCCGAGCCCGCCGTACTCCTCGTCGAAGAAGAGGCCGAAGATGTCGTTCTCGCGGAAGAGCTCGACGACGTCCCACGGGAACTCGTGCGTCTCGTCGATCTCGGCAGCGCGCGGCGCGATGCGCTCACGGGCAAGCCGGCGGACGAGATCGCGGAGCTCGCGCTGCTCGTCGGTGAGGACGTCCCAGGCCATAAGCCGCAGTCTATTCCGGCGCGTGGCAGACGGCCTCGACGTTGTTGCCGTCGGGGTCGAGGACGAACGCTCCGTAGTAGTTCTCGTGGTACCAGCGCAGGCCGGGAGCACCGTTGTCGGTTCCGCCTGCGGCGAGGGCCGCGGAGTAGAACGCGTCCACAGTCGCGCGGTCGGCCGACGTGAAGGCGATGTGGACTCCGGTCGTGTACGGCTCGCGCCGGTGGATCCAGAAGGTCGGCCGCTCACCGTCGCCGAGCCCGCAGACGCCGTGTTCCGGCCACTCGGCGAGAACTGTCCAGCCGAGTGGCGCGAGCGCCTGCTCATAGAAGGCGCGGCTCCGCTCGTAGTCCCTCACGTTCGGTCCGACGTGGTCGAACATCGCCGCGGACTCTACGCCGCGGCGGGGCCTCTTACGACGACGTCGATCGTGCCGCCGACGGTCTCGTACACGGTCGCGCACCGCATCGTGTTGTCGGTGGTCGCGCTCAGCGCGTAGTTGTGGTCGTTCTCGACCGTTCGCGACATCCCGAGCGCCGTCGCGCGCTCGACGACTTCGCTCTTCATTGCGGAGAGAGTCAGGCACCGACTCGTGAGCGGACGGAGGCTGACCGCGAGCTGATGCGGCGGCCAGTTCGCCGGTCCGGCCTGATTGCCCGACGGCATCAGCGTGACGGTCTTGGAGGTCGGATCCGCGAAACCGCTGTAGCACGCTCCGTCGCCGGAACGCACATCGGTTGACCAGCCGCTGAACCCGAGCCGATTCAGCTGCTGCTGCGCGAATGTCGTCGCCGCCGCCGAGTCGAAGCAGCTCGAATCGAGGCCGTTGATGTTGTCGTCGAGCGTCTCCTGCAGCTCGATGAGAGCGACGTCCTGCGAGGCGATCGGCGTCCAGCCGGCCGGCGGCTTCTCGCTCGCCGGGATCACCGCCACGCCGCCGAGGCCGTTGCTGTACGCCTGCAGCTTCGGGACCGGAGCCGGCCAGATCGCTGCGCAATCGGCAGCCGGGTCGCCGGAAGTCGCGTCGATCACCGTTGTTCCACCGCCGATCTTGCAATCGATTGCGGTCGTCTCTCGGGCGGAGCCACGCGTCAGTGCCCACGCGGCGCCGGTGGCTGCGAGCACGACGAGAGCGGCCACAGCGAGGACGAGCGGACGCCGGAGACGGCGCGTCCGCGCGGGAGCCGCGTGGACGATTGCCTCGAGGAGGCGCTCACGTCCGAGCTCGCCGAACACTGCGGCGGCGTCTTCGTCGGAGATCGGTGCGATACGCGCCAAGAGTGCGATCGAATCAGACGCCATGGTGCTCTCCTCCTTCGGAAAGTCGTAGACGGGCAGGCGCGGCAAGGGCCGCCTCGAAGCGGCGCCTCGCGCGATGAAGACGCAAGCGGGCGACCGGGCGCGACACGCCGAGCGCGACTGCGAGCTCGTCGCGCGTCAGTTCCTCCCAGGCGAGCAGCGCGAGGATCTCGCGGTCGGACTCGCTCAGCTGAGCGAACGCGCGGGCAACGCGGCCGTCGGAGCCACCGGGAACGGAGAGCTCGCCCGGATCGACTTCTACCGTGAGCCGCTCTGCGAGCGCGGTGCGCCGCCGCTCACCGCGACGCTGGTTCGCGAGCACCCGCCGCGCGACGCCGAACAGCCACGGCCGCGATTCCTCACCGTCCGGGCACGCATCGAGGCGCCGCCAGAGAACGACGAACGTCTCCGCGATCGCCTCCGCGGCGTCCTCGGTGCTCGCGCTGCGCCGCATGACGTAGCCGGAGATCGGCGCGTAGAGCTCGCGGTACAGCAGCTCGAAGCGTTCGCGCTGTGTGGTCGGCGTCACACCTACAGCATGTCCACAACGTGGCCGAGCGTTTCAGCGGCAGTAGGCTCGCCTCGTGATCCTCCGGAACGGGACGATTCGCACGCTCGATCCGTCACTGCCGACCGTCGCAGCGTTGTGGATCGCCGGCGACCGGATCGCGGGCGGCGTCGGCGTCCACGAGACCTCGCTGCCGAGCCCCGACACCGTCGACCTCGGCGGGCGCTGCGTCCTCCCCGGATTTACCGACTCGCACGTCCACTTCCCGACGTGGGCGCTCTCGCAGCAGGACGTCGCGCTGCACGGCGCTGCGTCCGTCGCCGAGGCGCTCGACCGCGTCCGCGGCGCCGAGCAGACGGGGACGTGGCTGCGCGGGCAGGGATGGCGCGATGCCGAGTGGCCCGACGGGCCGCCGACCGCCGCGGCGCTCGACGCGGTCGTCTCCGACCGGCCGGCGATGCTGATCTCGAAGGACTACCACGGGCTCTGGCTCAACTCGGTGGCGCTCGCGATGGCCGGCGGCGATCTCGAGGTGGAAGGCGGAGTCGTCGTTCGCGACGACGCCGGTGAGCCGACCGGCGTCCTCTACGAAGAGGCCGCGTGGCAGTTCAAGGCGCGCTACTTCGAGACGCCGGACGACGAGTACCTCGCGACGATGCGCGACGGCGTGAAGGTCGCGGCGTCGCGCGGAGTCACGTGCCACCACGACAAGGACGGATGGCTCGGCGCGATCGGGCTCTGGCAGCAGCTCGAGGCGCAAGGCGCGCTGACGCACCGCGTCTGGCAGTCGACGCCGGCCGAGCGCCTCCCGCACCTGAAGGAGATCGGCCTCCGCAGCGGCGCCGGCTCTCCCCTCCTCCGGCTCGGCTACCTCAAGCTGTTCATGGATGGGACGCTCGGGTCGCAGACGGCGTGGATGAGCGACGGCTCGGGCGTCGTGATCACGACCGGCGAGGAGCTCGAGGAGATCGTGCGCGAAGGCGCCGAGGCCGGCTGGCCCGTCGGCGTGCACGCGATCGGCGACGCCGCGAACAAGGCCGCGCTCGACGCGTTCGAGCGGACGCAGGACGTGTGGCGCGCCGCCGGGCTACGGCAGCGGATCGAGCACGCGCAGTGCCTCGACCCGGCCGATGTCCCACGCTTCGCAGAGCTCGGCGTCGCCGTCTCGGCGCAGTTCACCCACGCGCCCTCCGACGTGGATCTCGCGGCGCGCTTCTGGGCCGACTACCTCGACGGCACGTACTCGTTCCGCTCACTCGTCGAGTCGGGCGCCGTCGTCGCGAACGGCTCCGACGCGCCCGTCGAGGAGCTCGATCCATGGGCGGGAGTCGTCGCCGGCGTCCTCGACCACTGGCGCGAGGATCAGCGCCTCACCGTCGAGCAGGCGCTGCACGCGACGTGCGTCGCGCCCGCGTGGCTCTCGCACGACGAGCGCGTGCGCGGCACGCTCGTCCCCGGCCGCTACGCCGACCTCGTCGTGCTCGACCGCGATCCGCTCACGTGCGAGCCGGAGGAGCTGCGCGACGTCGAGGTAGTCGCGACGATGGTCGGCGGCCGTTGGACATACAACCCACCACCCTGGGACTGACGACTAGACGTCCTCCTCCTTCATCCAAGAGAGCGTTGCGACGGTGTTCTTCGGCGTACCGGCTATGTGGGCGGCTTCGAGCGCCTTCACTCTCGTAGCTGCCACAAGCTCAGGCCAGGACAACGACCAGTCGAACTCCCAGCGGGGCGTCTGCCGGCACGTGTGGGTGTCGTTCCAGCGTTCCCAGAACTGGAACGAGAGGATGAGTTGGTCGGCATTCGCCAACGCTTCAAGCACCGCGCCGAGATCCTCAACGGCCCAACACCGTCCGAGCTTGCCCTCAACTCGACTCGACGTCTCGATACCGGACGGGACGACTTCGGTCCGAGCGCCAAGCGCCGTGAGCGCTCGACGTAATGTCTCGGGCTCGCTTGAGTCGAGCGTCGTGCCACCCCGTCTGACCTCGTCGTACGCACGTCTCAGTTCCGGAACGGCCTCCTTGACGCCGATTTCCCCCAGCGCGTCGGCAGCCCATTCCCGCACCGTGTCGTATTCGCTGAGCAGCATCGACGTCAGGACGCTCCCGGCGCGCGGGTCGCCAAGCTCGCGGAGGAGGTCGATCGCGCAGAGTTGCCCAAAGCGGCCAAAGCCCGGCGCGGCGTCGAGAAGAGGCAGCAAGATCGCTTCGCCGCAAGACCTGAGCGAGGCTTCTGCTTCCGCCGCTTCGTTCGTGTCTTCGCCGTTAAGCCGCGCTATCAGCTCGCGGATGGCCTTCTCGTCAGTCACCAGGCGTCCGACCCTACAAGCGGCGGGCGCTTTCCCGCGCCCCGCTCAGCTTGCCGACCTCGCGGCACCGTGGACGACAATCCGCCACGATTAGGCCTGAGATGGCGCACCACCGCATAGGTCGCGATCAGGTCGTCTGGGAGTTCGGCCCGGACATGGAGCCGGTGCTCGAGGTGCAGCCGGGCGATGTCGTCACGTTCGAGACGAACGACTGCTTCACCGGCCAGATCCGCAGCGAGGACGACCTCGTCACGAATATCGACCTCTCCCGCATCAACTCGGCCACCGGGCCGGTCGCCGTCGAGGGCGCCGAGCCGGGCGACTCGCTCATCGCCGAGATCCTCGACGTCCGCCCGATCGAGTGGGGCGTCGCGACGCTCATCCCCGGCTTCGGCCAGCTCATCGGCGACGTCAAGGCGCCGCTCACGCGCCTCTTCGAGGTGAAGGACGGGATCGTGAAGATGAACGAGCGCGTCTCGTTCCCCGCGCTGCCGATGGTCGGCGTCGTCGGCGTCGCGACCGACGGCGAGACGCTCTCGAACGGCCTCGCCGGGCGGCACGGCGGCAACCTCGACGACCACTGGCACGGCAAGGGCGCGAAGATCTTCTTCCCCGTCCGCCAGCCGGGCGGGATGTTCGCGGTCGGCGACATGCACGCCGCGATGGGCGACGGCGAGATCTGCTTCACCGGCGTCGAGATCGCGGGCGAGGTCGACATCCGCTTCGGCCTCCTCAAGGAGAAGCAGGCGACGTGGCCGGTGACCGAGCTCGCCGACCGCTGGCTCCCGCACGCGACGGCGCCGGAGTACGGCGAGGCGCTTCAGCTCGTCTCGGAGGAGGCCGCGCGGTTGCTCGTCGACGAGCACGGCTTCTCGATCGAGGACGCGTTCATCTTCCTCTCGGTCGCGTGCGACGCCGGCGTCGCGCAGGCGTGTAAGCCGGCGGACGGATTCGGGACGATCGCGCGCTTCTCGATCCCGAAGATCGACGCCTGCCGGGCGCCGTTCCGCTAATCCGGTCGGGCTACTTGTACGGGCAGTTCGGCAGGTGCGCGCTCGCGACGCGCAGGAGAAGCTCGTGCAGCTCCTTGCGCTCGGCGGCGCTCAACGGCGCGAGGAAGTCGTCCTCGATCTCGAGTGACAGCGACCGGAGGCGCTCGAGCGTCTTGCGTCCGGCCGCGGTGATCGTGACGGTCTGCCGGCGGCGGTCGACGGTGTCGCGCTTGCGCTCGACGAGGCCGTCGCCTTCGAGCTCGTCGAGCAGCCCGACGAGCTGGCCCTTGTCGTAGCCGAGCACCTCGGCGATCGCACCCTGCGTCTCGCGCGATCCCTCGTCGAGCAAGGCGAGGATCGCGTGGTGGTACGGATGGAGCCCGGCCTGGTCGTACGCCTCCATCGACTGCTCCTTCGCCGCCATTCCCAGCTTCTTGAGCAGGAACAGGGCCGACGAGACGAGCTCGCTCGGAAGGCGCGGAGCGGACTGCTGCTCGCTCGCCAGGACGGGGGTTTCGGTCATCGCAGGAACAAGTGTAGCGCGGACAACGTTCTCGTGTGTATATTGTTGAATGCATCAACGATTATGGAGGACAAATAGTGTCACTGCCTACTACCGCACTGCCTACCACCGCACGCCGCCGATGGAGCGCACTCGCGCTGATCGTGACGGCTCAATTCATGGTCATTCTCGACGTCGCGATCGTCAACGTCGCCCTCCCCTCGATCCAGACCGACCTCGGCTTCTCGGACGCGAACCTCCAGTGGGTCATCTCCGCGTACGCGATCTTCTTCGGCGGAGCGCTGCTCCTCGGCGGCCGCCTTGCCGACCTCCTCGGCCGTCGCCGGATGTTCGTCGCCGGACTGCTCCTCTTCGCCGCGAGCTCGCTGCTCGCCGGCTTCGCATGGTCGTCCGCTTCGCTGATCGCGTTCCGCGCGGTGCAGGGACTCGGCGGCGCACTGCTTGCGCCGGCCGCTCTCTCGCTCCTGATGACGACATTCGCCGAAGGCCGCGAGCGCAATCGCGCGCTCGGAATCTACGGCGCGGCATCGGGCAGCGGAGCCGCCGCGGGCGTCCTGCTCGGTGGCCTGCTCACGAGCTACCTCAGCTGGCCGTGGATCTTCTACGTCAACGTCCCCGTCGGGATCGGGGCCGCCCTGCTCGCGCCGGTGCTCCTCTCCGAGAGCCGCGCCGACCTCGGCCATCGCCACTTCGACCTGCGCGGCGCGGCGACGGCGACCTCGGGGATGATGCTCCTCGTCTACGCGCTGACGCGCGCGACGACCGACGGCTGGAGCGCACCGCTGACGGTCGCGCTCCTCGCCGCGTCGGCCGCGCTGCTCGCGCTGTTCATCGCCATCGAGGCGCGCTCACCGTGGCCGCTCCTGCCGCTGCGGCTCTTCCGCCTCCCGACGCTCGCCGCATCGAACGCTGCGATGGCGATCATCGGCGCCGTCGCGTTCTCGCAGTTCTTCGTACTCACGCTCTACCTGCAGGACGTTCTCCACTACAGCCCGGTGCAGAGCGGCGTCGCGTTCGTCGCCTTCGCGGGGACGGTCGTCATCGTCTCGAACCTCGCGCAGGCGATCGTGGGACGGTTCGGCGTCCGGGCGACGCTGACCGCCGGCCTCCTGACCTCCGCCGCCTCGATCGCTCTCGTCGCGCGGGTCCCGGTCGGCGGGCACTACTTCTGGGATCTCTTCCCCGCCTTCGTGCTCGGTGGAGCAGGGATGGCGCTCTCGTTCGTCCCCGTGACGATCGGCAGCCTCGCCGGCGTCGAGCGGGCGGACGCAGGAGTCGCGTCGGGCCTGATCAACACGAGCCGTCAGATCGGCGGTGCGATCGGGATCGCCGCCACCACCGCGATCGCAGCAGCCGCCACCGGCCCGGCCGCAACCGCGGGCACCGTGGCGCTCGACCACGGCTACCGCGTCGCGCTCGTCGTTCTGCTCGGGCTCATCCTCGCCGGAGCCGCGATCGCCTTCGCGTTCATCCGGCCGGCGCCCGCGCCTGCGCCGTCGAACGTCGAGGACTTCCCTGTGCGCGAGCTCGAGAGGGCTGCGTGATGGTGGCGTTCGCGCACGACGTTCCGGTTCGCACGCGCCCGCAGCTCGTTGCCGCGCTCCTCGACCAGATCGAGGAGCTGCGGCAGCGCGCCTACCTCGCCCAGGCGAACGGCGTGCTACCCGCGGGAATGCGCGACCTGAAGAAGGAGCTGCGCCGGCTGCGCGCAGAGCTCGCTCTCGCCGTCAGCGTCGGAGCGCGCCGAACGCTGTAGCCGTGCGCTAGAGCTTGCCGAGCTCGGTGTACACCGCTGCCGCGACGTCGATGCCCTGCTCGAAGTAGCGGTAGAGCATCCTCTCGTTCGGTGAGTGGACGCTCGACTCGGGCGTTCCGAAGCCGGTGATCACCGTCTGGATCCCCTTCGCCGCGAGCGCGGGGACGATCGGGAGCGTGCCGCCCGAGCGGACGAGCAGTGGCCGCACGCCGAGCACCTGCTCGAACGCGTCGGCGCAGAGCGTGATCGGAGCGGCGTCCGCCTGCATGAGCCCGGCGGGAACGCCTTTCCACACGATCTCGACGTCGGCGCCTGCGGGCGCGGCGTCGCGCATGAGCTTCTCCGCCGCGGCGCCGATCACGTCCACCTGCTGACCCGGCGCGAGACGGATCGTCACCTCGCCGGCGGCGTGGACGGAAAGCGTCGTGTTACGGACACCCGGCTTGCCGCCGATGATCCCGTTCACGTCGGCGGACGGCTCGGCGAGCGTGCGGATGTTGAACTGCTCCGCCGCGTCGGGGTCGAGCGGCCGCGCACCCGCGAGCGCGAGCTCGTCGGCTCCGTTCGGCAATGCCTCCCAGCTTGTGAGCTCCTCCGCGGTCGGCGCGGCGATCCCCTGCCGCAGCACGTCGGGCAGCACTCCGTTGTCGCCCGCGAGCACCGACGAGAGGCAGCGCATCAGCACGTGGACGGCGTTGAGCGCCGCGCCGCCGTACATCCCCGAATGGAGGTCGCGCTCGCCCGTCGTCACCTTGACGTCGAAGGCGATCAAGCCGCGCGTGCCGAGACCGAACGCAGGGACGTCGATGCGCACCATCCCGCCGTCGAAGATGAGACCCGCGTCGGCACCGCGCTCGTCCTGCTCGATCCAGTCGACGATCGTCGTGCCGCCGATCTCCTCTTCGCCGTCGTACGCGAAGCGGAGATTGACCGGCAGTGCGTTCGCCGAGACGAGCCGCTGCGCCGCCTTGAGCATGATGAAGAGCTGGCCCTTGTCGTCGGTGATGCCGCGCGCGTAGGCCCACTCGTCCTTGACGATCAGCTCGAACGGGTCGCTCTCCCAGAGGTCGAGCGGCGCGGGCGGCTGGACGTCGAAGTGGTTGTAGACGAGGACGGTCGGGGCGTTCTCAGGGTCGTTCGACGCCCGAACCTCGCCGAGGACGAGCTCCTTGTCGCCCCACGGCGTGAGCTCGGCGGTGCCACCGCACTTCGAGCGGATGAACTCCGCAGCCCATTCGCCCGCGGCTTTGACGTCCTCGCGATGCGCGGGGTCGGCGCTGATGCTCGGGATGGCAATGAACTCGGCGAGCTCTGCGCGTGCGACGTCGTCCATGCGTCGATCCTATGCTGCCGCGATGCGGTTCGTGGAGGTCACGCTCGCCGCGCCGGCCGCGCTTCTTCCCGAGCTCGAGCGGTTCTACGACGGCATGACGGGCGAGACGGCGCTCGAGTGGCGCGCCGGCGACGGCGAGCCGTTCTACCACTTCGCTTTGCTTGTCCCCGGCGACCGCTTCGACGCCGCCAACGCCTGGGCGGCGGAACGGTTCGAGCTCGTCGGCGGCGTCTTCGAGTTCGAGAACTGGGACGCGCGCGCCGTCTACTTCCTCGACCCGGCCGGGAACATCGCCGAACTCATCGCGCACCGCGACCTCGAGGAGAACGGCTGTACCGGCGCCTTCGCCGCCGCGGAGATCGTCGGCTTCTCGGAGCTCGGCATCGTCGGGAACCGCGCCGAGTGGCTTCGCATCTTCGGCCTCCCGCTCTGGTCGGGAACGATCGACGATCCCGAGCGGCTCGCGTTCGTCGGCGAGAAGGGCCGCACGCTGATTCTCGCGGAGGAAGGTCGCGGCTGGCTGCCGACCGGCAGGCCTGCGGAGGCGCATCCCGTCGAGTTCGAGCTCGCGCCTTGAGCCCAAAGCGTCGCTTGTACCAACACACACAAGGTGTGAGCCCAAAGCGTCGCTTGTAGTAACACACACAAGGTGTCCGACACCGCCAAGTACGCGCGGCGATCTGTCAAGGGCGAGGTGTGCCAACTCTGTACCAATAGGTCTCAGCACGGAGACGCGGGAGACCGCGCTCTCTCGCGTCGGAGTTCCGCCAATCCCGTCGGAAGAGCGCAGCTCTTCCGACGGATGACTAGGCGACGTCTTGAAGCGAGGTCGCGCCGGACATCGCGCGGAGCTTCTTGAGCGTCTGGTTCTCGATCTGGCGGACACGCTCGCGGGTGACGTTGAACGTCTGCCCGACTTCGTCGAGCGTCCGCGGAATCTCTCCGCCGAGGCCGTAGCGCAGCTCGAGAATCCGCCGCTCGCGGTACGAGAGCGACGCGAGGACGCGGTAGAGCAGCTCGCCGCGGAAGGTCGTGTCTGCGACGTCTTCCGGCAGCGGCGAATGCTCGTCGGTGAGGAGCTGGCCGAACTCGGTCTCCTCCTCGTCGCCGACGGGGCGCTCGAGCGAGACGGGCACCTGCGCGCTGCGCATGATGCGCTCGACTTCCGCGAGTGGGATGTCGAGATCGACGGCGATCTCGAGCGTCGACGGATCGCGGCGTAGCTCGGCGCGAAGCTTCCGCTCGGTGCGGACGATCTTGTTGTGCTTGTCGACGATGTGGACGGGCATGCGAATCGTGCGGCCCTTGTCCGCGACCGCGCGTGTGACGGCCTGGCTGATCCACCACGTCGCGTACGTCGAGAACTTGTAACCGCGCCGCCAGTCGAACTTCTCGACCGCGCGAACGAGGCCGATCGTCCCTTCCTGGATGAGATCGAGGAACGGCAGCCCCTGGTTGCGGTAGCGCTTCGCGATCGAGACGACGAGGCGGAGATTCGCCTCGATCATCTCCTGCTTCGCCCGCTCGTCGCCGGCCTCGAACCGCTTCGCGAGCTCGACCTCGCGCGCGGCGGTGAGGAGCCCGACCTTGCCGATGTCCTTGAGGAAGAGCTGGAGCGCGTCGGTCGACATCTCCTGCGTCGACTCGTCGAGCTGCGGCTCGGCCGCGGCACCGGCTACGGAGACGACCTCGACGTTGAGCTCGTCGAGCGCGCGATAGAACTCTTCCACGTGAACCGGCTCGAGCTCGAGCTCGTCGAGAGCGAGCGCGAGCGTCTCGGCACTGACCGTGCCGACGCTGTGCGCGGCGTCGAGGAGCGTTCGAACGTCCTCGCGCGCGAAGACGTCTGTGACCGGCTCTCCCTCTCCCCTTGTGTTCTCCCCCGAAGCGATGCAGCAATGTGCCAGCTGTGCGGCGAAACCGCAATGGGCCGAATGGATCAATTTGGGTCATTTGCGGCCTAGTGCTTCGAGCAGCAGGCGGGCCTGTTTCGCGTAGACGGACCGCGGTTGCTCGGCCGCGGCGAGGCGGAGCTGCGCTTTTCCTTTCGCCTTTTCGTTCGACCAGAGGAGCAGGAAGCCGAGGTGGAGCCGGATGAGCGAGCTGCCCGGGTACTTCCCGCTGAGCGGCCCGAGGACCGGGAACGGCGCCTTCGGATCCGCGGGCGAGAACCGCGCCACCGCGGCTGCGACAAAGGTCTCGGGCGTGTTCGGCGCATTCGCCGCCGCGGCTTCGAGGAGCCGCCGCGCTGTGACGACGTGCCTGAGATCCCACGCCCGCACTCCCGCCTTCAGATCCTGACGAGCCTTCGCCGGGACCGCGGACGGATCGACGACAATCGGCGGGAGGCCAGGCGCGACCTTTCCTCCGGCGAGCGCGTCGAGCGCATCGATGGCGTACGGCGAATCGGGGAACCGCGACGCTGTTTCCTGCCACGCGGTGACGGCGTCGGCGTTGAGGCCGGCCTGGAGGTTGGCGATCCCGAGGTTGAGCAGCATCGCGGGATTGTTGGAATTCAGGTCGACGAGCCTCTTGACGCCCGCGAGGCTCGACGGGCCTGTCCACTCGGCGAATGCGAGGCCGAGCTTGGCCTCGGGCGTCGAGTAGCGCCGGAAGATCGCCGCAGCGGCCGCGGCGTTCGGCCGCTTCTGACTGAGGAATGCCGCTGCTTGGCCGAGCGGCGTGTTCGGCGCGACTTCGAGCTCGATGGCCGGCGTTCCCGGCAGCGGTTTCGTGATGGCTCCCACCTGCGTCGTGCTCTCGTGGCGCGAGAGGAGGAGCGTTCCACCGACGATGACAACGACCGCCGCGACCGCGCAGAGCGCGACTAGGCCGACAACGCGCCCGCTCGACTGTGCAATCTGCTGGCCTCCGGCCACGGCGCGAGCGTAGCCAGCAATCACGCGGGTACCGTGTTCCGAACGATGCCGACGTACCGCGAATTGCTCGCCCAGCTGCGCTCCGAGATCGACGAAGTCGACGCGGTGCGCGCGCGCGAGCTCCTCTCCGCCGACGACCCGCCGCTCCTCATCGACATCCGCGAGTTCGACGAGTGGCAGGAGGGACGGATTCCCGGGGCGATCCTCATCCCGCGCGGCAACCTCGAGTCGCGCATCGAGTCGACCGCACCCGACAAGTCGCGCCCGATCGTCCTCTACTGCGCGCAGGGCAATCGCACCGTTTTCGGCGCGAAGACCCTCGGCGAGCTCGGCTACACCGACGTCCTTTCCCTCGCCGGCGGGTACACCGAGTGGAAGCGCAACGGCTTCGAGACCGAGCTGCCCGGCGGGCTCGACGACGCGAAGCGCGCCCGCTACAGCCGGCACCTGTTGATTCCCGAGGTCGGCGAAGAGGGACAGATGAAGCTCCTCGAGTCACGCGTCCTGCTCCTCGGCGCGGGCGGGCTCGGCTCCCCCGCGGCGCTCTACCTCGCCGCAGCCGGCGTCGGCACGCTCGGGATCGTCGACGATGACCGCGTCGACGCGTCGAATCTCCAGCGGCAGGTCATGCATTCGACCTCGCGCCTCGGCGAGTGGAAGGCGGAGTCGGCGAAGCGGACGCTGCAGGAGCTCAATCCCGACGTCGAGGTGAAGCCGTACATCGAGCGGCTCAACTCCGAGAACGTCGAGCGGATCCTCGAGGACGGCTGGGACGTGATCGTCGACGGCACCGACAACTTCCCGACGCGCTACCTCATCAACGACGCCGCGGTGTGGCACGGCATCCCGCTCGTGCACGGCTCGATCTACCGCTTCGAGGGCCAGGTCACCGTCTTCGATACGACCGCGGGCGGCCCGTGCTACCGCTGCCTCTTCCCGCTCCCGCCGCCGCCGGAGCTCGCGCCGAGCTGCGCGGAAGGCGGCGTGCTCGGCGTCCTGCCGGGCATCGTCGGCTCGCTCCAGGCGAGCGAGGCGCTGAAGCTCTGCCTCGGCGTCGGCGAGTCGCTCGCCGGTCGGCTCCTGTTGTTCGACGCGCTCGTGACGGAGTTCAGCGAGGTCCGGCTAAGGAAGGATCCGGCGTGCCCGGTCTGCGGCGAGAGCCCGACCATCACGGAGTACGTCGATTACGTCGAGTTCTGCTCGGGAAGGCCGACACACGCATGAGCAAGGTCCGCATCCCACCGATGCTGCGCGAGGAGGTCGGCGGCGCGCGCGAGGTTCCCGCCGAGGGCGCGAACGTGCGCGAGCTGCTCGACGACCTCATGGATCGCTTCCCCGCGCTGCGCGCGCAACTCGTCCGCGACGACGAGATCGCGCCGTTCGTCAACGTCTACGTCGAAGGCGAGGACGTGCGCACGCTCGACGGCCTCGACACGCCCATCGAGAACGGCCAGACCGTGATCCTGCTACCGGCGATGGCCGGTGGCCGTTAACCGCGCGGCCGCCGGCTCCCTCCTCGAGCTCGTCGGCAACACGCCACTCGTCGAACTGCCGCACCTTTCGCCGAGACCGTCGGTGCGCCTGTATGCGAAGCTCGAGGGGCAGAACCCGACCGGCTCGATCAAGGATCGCGTCGCGCTCGCGATGATCGAGGCCGCCGAAGCCGCCGGGGATCTCGAGCCCGGCCGCGAGCTGCTCGAGCCGACGTCCGGCAACACCGGCATCGCGCTCGCCCTCGTCGCGAAGCTCAAGGGCTACCCGCTCACGTGCGTCCTCCCCGAGAACGCGACCGAGGAGCGGCGGCAGCTACTGCGGCTGTACGGCGCGGAGATCGTCGAGTCGCCGGGCTCCGAGGGGTCGAACGGCGCCGTCCGCGTCGCGCTCGAGCTCGCCGAGCGGGAGCCGCGCTACTTCATGCCGTTCCAGTACGCGAACGACGCGAACCCGCGCGCGCACTACGACGGCACGGGCGCCGAGATCGCGGCGGCGCTCGACCGCGTCGACGTCCTCGTCGCCGGGCTCGGCACGGGCGGCACGCTCATGGGCGCGGGCGCACGGCTGCGGGAGAGCTTCCCCGACGTCGTCGTCGCCGCGGCCGAGCCGCTGCCGGGCGATCCGGTGATGGGGCTCCGCTCGCTCGACGACGGCTACGTGCCGCCGATCCTCGACGTCGCGAAGATCGACCGGAAGCTGCTCGTCTCGAACGACGACGCAGTCGAAGGGCTCCGCCTCCTGCTCGATGAGGAGGGCATCTTCGCGGGCGTGTCCTCGGGCGCGGTCGTCCACGTCGCGCGCCGCCTCGCAGGCGAGCTCGAGGAAGGCGTGGTCGTGTGCATCCTCCCCGACGGCGGCTGGAAGTACCTCTCCGCCGGCTTCTGGAACGGCGGCGAGATCGACGAGGCAAAGCTGTGGTGGTGATCCCGCCCGCCGTGCGCGAGGCGCTCGCGACCCACCTGCGCGCCGAGCTGCCGAACGAGGGATGCGGGCTGCTCCTCCTACGCGACGGCGTCGCCGAGCGCTTTGAGCCGGGGCGCAACACGCTCGCGTCGCCGTACCGGTTCGAGCTCGAGATCGACCCGGAGCTGTGGTTCGTCGAGGACGACGGGTACACGCTCGCGGTCGTCCATTCGCATCCGTCGACGGAGCCGAAGCCGTCGAAGACGGACATCGCGAACATCGGGCTCTGGGAGGGACGGCCGTACCTCATCTACTCCGTCGCGCGCGACGAGCTCGCGGCGTGGCGGTTCGTCGACGGTGCGTTCGAGCCGCTCGAGCTCCAGTAGGCTCGCCGTCATGCCGTTGTCCGACGACGACCTCGCCGAGATCCACGAGGCAGAGCAGGCGCTCGAGGACGCGCTCAACGATCCCGATCGGACCGCGTGGGTCGACCACTACACCGACGACGCGGTCTTCATCGGGCACAACCGGCCGACCCTCGTCGGGCGCGACGCGCTCCTTGCGTACTCGGCTCAGATGCCCGCGGTCTCGTCGCTTCGGATCGAGGCTCTCGACGTCGACGGAAGCCGTGACCACGCGAACGTAACAGGAGAGCTCGGCGGCGTGAGTGCACGCGTTCGTTCCCTCCTCGTCTGGCGCCGCGAGCCGGACGGCCGCTGGCGCGTCGCGCGCGAGATGCTCAACACCGAATGACGCCGGAGGAGCTCGCACGCGCGTGCGCCGACGCGCTGACGGCCGCCGACGCCGCGAGCCGCGAGGCCGGCATCAGGCTCGAAGCGGTCGGCCCGGGCCGCGCGACGACCGCGATGCGCGTCCTCCCCTCGATGGCGAACGGCCACGGGATCTGCCACGGCGCCTACGTGTTCCTCGTCGCCGACACCGCGTTCTCGTACGCGTGCAACACGTACGGCGACGTGACGGTCGCCGGCGGCTGCGACATCGTCTTCGCTCGCGCGGCGCACGAAGGTGACGAGCTGACCGCCGAAGCGGTAGAGCGCTCGCGCTTCGGCCGGAACGGGATCTACGACGTGACGGTGCGACGCGCCGACGGCGAGCTCATCGCGGAGCTGCGCGGCCGGAGCCGGACGACCGGCGACAAGATCCCGCTATGAGCTCGGCCTAGCGTCAGTCGCGGGAGTCCGGCCAGGAATCCGGACTGCTGAACGACCTGGCCGCCGCCTCTTGCCTCGCCAGCTCGTCGAGTGCGCGGTTGCTCGTGGCCTTGCGGTCGGCCATCGCCTCGTCGAACTCAACCTTCCGTTCGGCGATGGCGGCGAGCTCCTCGTCTGTCAGAGGCCGCATCCGGAGCACTCGCCTGAGCCAGGGGCTGGTGATCATGTCGGGAACCGTAGCTCTCGCGAACGCCACTCAGGCCGCGCCGGAGGCTCCGGCTTCCTCCGGTGGTTCCTCGAGCTTCCCCGTCCACAGGACACGCCAGATCGTCCTCGGCACGGCGCGCCACCCGGTATGGCGCACAAGCGCCAAGGTCGGGCGCCCGGCGAGCAGCACGCCGATCACGCCGATGACCGTCTGAATGATCGCGATCGTGAGCGTGACCGACGCAACCGGCTCGCCGATGAGGCGAGCGACAAGCGGCGCGATCAGCCAGATAGGGATCCAAAAGATCGCAATCAGGACGATGCCAACCCGCAACCGGAGAACCGCTACGTGCGCCACAGAGAGAGAATGTCATGCGCCGCTGCGAAGCAAGGGCCAATCGCCGAGGCGGCGCATCTCGATCAGCGGCCGCTACTGAACCTCGTCCTCGTCGAGCTCCTCGCATTCGAGGCAGACCCAGTCGCCTTCGGGATCCTCGTCGGCGCTGAGCGCCGCCGGGACCATCGTCACGCCGCAGCGCGGGCAGATCGGCGGGCGGTCGTCGACGGCGCTACTCGATCTCGTCGTCGACGTCGAAATCGGCGGCCGGATCGCGCTTCTGCTGCGGGCGCTCGTGGAACGTGACCGCGATCAGCTCGATCCTGTTTCCCTCAACCTCGAGGACGTCGAAGCGCATCCCTTCGAACACGACATCGTCGCCCGGCTCGGCGACGCGGCCGAGCTGGCCGAAGACGAAGCCGGCGACCGTGTTGAAGTCCTCCTCGGGGAGCTCCGTGCCGAAGCGCTCGTTGAAGTCGTCGATGGAGTACATCCCGTCGACGCGGTACGTGTCCTCGCCCGTCTGCACGACCGGCTCCTCGACGATGTCGAACTCGTCCTCGATCTCGCCGACGATCTCCTCGAGCAAGTCCTCGAGCGTCGCGATCCCGACCATCCCGCCGTACTCGTCGAAGACGACCGCGAAGTGGTTGTTCGTCCGGCGGAGGTCCTGCAGCAGCTCGGCGAGGTTCTTGCTCTCGGGCACGACGTACGCCGGGCGCAACACCGACTCGAGTTCGAAGCCTTCGAGCCCGCCGAGATCGTGGATCGCGCTGAAGAGGTCACGCACGTGGAGGATCCCGACGACGTCGTCGAGCGACTCGCGATAGACCGGGAACCGCGTGTACGGCGAGTCGAGAACGGTCGCGAGCGCATCCTCCGGGTCGACGGCGACCGAGATCGCAACGACGTCGGGCTTCGCGACCATCACGTCGGCGACGTCCTTGTCACCGAAGTCGAAGACTCCCTCGATCAGCTCGCGCTCGCCGTGCTCGATCTCGCCCTTCGCGGTCGAGCGCGAGAGGAGCATCCGCAGCTCGGCCTCCGAGTGGACGTCGCGCTCGGCGTGCGGCGAGTCGAGACCCATCACGCGGAGGATCCAGTCGGTCGTCGTTTGCAGCAGCCAGATGACCGGCCCGAAGACGACGAAGAAGCCGCGCACCGGCCGCGAGACCCGGAGCGCCGTCCCCTCCGCGTGGCCGAGCGCCGCGCCCTTCGGCACGAGCTCGCCGAAGACGACGTGGAAGAACGTGAGGATCCCGTACGCGAGGACGATCGCGAGTGCCGTCGCCATCCACTTGTCGAACTCGTGCGAGAGCGTCGCTTCGCCGAGCGCGCCGATTCCGAGCGACGTGAGCGTGACGCCGAGCTGCATCGCCGCGATGAAGCGCCCCGGATCGGACGTGATCCTTAAGACGTCGCGGGCGCGCCGGTCGCCCTCGTGCTGCAGCTCGATGATCCGCGTCCGCCGCGCCGTGACGAGGCCGTACTCCGCCGCGACGAAGAACGCGTTGAGCAGGATCAGGACGGCGACCCCGGCGAGCTCTAGAGAGATAGTCACGCCCTCACCCCGCCTTTGACGGCGGAGCGGGCGTAGGTACTCGAGGGAAGGTCATCCACCGGGCTAGCGCGCAGTATAAGAGACGCTGCGGTCGTCTTCGCGCCGGCGGGCGCGATCGTGTCGCACGAGCCATTCGAGGTGGGAGAGCGCCTCCGCAACCGCGAAGCGACGCTGGATCGGCGGCAGGGCGCGGCCGAAGATCGCGTGCGACACCTCGAAGCCGCTCTGCGGCTCGGCCGACAGGGACGCCTCGGTTTTGGCGAGCCGCTCGTCGTGGTGGGCCGCGATCTCGACCGCGCGTTCGGCGACGTTGGGAACCGGGTCGTTGTGCCCGGTGTACGCGATCCGCGGCGCGATCTCGCCGAGCACGCGCAACGTCTCGAGGTAGTCGCCGAGCGGATCGGGGCGGCTGTCGGGCCAGAGCCCGATGGCCGGCGTGATCGGCGTGAGGATCGAGTCGCCCGCGATCAGGGCGCCGTCCTCCTCGCGCAGCAGTGCGAGGTGCCCGTCGGCGTGGCCCGGCAGCGCGAGCACACGCCAGCCGTCGACCTTGTCCCCCGGCTCCACCGGCTGCGGGTTCCAGGCGAAGCGCACGAAGTCCGCGAAGACGTGGCCCGACTGCAGCAACTCCTCCGCGACGTCGGTCGGGACGCCTTGCCGGAGGAACCAATCCGCGATCGTCCGCGGCCAGTCGGGATGGCCCCAGACGCGCTCGCACTGCTCGTAGTCGAGCCGTCCCTGCAGCACCGGCGCTCCCGTCGCCTCGGCCGCCGGAGCCGCGCCGCCGACGTGATCCGGGTGCATGTGCGTGATGAAGATGCGGACGATCGGCGCGTCGAGCCCGGCCGCGATCTCCGCCCAGGGCGAATCGGGAAGGCCGAGGCCCGTGTCGACGAGCGTCCAGCCGTCGGCGCCGCGCAGCAAGTACGAGTGAACGTGCTTCGGCCCGCTCGGCAGCGGAAGCGTGACGCGGAGGATCCCCGGCTCGAGCTCGACCGGCTTGGCGAACGTATGTTCGGTAGCATGTGTCACGGGATGCGCGTCGAGTATCGCGAAGAGCCCTGTCGCAACGCGCTCAACCGGGTGCGGGGGATGCCGTTCGCCTGGTCGCTCAACCCGTACATGGGCTGCGTTCACCAGTGCACGTTCTGTTACGTCCGGAGCTTCGAGGCGCGCGCCGAGCGTCCCTGGGACGACCGGTACGGCGCGAGCATCCGGGTCAAGACGAACATCGCCGACGTTTTGCGCCGCGAGCTCGCGCGCGCGAGCTGGGAGCGCGAGACCGCCGTCATCGGCGCGGCGACCGATCCGTACCAGCCCGCCGAGGGCCGCTACCGGCTGACGCGCGCATGCATCGAGGCGTTCCGTGACGCAGCGAGCCCGTTCTCGATCATCACGCGCGGGCCGCTCATCGTGCGCGATGTCGAGCTGCTCGCCGAGGCGGCGAGCCGGGCGGACGTGTCCGTGACCTTCTCCGTCCCGACGCTCGACGACGAGATCTGGCGACGCACCGAGCCGGGCACCGCACCGCCGCGCCAGCGGCTCCGCGCGCTGAAGCAACTCGTCGACGCGGGAGTGAAGGCGGGAGTCGGGATGGCGCCGATCCTGCCCGGGCTCAGCGACAAGCCTGAGCTCCTCGCCGCCGTCGTACGCGAAGCACGCGCCGCGGGCGCGACCGGCGTCTGGGCGAACCTCCTCCACCTCCAGCCAGGCACGCGCGAGCACTTCCTCACGCGCTCCAACGGGACTGGCCCGAGCTGCTTCCGCGCTACGAGGAGATGTATCGCCGGGGCTCGTACCTGCCGCGCAGCGACGTCGACCCGGTGCGGGAACGCGTGCGCGCGCTGGCCCGTCAGCACGGGGTTCGCGACCGGCGCCGCATACGACTCCAGCCGGCGAAACCGGCCGAGCAGCTGACTCTCGTTATGTGATCGCGCTCCGCCACCGTAGAATCGCGGGGCCGTGGAGACTCCCGAGATCACGACCCTGATCGTCGACGACCACGAAGTCGTCCGCGAGGGCCTCCGCCTGTCGCTCAGTCGCGCGCCGCACATCCGCGTGATCGGCGAAGCGGCCGACGGCGAAGCGGCGGTCGAGCTAGCCGAACGCCGCAAGCCGAACGTCGTGATCATGGACGTCCGCATGCCCGGCATGGACGGCCTCGAGGCGACGAAGCTCCTCACGCAGCGCGTCCCCGAGAGCGCCGTCCTCATCTTCACCGCCTACAGCGAGCGCAGCCTCCTCAGCCGCGGCCTCGAGTCGGGCGCGAAGGGATACGTGCTCAAGGAGGCGCCGCACGAGACGCTCCTGCGCGCGATCGAGAAGGTCGCCGGCGGCGAGGGCTTCGTCGACCCGGCGCTCATGCCCGCGTTTCTCTCCGGCGCGGAAAAGGACGACACCCTCACGGCGCGCGAGCGGGAGATCCTCCAGCTCCTC
Organism: Gaiellaceae bacterium; assembly: GCA_036496305.1. Taxonomy (GTDB): domain Bacteria; phylum Actinomycetota; class Thermoleophilia; order Gaiellales; family Gaiellaceae; genus Palsa-739. The sequence goes on along the minus strand of DASXLJ010000039.1, from coordinate 16,425 downwards.
GCCGACGGGATGTCGAACGCCGACGTCGCGACGAAGCTCTTCATCAGCCAGGAGACGGTCAAGAGCCACGTCCGCCACATCCTCGCGAAGCTCGAGGCCGACACGCGCACGCAGGCCGTCGCGATCGCGCTCCGCGAAGCGATCATCGACTAGGCGGGCGCGTGGGCGACGCCGAGACCGAGCAGGTTCTCGCCGCCGAGCAGGACGAGCGCCGCCGCATCGCGCTTTTCCTCCACGACGGGCCGGTGCAGTCGCTCGCCGGCGTCGCGCTCATGCTCGACGCGTCGCTCGACCTGATCGAGCGCGGAGATCTCGACGAGGCGCGGAGCATCATCGACCGCGCCTTGATCCGCACACGCTCGACGGTCGGGGAGCTGCGCGACCTCTCGTTCAACCTCGAGCCCGTCGTGCTGCGCGACCACGGTTTCACTGCGGCGTTGGACGCGCTCGGCGAGTCGCGTGCGCGCGAGCATTCGATGGCCGTCTCCTTCGACGTCGCCGCGGTCGAGGCGCTCGGCGAGCGGGAGCAGGCGGCGCTGTACCAGATCGCGCGCGAGGCGCTCGAGGAGGCGATCCGCCGCGGGCCTCCCTCCCGCTTCGAGATCACCGCGACGGCGGATACCGAAGCGCTGCACCTCGTGATCCGCGACGACGCGCCGAGCGAGCGGCGGAAGCGCGCGCTCGAAGTTCTCGCCGAACGCGCACGGACGCTCGGTGCAGCACTCGCCGTCGAGAACGAGGACGCGGGGACGACGATGATCCTCGAACTCCCGCTCCGCAGCTCGAGCGAGTAACGTTCGGCTCCGATGAGCGGCCATCTCCTTTTCGTCTGGAAGCCGTCCGGCTACGAGCTTGTCGAGCAGGACGGCGACGTGCCGGCGGTCGGCTCGGAGGTCGAGCTCGACGGCCAGCAGCTGCAGGTGATCAAGCTTGCTCCGTCGCCGCTGCCGGGCGACAAGCGCGCCTGCGCGTACCTCTCGGCCTGACTTGGAACTAGCGGACGCCGTCTGACTTGGTGAAGAGCAGCATCTTCTGGTTGCGCGGGTGCTGCCAGTCGCCGATCACGTCACAGCGAAGCGTTGAACCCTCGACGCACCAGCGGACAACGTCGGGGTCGTAGAAGAATGGATCGGCGTCAATGTGGGTGACGACCCCGTCGGGTTCCTCGATGTCAGAGGTCGAGAGGCGACGGCCGGTGCTCTCGAAGAACGTCGCGTAAAGGCGTCCGCCAGGCTCCAGCACGGACTCGATCTCGGAGAGGCAGCGCATGATCGTGTTCAGCGGCAGGTGCGTGAAGACGCTCTGAGCAAGAGCCCAGCGAAACGTCCGCTCGAACTGCGAGAAGCGGAACGCATCGTCGCAAACGAGGGTTGCCTGCTCCGGGTCGAGTCCGACGCCGGCGAGTTCCTGGCGACCGGCGTCGAGCATCCGCTGGTCGATATCAAGGCCGTAATACCGGCCCGGTTCGAGGTATTTGACGAAATGGATGCCCGCTCGAAGGCTCCCGCATCCGACATCGAGCAGCGCATCCGAGGGCGCTAGACCCTGCGAGACGAGGAAGTCGAGTTGGCGAGGCCCCATCTCCTCCCAGAGCCCTCCGGCACCAACCCGGTGGTCGAACGCTGCTGCGGTGGAGGTCGCGCCTGCCTCGGCCCGGCCTGCGGTCAGGCGGTTCTTGAGGTTCTGGAAGGAGGCCACGCCGGGGCCAAGTGTATTTCTTGGGCGCCGAGATGCCTAGGACCCGATCGACTCGGCCGCGGCGAGGCCGAGGACGAGTGCCTGCGCGAGGCCGCTCGCATAGCCGCCGCTCGCGACGCCGCCGGCGTCGACGCCTGCGGCCCAGATCCCGTCCGCGCCCGCGACACGCGCCTGCTCGTCGACGCGGAGGCCGCCGAGCGTGTGCGTCACGGCCGCGGCGACGCGGACGGCGATCGTCCCATCGTCGCGCTGGACCACTTCGCCTCCGGCCGCGCGCGCCGCCTCGATCCGCTCGTTCGTCTCCTCGACGACGTACCACGCTCGCGGGCCGATCAGCTGCGCGAGGTCGTTCTCGTGCCACGCGACGTGCGGCGGCGTGATCTCGCGCCAGGCCTCGGTGAAGACGCGCGCCTCGCGGCCGTACAGCTGCGAGAGCCGGACGAAATCCGGCTCGTCGACGCGCGCGGGCGGCGCGGGCATGGCGCGGCCGTAGAACTCACCGAGATCGCCGGCGAGCTCGGCGCCTCGCGTGCGGGCGAAGTCGAGGCCGTCGCCCTCGCTCCACGGGTTCGCTCGGAGGAACAGGCCGCGCTCGCGCGCGAGGCGCACCGGAAAGCCGCCGGTCGCGAGCACGAGCGGGGGTTCGGCGTCCTCCGGCAGCCGCGTCTCGAGCTCGACGCCGCGCGCGAGGAGCGCTGTGAGCGCGCGCGGGTCGTAGCGGCGCCCTGTTGTGAGCGGGTTCTCGGTGTCCCGCCAGATCGGCTCAGCGCCGAGCGATTCGAGCCACGCGAGCGCATCGTCGAGCCGCTCCCACATCAGGCGCTGCAGCCGCTCGTCGCCGTCGGGACACTCGGCACGGAACTCGTCCCACTCCAGGTGCCGCCAAATGACGCACGAGGAGAGGAGCATCGACCCGCCCGCACGCGTCCCCTTCTCGAGCACACGCGGCTCGTGCCCGAGCTCGCGCAGCCTCGCAGCGGCGACGAGCCCCGCCATCCCCGCGCCCGCGATCGTGACGCGCGCGCTCAGGTGAGAGAGAACGTCGGCTTGTGCTCGACGTACTCGATCCGCACGCCCTCCGGGCCGCGGAGGAAGACGGCGAGCGTGTTCGGAGCGTCGACGACATTGTCGACCTCGACACCAAGATCCTGCGCTGCTGCGAGGTGGTCGTCGGCGGAATCGACGAGCACGGCGAGATGGTTGAGCAGAGGGCGTTCCGGCGTGCTCGGTGCGCCGCCCGGCTGGAACTCGATCCAGGCGCCGCCGACCTCCACTCGCGGGCAGCCGGACAGCCCGGCGGGAGCAGATCGGAAACCGAGCGGCTCGTACGCGGCAGCGGTCGCCTCGGGATCGGCCGAGCGGAGCGCGACGTGGTCGAGATCCCAGTCCTCGCCGTCATCCGTCTCGACGAGTCCGAGCGCAACGCCCTGGCCGACCTCGAAGTACGCCTCTCCGACGCGCCGCTGGTCGATCGCGAGACCCGCCGGCAACTGAGCGAGCGCCGCGCCGAGGTTCCCAACGCGGAGCGCAACGTGCTCGAGCGCGCCGCGCTCTCGCGGGCCTTCCGCCACGAACAGCGTCAGCTTCCCGCGGCGCGCGTCGGCACCGACGAGCGTGAACGCGTCCGTCCGCTCGATGACGTGCATGTCGAGATACCGGACGACGAAGTCGGCGACGGCGTCTCTGTCCGCGAGCCAATACGCGACGTGGTCGAGCGTTTTCGGGTTCACCCCGACGTTCTCCCCGTTTCGCGCGTTTGCTAGTCGAGCGGTTGGTTCTGGACGTTGTGCTCGGTCGCGTACGCGTCGGTTAGCTGGTTGATCTCGGGCATCCCGTTCGGGAACGCGTAGTTGATCTTCACGAACGGCTCCCACTTGTCGGGCAGCGCGTCCTCCGGGAAGATCGCCTCGACCGGGCACTCCGGCTCGCACGCGCCGCAATCGATGCACTCCTCGGGGTCGATGACGAGGATGCGATCGGCCTCGTGGATGCAGTCGACCGGGCAGACGTCGACGCAGGAGCGGTCTTTGATGTCGATGCAGGGCTCGGCGATGATGTACGTCATTGCGGCCTACTCTACCGAGGCTGTTAGTTCGCTCACGACGGTACCGATCCGCTCGTCGAGAGCGGACTTCGCGAGCACCTGATCGAACCCCGCCGCGTTTGCCGCGCGCAGTCCGGCGGTGTCGGTGTGGTTCGTGAAGCCGACGATCGGGATGTCGGGATACGCGTCCGCAACCTCCTCCGCATCGACGCGCGAGACGTCCGCCAGGACGATGTCCGGATCGTCGGTGTTGTCAGCCGTAATCAAACGATGATCGCGGAGCAGCGCGTCGAGCTTCCCTCGGATGAAGAGGTCGACCCCACACAGCAGGATCGTCGCCATGCCTGAACGTTAAAGCGCGGTGCAGACGCTGATCAAGGGCGGGCGCCAGACTCTCCGCACCGAACCTCCTTGTAACAAAGTGTTACTTGGAAGGACACGACCCGCGAGGGCATGCTCCCCAGGGAGTAATGCCGCGTCCCAGCACCGCTAGTAACAAAGTGTTACTTGGAAAGACGTGGCGCCCCGGGACAGGTCAGGGACTCGTTAGGGGCTCGTCAAGCCGATGTCGTCGAGGAGTCGGTTCAGCGCGACATGGAGCCACCAGTCGCGGTGGAAGAAGAGCAGCAACCCGAGCGCGATGAGCATGACGCCGCTCACGACCTGAATGACCGTGTAGTGGTCGCGCAACCAGCGGAACGCACCCATCGCGCGCGTGAATGCGACGCCGGCGAGGAGGAACGCCGCGGCGAGGCCGAGCGCGTACGCCCCGAGGAGCACCGCGCCTTTGACGACCGTTCCGGTGTTGCTCGCGAGGACGAGCACGGCGGCGAGCACCGTCCCGATGCACGGCGCGGCGCACACGGCGAACGCCCCGCCGAGGAGGAAGCCCGAGCCGCTGCGCCGTGCACCGCCGAGAAGTCCAGGCGCGAGGATCCTCTCCGGCACGGGTAGCAGCCCGACGAACGCGAGGCCGATCACGACGAGAACGAATCCGGCAATCTCGTTCTGCGCATCCCCCGAGACGACGCCGCCGATCGCCGCGGCGCCGACTCCGAGGACGACGAAGACGACGGTGAAGCCTGCGACGAACGGCAGGCTCGACGTGACGACGCGACGTGCGACTCCGCGCTCGCCGAGACGGTTCGCCTCGACGCTCGAGAGCGCAGAGAGGTAGCCGGGCACGAGCGGCAGCACGCACGGGGTGATCACCGAGACGAAGCCGGCCGCGAACGAGATTGCGAGGCGCGCGCCCATTACTCCATGCCGGCGAGCAGGTCGTCGATCTTCCGCTCAGTCTCGTCGTCGAGCCCAGACGTCGCGGCTGGAGGAGGTTCGTCCTCCTGTCGGCGGCTCCACCGCCAGACGCCGAACGCGAGCGCGATCGCGCCGACGAGCACCCCCACGATCGGCAACCACCACGCGACGAGGTCGAAGCCCGTGTGCGACGGCTCGGCGAGAATCTCCTGGCCGTAGTTACGCACGAGTGAAGTCTTGATCTGCTGTGACGTCCAGCAGCGGGCGATCTTCTTCCTGATGAACAGCTCGATCTGCTGCGCGGCAGGAGAGTTGGACATGTCGAGCGTCGTATGGCAGACCGGGCACATCACCTGTCCCTCGAGGGACAGCAGCGACGTGCGGGGATGGGCGCACGCGGCGGCAGGCCCGGCGAAAGCGAGCGCGGCGGCAACGACCGCGAGGAACCGCCAGATCACGAGACCTCGTTCAATGCCGCCTGGAACTGCGAGTGGAGGTCGCCGTCCGTGATCGGCCCGGCGAGGTGAGCGACGATCTTTCCGTTCGCGTTGAGGACGTACGTCTCCGGCACCTGCGAGACCCCGTAGCTTCCGCTCGTGACGGCGCCGGAGCCGTCTTGCAGCATCGGGAACGTCAGGCCGTGGGCGCTGACGAACGTCCGCGCCGACGAGCCAAGGTCGCGGCCGTCGACCCCGACAAAACGGACGCCCCGGCTCTGGTATCGCTGCCAGTCCCGCTCGAGCACGGACGCCTCCGACTTGCACGGGCCGCACCACGACGCCCAGAAGTTGAGGACGACCGGATGGCCTCGCAGCGACGCGAGCGACACATCGCCGCCGCCCTCGAGCCGTCGGAGAGTGAACGCAGGCGCCTGCGAGCCGATCGGCGGCGCATGCTGCTGGTGCGTCAGCTTCCAGACGAGCAGCGCGAGCAGTCCCGCCACGCACGCGAGGGCGATGATCTGCCCGACCGATCTGACGCGACCGGTCACGACTTCAGCGCCGCGTGGAGGTATCGATCAAGATCACCGCCAAGGGATGGATCGGTCACGGTGCCGGCGATCTCACCCCCGACGATGCGGCCTTTCCGGTTGAGGACGTACGTCGTGGGAAACCCCGGAATCCCGTACTCACCGATCATTCCGTCGCCGGCGACTCCGACGGCCGGGTAGGTCACACCGTGCGCGGAGAGGAACCGGCGAGCGTCGCCGGCCACGTCCCTCGTGTCGATGCCGAGAACGACCACTCCCTGTGAACGGTAGTGCTCCCAGACTTTCTCAAGCGCCGGTGCCTCGAGCTTGCACGGCGCGCAGGTCGACTGGAAAAAATTGAGGACGACCACCTTGCCGCGCAGCGACGCGAGCGAGACCGAGCCGCTGCCGTTCAGCCGTTGGAGCGAGAACGCCGGCGCCCGCTCCCCGACGCGCGGCGGCTGAGGCTGATGGGTGAGCCTCCAGAGGAGGAGGCCGGCGAGCACTCCGACCCCGGCGATCGCCAGCGTCTGACCCGCGAGCACGAGCCGGCCGCGGTCGAGGCGCGCGTCAGCGCGCGATGATGAAGACCGGCGTCCCGACGTGAACACGCTTGTACAGCCACTCCGCGTCGGGGATCTGCATGCGGATGCAACCGTGAGATTCCGAATGGCCGATCGACCACGGCTCGGACGTGCCGTGGATCCCGACGCCTGGGGTGCTGAGCCCCATCCAGCGCGTGCCGAGCGGATTTCCCGGCCCGGGCGGCACCGGCTTGAGCCCCTTCGCCCATGCGTCCTGCGTCGGCGGGTACCACCACGGGTTCAGCTCCTTGACGATGATCTGGAAGTTCCCGAGCGGCGTTGGGTAGATCGCCTGACCGGTCGCGACCGGGAAGGCGCGCACGTAGCGCTCGCCGTGGAAGAGGACGAGGCGATTCGGGCCGCGGTGGACGACGACGATCGGCACGTTGGACTTGATGTCGGGCGCGTGCAGCACCTTGAGCGGTGCGTCGATCGTGGCCCGAGTCCCCGCCAGAACCGCGCCGCGGATGAGGTTCTGCGTCGCGGTCGGCCGCAGACGGTGACCCTTCTTGTCGTGGAAGATCCTCGGACGCCCGTTGTGGATGAGGATCGAGCCGGGCACAGCGGCGCGGTAGCTCTTCGTCGCGACGCGCCTGACCCACTTCTTCACGAGCGACCGGTCGAGCGTCACCGTGACCGGGACGACAGTGTTGGCTGCCGCGGTCAGAGCCGTCTGCACCGCAGCGTCGACGGGCACGGACGCATGGAAGTGGACGGGCTTGACCGAGAACGCGTGCTGCGCGACGCGCACGACGACCGGCGCGGAGTAGGTCTGCTTCACGGCCGTTTTCGCGTCGCCCGCGGTCATGCCGCCGACGGCGACGGGGCCGATCATCACGCCGGACGCGATCGTCGTCGGCGGAACCGGGTCGGCGTGCGCGACGCGCGCAACGCTCCCGCCCGCGACGAGGGCACAAGCGGCGATGCAGAAAAGGGATCCGGCGTGTTTCACAGCGTCGTGCCTCCGGGAGTAGGTTCCGCGGCGCGCAAAGTGTACCGAGCGGAACGGCGGGTCAACCTGATCCCAGGCGCCGGATCACGACCACGGCGACATCGTCGGACAGGTCACCGCCGGCGAACTCCCGCGCGTCCTCGGCGATCGCGGCCGCAAGCGCGCGCGGCGACAGGGCGTGCCGCTCCGCGAGCAGCGCATCGAGCCGGTCGTCGCCGTAGAGCTCACCTTCGCGCCGTGCCTCGACGACGCCGTCGGTGTAGAGGACGAGCGCGGCGCCGAGCGGCAGCTCCGCCTGCACCTCGGAGTACTCCTGTCCCGGCTCGATGCCGAGCACGAGACCGCTGGCGGCGAGGCGGGTGACCGTTCCGTCGGCGAGGAGGAGCCGCCCCGGCGGGTGCCCGGCGCTCGCGGCGGCCACCGTTCCCGCGAGGCCGTCGACGACGACGTAACTCATCGAGATGAACTTGTTGCCGGCGATCTCGCTGCAGATGACGTCGTTCGCGGCGGAGAGGAAATCGCCCGGCTCCACATGCTCGCGCGCGAGCGAGCGGAACACGAATTTCGCCATCGCCATGTCGGCGGTCGCGTCGACGCCGTGCCCGGTCACGTCGCCGAGGACGACCGCGAGCCGTCCGTCGTCGAGCGCGAGGAAGTCGTAGAGGTCGCCGCCGACCTCGACCCGCGACGATTGCTCGTACACCTCCCCCACCTCGAGCCCCTCGACGACCGGACGCGCGCGCGGCAAGAGCGAACGCTGCATCGTGTCCGCAAACTGCTTCTGCTGCTGGTAGAGGCGCGCGTTGTCGATCGCGAGCGCGGCCTGCGCACCGATCGCCTCGGCGGCCTCGACCACTTCGTCGGTCAGCGGGTCCCCGGGCCGGAAACTGTAGATCCCGAGCGAAGCGACTACCTCATTCGGCAGGGCGATCGGGACGACCGCGCCCGTCCAGCCCTTCTCGAGGAACGATCGGAGGCCTGGCACGAACAGATCGCGTGCCGTCGCCTTGAGACGGAAGCCGTGTCCGTCGCGAAACAGATGTTGCACCTCGCGCTGCCCGAACGGCACAGCGTGGGCGACGATTCCGCGGAACGCGTCGGCAAGCGTGTCGTCCCGCACGTGGATCGCATGCGGAAGGAGTTGCTCGCGCCGCTCGTCCGGCATCCGGACGACGGCGGCGTCGACGTCGAGCACGTCGACGACAGTGCGCGCGAGCGCTTCGAGCGTCTCGTCGAGCGAAAGGCTCTGGGCGAACGATCGCGAGATCTCGTAGAGCGCGCGCAGGCGTCGCGCAGCCGCGCGCTCCGCGGCGAGTGCCGCCTCGCGCTCGTCTCCGAGCCGGCTCGTCTCCTCGTGCAGCTGCGCGTTCTGCACCGCAACCGCGAGTTGGCCTGCGAGTGCGGCGAGCAACGCCGTCTCGTGCACCCCGGCGGAGCGCCGCTCCTCGGGATACGCCGCGAGCAGCCCGACGACATCGCCGCGCGCGACGAGAGGCACAGCAAGAGCCCCGGCCACCTCGACAACTGGTGAGAGCCGCGCGGGGCCGAGCGCGAGGTCGAGCAAGCGTTCCGCCGGCGGGGCGTGCGAGATCGGGGATCCGCGGCCGGCCGCCTCCTCGAGTGTCCCGTCGGCGGAACGGAGGAAGACGGCGACGCGATCGACGCCGAGGATCTCGGAGACGCGCTCGACCGCAGTCTCGAGCGTGTGCGCAACCGAGAGCTCAGCCGTCGCCTGGACGATCACCTCGAGCAGCGCGCGCGTGCGGGCCAGCTCGAGCGCGAGCTCGCGCGACTGCTCGCCCGAGCGAAGGGCAGCGGCCGCGCGGACGCCGAACGTTGCGAGGCGGGCGATCTGCTCGGCGGTCGGCTCCCGGCCGTCCGGGTAGAGAAGCTGGAGGATGCCGGTCGGCGGATGTCCAAGCGGCAGCGTCGTTCCGCCGTCGGGCAATGCCTCGGCGAGCGGGATGCCGTACGCAGCGACCGCGACGAGCTCGGGGCCGCGCTGATCCCAGAGAACCGCGGCGGCGGCACCCGCAACGGCTGCGGAGAGGCGGACGATCTCACCGGCTTGGTCGCCCTCGTGGAGCGCCGCGGTGAGCGCCTCGCCGGCGAGTTCCAGAGCGGGCCGTGCGAGCGACTCGGCCGGATTGCCGGCGCCGAAAGCACGAAGCACGAGCAGCGCCTGCACCGCGCAAAGCTCCGCCGCGAACCGCTCCTCGCTCGCGAACGGGTCGCCGGAGCGAAGCAGCTCGAGCGCGACGTCCGCCTGTCCCGCCACCACGAGGAAGAGCTCGGACGCGCCCGCGAGCTCTGCGGCCCGCCGGGTCGCAGTGGATGCCCTCCCGAGATCGTCGCTCGCGGAGGCGGGCAACTCCGCGACAGGCACGCGTGTCCCGACAAGCTCCGCCGCGAGCGTCGCCGGTCCGGAGACCGCAGCGGCCTCGAGTTCGGCGTCTTCCGCAGCCGGGATCCGGATGAGCGCGACATCTGCACCGGCGACCGCCCGCGCAGCGGCGGCGATCTCGGCAAGCGCTTCTGTGCGTGTTCCCACCGCGGCCGCCGCAGACACCGCGCGCACAAGCGCCGCGAGTGACACGGCCGGCAACCGGGCGGATGCGGTGCTGCTCACGCTTGCAAAGTATTGCCGTCAGGCCGTGTTTGTCTCAGTTTGGGAAACGCGCCTCGCGCCGCTCCCACACGGCGCCTCGGCACATCGGGCACGGCGGAAGGACGCGCTGGACGACGACGCCGTACCCGCAGTCCGCACAGCGGAACTCTCCGAAAGCCTCCGATCCTGCAGCGGCGAAGTCGATAAGCCCCGGGTCTTCAATCGTCTGCCCCAGCTCGACTGCAGGTTCGATTGCAGGCTCGATCGCCACTCGCGTCATCGCCCAAGGGATTCCCCCATACTGCGGCTATGCAAACCGGACTTGGGCAACCCGGACGCTTCGCCTGGACCGCGGGTCTCGTGCTGACGCTCTCGCCGTTCATGGACTGGTACTCGGCGACGTCGCCGAACGGGCTGACCTACGGAGTCACCGGTTGGCACACCGGCGCGCTCGGGAAGCTCGTGTTCTTCATCGGCCTCGGCACCCTGATCCTCGAAGCGCTGCGCGAGGCGGGAATCGAGCTTCCGGACTCGGTGCCGCACGAGTTCGTCGTCATCGCGCTCGGCTCACTCGCCACGATCTTCGTCCTCGTACGCCTCGCGTCGATTCCCGACACGTACTTTCCGTCGAGCGGTCTCGGGATCGGAGTCTGGGTCGCGCTTCTCGCCGCGCTCGGCCTCGTCGCCGCCGGGCTCCTCGAGCTCGCGCAGCCCGGTCGCCGCGCCGAACGCTAGAGCGGGAGAATCGTCTTCGCCTGGTCGACGAGCTCGTCGAGATCGAAGCCCTTGCCGACGAAGCCGCTCGCGCCGCTCGACGCCGCCTGACGCTCGCCGGTGCCGTCGACCTGGCCGCTGAACATGAGCACCGGGATCGACCCGACGCCGTACCGCTCCTGAATCTGGCGGAGCATCTCCCAGCCGTCGACGTGCGGCATCATCACGTCGAGGAGAATCAGCTCAGGCTTGCGCGACTCGATCGACGCGAGTCCTTCCGCTGCGCTCGCCGCCTCCTGCACGGCGTAGCCCTCGCGCTCAAGCTGGAGCCGGACGAGCTCGCGCATGCCGCTGTCGTCGTCGACGACGAGCACCGAGGGGCCGCTCTGCTGGCGACCTGGGCCGGAGCGGACGAGAAACGTCTCGAGGTCGCCACGGCGATACCGCCGGTGGCCGCCGGGCGTGTAGAAGGTCGGAATCCGGCCGGCGTCCGACCATTTGCGGATCGTGCTCTGCGCGACGCCGAGGAACTTTGCGGCTTGCCCGAGCGTCATCCATTCGGGCTCGCGCCGACTTGCATCCTCGCGGTAGCTCACGGGAGGGAAACTGTCCAAATCTGTCTCTTTTTACACGTCAGGGGGCGTAGTCGACGGCACCGAGTTGGTAGGCGTCGAACGCCGCGGCGAGCACGGTGGTGAGATCTCGGGGCCAGCTCGGGACGGTGCTGCGCTCGTCGAGGAGCTCACGTGCCCACGCTTCGGCCCCGCCGTATGCCGCCGCGAGCTCCTCGAGCGTGTACGTCCCGCCGACGCGCTTCCGGAGCTCGCCGACGATCAGGTCGAGGAGTGCGAGGAGCTCGTGATAGCGGCGGACGTCGTCCCGCTCTGCCTCCACCCGGCGGGTGCCGTCCTCCCACTCGTGCCTTGCGACCTCGACCGAGGTCATGCGCCAAGAGTGCAGCAACGCTCCGGCCAGAGCGGCGCGAGCTCGGCCGCGATCCGCTCGCCGAGCTCGTAGCCGGGCCGCGCGAGCGCGTACGCGACGTGGGCGTGAAGGCACTTGAGGCTGCCGCCGCGGCGTGACCCGCCGACGCCGAATTCAAGGGAGGCGCCGTCGTCGCGTTGCTCCGACCCGCTCGCGAGCGCGCGACGGATCGAGCGCTGCTCGTCGTCGGCTGCCGCAAGGCTCGCCGCGAGCTCCGGATCCTCTCGCGTCGCCGCGCTCCACCGCTCGACGCCGCCGGCTGCCTCGAGCCGCGACACTGCTGCGACGAGATGCGGGCACGTGAGGTAGTACGTCGTCGGGAACGGGTCGCCGTCGACGGTGTACGGCTGCTGCTCGGTCACCGCCGGCGCGCCGAACGGACAGCGGACGGCGACGCGGTGGAAGGCGCGCGGCTCACGCCTCAGCTGACGCGCGACGAGAGCTCTGTCACTTTGACGGGGGTCAGCCTCAGCGGTGTCCATGGCGCGAGGCATTCTGCCTGCGCCGCCACTGCTGGATGTCCTTGACGATGACGAGCTGATCGCCGGGATGGATGTAGCCGAGGAGCCGCTCTTGAGCGGCCACCGCAGCCGCCGACGATGCCTGCTCGATCTTCCGCTCGAGCTCTTTCTTCTCGCGCTGGTACTTCACGACTTCGGCGGCGCGGGAGGCCCGCTGCGCGCGCGACGAGAAGTAGTCGTGCAACGGCCGGTAGTAGAGGAGCCCGACGAGGACGAGAACGGCGACGGCGAACCACCGGCGCCCGAGCAGGCTGCGCGCACGGCGCGATTTCGCAGAGGCCATAGCTCCGAGACTTCTCGGGCGCGCGCGGCTTCCCTCCTACGCGACGTCCACCTTGATGACGTTCGTCGAGCCAGGGATGTTGACCGCGGTGCCGGCGGTGATGACCACACGGTCGCCGGTCTCGACGATCCCGGCCTCGCGTGCGGTGTCGATCGCGCGCCGCCAGAGATCCTCGACGTCTCCCGTCTCGGTGATGAGCAGCGGGGTCACTCCCCACTCGAGCGCGAGCTGGCGCATCGCCCAGTCGACGTGCGTGAGCGCGACGACGGGGCGGCGCGGGCGAAGCCGCGCGACGGCGCTTGCGGTGCGGCCGGAGAATGTCGGGACGAGGATCGCCTTCGCCTGCAGCGCCTCGGCGAGATCGCATGCCGCGTTCGACATCGCCTGGCCGATCGTCGGATCGTCCGCCGCATCGGGGATCTCGTGGCGGTAGTCGAGGCTCGGCTCGACCGCGCGCGCGATCCGATCCATGTACGCGACTGCCTCGACGGGGTACTCGCCGACAGCCGTCTCGCCGGAGAGCATTACCGCGGACGTCCCGTCGAGGATGGCGTTCGCGACGTCGCTCGCCTCGGCGCGGGTCGGCTCGGGCGAGTGCACCATCGTCTCGAGCATCTGCGTCGCCGTGATCACGGTCTTTCCCAGGTCGAGCGCCCGGTGGATGATCCGCTTCTGCACGAGCGGCACCACGGCGGGGCCGATCTCGACGCCGAGGTCACCGCGCGCGACCATCACCGCATCGGTCTCGGCGAGGATGTCGTCGAGGACGTCCACCGCTTCCGCCTTCTCGATCTTCGCGATCACGTGTGCGTGCGAGCCGGCCTGCTCGAGCAGCGCGCGCAGATCGCGGACGTCCGCCGCCGAGCGGACGAAGGAGAGCGCGACGAAGTCGACGCCGGTCTCGAGCGCCCAGTCGAGATCGTCCATGTCCTTGCGGGTCAGGGACGGGATCGGCAGCGGGACGCCGGGCAGGTTGACGCCCTTGTGCGACGTGACCGGTCCGCCGACGAGCACCTGGCACTTCGCGCGGCCCTTGTTCACTTCGTCGACACGGAGCCGGATCAGACCGTCGTCGATGAGAACGTCGTGCCCGGGCTCGAGCACGTCGCCGATCACCGCCGGAGCGACCGGCAGCTCCCCGTCGGTGGCCGCCCCCTCCGCGCAGATGGTGATCTCGTCGCCGCCGCGCAGGACGACCGGCTCCTCGAGTGCGCCGATCCGAAGCTTCGGGCCCTGCAGGTCGGCGATGAGCGCGACGGGACGACCGAGGTCGGCGGCGATCTCACGCACGAGCCAGGCACGCTCGGAATGCTCCTCGTGCGTCCCATGCGAGAGGTTGAACCGAACGGCGTCGACGCCGGCGTCGATCAGCGCGCGCAGGCGCTCACGCGAGTCCGCAGCGGGGCCAAGCGTGGCGACGATCTTCGTGCGGCGGTCCATGGCCATGGGATTGAGCGTAGCCCGTCGGCCGAAAATGGAATCCCGGCACGAAGGCGACAGGGGGTCCGTTACACCCCGCGTGCGAGCCTGGACGCGTGAAGATCATCCCCGGAGTAGCTCAATCGGTAGAGCGGCCAGCTGTCACCTGGCGAGATGCCGGTTCGAATCCGGCCTCCGGGGCGCTCTTCATGGCATACTCAGGCCAGGTGACGGCTGGCCGTAATTGAGCTGCCTGGGAGGCCCGCTTCGGCGGGCCTCCCGTCTTTTAGGGCTTCGCGCGCGGGAACGCGTCCCAGCCCGGGTAGACCGCGCGGTCGCCGAGCTCTTCCTCGATGCGGAGGAGTTGGTTGTACTTCGCGACACGGTCGGTGCGCGCCGGGGCGCCCGTCTTGATCTGGCCGGTGCCGAGCGCGACGGCGAGGTCGGCGATCGTTGCGTCCTCCGTCTCGCCCGAGCGGTGGGACATGACCGCGCTGTAGCCGTTCGCGTGCGCAAGCCGCACCGCCTCGATCGTCTCGGTCAGCGTGCCGATCTGGTTGACCTTGATGAGGATCGAGTTCGCGACGCCGCGCTCGAAGCCCTCGCGGAGCCGCTCGACGTTCGTGACGAAGATGTCGTCGCCGACGAGCTGGAGCTTGTCGCCTAGCAGCTCGGTCGTCTCCTTCCAGCCGTCCCAGTCGTCCTCCGCATTCCCGTCCTCGATCGAGACGATCGGGAACTTCTCCACGAGGTCGGCGTAGAACTCCGCCATCTCCGCCGGCCGCGCCTCGCGCCCTTCGAACCGGTAGACGCCGTCGGAGAAGAGCTCGCTCGACGCCGGGTCGAGCGCGATCGCGACACGCTCGCGGTGACCGGCGCGCTCGGCCGCCTCGAGGATCGCCTCGATCGCTGCTTCGCTCGTCGGCACGTCGGGCGCAAATCCGCCTTCGTCGCCGACCGCGGTCGAGAGCCCGCGCTCGTGGAGGAGCGCCTTCAGCGCGTGGTACGTCTCCGTGGCGAGCTGCAGCCCTTCGGAGAAGCTCGACGCGCCGACCGGGACGACCATGAACTCCTGCAGGTCGATCGAGTTGTCCGCATGGACGCCGCCGTTGATGACGTTGAGCATCGGCACGGGGAGCGTCGTCGCCTCCGCGCCGCCGAGGTGCCGGAACAGAGAAACGCCGGCGTCGGCCGCGGCCGCCTTCGCGTTCGCGAGCGAGACGCCGAGGATCGCGTTCGCGCCGAGCCGTCCCTTGTTCGGCGTGCCGTCGAGCTCGATGAGCCGCCGGTCGAGCCCTTCCTGGTCGGCAGCGTCGAAGCCGCGGATCGCGTCGGCGATCTCGCCGTTGACATTGGCAACCGCCTGCGCGACGCCCTTGCCGCCCCACGCCGGGCCGCCGTCGCGAAGCTCGACCGCTTCGTGCACTCCGGTCGAGGCGCCCGACGGGACGACGGCGCGGCCGCCCCCACCCGAATTGAGCCCGACTTCGACCTCGACGGTCGGGTTACCGCGCGAGTCGAGGACTTGGCGCGCGTGGACGTGGCTGATCTCGGTCACTCGGTCTTCTCCTTGGCCTGGTCGTAGTACGCGTCCTGCCGGTCGAGCGGCAGCTCGCTCCAATTCTCGCCCGCCTCAGCAGCGAGCGTCTCGGCAACCTCCACCCGCCGGCGGAATCGCTGGGCCGCGCGCCGCAGCTCGAGCTCGGGATCGACGTCGAGCTTGCGCGAGACGTTGACGGCTGCGAACAACACGTCTCCGAGCTCATGCGCAGACGGCTCCTCCTTCAACTCGCGCACCTCGTCGTCGAGGTCCGCCATCGCGCCCGCGAGATCCGGGTATTCGAAGCCGACCGCCTTCGCGCGCTGCTGGATCTTCCGCGCATAGAGGAGCCCCGGCAACCCGTCGGCGACGTCGTGGAAGATCCCTTCCCGGCCCTCCTGCTCGACCTTGATCCGCTCCCAGTTGCTCCGCACGCGCTCGGCCGTCTCCGCCTCGACGTCGCCGAACACGTGCGGATGCCGGCGCACGAGCTTCGCGTGGACGCCGCGCGCAACCTCCGCGAGATCGCCGGCACCGCGCTCGGAGAGCAGCAGCGAGAGGAAATAGACCTGGAAGAGCAGATCGCCGAGCTCGTCGACGAGCTTCGCGTCGTCGTCCGCGAGCGCGGCGTCAGCGACTTCGTACGCCTCCTCGACGGTGTGCGGGACGATCGTCTGCGTCGTCTGCTCGCGATCCCACGGGCACTCGCGGCGCAGCCGCTCCGTCAGCGCTTGAAGCTCGAGGAGGGCCTCCGCGAGAAGGCCCTCCCGATCGATCGGCTTAGCCAGCAGGCGTCGTGGTCGTGTCGACTGTCGTCGACAGCGCGGTCGTCGCGGGCGGCGCGTAGCCCG
>DASXLJ010000038.1:0-20416 GCA_036496305.1 Gaiellaceae bacterium | reverse complement strand
AGCGTCGTCGGCAAAGCCGACGACGCCCGGCCGCAAGACCGCGGCGCCTGCGGCGCCGCTGGGCGAGCTCGACACGTGCATCGCAATCCGGACGCTCTGGCTCCGCGGCGGGGTCGCGCATCTGCAGGCGGGCGGCGGGATCGTCGCGGACTCCGACCCCGCGGCCGAGCACGAGGAATGCCTCGCGAAGCTGCGGGCGCTCGAGACGGCAATCGACCTGGCAGAGTCGGAGCAGACGTGATCCTCCTCATCGACAACTACGACTCGTTCTCGTGGAACCTCGCACACCTGTTCGGAGCGCTCGGCGAGGAGGTCGTCGTACGCCGGAACGACGAGATCGACGCCGACGAAGCCGCGGCGCTGGCCCCGTCGCACCTCGTCGTCTCCCCCGGCCCCGGCCGTCCCGCCGACGCGGGCGCGACGCGCGCGATCCTCGAGCGGCTCCTCCCCACCACGCCGACGCTCGGCGTGTGCCTCGGACATCAGGCGCTCGTCGAGGTGTGCGGCGGCGAGGTCGGCTACGCGCGCGAGCTCGTGCACGGGAAGGCGAGTCCCGTGCGCCACGACGGCGGCGGTCTCTTCACCGGACTGCCGGACCCGTTCGAGGCCGGCCGCTACCACTCGCTCGCGGCGACGCGGCTGCCGGACTCGCTCGAGCCGACGGCCTTCGCGGACGACGGCGAAGTCATGGCGGTGCGGCACCGTGAGTTCCCGGCGGTCGGCGTCCAGTTCCATCCCGAGTCGGTGCTAACGCCCGACGGCCCCGCGCTCGTGCGCAACTTCCTCGAAGGACTCCTGTGATCCAGTCGGCCATCCAGCGCCTGCTCGACGGCCATGACCTCTCGCGCGACGAGGCCCGCGCAACGATGGGCGAGATCATGGGCGGCGAGGCGACTCCCGCCCAGATCGCCGGCTTCCTCGTGGCGCTGCGCGCGAAGGGCGAGACGGCGGACGAGATCGCGGGCTGCGCCGAGGCGATGCGCGAGCACGTGCTCCGCGTCCACCCCACGCGCACCGACATCGTCGACGTCGTCGGCACGGGCGGCGACGGCGCGAACACGTACAACATCTCGACGGCGGCGGCGCTCGTCACGGCGGCAGCGGGCGCGGGTGTCGCGAAGCACGGCAACCGCGCCGCGTCGTCGGAGACCGGCTCGGCCGACGTGCTCGAAGCGCTCGGCTTCCAGCTCGAGCTGCCGCCGGAGAAGATCGAGCGGTCGATCGACGAGCTCGGCTTCGGCTTCCTCTTCGCGCAGGCGCACCATCCGGCGATGCGCCACGCGGCGCCCGTCCGGCGCGAGCTCGCCACGCGTACGGTGTTCAACGTGCTCGGCCCGCTCACGAACCCCGCCGGCGCGCGGTCGCTCGTCCTCGGCGTGTACTCGCCGGAGCTCGCGCGGACGCTCGCCGCGGCGCTCGTCCAGCTCGAGGCGAAGCGCGCATACGTCGTGCACGGAGCCGGCGGGATCGACGAGCTCTCGCCGTGCGGTCCGAACCTCGTGTGCGAGGTGCACTCGGGCCAGATCACGGAGTACGAGCTCGACCCGCTCGACCTCGGGATCCCGCGCTGTTCGCCGAGCGACCTGCGCGGCGGCGACGCGGCGACGAACGCCGCGGCGCTACGGGAGGTGCTCGGCGGCGCGGAGGGCGGTCACCGCTCCGCCGTGCTGCTCAACGCCGCGGGCGGCGTCGCGGCAGTCAGCGAAGCGGACGACATCCGCGAAGGTCTCGAGCACGCGCGCGAGGCACTCGATTCCGGCGCCGCCGCGGCGCGCCTCGACGAGCTCGTGGAGTTCTCCCGTGCGGCTTAGCGAGGCGCTCGGCAGGCCGCAGCTCTCCGCAATCGCGGAGTTCAAGCGGCGCTCGCCGTCCATGGGTGACATCCGCCCGGACGCCCGCGTCGAGGAGGTCATCCCGGCGTACGAGCGCGGCGGCGCGAGTGCAATCTCGGTGCTCGTCGACGAGCGCTTTGCTGGAAGCCTCGATGACCTTCGCGCGGCGCGCACCGTGACCGACCTGCCGCTGCTCGCGAAGGGCTTCTTCTCGACGGAAGAGCATCTCCGCGAGGTGCGCGAAGCAGGCGCAGACGCGGCGCTCCTCATCCTCCGCGACCTCGACGACGAGACCGCTCGCCGGCTTGTCGGCTACGCCGCCGACAGCGGGCTCGACGCACTCATCGAGGCGCACAACGACGACGAGCTGCACCGGGCGATGAAGCTGAGCCACGGCCTCATCGGCGTCAACGCCCGCGACCTCTCGACGTTCGCGATCGACCGCGACGAGCAGCATCGCCTGCTCCGCTTTGCCCGCGATTACGAGCCTGCGTACATGGTCGCCGAGAGCGCAATCCATTCGCGGAGGGATGCTCTCGAGGCGGAGCTCGCCGGCGCGCAGGCGGTGCTCGTAGGTACCTCGCTGATGCAGGCGTCCGATCCGGCGGCGAAACTGCGCGACCTCATCGCGCGTCCGCTCGTGAAGGTCTGCGGGCTGACGCGCCAAGACGACGTCGACGCAGCCGCCGAGGCGGGGGCCGACATGCTCGGCTTCATCTTCGCGGAGGGGTCACCGCGCCAGGCGCCCGCGGTTCTCGATGTCCCGGCGACCGCGATGTCGGTCGCCGTCTCGGTTGGAGAGCCCGTAGAGCGGGGCGCCGATCTCGTGCAGGTGTACGAGGCCGAGGAGCGCAAGGTCAGAGGGCGCCGGGGTTATCTGGCGGACGAGCACGGCTGCGGCGCGACGGTCCTCGATCTGCCCTGGGACGAGGAGGATCCGGAGCATTGGACGGAGTCGCGGAAGGTGCTCGGGCGCACGATGCTGGCGGGACGGCTCGGGCCGGACAACGTGCGCTCCGCAATCGAGGTTGCCCAGCCGTGGGCGGTCGACGCGGCCTCGCGGCTCGAGAGCGAGCCGGGGATCAAGGATCACGCGAAGGTGCGCGCGTTCGTGGAGGCTGCCCGCTCATGACCGACTTCGGCGACTACGGCGGGCGGTACGTCCCGGAGACGCTGATCCCGGCGCTCGACGAGCTCTCCGCGGGCTGGGAAGAGGCGCAACAGGACGAGAGCTTCCGCGCCGAGCTCGACGCGCTCCTCACGACGTACGCGGGCCGCCCGACGCCGCTCACGCTCGCCGAGCGGTTCGCGCCGGGCAAGCGGATCTATCTCAAGCGGGAGGATCTCCTCCACACCGGCGCGCACAAGCTCAACAACGCGCTCGGCCAGGCCGTGCTCGCGCGGCGGCTCGGCAAGCACCGCATCGTCGCGGAGACCGGCGCCGGCCAGCACGGCGTCGCGACCGCCACGGTGTGCGCACGGTTCGGGCTGGAGTGCGTCGTGTACATGGGCGAGGAGGACATGCGCCGCCAGCAGCCCAACGTCGAGCGGATGAAGCTCATGGGCGCCGAGGTGCGCCCGGTCGACTTCGGCACGAAGACGTTGAAGGAGGCGACGAGCGAGGCGATCCGCGACTGGATCGCGAACGTCGAGACGACGCACTATCTCATCGGCTCGTGCGTCGGCCCGGCGCCGTATCCGGAGATCGTCGCGGAGCTGCAAACCGTGATCGGCCGCGAGGCGCGCGAGCAGTTCCTCGCCGCGACCGGGCGGCTCCCGGAAGCCCTCGTCGCATGCGTCGGCGGCGGGTCGAACGCGATCGGCATCTTCCATGGCTTCCTCGAGGACGCGGCCGTGCGTCTCATCGGCGTCGAGGCCGCCGGTGCGGCGTCGCTCGGCTCGGGCCGCGCCGCGGTGCTCCACGGCGCGCGCTCGTCGGTGCTCGCGGACGAGGACGGCCAAATCGCCGACGCGCACTCGATCTCGGCCGGTCTCGACTATCCCGGCGTCGGCCCCGAGCACGCCTTCCTCCGCGACACGGGCCGCGCCGAATACCGGGTCGCGACCGACGAGGAGGCACTCGCGGCGTTCCGCGACCTCGCACGGACGGAAGGAATCGTCCCCGCGCTCGAGCCGTCGCACGCCCTCGCCCGCGCTCGCGAACTCGACGCCGACCTGATCCTCGTCGGCCTCAGCGGCCGCGGCGACAAGGATCTCGCGGAAGCGCTCGCGCACCTATGAGCGTAGGCTCGACGGAGCAGAGCGGAGGCGACGGCCTTGGCCGGCGACGGAGCGGAACATGAGCGGCCAGCACATCGTCGCGGCCCTCCGCGTCGCCGCGCCAACCGAGCCCGGAGTGACCTTGTGACAACTTGTCACTTGCGATCTTTCGCGACGGAGTTGGCACCCCGCGATTGCGGTTTCGAAGGAACGATGTGCCTGTGCGTTGCGCGAGTCACTTCTCACTCCGCCTGCTCGACGAGGTCGACCGTCTCTCGGCAGAGCCCGTCCCGATCGCCGAAATCAACCGCCGAGTCGGCGCGTACGCACAGCGGCTCGGAGTCACAAAGCCGAGCTACGAGCGGGTTCGCCAGCTCGTCCACGAGGCGCGCAAGCTTCAGCGCGACTACGTCTCGGCCCTGCAGATCCACATCGAGGTGGCAACGCTCCAGCAAGGCCCGCGCCACTACGAGAAGCTCCTCGCTCTGCCGCCGCGACCACGACTCCGCGACAGACACCGCTTGTGACAAGTTGTCACAAGGAGGTTGGGGCGTCGCATGAGCAAGACGCTCGTCATCTATCTCATGGCCGAGCCGGAAACGCCGGAGCTCGCGCGCGCGGCGGTCGACGGAGGAGCGGACATCGTCGAGATCGGCTTCCCTTTCTCCGATCCGCTCGCCGATGGGCCGGTGATCCGTCGCGCCGCGGAGCGTGCGCTCGCGCGCGGGATGCGCACGCAAGCCTGCCTCGACGTCCTCGCGCGCACGCGCGACGCGCTGCCGGAGACGCCGCTCATCCCGATGACGTACGCGTCCCTCCTCGAGGCGTACGGCTGGGAGCGTTTCGCCGACGACGCGGCCGCCGCGGGCGCGACGAGCCTGATCATCGCCGACCTCCCGGCGGGGGATCGCACAGATCTGCGACGCGTGCAGCTCGTCGCTCCGACCTCGACCGACGCGCGGATCCGGCTCGCGGGCGCGGAGACCGACGGCTGGCTCTATCTCGTCACCGTCGCGGGAACCACCGGAGCGCGTGACGACCTCTCCCCCGCACTCGCCGGCCTCGTCGAGCGCGCTCGCGCCGCCACCGACGTTCCGCTCTACGCCGGCTTCGGCATCTCCACGCCCGAGCATGCGCACGCCGCCGCGGAACTCGCGGACGGAGTCGTCGTCGGCTCGCGCGCGCTGCTCGCGGCGGAAGACGGGCCGGACGCGCTGCGCGAATACGTCGCCTCGCTCCGGAGTGGCCTCGACACTTAGGCAACTCTCACGCCTGACTCAGACGGCTCTCACGCTCGGCGGGGAACATGCACCCATGGCAGCTACCCCTGAGACGGTCACTCCCTCCCCGATCTCCCTTGCCCGTCTTCTTCTTCCGGCCGATCAGGTCGAGAAGCTCGCGGAAGCCGCCTAGCGCATACCCAAGCCCGAACTCGGCGCCGGCCACACTCTCCCGGCCGGCGCCGCGGTTCGCGGCGCCCCGGAAGAGGGAATGCTCTTAACGGATTTTCAAGGAACTCTTACGCTCGTCCTAGCCACGGCGGGCACTCTGAAGCAGACACCGTCACACCAAGGAGACCAAAGCCGATGAAATCCCGCTCGCCCCGCTTCGTTTACCTCGCAGTCGCCGTCGCCCTCGCCATCGGGGTCGGCGCCGGCTTCGCCGCGCACAACCTGACGAGCAAGAAGTCGGCGAGCCCGGTCACCATCAGGGACGTCGCCGCGACGACGCCGGTCTCGTCGACCTCGAGCAGCCACGACTCGCTCACGCAGATCTACGCGAAGGATGCACCGGGAGTCGTGACCGTCACGGTCTCCGGACGCGAGAGCTCGTCCACTCCCGATCCGTTCGGCGGTCCGAGCCAGCAAAAGTTCGAGGCCATCGGCACCGGCTTCGAGATCGACTCGAGCGGCAACATCATGACCGCCGAGCACGTCGTCTCCGGCGCGTCGACGATCAAGGTGACGTTCCAGGACGGCTCGACCACGAAGGCGTCTCTCGTCGGCACGGACAGCTCGACCGACAGCGCCGTGATCCACGTCGACGTCCCGTCGTCGCAACTCCACCCGCTTTCGCTCGGCGACTCGTCGGTGGTGCAGCCGGGCCAGGAGGTCGTCGCGATCGGCACCCCGCTCAGCCCGAGCTACTCGGAGTCGATGAGCGCCGGCATCGTCAGCGCGATCAACCGCACGATCACCGCGCCGAACAACTTCTCGATCCCGGGCTCGATCCAGACGGACGCCGCGATCAACCACGGCAACTCGGGCGGCCCACTCATCGACGTCGCCACGAACACCGTGATCGGGATCAACGACCAGATCCCGGCGGGCACGGTCGACGCGAACGTCGGCATCGGGTTCGCAGCTCCGATCAATGCGATCAAGACCTCGGCGGACACCATCATCCAGGGCGGCACCGTGCAGCACGCCTACATGGGCGTGAGGATCGCCGACGCTACGGGTGGCGGCGCGCAGATCACCGTCATCGTCTCCAACTCGCCGGCCGACAAGGCTGGGCTGAAGAAGGGCGACGTGGTCACCGCGTACGACGGGAAGAGCATCCTCAACGCCGACGCCCTCACCGCGCTCGTCACGCAGTCAAGCGTCGGCGACAAGGTCACGCTCACCGTCCACCGCGGCGGCCAGACGAAGAGCATCACGTTGACGCTCGGCGACCAGCCGTCCACTGCGAAGTAGCGCAGCCCGTCATTCGACGACACGCAAAAGCGGGCGGCCCACGGGTCGCCCGCTTTGCGTCAGTCGTCGACGTTCCAGCGTCCGTGATGGCGACGTGCCCAGTCGTAGCGCACGTTGCCGTACACCATCCCGCGCAGCGCGTGCCGCGTCGTCGGATGGATGAGCGAGAGATAGAGGTGGCCGAGCAGGAGCGCGAGCGAGACGTACATCAGGCCGTCGTGGAGGATGACGGTGCTCGCAAAACGGAAGCGCGTGTCCTGCTCCCCGAACCAGAGAAAGAGGCCAGAGACGAGGAAGAGCACCATAAACGCCGCGTTCAGCGCGGTGTTGAGCTTCTGGCCGGCGTTGAACCGCGCCTGCTGTTGCGGATGGCGCAGCGTGAGCCAGTTGATGTCCTCGCGGGCGAATACGTCGAGCTCGCCCGCAGTCCGCACGAGACCGCGCCGGTCGCCGAGCATCGCGACGATGATGAGCGACGCGACCCAGCCGATCCCTCCCCAGAAGTGGATCTCCTGAATGAACTGCCGCCGCCCGACCTCCGTAGAGAGGCGCGGGAGGTAGAGGATGAGCCCGGTCGTGAGGAGGAAGAAGAAGCCGAGCGCGTTGACCCAGTGGATCGCGCGTTCCGTCTTCGAGAAGCGGTGGACGTAGCCGGGCTTCACGCGCTGTAGCCGTTCGAACGCCCGACCCACGCGTCGTTGTCGTAGCCGTACTGCTCCCAGTAGCCGACGCCGGGCTCACGCACGAGGTTGACCTCCGCGACCCACTTGACGTTCTTGTAGCCGTACATCTCCGGGATCACGACGCGAACCGGAGCGCCGTGCTCCTGCAGGATCGGCGCGCCGTCCATCTCCCACGCGAGCATCGCGTCGGGCAGCATCGCCTGCTGGAGCGTGAGGTAGTCGACGTACGGGTATTCGGCCGAGACGAACTCGAGCGCCTGCGCATCGGCGTTCGGCTTCGCCGCGGCGAGCAGATCCTTGAAGCGGACGCCGCGCCACTGGACGCCGTTCACCGACCAGCCGGTCACGCAGTGGAAATCCCTCGTCTCGGACGTCTGCGGCAGCGCGCGGAGGTCGTGGTAGCTCAGCTCCTGCGGGTTGTCGACCATGCCGCCGATCTTCAGACTCCAAGTCTTGGGATCGAAGACGGGCATCGTCGCTGCGACGGTGTAGATCCGCCAGCCCGACGGAAGGAACGGCGCGACCGTCTCGGCGACGGGCGAGACGACGCCCGAGACCGAGCTCCAGGCCGCCTTCCCCCACCAGAGCGACGTGAGCCCGCCCGCGACGGTCGCGAGAAAGACGCCACGGCCGATGCGGCGCTCGTCCACCCCTCAATCGTCGCAGCCGCAGCGGGTGTAGCGCCAGAGGTCCGCTTTAGCATCCTGTAAATGTCGAGTTCCGCCCGCTGGACGCTGGTCGCAAGCATTCTCGGTTCGTCGATGGCGTTCGTCGACGGCTCGGTCGTCAACGTCGCGCTCCACTACATCACGCTCGATCTCGGAGGCGGCCTCGCGGCGCAGCAGTGGATCGTCGACGCCTACCTCCTCACGCTCGGCGCGCTCATCCTCGTCGGCGGCTCGCTCGGGGACATCTTCGGCGAGTTGCGCGTCTTCGCGATCGGAGTCGCGGCGTTTGGCGCGGCCTCGGTGCTCTGCGCCGTCGCGCCCGATTCGACGTCGCTCATCGTCTTCCGAGGACTGCAGGGCATGGCCGGAGCGCTGCTCGTACCGTCGTCGCTCGCGGTGCTCACCGCGACGTTCAGCGGCGCGGAGCGAGGCGCCGCGATCGGCACGTGGACGGCGTGGAGCGGGATCTCGTTCGTGATCGGCCCGACGATCGGCGGCTGGCTCATCGACGCCTCGAGCTGGCGCGTCATCTTCCTCATCAACGTCCCGATCGCGCTCACGACGCTCGCGCTCGTGGCGAAGATCGGCGGCTGGCGGCAACCGCGGCGCACGGACCTCCGCGTCGACGTCGTCGGCGCGATCCTCTGCGTCGCCGGACTCGGGTTGCTCGTCGCCGGCTTCATCGAGCAGCCGACCCGCGGTTGGGACGCGCTTGTCGTCGGCGCGATCGTCGGCGGCGCGGCGCTGCTCGCTGTGTTCGTCGTCTACGAGCTCCGCACACCGATGCCGATGCTGCCGCTCCACCTGTTCCGGCTCCGCAACTTCTGCGTCGCGAACATCGAGACGTTCTCCGTGTACGGCGCGCTGTCGGGACTGAGCGTGTTCGTCGCGCTCTACCTCGAGACGTTCGCGCGCTACTCGGCGTTCGAGGCGGGAGCCGCGCTACTCCCGACAACAGCCGTCATGTTCTTCCTGTCGCCGCGCACGGGGAGATTCGCGATGAAGCGCGGGCCGCGCCTGCTCATGGGAGCCGGGCCGGTGATCGCGGGAGCGGGAGTACTCGCGTACACCCGGCTGCCGGCGGATCTCAACTATTGGGTCGACCTCCTCCCCGCTCTGCTCGTCTTCGCCGTCGGGCTGTCGCTGACGGTCGCGCCGCTGACGACAACGGTGCTCGCGGACGCAAGCGCGCGGGACGCCGGCATCGCGTCGGGAGTGAACAACGCCGTTGCGCGGATCGCCGGACTGCTCGCCATCGCCGTGCTCGGCGTCGCCGCCGCAGGAGGGACGGGCCACCTCACCGCGCACGGCTTCCACGTGACGATGGCCGTCATCGCGGGGCTGCTCTTCTGCGGCGGCGCGATCGGCGCGGTCGGGATCCGTAACCCGCGCGCCTAGAGGCGCTTAGACGCGCGTCGCACGGAACGCCGTGACGGCGAACGGAAGCCGAAGCAGCCCGCCGTCGCTGATCTCGGGATCCGCGTCGAGGATCTCGGCGACCGCGGCAAAGACGCGCTCTCGCCGGTCGTCGTCGAGCGACGCGATCGTCGCGTACGACCACAGATGCGCATCGAGCGCCTCGCGCGGGATCTCGTGGATGTGACCGAAGATCTCGTGCTCGGCGTCCGTGAACAGCCCGGCGCCGGTGATCTCCTGCGCCCAGTCGCGCTCGCGCCACCGCGTGCCGACAGGCGTCTGGGAGTAGATCGCATCGTTCATCCGAGCCATCGTCGGATGCCGGCCGTCGCGATGGTTCCAGCCGAACCCGAAGCGGCCGCCGGGCCGGAGCACACGGTGGATCTCGGGCAGCGCGCGCTCGAGGTCGAACCAGTGGATGCACGAGCCGCCGACGACCGCGTCCGCCTCGCCGTCGGCGCTCGGGATCTCCTCGGCAGAGCCGCCGACGCCGTCGAACCCGTCGCGCACGAGCACGCCGCGCATCCGCGCGTCGGGCTCGACCGCGACGACCCGCACACCGAGCGCGGCCACTGCGCGCGTCAGCTTTCCCGTGCCGGCGCCGAGCTCGACGACGAACGCCGCGTCATCGGGAACGAACCACCGCGCAACCTCGACCGGCCACTCCGGCCTGGCGAGGTCGTACTCCTCGGCGTGCGCGCCAAAGGTCAGTCGACGAGGTGTCGCGCCCATCCCGAGAACGTACCGGCCGATGCGGAGGGCGGACGCTACGTTCGATTTTTCGCCCAATCGGGAAACACACCGCTGTGGCGAGCGTCCCGCAGACCGAGCCTGTCGCCTTCACGCACGACCGGCCGCGACTCGTCTTCTTCTTTTCCCCGCAGTCCGGCCGCTGTCGCCGCGTCGAGGGATTCATCGCGCAGGTGCTGCAACGGCGCCGCAACCACGACACGTTCGAGCTCGTCCGCGTTCCGGTCGACGAGAGGCCTGACCTCGCGGCGAAGTTCGGCGTCGAGGAACTTCCGACCATCTGCATCGTGCAGGACCGGAAGCTCCGCAAGCGGATCGTCGCTCCACGGGGCTGCCGCGAGCTCGACGAGGAGCTCACCCCGTGGCTGCACTGATCGCCTAGCGAGAGCGAGCGAAGCGCTCGAGCTCGGCGCGATGTTCCCGGAGCACCGCTTGCGCACGGCTGCGCGAGGCGTTCCAGCCGAGCACTCCGCCGCGCGCCTCACTGCGGGAGAGGAGCCGCCGCGCGAGGTCGGCGCGCAGATCGGGCCGGAGCGAGGGGAGCCGTGAGACGAGCGTCGGAACGGCGTCGTCGCTGAGCCGAGAGAGATAGGCGACGTCGATGTGCGGCCGCGAGAGGTTCGTGCGTGCGATGAGCGCGTCGGGGCTCACGACGTTGAGGGCAGCGGTCGCCGCGAAGCCGAGCACGAGCGCGCCGACCGCGAACCGGCCGCGTCCGCGCAGCGTCGTGCAGCAGAGCCAGACGAAGACGCACATGAGCCAGAGCACGACTCCCGTCGTCCAGACGCGCAGTTCCGTCAATCCGTACTCGTGCTCGTACAGCCGCAACCGCTGCAGCGCCGAGACGGCGACGACGAGCTCGAGCGCGACGAGGACGGCGGAGAGAACGCGCACGACCCGCGAGCGCACGAGCGCGTTCGCGCCGACGACCACGACGAGGACGAGCGCCGACACCGCGACGAGCTCGAAGAACCCGTGGCGCGCGTACGTCGCGTAGGACAGGTGCTCGCGCGCCTCGACGAGCGCGGATCCGCCGAAGAAGTAGCGCGCCTGCACCGCGACGAAGAGCGCGAAGAGCACGACGAGCGCCCCGAGCGCGATCGCGACCTCCATCGCGCCGAGCGAGAACCGGCGGGCAAGGAGCCGGTCCGCCGGCAGCAACCGCGCGTCCTCCCGCGACGCGACGAGGTCTCGCAGCAAACCCGCCGCCGGCCACGCGATCGCGCACGCGAGCAGGAGATGCGTTCCGAGATGCGGAACGCTCGGAACCGCGGACGAGACGAGGCGCTGGAAGACGGAGTCGGCCGCCACGAACAGGCCGCCGAAGAGCACGACGAGCGGTACGCCGATGGCAACGCCGCGAGCGATCGACGCGGAGCGAGTCCCGCGCAGCGCATCCTGCATCTCCGGCCACGGAACGTCCTTGTGCAGCAGATGAACTGCTCCGCCGAACGCACCGAAGCCGGCCGACGCGCCGGCGGCGGCGTACTCACCCACCTCGGCGCGCACGGGCGACGGCTGGGTGCGACGAAGCGCGCCAAGCGTCACCGCGCCCGCGATGGCGAGGAGATTCGTCGCGACGAGCAGCGGCGACGTGTGCCACAGGAAGGCGAACGCGAAGACGAGCAGCGGCAACGCCATCCACCGCCGTCCCTGGTGGAACGGCGCCCGGCCGACGCGCAGCAACACCGCGAGCGCACCGACGAACGCGAGCGCAAACAGCGCGACGTTCACGCCGAGCGGCCGGCCGTAGAAGACGAGATCGCCGAGGACGCCGAGCACGACCGCCGCGGCGAGGAGAGCGAGCCCGAGCCGCTTCTCCCTACTCATAAGCCAAACCCATGCCGCGGAGATTCAAGCATAAGCCAGTGATAGAGCCTAGAATTTAGGCATGGCTCAAATCACCCCGGCCGTCGAGGACTACGCGAAGGCGATCTACACGCTCGAAGAGCGCTCCGGGTCGGCGTCGACGAACGACCTTGCCGCCCTGCTCGACGTGAAACCCGGCTCGGTCTCGGGCATGCTCCGCAAGCTCGACGCGCTCGGCCTCGTCGAGCACGAGCGCTACCGCGGCGTCCGGCTCACGGAGAAGGGCCGCCGTGTCGCGCTCGAGGTCATCCGCCACCACCGCCTGCTCGAGCTGTTCCTCGTCGAGAACCTCGGGATGACCGAGGACGAAGTGCACGCCGAAGCCGAGGTGCTCGAGCACGCGCTCTCCGAGGAGCTCGAGGAGCTCATCGCGCGCAAGCTCGGCGACCCGACCGTCGGCCCGCACGGCGATCCGATCCCGAGCCGCGAGCTCACGATGCCGAGCTCTGCTGTCTCGGACGGGGAGAAAAGCTGACCGGGGAAGCGACCACGCTCGACACCGTCCTCGCACGCGGCTGGATGCGGGGGACGCTCACGATGCTCGGCCCCGCCTTCGTCGCCTCGGTCGCGTACGTCGACCCGGGCAACTTCGCGACGAACATCACGGGCGGAGCGAAATACGGCTACCTCCTGCTCTGGGTCGTGCTCGCCGCGAACCTCATGGCGATGCTCATCCAGTACCTCTCCGCGAAGCTCGGCATCGTCACCGACCGCAACCTGCCGGAGCTCTGCCGCGACAACTACTCGCGGCCGGTCACGTGGGGACTGTGGATCCAGGCGGAGGTGATGGCGATGGCGACCGACGTCGCCGAGTTCATCGGCGCCGCGCTCGGCCTCAACCTCCTCTTCCACGTGCCGATGTTCGCGGCCGGCGTCATCACCGGCGTCATCGCGTTCGGGCTGCTCGAGCTGCAACGCAAGGGATATCGCCGCTTCGAGCTCGCGATCACGGGATTCCTCGGGCTGATCCTGCTCGGGTTCCTCTACGAGACGCTGAAGATCGGACCGTCGGCGAGCGGCGCAGCGAAGGGTCTCATCCCCCATCTCGACGGCGCCGGCTCGGTCTACCTCGCGGTCGGGATCATCGGCGCGACGGTGATGCCGCACGTGATCTACCTCCACTCGGCGCTCACGCGCGGCCGGACGCCCGTGCGGAACGACGCCGAGCGGACGCGCGTGCTGCGGTTCGAGCGGACGGACGTGATCGTCGCCCTCGGCCTCGCGGGACTCGTGAACATGGCGATGCTCGCCGTCGCGGCGAAGCTCTTCCATGACACGCCGGGCTGGTCCGGCGTGCACACGATCCTCGGCGCGCACGCCGGCTTCTCGCACCTCGTCGGCGGAACGGCCGCGCTGACCTTCGCCGTCGCTCTCTTCGCGTCGGGCATCTCGTCGTCGAGCGTCGGGACGTACGCCGGACAGGTCGTGATGGCCGGCTTCCTCGACCTCCGGATCTCGCTCTTCATCCGCCGCACCGTCACGATGACGCCGGCGTTGCTCCTGCTCGCGATCGGCGTCGACCCGACGCACGCGATCGTGCTCAGCCAGGTCGTCCTGAGCTTCGGGATCCCGTTCGCACTCGTACCGCTGCTGCTGCTGACGCGCCGCCGCGACGTGATGGGCGTCCACGTCAACCGGCCGGCGACGACGGCGACGGCCGCGGCGGCGACGACGCTCATCATCGGCCTCAACCTCTTCCTGCTCGCGCAGGCTTTCGGCGCCACCTAGGCTCCCGGTATGAAGACGCGCACGCTGGGACAAGGGCTCGAGGTGTCGGCCATCGGCCTCGGGTGCATGGGCATGAGCCAGAGCTTCCCGCCCTACCCGACGCGCGACGAGTCGATCTCCGTTCTCCGCGGCGCCGTCGAGCGCGGCGTGACGCTCTTCGACACGGCGCAGGTGTACGGCCCGTACACGAACGAGGATCTCGTCGGCGAGGCGCTCGAGCCGGTGCGGGAGCAGGTCGTGATCGCGACGAAGTTCGGGTTCGACCTCGAAGGCGCGGCCGGCCGCGAGAGCGGCACGGACAGCCGCCCGGAGACGATCCGCCGCACCGTCGAGGACTCGCTGCGGCGGCTGCGCACCGGGCACATCGATCTCCTGTACCAGCATCGCGTCGATCCCGACGTGCCGATCGAGGAGGTCGCGGGCACGGTGAAGGAACTGATCGACGCCGGCAAGGTGCGCCACTTCGGCATGTCGGAGGCGGGCGCGCAGAACATCCGCCGCGCGCACGCCGTCCAGCCGGTCACGGCTCTTCAGAGCGAGTACTCGCTCTTCTGGCGCGAGCCCGAGGCCGAGATCCTGCCCGTGCTCGAGGAGCTCGGGATCGGCTTCGTCCCGTTCAGCCCGCTCGGCCGCGGCTTCCTGACCGGCACGATCACTCCGGATACCCAGTTCGAGGACGGCGACTTCCGCAACGGGCTTCCGCGCTTCGAGGAGGAGTCGCGCCGCGCGAACCTCGCCTTCGTCGAGCTGCTCGGCCGGATCGCCGAGCGCCACGAGGCGACGGCGGCGCAGGTCGCGCTCGCGTGGCTCCTGTCGCGCAAGCCGTGGATCGTCCCCATCCCCGGCACGACGAAGCTCCACCGGCTCGACGAGAACATCGCGGCGACCGAGCTCGAGCTGACGGACGACGACCTGCGCGAGATCGGCGGCTCCGAGCTCCAGGCGCACGGCGACCGCTACGGCCCCGCGCACCAACGCCTCATCGATCGCTAAGGATCGCTCGTGAGCTCTGCGGCGGGAAGCGCTTTCGCGGCCTTTGTGATCGCGCCGAGCCGGCCGTGGCCGAGGTAGTGGCGGAGGAACGCGATCGTCACGCTCCGGACCGTGTCGAAGGTCGGGCCGGCGACGGTGTACGGCGGCAGGTGGCCGGCGCCGCGCAGCAGCAGCAGGAACTTCGGGCGCCCGACCGAGCGGAACAGCTGGCGCGCGTACTTCGGCGGATTGATCGTGTCGGCGAGCCCTTGCACCGCGAGGAGCGGCACGCCGGTGTGCTCGACGTAGCGCTTCGGGCCGAGGATCGCACCGGACAGGATGAGCGCCGCCTTGATCCGCTGACCCGGGTCGAGCCACGGCTTTTCGTACGCGGCGGCGAAGGCGGTCATCGCGCCGTCCGACTGCCCGGCAATCGCGACCTTGTCCGGGTCGACGAGCCCGGAGAACGAGCTCGTCGACGACGCGCTCAGCGCGAGGACTTTCGTGATGACGAAGCTCATGTCGCCCGGCTGGTGGACGATGTCCGACTCGTTCGGCCCACCCGGCGCGTTGACGTTCCCGAGCGGGAAGATCGGCGCGGCGACGACGTACCCGGCCTGCGCCCAGTCGCTCAGAAGGCGGCGGTACCACGACGGCCGCGACGCGAAGCCGTGCCCGAAGACGATGAGCGGGAACGGCCCTTTGCCGTCGCGCACCGGCGGATACCAGAACGCCGTCGTCACGGGACGCGGCTCGCGCTTCCCGCTCGGGAGCGTGATCGTGCGGGACTTGTCGACCCAGTGGAGCACGGGCGGCAGCCCGCGCTTCGGCGCCGCCTGGGCCGTCGCCGTGAGGAGCACGGCCACCACGGCCGCGAGAAAGACGAACGCACGCACGCCCGACAGGGTGCCACGAACCCGCGTGAATGACGAGGCCAAAGGCGAACGCGACGTTTTCGGGTTTCCTCGAGGACGACTGCGCCCTGGTGGAGACGCCGGTCGAACAGCCTTGCCGAGACTGCGAGCGGATCAAGCGGGAACGACGCGCTCGCGCCGGCGTCAGATCACGTCGCGGGCTGTTCCGCGCTCTTGCCCGGTCGCGCTCCGACCTTGATCGTCGAGGCGGAGAGGAACCCGAGCGCGAGCAGCGGCAAGTCCATGAGCACGCGATAGACGAGCGACGCGGTGACCGCCTCGGCGTTCGACGCGCCGAAGGCGACGAGGATTCCGACGAGGCCGAGCTCGACGAAGCCGATTCCACCGGGCGTCGGCGCGAGCGAGCCGATCACCCGCGATACGGCCCACGCGCCGAACGCCTCGACGAGCGTCACGGAACTCGGCGTGATTCCGACGGCGCGCACGGAGACGATCAACAGGAGAAAGACCGACAGGTGATTCGCGAGCGTCGACAGCGTCAGTTGCCACCAGCGGGCGCGGATCAGGACGATCGACTCCGCGCGGAACCGCGTGAACGCCTCGCCGTTCCACGTCACCGGCGCCTTGTGGAGCAGACCCTTCGCCCAGCTCGCGACGCGTGCCGCCTTGTCGCCGATGCGGCGCGTCAGACGTGCGTTCGCCAGGCCGACCGCAAAGCCGGCCACGATCACGCAGAAGACGGCGAGGGAGATGAGCGCGACCCATTCGAGCGTGCGGTTGCGGTCGCCCTCGGCCACGAGCATCGCGACGGCGACGATCGGAACTCCGAGGATCATGAGCTGGTTCCAGATGCTCGTCACTGTGACCGCTAGCCCGACCGGCCTGCCCTCGAACCCCCACGTCTTAAGCATCCCGAACGACGCCGCCATGCCGGCAGCCCCGCCGCCCGGCGCGACGACGGAGATCGCCGTCGAGGCGAGCGTGAGGCGGCTCGAATGGAAGTACGAGAGTCCCGGCAGCGCCGCCATCCACGGCGGGCCGAAGGTCGCGAGATTGATCGCGGCAGCGACGGAAAGCGCGACGACCCACTGCCAGGAGAGGCCCTTGACGACGTTCCAGACCTCCTGATAGTCCGCGATGTGCGGCAGCACGAACGCGAAGGTGAGCCCGATCGTCGCGATCGAGACGCCGATCATCACCCATCGCTTCCACCCCGTTCGCTTCTTCTTCTGCGCTTCCTCGAGCTCGACCCGGACGAGTTCGTCCTCCGGATGCTGCGAGAGGCCTGCTGCGATCTCGTCCGCGGAAAGCGACACACAGCAAGTGTGGTGCAGCTGGACCGCGCGGTGTCATCCGATCCGGACGAATCGTCGGCGGAGCGTGGCGTGAGAAGGTCTCGGCGTGCGGTGTCTCGAACGTCCGGAGCGCGCCTTCTGGATCGGCGTAGCGCTCCTCGGTGCGGTAGCTGTGATGGCGGTCGCGATTCCCGCGGAGCCGCTCGCGCTCGACCAGCGATGGTCGGAGCTGATGCGGGACATCGCGACGCCGCTGCTGACACATCTCGCTCTCGTCTTCAACGCGCTCGGACGCGGCGTCGGCCAGCTGGTCTTACTCGTCGCCGTCGGCGCGGTTCTCGTCCTCGCCCGCCGCTGGCTCGCACTCGTCTGCTTCGCCGTCGTCGAGACAGCGACCTCCGCAAGCGCGACGCTGATAAAGGCAGCCGTCCAGCGCCCGCGCCCGCCCGACGGCCTCGTGCATCCCGTCAGCTCGTCTTTCCCGTCCGGGCACGCCGCCTACGCGAGCGCCACCTGCGTCGCGCTCGTCCTGTTATTTCCGGCTCCACGCCCGCGCCGACTGTGGTGGTGGGCCCTCGCCGCCGCCGGGATCCTCGGCATGGCGTGGAGTCGCACCTACCTGCAGGTGCACTGGCTGTCCGATGTCGTTGCGGGCTCGCTCCTCGGAATCGGCATCGCGCTCGTCGTGCTCGGCGGCATGCAGCGATGGATCAGGAGCGCAGAGCGCCAGGCCGGGGCCGCAGACGGATGACTGCCGCGACCCCGGTCGGCGTGTATTTCAGGCGGCGCTGAGTGCGCCCTGTCGATAGTCGCGGCGAGCGAGCGCGCCGAGCACCAGAGCGACGAGGAGGAGCACCGCAGCGATGATCCATTCGGCCGAACCGTTGTGGTGATCCGGGTCCCAACCCGTGACCTCCAACCAGTCGTGCCAGAACAGCGTCACGACTCCGAGCACGCCACTCAGCGTGGCCAGGACGGTCTCGATCTTGAACCGCCGACTTTGTTCTCCGAACACCTTTCCTCCCTGCTCGAACTGCAAATCCCCTGCTAGGCGGACGAGCATAGGGGAACTTCTCCGAAAAGGCTAGGGCTTTTGGCGGGCGGCGAAACCGGCCCGCTCGGGACTAGGGCACGGGGGAAGCTGCGCGACCCCGGATGCACGCGAAGGCCCTATAGGCGGCGATGGCCGTGGCGCGTCTCACGGGGATTTTACCCCGGGCGCGACTGCGGGTCGGCGAGCTCGTCGGGGAGCCGGCCGTCCCATGCGCGGAGCTCCCGCAGCAGGCGGTAGTCCCACTCGTGCCGCCGGGCGCGGCGGCGCTGCTCGAGCAGCGCAGCGTTGAGGAGCATGATCGCGAGCGTGGCGATCAGAAAGGGCGGGAGCCAGTCGGGCATTGCGCCCTGATTCTCGCACCGAGTTGGAGAAACCCGCCGAGGCGCTGAGCGCCTCGGCGGGTCTCGCTTTCCGTCAGACCTGCGTTACGAGTCGAGCCAGGTCAGAGCACGGTTCATGAGATCGGCCTTGTCGGAGGACGATCCGTAGGCCTCGAACGGGAAGGCAAGGAACATCACCTTGTACCCGCCCGTCGCCACCGTCAATGCGTCGGGCGCGGCCGTGTCGTCCGTGAACGCGGACGTGGCCGGCGCGATGGGCGTGATCTGGTCCTCGAAGTTCGCGTCGAGGACCGAGTGATCGAGCGGAACGGCGCCGATGCCGTCCGTGACCGAATTGCCCGCGACGCCGTGCACGTCCGCCGTGGCCTTGTCGTTCTGCGTCTCCGAACCATCCCAACTGATGTGGAGGTAGTTCTGGACGAACGCAGTCCTACCCGCCGCCTGGTCGAGGATGTCCTGCCCGGACATCATCAACCGGCCGCCTCCGTCGAGGAACTGAGCGAGCTCGGTCTCGTACGGCCCGATCGGCGCCGGATAGGCGTTGCCGGTGAACCAGATGACGTTCGTGTGTGCCGCGAGATAGCTCTCGGGCAGCTGCGCATTGCCTCCGAGGTTCCAGTAACCGTAGGAGACACCGTTCGCCCCCAGCGCCGCCTCGTAATACGACGCGGTGTCAGGGCCGGGAGGATTGGATCCGTCGACCAGGAGCGTGTCGCTTGCGGCAGCGATAGCGGACACCGTCGCCGATCCCGTCACACTCGCGTCGGACGCGGACGTCGCCGTGAACGTGTTGTCGTCGGTTTCGCCGTCCGAGGCATCGGCCGGCACGTCGACCTTGACGCAGACGTCCATCGTCTGCCCGGCCGCGACGGTCGCGGTCACGGACTCCGGCGTCGTGCAGGTCGCGTCATACGTCGCTGCCGGCCAGCTCCCACCGGAGGCCGAGACGTTGAACGTGTCCGCCTTGTAGCCCTCGTTGGTCAGATGCTCGATGAAGCTCGCGCTCTGACCGACCTTCGCGCCCTCGATATCCGACGTCGGCGCGACCGTCAGACCGTGCGCCGGTGCGACGAACGTCGTCTCGGGACTGCCCGTCGTCCCGAAGCCCTTGTCGGCGTTGACGACGATTCCGTCGTCGACGATCGACGTGCCCGTGAACTTCGGGTTGATCGTGGCATCGAACGTCAGCGCGATGCTGCCGCCCGCCGGAACGGTCTTCTTGTCCCAGTGGAGCTTGCCGCCGTCGAGCTTTCCGCCCGACCCGGCCGAGACGAACTTCGTGTTCGCCGGGAGCGGGTCGGTGACCGAGACTCCGGTCGCAGCGGCATTGCCGATGTTGCGAACGGTGATCGTGTAGTGGATGGTGCTGCCCGGACCGACCGGCGTGCCGTCATTCGCCTTCGAGACGATGAGCGCTGGCCGCGGAGTCGTGTTCGTGAACACGTACGCCCCACGTCCATGCGTTCCCGCGGCGA
The DNA here is from genome assembly GCA_036496305.1 of Gaiellaceae bacterium. GTDB lineage: Bacteria > Actinomycetota > Thermoleophilia > Gaiellales > Gaiellaceae > Palsa-739. Next base: position 542 of record DASXLJ010000038.1, on the reverse strand, counting down.
GGACGCCATGCGAGGCGTCGTAGTCGAGCTGCCACACGGCGACCTTCGGGAGCGAGGTGCCGAGCACCGACCACTTCCCGCCGCCGTCGGTGGTGACGAACGTGCCGACGTCGGTTCCGACATAGAGCGTCTTGTCGTCGGAGGGATCGAGCACGATCGTGTTCACCGGCGTGTCCGGGAGGTTGTGGGTGATGTTCTGCCAGTGCGCGCCACCGTCCTTGGTCGCGAACACGTGGCCGCTGTTGCCCGGAGTCGCCTGGGCGAACCCGCCGTAGGCGGCGTAGGCGATGCGCCAGTTCGAGCGGTCGACGGCGATCTGGTTGACCGGGCGGGCCGGCAACTCCTTCACGCCGACCCGGTGCCACGACGGCGAAGCGGCCGTCACCGCGTCCGGGCTGACCTGGATCCAACCCTCGTCGGTGCCGGCATAGACGCCGTCACCGCCGTCGGCGACGCCGAGGGCGCTGACGAGACAACCACGCGCGCCGTTCGATGCCGCGCCGGTGCAGCCGCTCGTCAGATCCGGGCTGATCGGAGTCCAC
>DASXLJ010000037.1:0-92608 GCA_036496305.1 Gaiellaceae bacterium | reverse complement strand
TCGGGTAGTACTTCCGGATTCGCTTCCACCACAGGGTTCCGTCTGCGGAGTTGTGGTCGAAGTACCCGTCGACGCCCATCTCCTCGGAATGCTGGAGGGACGAGGCGTTGAGCTTGACCGAGATGTGGAGCTTGTGGAGGCCATGGTCGCTGCGGAACTTGTTGATGAGATCGGCGATCTGGCGGTTGAGCGAGCGGAGATTCGTCTCACCCGCCGGCATCACGACCGGCTTCTTGGCGTGGGCGGTGGGACAGATCCGCGAGGTCGCCCACTCGTGCTGATGCTGCTTCATGTAATGGGCGCACCACGCCTTCTGCGTGGTGTAGCGCGCGGCAGGCGCGGCGGATGCACCGAGCACGGCGGCCACAAGGAGCACACCTACGACGAGGAACGCCTTCGAGCGGTTCACGGAGGCAGAATCGGCAGCTACGCCCCGAACGCCGATGCACCATTCGAGGGATACTTGACCCGCGGGCGGCTGCGATCGATGCGGTAGCGTCCGGCCCATGAGCACCGCGACGATCCACACGAATCAAGGCGCCATCGAGCTCGAGCTCCACGATGCCGACGCGCCGAAGACCGTCGAGAACTTCCGCAAGCTCGCGGGTGAAGGCTTCTACGACGGCGTGATCTTCCACCGCGTGATTCCGGATTTCATGATCCAGGGCGGCGACCCGACGGGAACCGGCTCCGGCGGGCCGGGCTACCAGTTCGAGGACGAGTTCAACTCCCACCCGGTTGCGCGCGGCGCGCTCGCGATGGCGAACGCCGGCCCGAACACGAACGGCTCGCAGTTCTTCATCGTCACCGCCGACGCATGCCCGTGGCTCGACGGCAAGCACACGGTCTTCGGGCAGGTCACGAACGGGATGGAGGTCGCCGACGCGATCTCGCGGCTCGAAACAGGTCCCGGGGACCGGCCGCGCGAGGACGTCGTCATCGAGTCGGTCAATCTCGGCTAGCCGCCGCCCGTAGCGGCAGCCCGTACCAGAGCGACGCCACGACGACGGCGAGCGACGCCGCCGCGACGATCCCGACCGTCCTCGAGAGGACGTAGCTCACGACGAGGAGGACGACGGCGTCGAGCGCGACGGCGAACGCGGCGATTCCGGCGATCGCGAGCCGGTTGCCGACCTTCACCATGCGCTCCTTGTTTCCGTGGCGGAAGCGGAGACGGTGATACGAGCTCGGCGCGGTCAGAAGCGCCACCGAGACCGCCGCGGCGAGGAACGCCACGACGAAGACGTTGCGCTCGAACGGCGTGACCTTGGGCCAGCCCTTCGCGAACGGGACGGCGAGGAGGAAGGCGAGCAGCACCGTCACCCCGGGGAGGACGACGCGCAGCTCGTTCAGCAGCTCGATCAGTTCGCGATCGGCCCGCTCCTTCGGCGACTCCTGCTCGGGCGCACGCTCGTTCATCCCAAGGGAGATTTCCCACAACGCGCGTCGCTATGCGCTTCCCACTCGAGAAAGCCGGTGGCGGGAATCGAACCCGCGTAACTAGCTTGGAAGGCTAGGGCTCTACCATTGAGCTACACCGGCGAGGCGCTCGTTACGGTAGCGGGATGTTTCCGTCGGCCGAGGCGATCGGCCTCGCGCCTCTTCTCGCTGTCGCCGTTGCGTGGTTCGCCCTTCGCGGCCGCGTCTCTCGTGCGCGCACCGCGCTCGCTGCCGTCGGCGTCGGCCTCGTTTTCGCAGCGTTCGTCACCGAGCTTCAGCAGCTCGCGACGCACACGTTCCTCTGGGCGCATCTACTCCAGAACGTCGTCCTCGCCGAGTGGGCGCCGGCGCTCATCCTCCTCGCGGTGCCGCGCGACGTCGCCGCGCGCGCCGCAGGATTCCCGCTCTTCCGGCCGTTCGTTGCGCTGCCGCTCTGGCTCGCGACGTACTACGTGTGGCATCTGCCGTGGATCTACGACACGGCGCTGCGCCACGGGCATTCGCTGCTCCATGTCGAGCACCTCACCTACTTCTTCGCGGGGATCTGCCTCTGGTGGCCGGTGATCCACAGCCCGCGCTCGGCGGGCGCGAAGGCCGCGTATCTGTTTGCAGCGTTCGTCCTCGCTTCACCGCTCGGGCTGCTGCTCGCGCTCATCCCGCGTGCGATCTACCCGTTCTACGTCCAGGCGCCGCACACCTCGGGGCCGTCTCCCCTCGCCGATCAGCAGATCGCCGGTGTGACGATGGCCGCGGAGGAGGCGCTCGTCTTCTTCGGTGCGTTCACCGCGTTCCTGCTGCGGTTTCTTGCCGACGAGCAGGCAGCTGGATCCGCTCCGCACGGCGCTCGCACCGCCGCTCGGTCTCCACGTTGAGCTCGGCGCCGAGCAGGAGCGCGATCGCCGCGAGCCAGAGCCACGTGAGCATCACGATCACCGCCGCGAGCGATCCCCAGGTCTTGTTGTAGGAACCGAAGCTCGCGGTGTAGACGGCGAACAGCCCCGAGACGGCGAGCCACACGACGGTCGCGAGCACCGAGCCGGGCGTGACGAAATGCCAGCGCCGATGCGGGACGTTCGGCCCGAGATGGAGGAGCGTCGAGAACGCCGCGAGCATGCCGACGAGGAGGATCGGCCACGAAGCGATCCACCAGATCCATCCGACGGCTCCGCCGGCCGCACCGGCGTGATCGGCGACGAGCGTCTCGAGCGACGGCCCGAAGATGAGAAGCGCCGCGACGAGCAGGAACGCAACCCCGATGGCGGTGAGCATCTGGAGCGCGATCAGTCGCTTCTTCGCGAAGTTGCGCTTGTCCTTCTGGCCGTACGCGAGGTTGATGGCCGTCATGTACGCCGTCATCGCCCCGGTCGTCGACCAGAGCGCGAGGAGTCCGCCGATCACGGTCATCGCGAGCCCCGTCGCCGGATGCTGGTCGAGCCGGTGGAGGCTCCCCCCGAGCAGCGACGTCGCCTGACCCGGCATGACGTGCTTGAAATGCGCCATCAGCGTCGTGATCGTCGACGGCCCGGCGACGAGCGTGAACAGTCCGACGGCGAGAAGCAAGACGGCGGGGATCGCGAAGAACGTCGAGTACGCGAGCGCCGACGCGAGCATCGTCCCGTTGTTGTTCATGAAGTTCTTGACGGCGCTGACGAAGATCGCCTTCCACTCCCTCCGCGGAAAAATGCGAATCCGCGGGTCGCAGAACCGCGACTCGCCGTGGAGTGGCGCCTCGTCGGGCATGGGCCGATCGCTCATGGAGAGCAAACGACCGGAGCGCTGATCGAGTTGCGGAAATCGGGGTGGCGAGATTCGAACTCGCGAAACCTCCCGCTCCCAAAGCGGGCGCTCTACCAGGCTGAGCTACACCCCGTCGCGGCGCTCATACGAGCGTACCGCGTGGCAGTTCGCGCAGACGAGTTCGCACTTGGACATCTCAGCTTCGAACTGGCAGGCCTTTCCCGACCGCGCGAGCGAACTTACGTCATCGAGCTTCTCGTAACCAGGAAGGTGATCCCACTCCATCGCCGGGGTGGAAGTGTCCACCGCAGTCTGCACATGCAGTGAAGGCTTTGAGGTGCCGGTTCATACGCACGAGCCGGAAGCGCCTTTCCTTCACCTGCAGCCGACGCTTCTCAGCGTTACGCGCGTGGTACGCGCGGTCGTATTCCTTGCAACACGGCTTGCACCACACCTGGTGGCCTTGGCGTGAGTAGAGATGGAACTCGCCGAGCGGCTTGACCTCGCCACACTTCCCGCAACGCTTCACCGTTGTCAGGGTAGAAATCGGACCGGACGAAAGCGACCAAGCGAGAGCAGGAACTCGCCCATCCGAGTGAGTTGACCGAGATAGGGTCCGCCCAGTGGCTCGCTGGCGCGAAGCGGCTCGCCTTGTGGTCGTCGACCAAGACGATCGCGTCCTATTCATCGAATCGGTCGACCCCGTCGACGCCCGCTCAGTCTGGATTACGCCCGGCGGCGCACTCGAGCCAGGCGAGAACCACGTCGAGGCGGCGTTGCGCGAACTGCAGGAAGAGACTGGGCTTCACGACGTAAGCGTCGGTCCATGGATCTGGACTCGCGAGCACATCTTTCGCTGGATGGGCCGAACCCACCGGCAACGTGAGCGCTTCTATCTCGCGAGGGCGGACAGCCGCGCGATCGAGCTGCAGCCGGGCGGCGGCGAGGTGATAAATGACGTGCGTTGGTGGACAATCGAGGAACTCCGGGGAGCGCCAGCTACCACGCTCGTACCGCTCCAGCTTCCTGCCTTGATCGACGGCCTCTTAGCCTCCGGCCCACCAAAAGAGCCGAAGAGGATCAGCGGGTAATCGACTCGCCGAGGCGCGCAAGGACATTCCCGAGTACTCGCCCAGACGTCGACGTCATGCAGAAAAACGAGCCACTATTGGCATAGGAGCAGCGCTGGCCCGGGCGAGCGCTACTCGGATTCCATGAGCGAGCGGAGCTCCTCGAGCTTTTCGCCGCGAAGCTGGTCGAGCTCACCGTGCTCGATCCGCGACAGGAGATCGCGGACGAGCGACGCGAGCTCCAGCGGGTTGAACGGCTTCGTCACGTAGTCGACGCCGCCGATGTCGAGGCCGCGCGCGCGGTCACGGAACTCGGCCCGCGCCGTGAGGAAGATGATCGGGATGCGGTTCGTGCGGCCGTCCTCGAGCAGCTCCTCCGCGACACGCCAGCCGTCGAGGCCGGGCATCATCACGTCGAGAAGCACGACATCCGGTGGGTCGTTCCGCGCAAGCTCGAGACCCTTGGCGCCATCGGCCGCCTCGGTCACGTGCATGCCCTCGGCCTCGAGGTTGACGCGGCAGAGCAGCCGAATCGGCGCCTCGTCATCGATGACCAAGACCTTTTCACCGCCCGCGCCGCCGCCCGCGCTCACCGGCTCCGTATACCCATTCATTTCGCGGTTCACTCCTCGGAGCCTACGGATCGGGCCGGAAGCTCGAAGGAGAAGTGCGACCCTTCGCCTTCGCGCGAGACGACCCAGATCCGGCCGCCCATCGCCGTCACGAGGCCGCGCGCGATGAAGAGGCCGAGCCCGGTGCCGCCTGCGCCGACACGCATTTCGGCGTCGGCGCCGCGATAGAACTTGCGGAAGATCTGCTCCTGGTCGGACTGCGGGATTCCGATTCCCTCGTCCGAGACCGTGACCTCGATCGTGTCGTCGCGCGCCGCGACGCCGACCGTGATGGTGCCGCCGTCGGGCGAGTAGCGGATCGCATTGTCAAGGAGGTTCGCGATGACCTGCCGAAGCTTCTCGGCATCGGCGCGCGCGGGAAGCGGCGCGTCGGGCAGCTCGACGACGACCTTGTGGTTTCCGTTGACGCGCACCGTGTCGAGCACCTGGCCGACAACCTCGCGTACGTCTGTCTCGGCGAGGTTGACCTGGAGGTCGCCGGTGTCGAGCCGGGCGACGGCGAGGAGCGTGTCGACGATCGCCGTGAGCCGCTGCGACTCCGACGCGATGTACCGCAGGAACGTCGTCCGCTCCTCCTCCCCGAACACGACGTCCCGGCGGAGGAGCGTCTCGGCGAAGCCGTAGATCGAGGTGAGCGGCGTGCGGAGCTCGTGTGAGACGGTGGTGACGAAGTCGGACTTGACCTGCTCGACGAGCCGGTCGCCGGAGATGTCGCGGAAGGCGAAGATCCGGCCTGCGACGACGCCGAGCGGGTCGCGCATCACGGCCTCGGTCACCGAGAGCCAGACCTCCTCGCGGCCGCGCATCACGGGGACGAGCCGGTCGCCGGACGCGGCGCCGTCGGGAGCCTCGAGCGTGCGTTGGAGGACGTCGACCGGCGCACGCCCGAGGGCGGCGGCGGCAGGGACTCCCGTGATCCGCTCCGCGGCGGCGTTCCACAGGACGACGTTCCCGTCGCGATCGACCGCGACGATGCCGTCGGCGATGTTCGCGAGGATCGCCACCGACCGCTCGCGCTCGAGTGCGACGCGCTGGTACAGCTCGGCGTTGGACAGCGCCGCCGACGTGCTCGCGGCGACAGCCTGAAGCGCCTCGATCTCCTCCTCCCGCCACTCCCGCGGCTGCTCGGCGTAGACGGCGAGAACTCCCGCGACGCCGCCTTCGGGAGCGGAGACGGGAACGCCGAGGAACGCGGAGTGCCCCGCCGCGAGCATCGGATCGAGCGCGCGGAGCCGGTCGTCGGCACCGGCATCCGCGATCGCGACCGGCACGCCCGACTGCACGACGTCGCCCGAGAGCCGGCCGCCCGCAGGGCTCCGCGTTTCGAGTGCCTCCGCGGCGCCGTTCCCTTCCGCCGCGGTGACGAGCAGTTCGTTGTCGTCGACGATCCGGAACGCCGCGGCTTCCGCATTCACGAGGGCGGGAGCCTGCTGCACGACCTCGTCGAGAACCGCCGCGGGGTCGAGCTCGCTCGTGAGCAGCCGGCCCGTGCGCGTGAGCTGCTGCGCGACGGCGCGCGCGCTTCGCTCGGCCTCGAAGAGCTCGCTCCGCTCGAGCGCGCCGCGCGTCGCATCGGCGAGGTGACGCGCGAGCTCGAAATCCTCGTCGTCGAACGTTCGCTCCTCCGCGAAGAAGATGAGAACAAGACCGCTGCCCGCCCCGCGCGGAGCATCGACCGGCAGCGCGAGAAGAGCGCGGTACCCGCTCGCGACCGCTGTCTCGCGGAGGTCGGGAAGCAGGCGGTCGTCGTCGGCGATCGACCGCGCTGCGACGATCCGCCCCTCGGCGGCGGCACGGAAAAGCTGGCCCTCGCGCACCGCGGAGTGCTCCTCGAGCACCGCGGCGAGCGCCCCGGGCAGCTCGTGGGCGCCGACGGGCTCGAGCCGTCCGTACGACGGGACGATGACCGCGGCAGAGACGCCTCCGAGCGCCTCCGCCGCAGCAGCCGCAACTGCCTCGAGCGTCGCCGCGCGGGAGATCGACTGTCCGAGCGCAGCGGCGATCAGGTAGAAGCCGCGCTGGATCCGCGCCTGCCGCGCACTCTGAGCAAACGTCTCGGCGTTCCGCACCGCGAGCGAGGCGAGGCCCGCGAACGCCTCGAGCACACCGGCGTCGCCGGCGCGGAACCCGCGTCCGCCGCGCCGTCCGACTCCGAGCACGCCGCGCACCTCGCCGCCCCACGACATCGGTGCGGTCGTCACGTCCGTGAAGCCCTCGTAGGCCGGGTGCGGGACGGGATTGTCAATGCCGCCGTACGTGCTGTCGATGAGCGGCCGCCCCTCGCGAACTGCCGCGGCAGCGAGCCCCTTGTCCGCGGGGAACTCGAAGCCGAGGAGCGCGTCGTCGAAGCCGTGAACGGCGACGCAGCGGAAGACGCCGCGCTCGCGATCGAGGAGGTAACAGTCGGCGACGTCGGCGTCGAGCAGGTCGGCGAGCTGGTCCGCGAGCCGCTGCAAGACGACGGAAAGGTCGAGCTCGCTACTGAGCGCGTGCGCGGCGCGGAGCAGCGCGGCCTGCTGGGAGAGCCGCTCCTCGTTCTCCGCGAGCGCCTCTTCGAGCGCAACGCCGGCCCGCAGGCGTTCGAGCGCGACGGCGGCCTCCGAGGCGAGCGTCTGCATGAGCGAGAGATCGTCGTCGGAGAAGATCCGCCGGTCGTCGGCGGTCGCGATGGAGATGACCGCGATCACGCGGTCCTCGAGCAGAAGCGGGACGAACGCGGCGCTCTGCGCGCCGGTCCGCTCGACGAGTTTGCGGTGGACGACGGTCGAATCGGCCGCGTCGTAGACGGCGAAGGCGGTCGCCTCGAAGACGGCGCTCGCAATGCCGGACGGCTCGTTTGCGATGTCGAGCCGCAGCTCGCGCCACCAGTCGACATCCTCGCCGCGGGAGCGGGCGAGATAGCCAGCGGCCTCGTTCCCGTCCTCGGAGACGAAGGCCAGACCCGCGAACGAGACGCCGGCCATCGCCGCGATCTCGTCGAGAAGCGTGCGCGCGACGCCCTCGACGTCGGCGGTCCGCGCAAGCTCGCTCGCGACGCGACTGACGCTCTCGAACTCTCTGCCGCCGCCGGCCTCCCGGCGTTTTGGGCGAATCCATCTGAACTTCACTGGGCGCTCCGATTCTACGCCGCAATCATCACGAGCTGGGTTCTTCGTGCTCCGACCCTTCCTGTTTACAAAGATGGGCCGGACGGCCCATTGTCCGCCCCGCAAACGGCCTCTAGCCTGCGTGTCGTACTGGGCGATGCGAACCGCAACCTGTTTTGCGGCTTGCAACACGGAAGAGCCCGCCGCACCGACCCCCCGAGCGGCGGGCTCTTCCTCTTTCTTTGGACTGTCCTATTCATTGACCGCTAACCGGGCGGCGGTAAGGTGGACTCGTAGTGGTGAAGCGTCTCCTCCTCGCCTCTCCGCGGGGCTATTGCGCCGGCGTCGAGCGGGCGGTCGAGACGGTCGAGCGCGCGATTGCGCTCTACGGGAGCCCCGTCTACGTCCGCAAGCAGATCGTCCACAACTCACACGTCGTCCGGGACCTCGAGGCGCGCGGCGCGATCTTCGTCGACGAGCTCTCGAGCGTGCCCGCGGGTTCTACCGTCGTCTTTTCCGCCCACGGCATCGCACCCGCAGTGCGGACCGAGGCGGACGAGCGCGGCCTCGCGACGATCGACGCCACGTGCCCGCTCGTGACGAAGGTGCACACGCAGGCGCGGCGGTACGCGCAGGCCGGCTACGCGATTGTCCTCATCGGCCACGCCGGGCACGAGGAGGTCGAGGGAACGCTGGGCGAGGCGCCCGAGGCGATCGTCCTCGTCCAATCGGTGGACGATGCCGAGAGCGTGACCCTTCCGGTCGATCGGCCGCTCGCGTACATCACGCAGACGACGCTCTCGGTCGACGAGACGAACGAGACCGTCGCGGTGCTCCGCCGCCGGTTCCCGCACATCGAGGAGCCGGCACGCGAGGACATCTGTTACGCGACCTCGAACCGCCAGTGGGCGGTGAAGGAGCTGCTCGAGGAGGTCGACCTGCTGCTCGTCGTCGGCTCGCTCAACTCCTCGAACTCGGTGCGACTCGTCGACGTCGCGCACGCCGCGGGCGTCGACGCGTATCTCGTCGACGACCTCGGCGGGATCGACGAACGCTGGCTCGAGGGCCGCGAGACGGTCGGGCTCACCTCCGGCGCGTCGGCGCCCGAGCGGATCGTCGCGGAGGTCTGCACGTGGTTCGCCGAGCGCGGCGCAGTCGTGAGCGAGCACGCGCCGACGCACGAAGACGTCAGCTTCAAGCTGCCGGTCGAGCTGCGCCGCGCCGAGCGCGCTGCGGCCTAGCTCTTCTCGACCTTCAGCTCGCCACCGACACGGATGTCGGTCGCAAGCACGTCGCGCGCGATCCACTCGCCGTGCGCCTCGACGAGCGCGCGCATCTCCTCGGGCACGGTGAGAACGATCCGGTCGCTGATCTCGAAGCCCTGCTCCTTCCGCAGTGAATTGACTTCGTGAATGAGGTCGTACGCCTCGCCCTCGCGGAGCAGCTCATCGTCGAGTTCGAGATTCAGAGCCACCGTCAGACCGTCGGCGGAGGCAACGGCCCAGCCTTCGCGGCCGCGCCGCTCGACAAGAACGTCAGCGGGTTCGAGCTCGTGCCCGGCAGCCCGGAAGCGACCGCCTTCGAGCTCCTCGAACTCCCCTGCCGACAATGCCTCCCGGACGGCGGCGAGTTCGTTGCCGAGGCGCGGGCCGAGCATGCGTAGGTTCGGCTTCACCTGGAGCGTGAAGAGATCAGCTGTTGACGCTACGACAACCTTCACCCGGAGCTCTTGAAGAAATTCATCCACGTGCTCGGCTGAGAGCGTCGCGCCGCTGATTACGGCCTGGCGCAGTGGCTGCCTGAGCTTGACTCCCGCCGCCGAGCGCGCCTGGCGTCCGAGCTCGACAACACGGCGCAACTCGGCGATCTCGTCGAGCAGCGCGCGATCCGGCTCGGCCACGTCCGGCCAACCGGCGAGGTGGACGGACTCCGGCCCGTCGAGCACGAGCGTCCGCCAGAGCTCGTCGGTGATGAACGGGAGGATCGGGGCGAGCACGCGCAGCGTCTGCACGAGCGCGTACCAGAGCGAGCGCAGCGCGGCCTCGTCCTCGTCCCAGAACCGGCGCCGCGAGCGGCGGATGTACCAGTTCGAGAGGTCGTCGAGATACGCCTCGAAGTCGCGCATGACGTCGACGGCGAGCCAGCGCTCGTATCCGGCGGTCGCGTCTGCCACGAATGCGTGCGTTCGCTCGACGAGCCAGCGGTCGAGCGGCTCGGTCGCGTCGGGCTCGAGCGAGCTCCACGTCGGCTCGAAGCCGGCGATGTTCGCGTAGTCGACGAAGAACTTGACGGAGTTCCAGAACGTCAGGAGCTTCCGCTTCACCTCGTCGGCAGGCCCGAAGCCGAAGAGGAGGTTCCGGTCGGGCGAGTGCGCCGCGAACTGCCAGCGCATGACGTCGGCGCCCATGCGCTCGAACGCGTCCTCGGACGCGATCGTGTTGCCCCACGACGAGTGCATCTCGCGGCCGCTCTCGTCGAGCATCTTCTCGTAGCTGAGCACGCGCCTGAACGGCGATTTGCCGACGAGGACGACCGACATGAAGAGCTGCGAGTAGAACCACAGGCGAATCTGCTCGCGCATCTCGCTGACCCAGTCGGCCGGGAACCACTCCTCCCAGTACGCATGGTCAGGCAGGTCGGCAGTCGTCAGGCCCTTGGCCGCACCGGTGCCGTAGCCCTCCGCGACACGCTCCGGGTTCTGCCAGCCGAGCGTCGAGAACGGGACGATCCCGGCGTCGAGCCAGACGTCGCCGACCTCGGCGATCCGCTCGACCGGCTCGCCGCATTTCTCGCACCGAACGGGAACGCGGTCGATCCACGGGCGGCGCAGCTCCTCGAGCTGCTCGAGGCCGGAGACCGCGCGTTCCTCGAGCTCCGCGCGCGAACCGATCACGTTGAGATGGCCACAGCCGCAGGGATAGAGCGGTAGCGGCAGACCGTAGTAGCGGCGGCGGGAGATGTTCCAGTCGCCCATGTTGTTGAGCCAGTCGTCCATGCGCTTGCCCATGTACGCGGGCGTCCACTCGACCGTCGCGTTCGCGTCGAGCATCGGCTGGCGCAGGTCGCGGATGGAGATGAACCAGTCGTCGGCGATGCGGAAGATGAGCGGCGTGTGGCAGCGCCAGCACTCGGGATAGCGGTGCTCGTGGAGCCCGGCCTCGACGAGGATCCCCTTCTCCTCGAGGTTGCCGATGATCTGCTCGGCGGCTTCGGTCGTCGACATCCCGTGGAGCCAGCCAAACGTGTCGTAGAAGCGGCCCGACTCGTCGACCGGCTGGATGATCTCGAGGCCGTTCACGCCGGCGAGCTCGAAGTCCTCGCCGCCGCAGCCCGGCGCGATGTGGACGATGCCGGTGCCGTCGTCCATCGAGACGTCGGCCCACGGGATGACGCGGTGCTCGACGGCCGCGCCGGGGCCGAGGTCGTCGAACGGCCCGCGGTAGCGCCAGCCGACGAGCTGCGAGCCCTTGCGCGAATCCGCGAGCGACTCGTCGGGATAGCGCGCAGCCGCAACCCAATCGCCGTTCGCGCGCCGGCCGTACTCGGCGTCGGGATTGACGGCCGCGGCGACGTTCGCGGGCAGCGTCCACGGTGTCGTCGTCCAGATGACGAGGTACTCGCCCGGCCGGTCGAGCAGCGGAAACCGGACGAAAAGCGACGGATCGGCACGGTCGACGTACGAGCCGATCAGCTCGTGTTGCGAGATCGACGTGCCGCAGCGCGGGCACCACTCGGTCGAGCGGTGGCCCTTGTAGAGCCAGTCGCGCTCATGCACCGTCTTGAGCATCCGCCAGACGTACTCGATGTTCGTGTCGCTGAACGTGAGGTAGTCCTTGCCCCAGTCCATCCACTGGCCGAGACGAATCGAGCCGCGTGTCAGCGCATCGGACGATCGGACGACGACGTCGCGGCAGCGGCGCGCGAACTCCTCGAGGCCGAACTCCTCGATCTCGCGCTTCGAGTTGAGGCCGAGCTCGCGCTCGACGCCGACCTCGATCCAAAGGCCCTGGCAGTCCCAGCCGTTCTGGTAGCGCTGGTGGAAGCCGCGCAGCGCCTTGTAGCGCTGGAAGACGTCCTTCAGCGTCCGGCCCCACGCCGTGTGGACGCCGAGCGAGAAGCGGTTCGCCGTGACCGGCCCGTCGATGAACGAAAACCGCGGCCCGCCGGCGTTCTGCTCGCGGAGCTTCGCGAACGTCCCCTCCGCCTCCCAGCGCGCGAGGATCTCCTCCTCGAGGCGAGGATGGTCGGGTTTGTCCGGCAGAGGTTGGAAGATTGGCTTCCCCATCGGGAAGCCAAGTCTAGGCGCGTGCGTTCTTATCTATTGGCCGGCTGGGTAACCAGCCTCGAAACACGAAAGGAAACGATGGCAACAGACGTAACCGAGGCCACCTTCGAGACAGAGGTGCTCCAGTCCGCCGAGCCCGTGCTCGTCGACTTCTGGGCCGAATGGTGCGGCCCGTGCCACGCGGTCTATCCCGTCCTCGAGCGCATCGCCGAGGAGCGGAACCTCAAGTTCGTGAAGGTCAACATCGACGAGAACCAGGAGCTCGCGATGAAGTACGGGGTGCAGTCGATCCCGAACACGATGCTCTTCGAGGCCGGCGCCCCCAAGGCCGCAGCCATCGGCGCGATGCCGAAGGGGATGCTCGAGAGCCAGCTCGGACTCAGCTAGCGCGCGAGTCTACTCAGCCGCAGGTTGAGTAGCCTCGCGCGCTGCGAGGTACCGCAGAAAGTCGGCGTGCCGTGCGAGCAGCGCCTCGATCTCGGCGATTCCGGCACCGACCCAGTCTTCGACCCACGAGTCGGCGATGTCGTCTTCGATGCGGTGGAAACCGAGTTCGCTCATTGCCCGAGATCTTCGCGTTGGTTTCGCGAAGTGCCAATGGGCCGTTCGGCTCAACTTTGCGGCTCGGTAGACCCAGCCGCGAGAACCGCATCGCTGTACGCCGGCCACGCCTCGATCGCCCAGTCGCCGAAGTCGCGGCTCGCGAGGACTCCACATGCGAGACGGGCGTCGGGATCGACCCACAGGAACGTCCCGCTCCGGCCGAAGTGGCCGAAGGTGCGCGGCGAGTTGCGGGCGCCGGTCCAGTGCGGCGATTTGCCGTCGCGCAGCTCGAACGTCAGGCCCCAGTCGTTCGGCTCCATGCGGCCGAAACCGGGCAGGACGCCGGTGAGGCCGGGGAACTGGACGGTCGCCGCTTCGTCGATCGTCTCCTGCGCGACGAGGGTCGGCGTGAGGAGCTCGCGGCCGAGCGCGAGCAGGTCGGCGAGCGGGCCGCGGTACGCGTGCGCGGGCGAGCCGTCGAGACTCCCGCGCAGGCCGAGCGGCTCGGCGACGGCTTCCGTGAAGTAGTCGGCGAACGGCATCGCGGCGCGCTCGGCGAGAAGGTCTGCCGCGACCTCGATGCCGGTGTTCGAGTAGATCCGTCGGCGCCCCGGTTCTGCGATCGGCTCGTGGCCGTCGGGCGGCAGGCCCGAGGCGTGTGAGAGGAGATGCCGAAGCGTCCCCCCGGGCGGCCCGGCGGGCTCGTCGAGGTCGACGGTCCCCTCCTCCAGCGCAACGAGGAACGTCAAGCCCGTGAGGAGCTTCGTGACCGACGCCCACGGCACCGCTACGTCGTCCGCACCGTGCGACGCGACGACGCCGTCACCGCGCACGACGCCTGCCGCCGCGGCTGGCGCATCCCAGCTGTCGATGAGGCGGAGTGCATCCACTCCGCGATAGTGGCGCAAACGGCCACGCCCGGAACCCGGGTTCCGCGCGTGTCTCACAAGGCCGTGGCTTTCCTCCTGCAAAGCGGGGGAATAGGGTGCGCCAATGACGGACGCGTTCATCCCGCCGTCGATCACCGGCAAGGGCTCGAGCTTCCCGCCGGGCGGGAGCGTGCTCGACCACGCGTTCGGCCAGAGCGACCCGTACACGCTCGGAGTCGAGGAGGAGTACATGCTCCTCGACGGCGAGACCTTCGACCTCGTCCAGCACATCGACACGGTGCTCGCCGCGGTCGCCGGCCACGAGCTCGAGCCGCGCATCAACGCCGAGCTCTTGCAGTCGGTGCTCGAAGTCGCGACGCCGGTCTGCCACACGCCGGCGGGCGTCCGGCAGCAGCTCCTCCGCATCCGCGGCTTCGTCTGCGACGTCGCGCGGGAGGAGAGCCTGCGTGTCGGCTCGGCGGGTACGCATCCGTTCGCGCTCTTCGAGCGCCAGCGGATCACCGCGAAGGACCGCTACCGCGCGATGGTCGATCAGATGCAGTACCTCGCGCGACGCGAGCTCATCTTCGGGATGCACGTCCACGTCGCCGTCGACGAACCCGAAAAGGCGATCCAGATCGTCAACGCGCTCATCGCGCACCTCCACGAGCTCGTCGCTCTGTCCGCGAGCTCGCCGTTCTGGCGCGGCGAGCCGACCGGCCTGCGCTCGTCACGCCACATGGTCTTCGCGGCGCTTCCCCGCTCCGGCCCGCCGCCGCGCTTCCGCGACTACTCCGACTACGCGCAGGTCGTGAACCAGCTCGAGAAGACCGGCTGCATCCAGGACTACACGCACATCTGGTGGGACATCCGCCTCCATCCCCGGCTCGGCACGATCGAGATCCGGATCTGCGACGCCGTCACGCGGCTCGACGACGTGATCGCGATCACCGCGTACTGCCAGGCGCTCGTCAAGCACTACGCCGAGCAGGTCGACCGCGGCGAGGAGATCGCGTCGTTCCATCGCATCCTCACGAGCGAGAACAAGTGGCTCGCCGCGCGCTACGGGCTCTCCGCGCCGGTCATGGATCTCCACACCGGCAAACGGAACCGAATCGCCGTCGCGACGGCCATCCGCCGCACGCTCAAATTGCTCGAGCCGCACGCGCGCGAGCTCGGCTCGGAGGAAGAGCTCGCCGGGATCGAGGAGATCCTCCGCCGCGGCAACGGCGCCGACCGCCAGCTCCACGTCTACAACGGCAACCGCGACATCGTGGAAGTCGTGCGCGAGATCGCCGAGGCGACCGAGGTCGCGCCCGTGGACTCGACGGTCTGATGCTGCGTACCGGAGACAAGGCCCCGCTCGACGCCGTCGTCTGGACGACGCCGCGCGAGACCGCGACGATCGGCGATCTCCTCCGCGACCGCCCGGTTCTCCTCCTCTTCTATTTGTTCGACTGGTCCTCGACCTGAACGAGTGAGCTCGAGCTCCTGCGTGACAGGAGAGAGGAACTGCAGGCGGCCGGCGTCGAGCCGTACGCGATCTCGCGCGACTCGCCCTACACGCACGTCGCGTGGATGCAGGCGCTCGACCTCGACTTTCCGCTCCTCTCCGACTGGAACGCGGAGGCGACGCACGGCTTCGGCGTAGCGATCGAGCACAACGGAATGCGCGACGTGTCGGCGCGGGCCGCGTTCCTCCTCGACGGCGACGGCGCTATCCGCGGCGCGTGGGGCTACGCAAAGGACGAGCTGCCCGACCTCGACGAACTTGTCGCGGCCGCGCGCGTCTTGTAACCGTCCGGCGAATCGCCTTTACTCCAGCGCATGGAAAACACTTCGAGCGCCCCGACTTCTGACAGTAGGGCCGGATGGATCACTCCCGCCATCCTCCTCGCCGTCGTCGGTCTCTTCCTCCTGTTCGCCTTCGAGGCGACCGACAGCAGCACGACCTGGTTCGCGATTTTCAATCTCATCCACGTCAGCGTCGCCGTCTTCTGGGTCGGTGGAGGCCTTCTCCTCACCGCCCTCGCGATTCGGGCCGACCGCTCCAACGACCCGGAAGAGCTCGCGACGATCGCGCGACAGGCGACCTTTGTCGGCGAGAAGCTCTTCGCGCCGGCCGGCGGCATCGCGCTCGCGATGGGAATCGCGATGGTCATCAACAGCCCCGAGATCGGCTTCGGGGACACGTGGGTGACGATCGGCCTCGTCGGGTGGGCTATCTCGTTCGTCACCGGGATCGGCGTGCTTGCGCCGCGTTCGAGGAAGCTCGTCGAGCTGTTCGACACCGTCGGAGCGGCCGCGCCGGAGACGCAGAAGGCGATCCGCGAGATCATCCTCATCGCGCGTGTCGACGTCGCCCTCCTGCTCGTCGTGGTCGCCGACATGCTCATGAAGCCGTTCAGCTAGAACTACGGCGAGACCCGAAAGAGGAGCCGAGATGCCGACAACATTGTTGACCGTCGCCACCCGGAAGGGCACCTTCCTGTTCACGAGCGACGACCGTAAGAACTGGACGATGAGCGAGCCCCTGTGCGAGGGCTGGCCCATCTACCACGCGATCTACGACGCGAAGTCCGACTCGATCTACGCCGCCGCCGCGAGCGAGTGGCACGGCTCGACGATCTTCCGCAGCCGCGACCGCGGCGCGACGTGGGAGCAGTCGAGCGAGGGACTCAGCTACCCCGACGACGATGGGCGGAAGATCAGCAAGGCATCCACGCTCGCCCGCGCCGGAGACCGGCTCCTCGTCGGCGTCGAAGCTCCCGGCATCTTCGAGAGCAAGGACAACGGCGAGACGTTCTCCCTCCTCACCACCCTCTCCGGCCAGCACGGCAGCGAGGCGTGGGACGACCCCGCGATGCAGCCTCCGGGCCATCTCGGCATCTCGAATCTCCTCACCGATCCCGACGACTCGGAGAGCTGGTTCGCGGTCGTGCAGGGCGTCGGCGCCTACAAGACGGAGGACGGCGGATCGACGTGGGAGCCGCACAACACGGGCCTTCGCCGCGACTGGCCGCCGCCGGAGGAGTACGACGACGTCGGCTTCTGCGTCCACAAGCTCACCCGCTCGAGCGACCCGAACCGGATGTACCAGCAGAACCACGTCGGCACGCACCGCTCCGACGACGGCGGGAAGACGTGGACGGAGATCACGGAGGGCCTGCCCGGCGACTTCGGTTTCGCCGCGGCCGCGCACCCGCACGACACCGAGACCTTCTACACGATCCCCGTCGACGGCGGCCACGGCCGGACGATGCACGAGGGCAAGGCGACCGTCTGGCGCACGCGCGATGCCGGCTCGAGCTGGGAGCCGCTCCGCAACGGCCTGCCGCAGGTCGACGCGCACCTCGGCGTTCTCCGCCAGGGAATGACGATCGACAAGCACGACTCTCCGGGCCTCTACTTCGGAACGAGCACCGGCCAGATCTTCGCGAGCGCCGACGAGGGCGACTCGTGGACGGAGATCGCGAGCTACCTCCCGTCGATCTCCTCGGTCGACGTCGCGATCGTCGACTGAGGCAAGAGTGCCCCACCCGGCAGCAGACTGGGCGTCCGCAGCGGCTGCAAAGCGGCGCGATGCGGCGTTCTCGGTCGCCCCGATAGGTTCCGCTATCGGGGCGACCTGCGTCCTTGCCTCGCTTGCTTTTCGCTCGCCGCGAACGCGAGCCTGCCACCGGGCGGGGCACTAGTGGCCGACGTCCGCCTGCCGGGCACGCTGACACCGCTCTTCCCGGGACTGCCGCGCCGCCTCGACATCGAGGCGGCGACGGTTCTCGGCGCGATCGACGAGCTCGAGGCGCAGTGGCCCGGGCTCCGCGACCGTCTCGTCGCGGAAGGCCCGACGCTGCGGCCGCACATCCACACGTATGTCGACGGGGAACGCTCGGGCCTCGACGCTCCGCTCGCTGCCGGCTCGCGCCTCGACGTGATCGCCGCGATCAGCGGTGGCGCGGCTCCACCCAACTACTTCGAGTAGACGATTCCCCGTCGACTCAGGGCGCGAGGATCGCGAGCGCCAGTTCCGGCGAGCAACCACGGCGCAGAAGGCGCTCCGCGTCGTGCCAGTCGATCCCTTTCTCGACCGCCTCGAGCGCGTCTTCGAAGGAGAAACCGAGGCGGTCGTACTGTCCGAGCTTGTACATCTCGACCTTCATGGCCTCAGGACTCAGCGCGGTGGACATTGCCCTTCCTTTCGCGTTTGGCTTCAACCAATAGAACGCGATGGGCGACACGGTCGCCGTGACCGAAATGAGGCAATCGGAGAACTGTGACTAGCCGCGCCGGCGGCGGGCGACGAGCGCGAGCCCGAGCGTTCCCGCCACCGTGACGACGAGCTTCACGGCCTTCTTGCCGCGCAGCTTCGACTCGCCGCTCGCGCGATCGGCCATGTTCACCGGCACTTCCTCGAGGCGCAGGCCCGCGTCCACGACACGGATCAGAGCCTCGACCTCCGGCGCGCCGCTCGTGTACGGCCGAGAGAGCAGCGGAAGCGCCTTCGCGTTGACGGCGTAGAGACCGCTCGTCGAGTCGCCGAACGGCTGCCGCAGGACGAACCCGACCGAGCGCCGCAGCAGGCCCGTGCCGAGGCGCCGCGTCCGGCTCGGCCGGTAGCGGTACGGCGCGTAGCCCTCGCCCGACACGAAGCGCGAGCCGACGGCGACGTCGCACTTGTCGCTCCATACGCGCTCGAGGAGCCGGGCGAGCTCGTCCGCCGGATGCTGGCCGTCGGCGTCGACGCGCCCGCAGAACGCGTAGCCGTGGTCGAGCGCCCAGCGGTAGCCCGAGGCGATTCCGATGCGGAGACCTTTGTTCGTGCCGAGCGAGAGCACCTCCGCCCCGTGTTCGCGGGCAACCTCGGCCGTGCGGTCGGTGGAGCCGTCGTCGACGACGAGCACGTCCGTTTCGGGGAACCGCGCGCGTAGACCGTCGAGCACCGCAGGCAGGTTCTCCTCCTCGTTCCACGCGGGAATGAAGATGACGGTGTCGCTCATGCGTTCCTCCTCGCGAGCTCGGCGCGAGCGGCGAGGAACTGCACCGGAAGAAGCGGCAACGCCGCGAGCTCCCACGCGATCGAGCGGAGTGTCGGCGCCTGCCGCGCGACACGGAACCCGACGGCGATGCCCGAGCCGCGGTAGACGCCGCGGAAGAGCAGGCGCGTGCGGACGAGGTGTTGCGGCGCGCAGACGACGAGGACGCGCGCGACGGCACGCTCACGCACGAGCGGCAACGTGCGGACGGCGTTCTCCGACGTCCACCGCGCCGTCGGCTCGACGACGAGCTCCACGGCAGGCCCGTCCCATGCGTCCCTCATCTGCTCGGCTTCCGACGGGCCGCCGCTCGGCGACCAGCCGCTGAAGACGACGACCTCGGCGCCGGTCTCACGCGAGAGCAGCTCGGCCTCGCGGACGAGCCGCACGCAGCGCCGGCTGATGCGATGAACGCCGTCGAGGTCGAGCCATCCGTGGCCGGGAACGACGATCGCTGTCCTCTCGCCCGCCACGACGGGATCACTGTGCCACGAGCTCCTCGGCCCGAGCCGCCGGCGGCATCTCGCGGCCGTCCTCGAGCATCCGCCTCCAGGCCACGAGCACGTCGTGGAGCGCTTCCGCACCGATCACGGGCTCCTGCGGCGACGGCAGCTGCGTGGGATGGAGGACGAACGGGCGCGTCTGCGGCCCGCCGAGCCCGCCGTGGAAGGAGATGAGCTCCTCGAAGGCGCATCCCTCGTCGAGCGCATCGTCGTAGAAGCTGCCCACGAGCAGATCCGGGGCGTGGGCGAAACGATGCGTGCGCAGGAGATGCCGCGCCGCGGTCGGCGGGAAGCCGGCGAGCGGGTTCTCGCCCTCGACGCGATCTTCCTCGAGATAGACCGCGCCGTTGCCGCCGAGGACGACCGCCCCGTGCGCTTCCGAGCGGACAAGCACCCAGCCGATGTGCGGGTGCGAGCGCAGGGCCGCCACGAGCTGCGGGTGGCGAGCCTCGAGTTCCTCGAGCGTGACGCGCCCGTCGCTCTCCATGAGGTAGACGAGGCCGAGGTTCCCCGAGCCGAGCACGACGACGTCGCGGCCGGAGACGTCGTTCTTCGCCGACTTCGCCTTCCGTCCCGTCGCCTCGGCGGCGGCGTTACCGACCATCGCCGCCTGCTCGTCGCCTCCGAGCGAGGCGCTCACTTCGCCGGTCGCGAGGCTCCTCTGCACGAGCTCTTCGAGCCCGTAACCGTTCCGCTGCAGGAAGGTCGCGCCCTGCGTTTGGCCGTGGTCTGAGAGGACGACGATCTCGTACGGACGGGCTGCGTAGCGCCGCGCATTCTCGATCCGCGCGAACTGCTGGTCGAGCTTCCGCAGCGCCTCGAACGTGTCCTGGCGCTCAAGCCCGGAATGGTGCGCAACCTCGTCGTAGCTCGAGAACGTCGCGTACACCGCCGGCCGGCCCTTCATCATGTCGGTGAGCACGCCGTACACGATGAGGTCGCGGGCGAGGACGCACATCGTCGCGCGGATGAAGGGGTACAGGCCCCCGCGGTGCCCGCGCGGCCGGACGTCGCGCCGGCGCTCCCTCGCGGCCGACACCCACTCGAGGATCAGCTCCCACCCGAAGAGGACGAAGCACCGAGTCACGTTGAACCCGTTCGCGAAGAACGCGCGGTAGCCGGGGTTCGCCGAGCGATCGGCCTGCATCCGGCTTGCGGTGAGGATGACGTGCTCCGCCCCGCCGGAGAAGAGGTTCCCGCGGCTCGCGCCGCCCCCCGCGAGCAGCCCCGTGCCGGCCGAGTGACGCTGCTCGAGCTCCGCGCAGTCCTGTGGCGACGAGCAGACGACGAGCGCCTTCCGCTCCTTCTCCACCCAGCGGAAAGCCGGAATGTCGTCGTTCGAACCGAGCAGGATCCCCGCCTGCGACGCGCCCGTCTGCGAGGAGAGGTCGGGCTCCCATTCGAGCAGCCGGTGCGTGCCGTCGGCGAGCCAGCGCGCCATGGTCGGTGCGTGGCCGTCGCGCATCGCCCGCTGCAGCACCGGAAGCGCGAGCCCGTCGATCTCGAGGAAGAGTACGCCCGGCTGATCGGTCACGACCCGCTCGCCGGAGCGACGGGCGATCCGCTCGACGACGCGGAGCGAGTAGACGTCGTCGTCGTTCGTGCCGAAGACGATCGAGAGGACGACGTCGACGGCGGCCGCGACGAGGGCGACGGCGAGTGCTGACCAGAACGAGTCGATCGAGAAGCCGTTGCTCACGCGGTCGGCGAGAAGCAACATCCCGGCGTCGACGAACAGGACGGCGAAAAAGCCGAGCAGCGCCGTGAACGGAAGCCGCAGCGCCGCCACGAGCGGCGCGAGGACCGCGTTCAGCAGCGCAATGACCGCTGCGGCGACCATCGCCGCGCCGAGGGTCGAGACCGAGGCACCGGGGATGAGCCACGCCGCGACGAGCAGAGACACGGAGCTCAGCAGCCACGCGAGTACGAGGTGGCCGGCGCTGAAGCTGGGCCGCTCAGGCCTCCAGCTCGGCGCCTCGCCGTATGCGTCGGTCACTCGGCGGCCTTCTCGGCGGCGCTCGCTTCCTTCTTGGCGCGCCGCTTCTCCGTCTCCTCTTGTTGACGGCGCTTGGCCTCGGCGTACGAGTCGGAGACGAGCTTCTTGCCGCCGCTCCAGCCCCACGCCCAGATCATGAGGATGAGCGCGAACAGGATGCTCCACGCAATCCCCACGAGCTGTTGCGCGACGGAGTACGCGGTGGCCTGGTCGGCCGACGCAACGCCCTGGAGCGAGGCGACGTTCCACGCCTGGGTCACCCCCACGCCGCCCGGCGTGACCGAGGTGACGTTCGCGAGCGAGTTCCCGCCGGCGACGTGCATGATCGTGTCGAAGCTGACGGGAATCCCGTACGCGTCGAGGAAGACGCCGACCACTGCGAGCCCCGCGAGCCAACTGATCAGCGAGGGCAGGAAGACGCGCCCGAAGTACGCGCGGGGATTGCCGAGGATCGCACCGCCCTCCTTCGCCCCTTCCCACCACTTGACGACCCGCGGCCAGAAGCGGCGGACGAGCATCACGATCAGGAGCGCGCCGCCGCCGAAGAGCACGATCGACGTGATCGGGTTCTCGCGGATCCAGCCGAACTTGATGTCGAACGATCCGCCGACCGTGATGAAGAGGTAGAGGTAGACGAACGTGCCGGCGAGGGTGAAGAAGATCTTCTGCACCGCGTAGCCGCCGAGGACCGCCGAGAAGCTCATCCCGACGAGGACGGTGAGCATGATCATGAATATGAGCGTCCCGAGGTTGGCGGGCAGGATCCCGTTCAGCCCGACAGAGACGGCGTACGCGGCGAGGATGTCCATCCACTTCGTCCGTTCCGGATACGCGTAGTGGACGATCGAGTACCAGGCGAACGCGGCTGCCGACGTCTGGACGACCATCAAGACGATCCCCGCGACCAGATGCGCCGCCGAGATCGTCGTGATCGTCTTCCAGAGCTCGTGGAACCACCCGCGGATGTCCCAGCCGACCAGGTGCGCGAACGCGGTGGCGACGGCGAGACTGACGATCCAGATGAGGATCCGCGCCCACACGGGCCGCGGGCGCTTCGCTGCGGCGGCGCCGCTTTCGTCTACCGACACGCTTGCCACGTCGCCTTCTACCTTCTCACCACGGCGCGCTCGGCGACGGCGTCAAGCGCCGCGCGAACATTCGAGGCATCGAGCACCTCGACCGGCACTCCGTAGTCCGCGAGCGCGGCCGCGGTCTCGGCCGGATCCTGCTTCAGAGACGGGACGAAGAGCTCGCGCGGATACGCGAGGCCGGCCCGCCAACCGTGCTCGCATTCGACGACCGGCCCCCAGAGCGAGACGCTGCCGATCACGAGCGAGAAGCCGGGCGCCACGTCGGAGCCCCGCCAGAGACGGCTGATGTGCTCGGCCTGGACGCCGTAGATCCCACAGCTGCACGTCTCGACCGGGACGTCGTGGTCGGAACGGCCCCAGAGCCGGAAGCGGCGGGCCTGGCAGCGGGCGGCGAACGGCGCACCCGCGGGCCAGATGCAGCCCTGGTAAAGGCTGCGCAATCGCGCGGAACCGCTGACGTCTTCGATCGCCCACAGGCGCCACGCCACCAACGACTCGGCGTAGTCGGGCGCTGAGGGAAATGTGGCTCCATGTTTCCCCGCCTCCACTTCCAGCCAAGTGCCCATGTCGATCCCTCCAGTCGCCGGTCGGTCGCTAGCGTCGCTCGGTCGAGGCTCCGTCGCGTCATGCCGGGCGGATGAAACGGAGCCGCGAACGCCCGCACGTCTCTAGAAGTCGTTCACGGGTGCTGGCTCGTTACGCCCACCGAAGATCCAGAGGATCGGCAGGAAGATGCCGAGGACGAACAAGAGGTAGTGCTTGTTCTGGACGCAGCCGAGCCCGAAGATCGCAAAGAGCCCGATATAGACAATCACTCCGAATGCTCCCGAGATCCACCACCACAGCATGGGAGGCTCCTTTCGTCGAGGGGTACGACTCGAACGAACGCTAGAGCCCCGACGGGCGCGCTCCATCCTCCCGAGGGGATGAGGCTCTGCGCCACGGCGACCGGGCGGCGCGACTTCACCCGCACGGGATGAGGCATCGGGGCGCTCGACAGCCGTAGCGTGCGCACGGGATGGAACCGCTCCAGCACGAGATGCCACCGTCACAGATGCGGGAGATCGGCCCCGTCCAGATCCTCACGGTCGCTTTCGACGGCA
Source organism: Gaiellaceae bacterium (assembly GCA_036496305.1). Classification (GTDB taxonomy): domain Bacteria; phylum Actinomycetota; class Thermoleophilia; order Gaiellales; family Gaiellaceae; genus Palsa-739. Next base: position 69,220 of record DASXLJ010000037.1, on the reverse strand, counting down.
ACCACTTCAAGGGCGAGATCCTCCCCGAGCTCGAGCGGCTCAAGACGCTCGGGCTGATCCGGGTGATCGACCTCCTCCTCATCCGGAAGGACTCCACCGGCGCAGCGGCGACGCTGACCGCGACCGACCTCGACTGGGAGGAGGCCGCGGACTTCGGCGCGATGGTGGGCGGTCTCATCGGCTGGGGCGTCGCCGGCGCGGAAGGCGCCGAGATCGGCTGGATGGCGGGCGCTGCCGACAGCGCCGACGGACACACGCTCGGCGAGAGCGACAAGTTCGCTCTTCTCCAGACGATCCCGAACGGCACGTCCGTCGGGATCCTGCTCATCGAGCACGTCTGGGCGAAGCCGCTCCGCGCCGCAATCGCCCGCGCCGACGGCATCGAGATCGCGAACACGTGGCTTCGTCCGGAGGATCTCATCAGCATCGGCCAGGCCATGGCCATCCCGGATGATGAGCCGGGCGCCGGAACAGCGCCGCTCGAGCCCGAAGGAGACTGATGCGGTCCGCCGTCGCATGCGCGGTCGTGCTGACCGCGGTCGCGACGTTCGCAAGCGGCTGCGGAGGCCGCATCCGTGAGGCGATCCGCACCAACATCACGCGCACGATCCCGACGGTGACCACACCGTCGGTGACCGCGGTACAGCCGACCCTGCCGGTCGAGACGGGGACCATCCCGACCACGCCGACCCGGCCGACGACGACCGAGAGCGTTCCCACAACGCCGGCGACGACCGTGCCCACGAGCACGGAAGACACGCCTCTGCCCCCGCTCACGACGACCGCCGCGACAACGACAACCGTCCCGATCACCACGAGCCCCGCGACAACGACGACTCCCGCGACCACGACGACGCCGGCTACGACGACGGACCCCGCAACGACGACGGACGACGGCGTCAACACGACGGTCGTCGTCGTGGCGACGGCCGCAGCCACGGAGCCGGACTACTCCGAAGAGCCGTGGGGCTGGATCGTCGTGGTGATCCTCGCCGTCGGCGGCATCGGCTTCCTCATCTTCTGGCTCGTGCGCCGGCATGGCGAGGACGAGCCGCCCGAAACCGACGCGTAGCCTGCCAGCGGCGCCGCGCGGCGTTCTCCTCTCACCCTCGCGGGATGAGGTACGCGTCCGGCGCCCGAGCGAAACTTCGACCCAACGTGAGCACGAGCAGCAGCACGAGCGAGGACGGAACCGGGCGCGCCCTGCTGCACGGCGCGTTCGAGACGCCGCGCTGGCTGCGCGACCTCGGCCTCAGCGCATGGCTGCTCGTGGGCGTGCTCGCGCTCGTCGGCGGCCTGATCTGGCTGCTCGCGGCGACCTACACGATCACCGGGCCGATGGTGCTCGCCGTCATCGTCTCGGTCGTCGCGATGCCGCTCGTCCGCATGCTCGATCCGCACATGCCGCGCTGGCTCGCAGCGGCACTCGTGCTCATCGCCCTCGCGGCCGTCGTCGTCGTGATCGTCGTCATCGTCGTCGCGGGCATCACCGGCCAGGCGGCCGACCTCTCCGCGAAAGCCGCCGCCGGGGTCGACAAGCTGCAGAGCTGGACGACGGACACGGGAGTGGACAGCTCGAGCGCGTCGAGCGCCGGAAACGCGGTGAAGGCGCAAGCGCCGCAGATCATCTCGACGCTCGTGCACGGCGTCGTCGGCGGTATCCGAGGAATCGCATCGGTTCTGTTCGGGCTCTCGTTCGCTGCACTCGGCACGTTCTTCCTGTTGAAGGACGGGCCGGGAATGCGCGCCTGGGTCGACCGCCACGTCGGCCTGCCCGAGCCCGTCGCACGCACGATCACCGGCGCGGTGATCACCTCGCTGCGCGGCTACTTCCGCGGCGTGACGTTCGTCTCCCTGTTCAACGGCGTCATCGTCGGCCTCGGAGCACTCATTCTCGGCGTACCGCTCGCCGGCACGATCGCCGTCGTCACGTTCGTCACCGCCTACGTCCCGTACATCGGCGCGATCGTGGCGGGGGCGTTCGCCGTCCTGCTCGCGCTCGGCTCGCAGGGAACGGGAGTTGCGATCGCCATGCTCGTCATCGTGCTCCTCGCGAACGGGCTGCTGCAGAACCTCTTCCAGCCGTTCGCGATGGGCTCGGCGCTCGGCCTCAACCCGCTCGTCGTCCTAGTCGTGACGATCAGTGCGGGCTGCCTGTTCGGGATGCTCGGACTCGTGCTCGCCGCTCCGCTCGTCTCGGCGGCGACGAAGATCTTCAGCGAGTTGGGCCGGCCGCTCAACCGCGGTCCGGAAGCGCGCGGCGCGCCGAGCCCGGAGACGGCGGACACGCTCATCCAACCTGGGTGACGAGGAGGCCACGCGCGCGGCGCGCGAGCCGTTCACCCGCAAGGCGCCCACTCGCGGGTCGAAGCGCTCGCCATCGCCCACCGCGACGGGCTCTTGCGCATCGGCTGACCTCGCCGAACTGGCCCAGCTGCGCTACTCGGCAGCCGGTGCGCGGCCTCTACCGTCGACGGCATGGCGTGTGCCGAGTGCGGACGGGAACGGGAAGGGTGCGAGCGGGGGTGGGTCGTCGTCGCCTCCCCTCCCGGCGAGCCCCGGAACGTCTACTGCCCCGGCTGCCTCGCCGCGCTCATCCGCGGCGCCCTGGGGGAGGCCGAGCACGGCGGTCGCTCGGGGGAGGGCGCGCGGTCCGACTGAGCGGCCGGGCGGCGTCGAGCCGCCACGGCCACAGTCGGTCGCCACGTGTCGACCGCGAAGCTTATGGCGCCGCCTCCTTCGTGCCCGGCTGCTGCCGCGGGATGCTCTGTGCGAGGAAGAGCGCGATGACAGCGGCGAGCGCGAGGATCGCGAGCGCCGACTCGAGCCCGTTGATGCGCGCATCCTGGTACGCCGTAAGCGCGGCTGCGGACTGCTCTGCGGACACGCCCGCGTCGTTGAGCGCCTTCTTCAGGTCGGCGTCGGAGATGAACGGCACTCCGCCGGAAAGCTGGGTCGTCGCCTGCGACTTCACGCTCGCGGGAATGGCGTCGCTCCGCTGGATGTTCGTCACGAAGGACGTCGTGAGCGTCGCGATGAGGATCGCTCCCGCGAGCGCGGTTCCGATCGACGCGCCGAGGTTCGTCATGGTGTTCTGCACGCCGCCGACTTCCGAGCTCTGCTCGTCGGGGACGGACGAGACCGTGATCGCGCCGAGCTGCGAGGCGAGGGTTCCGATCCCGAGCCCGATCAAGAGGAGCGGCACGAGCACCACCTCCGGGCCGGAGCTCACGTCGAGCAATGCGAGGAGGACGACGGTTCCCGCCAGGAGCGCAAGCAGCCCGCCACGGACGAGAAGCCGCGGCGACGTCCGCGGGAAGAGCCGCGGCACGCCGATCGCCGCGGCGAGCAGCGTGATCGAGAGCGGCAGGATCCGCACACCGGTGTCGATCGCCGACAGCCCGAGCGCGACCGAGAGATAGAGAGGCACGACGAAGAACACGCCGGCCTGGACGAGGTACTGGAATCCGAACATCGTCAGGCCGCCGGTGAGCTGCCGGTTCCTGAACAACTGGCGGCGGACGAGCGGCTCGCCGCCGTGCGCTTCGACGCGGTCCTCCCAGCGGAAGAAGATCCAGAGCACGAAGAGGCCGCCGAGGATCAACCAGAGCACCGGCGACAGACCGGCCCACACAGGGCCGCCGGAGCGCGGCTGGATCCAACCCCATTCGCCCGACTTGAGGATGCCGAAGACGAACAACCCGAGCCCGAGCGCGGAAAGACCCGCACCGACGAGGTCGAGTCGCGGCTTCTCGGTGACGGGCGCGTCGGCGATCCGCCGGGCGAGCACGAGGATCACGAGAACGAGGACGACCTCGCCCGCGAACACCCAGCGCCAGGAGAAGTACGTCGTCGCGAAGCCGCCGATGAGCGGCCCGACCGCGACCGCCACGGCGCCGGCCGCGGAGACGAGCCCGAACGCGGCCGGCCGGCGCTCGGTCACGAAGTTCGAAGCGACGAGCGCAACGATCGCGGGCAGGATCAGAGCCGCGCCGACGCCCTCGAGGAACGACCAGCCGAGCAGCAGCACCGGCAGGTTCGGCGCGAGCGCCGTCGTCAGCGATCCGATCCCGTAGATCACGCAGCCGATCGAGAACGCCCGCTTGCGTCCCATGATCGCCCCGACCTTCGCGCCGGTGATCATGAGGCACGCCATCACGAGCGTGTAGGCCGTGATCGCACCCTGAATCCCGCTCACGGTCGTGCCGACGTCCTTCGCGACCGTCGCGATCGAGACGTTCATTACCGAGCTGTCGAGCGTCATGAGGAACTGACCGGCGGCGAGCGTCGTGAGCACCATGGCGCCCGACGCGGCTGCGGCACTTCCCTTGGCGGCAGCCATCGTCATGGCCCCAGCATCCCCGGGAGAGCGGCGCCCGCCATCACCCCCACGGGACGATGGCGAACCGGTGAACCGCACCGATGATGCGCGCATGACGGGGTCGTCTACCGCCGTGACTGCGGCGCCAAGCGGCGACCGCCGGCTCATGATCCTCCTGGCGGCGGCGATGTTCGTCCTCGTCGTGGACACGTCGTTCATGAACGTCTCGATCTCGGCGGTCGTCCACGACCTGCACGCGACGGCGAGCGGCGTTCAGTCGGCGATCGCGCTCGAGGCGCTCGTCTCGGCGGCGTTCATCCTCATCGGCAGCAAGGTCGGAGACCTCATCGGACGCAAGAAGGCGTACGTCATCGGCCTGCTCGGATACGCGACCGGCGCGACGGCGATGATGCTCGCGCAGAGCATCACGGCGGTCATCATCTTCTGGGCGATCATCGGCGGTCTCGGGGCTTCGCTCCTCCTCCCCGCGATGCAGTCGCTCGTGCACGGCAACTTCGAGGGCGCGGCGCAGAAGCAAGCGTATGCGCTCGTCGGCGCCGCGGCCGGGATCGCCGCCGCCGTCGGGCCGCTGCTCGGCGGCTTCATCACGACGTACCTCTCGTGGCGCGTCGCGTTCGGCCTCGAGGTCGTCGTCATCATCTTCGTGCTCACAGGGATCGGGCGCGTCCGCGACGTCCCATACACCGGCCCGCGAAAGGTCGACATCGTCGGATCGGTCCTCTCGATCGTCGGCATGGGCGGGATCGTCCTCGGCATCCTCGTCTGGCAGGAAGGCGGGGAGTGGGTCGGCGCGCTGATCGCGGTCGGCGTCGGGGCGCTCGCGATGCTCTTCTGGTGGATCCGCCGGCGCAAGCAGCAGGGCAAGGCGCCGCTCCTCGACCCCGACCTCTTCGCCTCGAAGGTCTTCCGCTACGGCGTTACGGGACAGATGCTCCAGCAGATCTCGCTCGGCGGGTTGATGATCGCGCTCCCGATCTACCTCCAGATGGTGTTCGAGTACAGCGCGTTCAAGGCCGGCCTCTCGCTCGCGCCGCTGTCGCTGACGATGTTCGCAGTCGCCCTCTACGCGGGCCGGCATCCGGCAAAGCGCCGCGCCGGCGCGATCATCCGCATCGGCTTCGGGGCCTTGTTGGTCGGAGCGATCGCGCTCATCCCGATCGTCCCGCGCGCGGATTCCGGCTGGTGGCTCGTGCTGCCGCTTCTCGTCGCGGGCATGGGACTCGGCATTCTCGTCTCGCAGCTCAACAACTACACGCTCGCGCCGATCTCGGGCGAACGCGTTAGTGAAGCGGCCGGCGTCAACTCGGCCGGAGGCTCGTTCGGACTCTCGTTCGGCCTCGCGTTCGGCGGCGCGATCATGCTCGCGACGCTGTCGGCGACGTTCACGTCGATGTCGAATGCGAGCACGGTCCTGCCGCAGTCGACGAAGACGACGGTGGCTGCGACGCTCGAGCACAGCGCCGAGGTGATGAGCAACACCGCGCTCGAGGATCAGATCAAGACGTACCCGCAGGCGGAGCAGGACGAGGTCCTCCGCATCAACGCCGACGCGCGCCACCGCGCGCTGCAGGTGGCGCTGCTCGTCCCGCTCCTCGCGGCCCTGCTCGGCTTCTTCAACGCGTTCCGCATGCTGCGCGAGCCGGAACCGGAGCCGTCAGAGGCCGCCGAAGAGATGGTGCTCGGGTGAACGACCACGACCTCCCGCTCAACCGACTCGAAGCGTTCACCGACGGCGTGTTCGCGATCGCGGTCACCATCGTCGTCCTCGAGATCGGGATCAAGGCCAACGAGAAGGATCATCTGCGGGAAGCGATCCTCCACGAGTGGCCGGCGTACCTCGCGTACGTCACGAGCTTTCTCACCCTCGGGGTGGCCTGGCTGCAGCATTCAGCCATCGTCTCGAGCCTCCGTGCGGCCGATGCGAAGCTCTACCGCCTCAACATCGTCATCCTGCTCGTCGCGGCATTCGTGCCGTTCCCGACGAAGCTGATGGCGGAGTTCATCGGTGACGGTGGAGCGGAGCGGACCGCCGCAGTCTTCTACGGGCTGACGATGCTCGCGCTCACGGCAGCCATGACGGCGTTCGGCCGGTATGCGGCCCGCGACCACCTGCGCGTTCAAGACCAGCCCCAGGCGAACCGGATCGCGTCGGCGATGCGCCACTCGCCGAGCTACATCCTCTACGCCGTCGGAATCGGCGTCAGCGTCGTCGCGCCGACGATCGGCATTGCGCTCTATCTCGCCTCGGCGCTCGAGCGGGGCGCACGGTCTCCGACGCAGCAGGCATTACGCAAACGCCTGCTCGGCAAGCCCGAGCGCCCCGCCTGAAGCACGCACTAGCCGGCGAGGATCTTCGCCTTCTGCGCCTCGAACTCCGCGTCGGTGAGGACGCCCGAGGCCTTCAACTCGCCGAGCTGCTTGAGCTGCTCGAGCGGATCGGGAGCGGGCGCGGCCGCAACCGGCGCCGGCTCGTAGGCGGGCTCCTGCGGCGCCTGTTCGTCGGCCCACCGGTTCGCCTGCCGGCGTGAAACGCGGTTGGAGACCGCGGTTGCGGTTCCGGCGATCACGGCAGTGCGAGCAATTCCCCGTAGCAATGGCATATCTCGTTCCTCCCTATGCGCTCGTGGTTTCGAGGGCCTCGACCGCGTCCATGAGATCGGTCGCCGGAATCCGGCCGCTCGCGACGAGTTGTGCGCCGCTGCGCCTCACGGCGCTGACGAACGGACGCGCCCAGACGTTCTCGTAGAGCAGGATCGCGGCGGAAGCGCCCGGCTCGAGCGCGGCACCCGCCTCGTTGTAGTCGTCCTGGTCGAGCAGACCCGACGACGCGCCGGCGAACTGCACGAGATCGAGCTCGCCGTCGGCGTCGATGTCCATGAGCGCGAGCCCCTCGATGGTGCCGTCCTCGGCCTTGCGCACGAACACCAGGTCGAGCACGCGGATCAGTCCACGGTCCGTGTAATCGGCGAGCAGTCCGAGCCCTTCGCCGGAGGGCTGTGTGCCCACCGGCCATTCGACGATGAGGTAGTCGACGGGGCCGTGCTCGAGTTCGCTGTCGGTCATCAAAAACGCTCCTTCCGTGTGGCAATCGTTCGACCGCAGGCAGATGGCCTGCGGGTCGAGGCCATGGTGGCCGCGCGCGGCCGGAAGAGCATCATGCGGAGAGGGTGATCGCTCGCGGCTAAATCCGGTCGCGAACGCGCTCGGGCGCGCTCGGCGGCGCCGTCCGGGGCTCGCGCACCGGTGCCGGAACCGGGTTCCGGATCGGCTCGACGACGATCTTCCTCAGCGGCTTCCCAATCTCCATCGGTCGTCTCCTTTCCACGGCCACCGTGATCGGATCATCCCGGCGTCACGCGTGCCAGAGGGCAAGCACGTGCGTCACGGGTAGGCGCACCGCCGTCAGGCTCCGGCGTTCGAGGGCGGATCGGCGCGGCGCACCGCGCGCCGCTCGGCGAGCGCCGGCGAGAGGCTGGCGGACCAGACGATGGCTCCGGAGGCAATGGCGATCCAGAAGTAGATCGCGAGGATGACGCCGAGGCCACCGTAATCCTTGGCGTAGAAGTCGACCCAGAACTGCATCACCCATTGCGAGGCGACGACGAGAACCACGAGCGCGAAGGTCGTCAAGACGGCAGCGGGGACGAGGTCGCGCCATGCGACGGTCCCGTGGAGGAGCGTCCGGGGAGCCCAGACGAAGAAGAGAAGGAGCAAGACGACCCATACCGCGGCGAACGCCACACCGAGCCACGTTGGATCCCTCCGCCATTCGTCCGCCTGCAGGAGCAGGAGGAAGATCAACCCGTACAGCCCGAGCAGCACCGCGGCGTACCGCAGCGAATCCGTCCCCGTCTTTTCCAGCGTGAGCTTCCACGCGCGCGCGTGTGTGAGCTGGAGCACCCGACCGAACCCGAGCCCGACGAAGAGTGCGCTGACGATCGCGATCAGCACCGCCCCGAGCTCGTGCTTTCGGTCCGAGCTGAGCACGCTGTGCAGGACGGAGGCTGTCTCGGCGTTCAGGTGGAAGTGATGCACGAGCTTCCGCGCGAGCGAGTCGGGGTGCGCGTCGAGATACGCCTCGAGGACGAGGAGCGCGGGCAGTACCGCGACGAGCACGTAGATGGAAAGGAGCGCCGTCTGCAGCGGGCCGTCCACTTCGCGATACGCGCGCCACGCCCCGATCGCGACCCCGCTGCGGCTGCCCGGCTGCTGTCGGTCGACCCATGCCTGGCCGCGTTGCGAGACCGCGTCGACGCCGGCCCGCACCCTGGCCGGCAATCTCCGCTCCTGCTTGCTCACCGTCGCACTCTGGGACTGCGCGGGACGAACGTCGTCATCCCGCACGGACGATTCAGCGGCCGGACGCCCCGCCGACCGTGCGGAGGTGCGAGCTTCACGGATGCCGACGTGGCGACGCCCTGTGCCCGTGACCGGGCCACGTGGACAATCGCCGGAGGATGGAGAACACGACCGGCGACCGGCTGGGCACCGCCTCTGCGGCGGGGTCGTCGCTCGATCGCGCAGACGCCACCCCCGGCGACTGACCTCGCGCGCATCCCTCCTCGAGACGGGGAGCCCCGTGCAGGGGCTCCCCGCTCCCGATCTATCTGCGGCTTCAGGCCCTCGAGGGCTTTCCGCCGTACGCGGCGAGTGCGTAGATCACGAGCACGTCGACGGCGAAGATGAGCATGGTCCAGCCGGGATACGCCTGCATGGCCGAGAACTGCGCGAGCGCGCTGAGGACTGCGGCACCGATGCCGAACCAGCGCCCGAACTGCGACCCGGCGACTACGCCCATCGCAGCGACGACGAGCAGAACGCCGACGACGATCATGATCCAACCCCACGTGCGGAGATCGCTGAACACGTAGGTCGCGTACGGGGCGTAGAACTTCGACCGCGACAACGCGACGATCCCGTCGATGACACTCATGATGCCGGCGAGGCCGAGCATCGTGGACGCGAAGACGAGCCAGTTAACGCCCCGCTCGTCGTCCTGTGTGACGGATGCCACTGGTTTCCTCCTTGGAAGGGTTACGGAAACGATTCGGTGCACACAGTTCTCGGGATGCGGGCGCCCTCCTCCCCCGCTTCACCCCCTTGGGGCGATGCCGCACGGCAGGCCTGTCGCAAGCCTGGAGGGACAAACAGGAGGAAGCGATGTCTGCTGCAACCAGTGCGCCCGGGGCCACGACGTCGCCCGGTTTCTCGAACGAGCAACTCGTCGAATTGCTCGAAACCCTCAAGGGAGCCGACAGCGTCGAGCTGAAGCTCACGGTGCCCGAGCCGCACCAGCGGTCGACCGTTGCGGCGCTCGCGCTCGACCCGCTCGAGGCTCAGATCCGCCAGGTCTTCTTCTTCGACACTCCCGACCTCAAGCTCGACGCCGCCGGCGTCGTCGCGCGGGCGCGGAGGATCCAGGGCAAGGGAGCCGACTCGATCATCAAGTTGCGCCCGGTCAAGCCGAGCGAGCTGCCGAAGGGCTTGCGGCGCTCGGACGCCTTCAACGTCGAGGTCGATGCGTTGCCCGGCGGGTTCGTCTGCTCGGGAACGCTGAAGGGCAGGCCGGATCCGGCGGACGTGCTCCGCGCGGCGAGCGGTGACCTGCCGGTGCGGAAGCTCTTCTCGAAGGAGCAGCGGAAGCTGTTCGCCGAGCACGCGCCCGAGGGAGTGACGCTCGACGATCTCACCGTCCTCGGGCCGATCTTCGTCCTCAAGCTGCGCTTCGTCCCGCCGGAGCTCGAGCGCCGGCTCGTGGCGGAGATGTGGATCTATCCGGACGGCTCGCGCATTCTCGAGCTGTCGACGCGCTGCACGACGACGGACGCGTTCGAGGTAGCCGCGCAGACCCGGGCGCATCTCTCCGAGCGCGGCGTCGATCTCTCGGGCGAGCAGGAGACGAAGACGCGCAAGGCGCTCGAGTACTTCGCGCGCGAGCGCGCGGCGGCGATGTAGTGAGCGTGCTCACCGGCATCGTCCCCCGCTGGGAGTGGCGAACGTTCGGCGACGACTTCGGCTCTGCCGAGGCGACACTCGTCGGCGGGCAGGAGCCCGAGCGCGCGCAGGAGAGCGACGAGATCTACGTGCTCTCGCAGGCGAGCGACGCGTCGGTGAAGGTCCGCGACGGCCTCATGGACGTGAAGCGGCTCGAAGAGGTCAATGACGACGGGCTCGAGCAGTGGCGTCCGGTGCTGAAGGGCGAGTTTCCGCTCGGCGCCGCCGACGTCGCAACCATGCTGCAGGCGCTCGGCGTGCCGGGAGAAACGACGCGGGAGGAGTACACGCGCGAGCAGCTCCTCGCCGAAGTTGTGGAGACGAACGACTCGCTCTACGCGGTCGCGGTACACAAACGGCGTGCCCACTACGGGTTCGGCGGCTGCATGACGGAGGTGTCCGAGATCTCGGCCGGTGGCGGGTCGATCCGCACGATCGTCGTCGAGGGCGAGGATCCCGAGCTCATCTCCGCCGCCGTCCGGGAGCTCGGTCTGCAGGATCGCCCGAACACCTGCCTTGCGCGCGGGCTCAAGACGATGCTCGGTCTGTAGCCGTGCGCTTCGCGGTCGTCGACGTCGGCACGAACTCGGTCAAGCTCCACATCGGCGAGCGCACGGCCGCGAACACGTGGGAAACGGTGTCCGACCGCGCCGTCGTCACGCGGCTCGGCGAAGGGCTGGACGAGAGCGGCGTGCTCCAGGCGGACCCGATCCACCGCACCGCCGACGCGATCGTCGACATGGTCGAGGAGGCCCGGCGCCTGGGCGTTGAGCAGATCGCCGCGGTGGCGACGGCGGGGATGCGAATCGCACAGAACTCCGCCGAGCTGATCGACCTCGTGCGCGACCGCTGCGGCGTCACCATCGAAGTGATCTCCGGCGAGGACGAGGCGCGCCTCGCGTACCTCGCGGCGACGTCCGAGCTCGACGTCGGCGAGGGCCGGCTCGTCGTCTTCGACACCGGCGGCGGAAGCTCGCAGTTCAGTTTCGGCCGGCCCGGACACGTCGACGAGCGCTTCAGCGTCGACGTCGGCGCCGCCCGTTACACCGAGCGCTTCGGGCTCGGCGGCGCCGTCCCGGAAGAGACACTCGCGGAGGCTCGCGCGGCGATCGCGGCCGACCTCGCACGACTCGACGGCCGCGCGCGCCCCGACGCTCTCGTAGGCATGGGCGGCGCCAACACGAACCTCGCCGCCGTGCGCCACCACCTCGCCGAGTACGACGCCGAGGTCGTCCACGGAACGGTGCTCGACCGGGACGAGCTCGACGCGCAGATCGAGCTATACCGGAGTCGAAGCGCCGACGAGCGCAGCACCATCGTCGGGCTGCAGCCGGCGCGGGCCGAGGTGATCCTTGCGGGGGCGTTGATCGTCCGCACGGTGCTCGACAAGCTCGACTGCAACGAGCTCACCGTCTGCGACCGCGGGCTGCGGCACGGCGTACTTGTCGAGCGGTTCGGGGAGTTCGTCCGAAGCGGGTGATGCTGCTCCCGCGGGCCGAATCGATGATCGCGCTATGACCGACTCGTCCGGCGCGGCCACGCCTCCGGCGGAGGATCCAATGCTGCGAGGCGACGCCCGGACGACGGTCGCGCCTGTAGCGGTACCGACCACCTAGAGGAGGAGACATGGCGGCGACAGCAACTGAGGCACGTGTCAACGACGAGCAGTGGTTCTCGCTCGACAGCGATGCCGTCGCCGCAAAGCTCGGCGTAGACACACGTGCGGGGCTCTCCCCCGACGACGCGGCGAAGCGGCTCGAGCGGTACGGCCCGAACGCCTTCGTCGCGGCCGAGACCGAGCCGCGCTGGCGGGCGTTCGCGCGCCAGTACCGCGACCCGATGCAGATCGTCCTCCTCGTCGCCGGCATCGGCAGCATCTGGCCGCTGAAGGAGCTCGGAACCGGCCTCGTCCTGCTCTTCCTCACGCTGTTCAACGCCGTCCTCGGCCTCAACCAGGAGGGAAAGGCGGCCGCAGCGGTCGCTGCACTCCAGAAGATGATGATCGTCAAGGCGCGCGTGCGTCGCGGCGGCGAGCTCGTCCAGGTGCCGGCCGAGCAGCTCGTCCCCGGAGACGTCGTCGCAATCGAGGCCGGCGACGTCGTCCCCGCCGACGGCCGGCTGCTGAAGGCCGCGACGCTCGAGGTCGCAGAGTCCGCACTGACCGGCGAGAGCCTGCCGGTCGCGAAGGGCTCGGACACGGTCACGACGCCGGACGCGCCGCTCGGCGACCGCACCGACATGGTCTACATGAACACGAACGTCACGCGAGGCGCCGGCGAGCTCATCGTCACGACGACCGGCATGGCGACCGAGGTCGGCCACATCTCGAACATGCTCTCGCAGGAGACCGAGTCGGAATCGCCGCTGACGAGACAGCTGAACAAGCTGACGACCCAGATCCTCGTCATCTCCGGAACGGCGCTCGTCATCTCGATCGTCATCAACGCGTCCCGTGCGGAGAACAGCACGAAGGAGGTCTTCCTCGCGGCGATCGCCTTCGCCATCGCGGCGATCCCGACGGGCCTTCCCGCGGTCGTGACCGCGATCCTCTCGATGGGGACGCAGAGCCTCGCGAAGGCGAACGCGATCATGAAGCGGCTGCGCTCGACCGAGACGCTCGGCTCGACGTCCGCGATCTGCTCCGACAAGACCGGCACGCTGACGCTCAACCAGATGACGGCCGTGGAGATGGCCATCCCCGGCCGCCGCTACGCGATCGACGGCAACGGCTACTCGACCGAGGGCGTGATCAAGAAGGTCGCCGGCCAGCCGGACGTCGACCTCGAACAGTTCATGCAGCCGCTCGTCCTCGCCTGTGATGCCGTCGCAAAGGACGGCGAGCTGATCGGCGACCCAACCGAGGGCGCTCTCGTCGTGCTCGGGGAGAAGGGCGGTCTCGCGGCCGTCGCGACACGCGAGACGTACCCGCGCGTCGCCGAGCTGCCGTTCGACACCGCGTACAAGCTCATGGCGACGTTCCACAACATGAAGGACGAGTCGGGCAACGACGTCGTCCGCTGCTTCGTCAAGGGCGCGCCCGACCAGGTGCTCGCCCGCTCGACACAGACGCTCGCGCCCGACGACCTCCACCTCATCGACGCCGACGACGCGTTCAAAGAGCGCTACAACGCCGAGAACGCGCGCCTCGGAGAGCAGGGGCTCCGCGTCCTCGCGACTGCGCGTAAGGACTTCGATCCGGGCTCCTTCGACCCGAACGCCGACCTCCTGTCGCTGCTGCAGGGCCTGACCGCGCTCGCGCTCGTCGGCATCGTCGACCCGCCGCGCCCGACGGCGAAGGACGCGATCGCGATCGCCCACTCCGCGGGGATCCAGGTGCGCATGATCACCGGCGACCACGCGGTCACCGCCTCCGCGATCGGGAACCAGCTCGGCATCACCGGCCGCGCGATCACGGGCGCCGAGTTCGCCGCGATGAGCGACGACGAGCTCATCTCCCAGCTCGTCGACATCGGCGTCATCGCGCGCGTCACGCCGGAGGACAAGGTTCGCCTCGTCGATCTCCTCAAGCGCCAGGGCCAGATCGTCGCGATGACCGGCGACGGCGTGAACGACGCGCCGGCCCTAAAGCGCGCCGACATCGGCATCGCGATGGGGATCACCGGCACCGAGGTCTCGAAGGAGGCCGCGGCGATGATCCTCACCGACGACAACTTTGCGACGATCGTCCGGGCCGTCGAGCTCGGACGCGGCCTGTACGACAACCTCACGAAGTACATCCGCTTCCAGATGGGCGTCCTCTTCGGCCTCGTCTTCACGTTCCTCGGCGCCGCGGTCGGCAACATCGTCGGCGGCGTCGCGTTCATCCCGCTGCAGACGCTGTGGCTGAACTTCACGACGCAGGTCTTCCAGGCGATCGGACTCGGCTATGGCGAGCCCGCGCAAGCCCTGATGGCGCGGAAGCCACGCGACCCCCAGACGCCGATCCTCCCGCGCGCGAAGCTGCTCTGGCTCGCCCTCGTCGGCGCGGTGATGGCCGCCGCCACGCTCGGCGTGCTCGCCTGGGCCGACAGCCGGTACGGATCCACGGTCGCGCGCACGATGGGGATGACCTCCTTCTCGGTCGCGAACCTCTTCTACTCCTTCTGCGAGCGCGACGAGCTCGAGTCGGTCTTCAGCCTCGACGTACTCCGTGACCGGAAGTTCCTCATGTTCTCGGGGATGTCCGTGCTCGCGATCATCCTCGCGCCGCAGCTCGATCTCATGAATCGGATCCTCGGCACGGTGTCACTGACGCTGCATCAATGGCTGATCTGCATCGTGGCCGCGCTCGCGACCGTGGCGCTCACGGAGGTTCGCAAGCTCATGCTGCGGCGCAGGAACGAGAACAGCACGCCAACGCAGACTCCATCTCCCGCACCCGACGTGGCTCCGCAGCCCGCGGCGAGCTGAGACCGGACTACTGTCGCAGCACCCGGAGGCCGGCGCGGTGAAACAGCAGCGAGAGGCTTAGTCCGACGAGGAACACGCCGCGCAGCACCGCCCACGTGGGGAAGATAAGCGCCCGCTCGAGCGCCGGCGCCTCGCGGTAGCCCGCCGCAAACCACGCGACGGCGCGTCCAATCCACGTCGTCGGCACGTAGACGATGCGGAACGGGAGAAAGGCAAGAGGACGAGACACCGCGTACAAGCGGTATCCGCGCCCCTTATCGGCAAACCTAGGCGGACGCGGCTTCGCGTGCGGCCGGCGGCGTCTCGGCGAGATAGAGCAGCGTCGCCGCCACCCGCCTGCTCACTTCGGTGTCGTGGACGAGGTCGAGCTTCGAGAAGATCGAGTTGATGTTCTTCTCGATCGCCCTCTTCGTCAGGAAGAGCTCGTCCGCGATCGCCGCGTTCGACTTCCCCTGGGCGACGCGTGCGAGCACCTCGAGCTCCCGCGGCGTCAGGCCGGCGAGCGGTGAGTTGCGCACGCGCATCCGCGCCTCCACGAGAACGTCGACGACCGCGGGATCGACGACGGACCCGCCCGCGGCGACCTGGCGGATCGCGTCCACGAGCCGTTGCGGATGGCCGATGCGCTCCTTCAGGAGGTAGGCCATCCCGGCGGAGCCGTGCTCGAACAGCCGCAGCACGTAGTGCGGGCTGACGTAGTGACTGATGACAACGACACCGATCGGCGGATCCAACGCGCGCAGGTCGGCTGCGACCCGGATGCCCTCGTCGGTGTTCGTCGGCGGCATCCGGATGTCGGTGATCACGACGTCGGGACGGTGATCCTCGACATCGCGGACGAGTGCCGGGAGGCTCGCGGCGTACGCGACGACCTCGACCTCCGCTTCGTCGGCGAGCACCTGCCGCAGGCCTTCGCGGATGAGATACGTGTCGTCGGCGATCACGACCCGGTAGACACGCGGCTCAGGCGTACCGCTCACGACACGGAAAGCCTCCGCGACGCCGGGTCGCGCGGCATCACCCGCATCGGACGATGCCGCAAGTCGGGCACTGCCGCAGACTCGCTGCATGGCGTCCTCCGCACCGGCCGCAGTTGCACCGTTGAGCAGAGGACGGCGGATCGCCGTCTGGACGCTCGTCGTCCTCGCGACCGTTCTCGCCCTCGTCGCGATCCTGACGACCTGGGTGAACAGGCAGATGCTCGACAACACGGCCTGGAAAAAGGCGACGACCCAGGTGATCCAGGACCCGCAGGTGCAGTCGGCGCTTGCCGATTACACCGTCAATCAGCTGTATGAAAACGTCAACGTCGCCCAGGAGCTCGAGAACGAGTTTCCGCCGGCGCTCAAGCCTCTCGCCCCGACGCTGGCCGGCGCACTTCAAGGGCCTGCGACCAAGGCGGTAACGCTCCTCTTGCAGCGGCCGAAGGTGCAAGCGACCTTCATCCAGGCCAGCGCGATCGCACACGAGAAGCTCGTCGCCGTCCTCGAGGACAAGACCTGCTGTGGGATCTCGACCGGCAACGGCACCGTCACGCTCAACGCCCACGAGTTGCTCGTATCGGTGGCCCAGCAGCTCGGACTCCCGGACAGCGTGATCTCGGCGTTGCCGGACACGGCCGGGACGATCACGCTGATGAAGTCCGACCAGCTCGCGGCGGCGCAGACCGGTGTCCGGGCGATCCACCTGCTGAGCGTCTGGCTGCTCCTCGGTGTGCTCGCGCTGTACGGGATCGCGATCTACCTCGCGCGTGGCGTCAGGCGGGCGACGCTCCGGAACGCAGGGCTCGGCATTGCGCTCGTCGGGCTCATCACGCTCGTCATCCGGCAGCTGCTCGGCAACTACATCACCGACGCGCTGGCGTCGCCCGGGTATTCGCTCGCGACGCACCGGCTGTACCTGATCGGCACGTCGATCCTCGGACAGATCGGTCAGGCGGCGATCCTCTACGGCGTCGTCGTGGCGCTCGGTGCGGTGTTTGCCGGGCCGACGAGGCCTGCGGTGTGGCTCCGCCAGAGGCTCGCCCCCGTTCTCAACGAGCAGCAAGGGATCGTCTGGGGAGCCGTCGGCTTCGTCTACGTCCTGCTCGTCCTCTGGGGCGGAACGCACGCGCTGCGCGTGTGGTGGGGCATCCTCCTGCTCGCTGCGTTCATCGCGGTCGGCGTCGCGGCGCTGCGCCGGCTGACGCTGAGTGAGTTCCCGCCCGGAGCGGCGCTGGCGACGGCGGGCGCTCCGCTGCAGGCTGCGTCCGCAGGCGATCTCGCACGCCTGAGCGAACTGCACGACGAAGGCGTCCTCGGTGACGACGAGCGCGCGCCCGAGAACAAGCCGCTCGCGCCCGAGTAGTTCAGCGCAGGGCGATCTCCGAGGCGTGCTCGACCGCCTCGCGACGGGTGGACACGCCGAGCTTCCGGTACACGGCTTTCGTGTGGCTGTGCACGGTGTTGAAGGAGACGTAGAGCCGTTCTGCGATCTCCCGCTTCGAGTGTCCCTCGGCGAGTAAGTGCAGCACCGCGCGCTCGCGTGGGGTGAGCTCGATCTGCCCGCCCGCGCCGGGACGCGGAAGCGCGTCGCGGGTCGCCGCGGCGAGTCTCTGCGGGAGAACTCCCGGATCCGCGCAGGCGTCGAGAAGCAGCCGTGCCTCGGCGAGAAGCGCCCCGGCCGCCTGGCGTCCGCGCTCGCGCGCGACGACCGGGGCGGCGACCGCGAGTGCGTCCGCCGTCTCGAGCGGATGGCCCCACAGGCGGCGGACGCGGATGCCTCGCTCGAGCGGGGCGAGCGCGTCGTTGCCGGCGCCTCGTGCCGCGGCGACGGCGCCGCTCGCGGTGGCGACCATGCCGAGCTCCGGGAGATGCGCGAGTCGTCCATCGGCGACCATGCGCTCGGCCGTCGCTATGCGGATCGCCGCCGCGTCGACGTCGCCGCGCTCGAGGTCGAGGCGCGCGAGCACCGCTATAGCCGCGATCTCGACGAGACGCGAGCCGCCGACGACGGCGTCGGTCAAGTAGTTCGCGGCCGCCTCGAAGTCTCCGCTCCACCAGGACGCCCAGCCGATCGCCCACGCGGCGAGCGAGCGCCTCGGTCCGCGCTGCTCGATGCGCCACGCGCGCCGAGCAAGCGTCATCCCACCGGCGACGTCGTCCCACGGCAGCGCCGCCCGCGCGAGCACGCACGCCTGCGCGGCCTGAGCGCGAAGTGCGGGCGGAGCGGCCGTGCGGGCCACATCGAGCCAGCGCTCGCTCTCGGCGCGCCGCCCGTCGAGCCGCAGGAGCCAGCCGCGTGCGAGGGCGAGGTGGAGATTGTTGACGCCGGCGGGAAGACGCTCGAGCCAGTCGAGCACCTGCGCCTGGCGCCCGGCATCGGTGGCGCGCTCCCAGATTCCCGCCACGACGCGACCCGCAGTGACCATGTCGCCGGACGCGAGCAGGTGCTCGACCGCAGCCTCGAGGTTCCCCGACGCGCGCTCCGCCGCCGCCGCGCGGTGATGGAGCTCCGACGCGACACGCGGCTCGCTCTGCTCGAGCGCCGCCCGCAGCACCCGCCGAGCGCCAGGCTCGAGCCGGTAGCGGCCCTCGTCGCCGCTCCGCTCGACGAGCAGATGCCGGTCTTCGAGCTCCCGCAGGGTCGCCGCCGCCGTCGTCGACCCGAGCATCCGGTCGCACGCCGCAGGCGAGAGCTCCTCGAGGAGCGACGTCCGCTGCAGAAACGCCTGCGCGTCGCCGTCGCCGACGAGAACCTCCTCCGTCACGAACGCAAGGAGTTGCTCCTCCCACGCTCGCGTGGAGATCGCCGTGAGAGCGAGGCGGATCGCCGCGGGCCAGCCGGCGCATGCATCCGCAAGCTCGCCGGAGAGCGCGAGATCAACCGCGTCCACGCGATCGAGGAGCTCGTGCGTCTCGCGACCGTCGAAGCGCAGGTCGGATGCGCGCAGCTCGAGCAGCTCACCGCGTGCGCGCACGGCGGCGAGTGGATGCGACGGCTCGCCGCGGCCGGAGACCACGACCCGCAGCTGCGGCGATTCGGAGACGAAGCGCCACAGCTCTGCCTCGGCAGTGCTGCCCGAGATCCGCTCGAGGCCGTCGAGGATGAGGGTCGTCGCCTCGGGCGCGGCGCCGAGCGCGGAACTCACGTGCGCCCAGAACACGGCCGGATCCTGCTCGCTCTCGTCGAGCGAGAGCCACGCGACCGTTCCGGGGTGAGCCGTCGCTGCCCACTGTGCGAGGAGAGTCGTCTTGCCGAACCCGGCGGGCGCGAGAACAGCGCTGAGCACGCCCGCGGCCGAGTCGAGCCGACGCAAGAGCCGCGGCCGGACGATGAGTCCGTTCGGCGGAAGCGGCGGATGGAGACGCGGGAGCGGAATGATTGCCGGCGGCGTCACGTCACGGCCCGAGCAGCTGGTTCTTCTCGGCGACGAACTCCTCCTCGGTGAGGATCCCCTGCTCGCGCAGCTCGCTCAGTTGCGCAAGCTGCTCGGCCCGATCGGGATCTTCCTCGGCCGGCGCTGCGTCGTTCGCGTCGCGGTCAGACAAGGTTGAGCTCCCGGGCGGCGGCGACCGCGTCCGGCCGAGCGGCAACGCCCAGGCGCCGGTAGATGAGCCGGGTGTGCGTCTTGACGGTGTTGGGTGAGATGAAGAGCTCGCTCGCGATCTCCCGCTGCGTGAGGCTCGTCGCGAGCAGGCGCAACACACGCCGCTCGGCGGGGCTGAGCTCTCCCGTCGCGATTTGCGGGCGCTCTCGTCGCCGGAGCGCCGACTCGACCTCGCCTGCAAGCGTCTCGAGCAGCTCGGCGCCGTGGCAGACGCTCAGGTCGAGCCGCGCGCTCTCGAGCGTCGCGCGCGCGGTTGCGGGATCGGCCAGACCGAGGTGCGCGAGCTGGAGCAGAGCAAGTGCGCGCAGCGCGGAGTCGGTGGCGGCTTCCGCCCCCGCGACAGAAAGGCGCTCGGCGCGAACGGCGTCTCCTTCCTTCTCTGCCACTGCAGCCTCGGCGAGCGCGGCGAGCACCGCCGCCCGGCCAGAGCGGATCCCGCGTCGTGCGAGAGCGGCTCGACCGGCCCGAGCGAGAGGCGCAGCAGCCGCACCGAGCCCGAGCCGCGAAGCGGCGAGCGAGGCGACCGCAGCTGCCTTCGCCGCCGGAGCGGCCGCATCGGGATCGGCAGCCGCATGGGCCGCCGCGCCCATCTCATACGCCTCGGCAACCGAACCGGAGAGGAGAAGCGCGTACGCGTGTGTGGCGTTCGCGGTCGCCTCGAGGAGGGCACGCACCGGGCCGTCTGCGAGTCCTCCGCTGAGGATGGCGACGCGCGTGCTGATGCCCGTGAGCGCGGGGATGTCCGTCGTCTCCCGGCCGAGGCTGCGCAGCTCGGCGCGAAGCGAGGGCCGCCGCTGCTCGGCAACTGCCCCGGCGCGCGTGTCGAGGATCCGCTCGAGGTGCTCCCTGTGCCCGTCGCGAACGAGCTCGACCGCGTGGCGCGCGAGGACTCTCGCTGCCGCCTCTTCGCCGCCCTCCGCGCGCGCATGTGCTGCGGCCTCGTCGAACAAGCCGGCCCGTTCGCACGCTGCCGCTGCACGCATGCGCAGATCGCCGCTCCGGCCGGGCGCCACCCGCAGGAGCTCGGCACCGAGGAACTCCCGCACGGGACGCACGTACCGGTACGCACCGCCGCCCTCGAAGGGCACGAGGAAGGAGCCGGCGCGTGCGAGCTCGCGCAGTCGGGAATCGGAGTCGCGCCGCAGCAGCAGTTGATCGCAGAGCGCCGGCGTCAGCAGCTCGAGCACGGAGGTCTCGAGCAGGAACGACCGGCCCACGTCGTCGGTCTGCGCATCGAGCAACTCGAGGCGGAGGTAGTCGGAGACCTCGCGCGTGGCGCCGGAGAAACGCGTGATCGCTGCGCTCGGATCGGATGTCCCCCGCGCGGAGAGGGCGGCGAGGTACACGCCGGCGGGCCATCCCTCGACGCGCTCGGAAAGCTCGGCAGCGTCCTCGTCCGTCGTGATCCCGCCCACCGTGCGCTGGAGAATCGCCGCCGTCTCGCTCGGATCGAGCCGGAGATCACGCGCCGTGAGCTCGGCCACGGTCGCGCGAACACGGCGGAGCGGCATGTCGAGCTCCGGCTCGCAGCGGGTGGACACGATCACGTGCAGCTGCTCGGGTGCGAGGTCGAGGAAGCGGCTGATGATCGGCCCGACACCGACGCGCACGGCCTGCTCGAAGCCGTCGATCACGACAGTCAGCTCGTGATCGAGGCTGCGCAGCGCCGTCGCCAGCTCGACGGCTCTGTCCAGCGGCGCAAGATGCACAAAGGAGCCGAGGCGCAGGCCTGGCTCTGCGTCCTCGACGGCGGCGGTCAGGACTCCCCAGAACCCGTCGGCATCGAGCTCGCGCGACCCGACGGACGCCCACGCGACCTTCCGGAACGTCGAAGCGACCCACGAAGCGAGAAGTGTCGTCTTGCCGTAACCCGTTGGCGCGTCCACGACGGTGAGCGGCCCTCGCGTGAGCTCGTCGAGGCGTCCGAGGAGCTGAGGCCGCGGGATCACACCGGGCCGCGGCGGTGGCGGCCGGAACCAGCCAGGCGGCACTCCGAGGGCGCCGGACTCGTTCAGTGCGGAGCGCCGCGCAATCGTGATTCCCGTCACGAACCGAAGCTAACGCGGCTCGCGCCTCGTCCGAAACCGTGGACACAAGAGGCCTCACGGGAAGTTCGCACCCCCCTCACCCGGGTGACCGGACGGCCAGGTCACCCATCGCCACCCTACCGACCAGTGGGGTTCACCTGGGTGAACCGCCGAGCGAGGGAGGCCCACCCGCCCGGCAGCGTCGTAGCTTCCTCAGGAGAAACCAACGAAGGAGTTGCACATGCTCGGTGCGTACACGTTCTGGGACGCGATGTGGACGATGATCGTCTTCTTCGCGTGGATCATGTTCTTCACGTGGGTCATCATGCTGATGGTCGACAACTTCCGCCGGAAGGACCACAGCGGCTGGGCGAAGGCGGGATGGTTCGTGCTCATCATCGCCCTGCCGATCCTCGGAGCGTTCATCTACACCGTCGCGCGGCCCGAGTCGGCCTCCGACTACTACGAGGCAGGGTTCAGTTCGTCCTACAACCCGGCCTACGCGGGCGGTGGCGGAACGTCGACGGCCGAGGAGATCGCACGGCTGAACGAGCTCCGCGCCGACGGCGCAATCAGCGACGCCGAGTTCGAGCACCTCAAGCAGCGGACGATCGCGTCCTCGTAAGCGTGGTAGGGGCGCCCCTCCGGGGGCGTCCCTCACCCGTTGCCGCGATGGCATCGACTCCCTCCACACCGTCACGCCGCGGGTGTGCACACCTGCACCGGGGCGAGAGGCGTCCGCCCTTGGCCATTCGTCCCATCCCGAGCAGGCTGGAGGGGTGAGCGTCGCGGGCACGGCGATCGTTCCGGACGCTTTGCGTCGGAGAAACTTGGCGGTACCACCGACGGCGCGCCACGCGGTCGTCCGTACCGCATTGGTCGACCGGCTGTGCGGCGCCGTCGACGCCTCGATCGCAACGATCGTCGCGCCGGCCGGATACGGCAAGACGACGCTGCTCGCCCAGTGGGCCGAGCGCGACGGGCGCGATGTGCTCGGAGTCGCCTTCGAGCCGGAGGACGACGACCCGGCGACGATCGAGCGCCTGCTCGAGCCGATCGCGGAAGAGCCCGCGCTCCTCGCGCTCGTCGACGACGTGCACGTCCTTCGGTCGCCGGAGTCCGTCGACGCGCTGACGCGACTGCTCGAAAGCGCGTCCGCGGGGACGACCGTCGCACTCTCGGGCCGGAGCCTGCCGCCGTTGCGGCTCGCCCGCACGCGAGCCGAGGGGCGCATGGTCGAGATCGCGGCGGAGGATCTCGCGCTTACGGGCAGCGAGGCCGAGCGCCTGCTCCACCTCGCCGAAGCGCCGCTCTCTCCTGAAGCGGCAGCTGCGCTCGGAGAGCGTCTCGAGGGTTGGCCGGCGGCGATCTTCCTCGCTGCGCTCTCGCTGCGCAACGGCACGCCCGTCGAGACGCTGAACGGGGACGACGGCTACCTCGCCGACTACCTCGAGACGGAGTATCTGTGCGGCCTCTCCCGCGCCCAGCGCCGCTTCGTCATGCAGACGGCGGTGCTCGAGGAGCTCACACCCGAGCGCTGCGACGCTCTCCTCGGAGGGAAGCGCAGCTCGGAAGGCATCCTCGCATCGCTCCAGCGCGCCGGCGTCGCGGCTGCCGTCGATCACCATCAGCGCCGCTACCGCTACCCGCGCATCGTCCGCGAGTACCTGCTGGCGGAGCTCGAACGGTCCGAGCCGGAGGCCGCGCGCGACTTGCATCGTTCCGTCGCCGCTCAGGCAGCAGCGGGCGGCGACATCGAGGAAGCGCTCGCCCACGCGGCTGCCGCCGGAGACATCGACCACACCGCGGAGCTCGCAGGACTGCTCGCCGTCCCGGCCTGCGGCCAAGGGCGTTTCGATGCGCTCGAGCCGTGGCTCACGCTCCTGCGCAACGAGCCGATCGTCGATTCCCAGCCCGATCTGTGCATTGCCGCATCCTGGCTGTACAAGGTGCGCGGCCGTCCCGGTGAGGCGCGGCACTGGGCGGACGCTGCCCGCCGCGGGCTCGGCGACGACGACGCCCGCCTCAAGCTCCTCCACGGCCTCGAATGTCGCGCGGGCGTCGCGCAGATGCTCGACGACACGACCGCGGCGTGCGCCGCACTGCCTGCGGGCGACGCCTGGCAGCCGTTCGCGACGCTCGCGCAAGGAGTTGCCCTCGTCCTGACCGGCGACATCGCCGCCGGCGAGCAGGCGCTCGTCGAAGCAGTCGAGCTCGCGTCTGCAGCGGGAGCTACCGAGCTAAGGGTCCTTGCGTTGTGCATCCTCACGCTCGTCGCGATCGCCGAGAACGCACACGCCGACGCCGATGCGTTCGCCGCCGAGGTAGCGGCGCTCGTCGAGATCGAGGCACCGTCCGCGTCGCTCGTCGCGCTTCTCGTCCATGCAACACGCGCACGCAGCGCTGCGGGGCACGGCGACCTTGCGGCGGCAGAGGTGAGCCTCGAGGAGACGGACGACCTGCTCGGGTGCGCGACGCCGGCCGTTCCGTGGCTGGCGACGATCGCCCTCCTCGAGCTCGCGCACGTGCGGCTCGCGCTCGCCGACGCGACCGGAGCGCGCGTGCTCCTGCGGCGCGTCACCGACATCTTCCGCGTCCGCCCGAAGCTCGGTGTCCTCACGGAACAGAGCGACGACCTCGATCGGCGCACGCGTGCGCTGTCCCAGCCGGAGGGCCGCTGGGCGTCCAGCCTCACTCCCGCCGAACGACGCCTGCTGCCGCTGCTCGCGACGCACCTCTCGTTCCGCGAGATCGGCACGCATCTCTACATCTCGCGGAACACGGTGAAGACGCAGGCGATCGCGGTCTATCGGAAGTTCGGCGTCACGAGCCGCAGCGCCGCCATCGCACGCGCGATCGATCTCGGGCTCATCGACGACAACACGCACGCGGCCGGCGGCCCGTTCGTGAGCGCGGAGTGAGCCGCCGCATACGCGCGGCGACGATGAAGAACAGCATCGCGTGGCTCGGCCACAGCTGCACGGCGATCAGGCTCGACGGCGTGCTCCTCGTCACCGACCCGCTGCTGCGCCGGCGCGTCATCCATCTCGTGCGGCGGACTGCCGTCGATCCGGCCGCGCTTGCCGATGCCGACGCGATCCTCATCTCGCACACGCACTACGACCACCTCGACCTGCCGTCGCTCGACCAGCTCGACCTCGGAGCGCGCGGCATCGTGCCCGCCGGAGCCGGCGACCTCCTGCGACGCCGAGGATTCAAGGACGTTTCCGAGGTCGTGCCCGGGGACGAAGTCGAGCTCGGCCCGCTGCGGATCCGGGCGACCCACGCCGATCACGGGCTGCCGTGGCGACCCGGCGCCGGTCGGACGCAACCCGTCGGCTTCGTCATCACCGGCAGCCGCACGGTGTACTTCGCCGGGGACACGGACGTCTTCGACGGTATGCGCGATCTCGGCCGGATCGACGTCGCGCTGCTGCCGGTCGCGGGCTGGGGCCCGCGCATCCCGGAGGGGCACCTCGACCCGCTTCGCGCAGCGGAGGCGCTCGACCTCATCAAGCCGCGCATGGCGATCCCCATCCACTGGGGGACGTACTCACCGTGGCGGGCGCCGTCGAGCGGCGACGAGGCAGCGATGAAGTTCGCCGAGATCGCGGCGACGGTCGCCCCCGCGGTCGAAGTCGTCGTGCTCGGCCCCGGGCAGTCGTACGAGCTCGACTGATCAGGCTGCGAGAACCACGTTCGGCCGGTAGACGTCGACCGGGACGTCGTACCGCTCGAGCGCCTCGAAGACATCGTCGAGCTCCGACGGGGTGCGGCGCCAGAGCCCTCGCGCCCGCACGGGGACGAAGAGCTCGATCGGATACGCGTAGGACGCGCGCCAGCCTCCTTCGCTCACGACGACGTCACCCCAGAGCGCCACGCGCCCGATCACGCGGTCGACCCGGTCGAAGAGCGTCTGGCTCTCGAGGTACCAGCGCGCGGCGGCGAACGAGCGGACGCCGTAGATGCCGCAACTGCACGCGAGATCCGGCGCGTCGTGGCACGACGTCTCCGTGCGCCAGGGCCGCAGAGCCGGGCGATGTGTCCTGGAGCATGCTGCGCTGAGGGCGACGCCGGGCTCCCAGGCAGCGTCGGCGTATGCGCTCTGCAGGGTGCGGCGTCCCTCGCGCTCGCAGACGCGCCACACGCGCCACGCCTCGACCGGCTCGACGAAGTCCGGCGCCGTAACGGAGTCGGTCATCCATCACCTCCGTCAGGAAACGAAGGCCGAGCAGGCCGGTGAGCTCTGGAACGCCTTCTCGATCTCGCCGCCGGGATCGAGCTGCTTGAGGTTCGCGGCAGCGCTACTGAGGTCGTTGGCCATCTTCGTGACCTGGGTCTTGAGGGTCGGGAGTGCGCTCATGACGTCGGACATCGTCGGGTTTTTCGGCAAGGCGTCCTCGATCGCGCTCATGCTGCTCGCAAGGCTCGTCTCGAGGTTGTCGAGCTCCGACTTCGCCTGCGCGCCGCCCGTCGTGACCGGCGCACCGAGCTTCTCGAGGGACCGGGTCAGCGTTTGGGTCGCGTTCTCCGCATCGCGCTCCGCCTGTCTCAGGTCGGAACTGCTGGGAATGCCGCCGCTTGTGAGGTTCGACTTGATGGTCTGCAGCGAGGTCTTCCACTGCGTGAACGCGTCGCAGACGCCGCTTGCCCACTGCGCGGTCGCCGCCGAGGAACCGGTCGTCGTGGTCGACTTCTTCCCTCCGCCGCATGCGGACACACCGAGAACGAACGCCGCCACGACAGCCACAACGAGAGAGCGCTGGAGCATGGACGGATGGCACCACCGGAGACCGTCGGCCGCCAGGGAGTGGACACCTCACGTCGGCGAGGCGTACACGCGGCGCGCGGGTCAGTCCTCCGGCAGGTCGCTCTCGAAGTTCTGCTCGGCGAGGTAGAGCAGCGCCGCGCGTACGCGCCTGCTGACTTCCGTCTCATCGCGAAGACCAAGCTTCGAGAAGATCGCATTGATGTTCTTCTCGACGGCGCGCCTCGTCATGAACAGTGACGCCGCGACCGCGCTGTTCGACTTGCCGGCCGCTACGCCTGCGAGCACTTCACGTTCACGCGGCGTGAGCTTCGCGAGCTGCGAGTTCTTCGCACGCATCCGCGCCTCGACGAGCACATCGACGACTTTTGGGTCGACGACCGAGCCGCCTTCCGCCACCTCACGGATCACGCCGACGAGCTGGATCCGATGGCCGATGTGCTCCTTCAGGAGATAGGCGCGTCCGCCGGATCCCTCCTCGAAGAGCGCGAGCGCGTAGTGCGGCGTGACGTACTGGCTGATGACGACGACGCCGATGTCCGGGTCGCTGGCGCGCAGGGTGGTCGCCGCCTGGATTCCCTCGTTCGTGTTCGTCGGAGGCATGCGGATGTCCGTGATGACGACATCAGGCCGGTGCTGCTCGACTGCGCGCAGGAGCGTAGGCAGGTCGGAGCAGTACTCGAGCACCTCGATCTCGTCGCCTTGCTGCTCGAGCGCGGCGCGGAGCCCTTCCCGGATCAGGAACGAGTCCTCCGCGACGACGACGCGGTACGAGCCGTTCTCCGTCATCGCACCGGATGCGCGACGCGGCTGTCTTGTACGAAGCCGGCGGACGCGAGCGGGATCCGACCCTCCACGCGCGTGCCCTCCCCCGGGCTCGAGCGGACGGTGAGCGAGCCGCCGACGGCGCCGATGCGGTCGGCCATGTTCGTCAGACCGACGTTGCCCTTGTCGCGATCCTGCACGAAGCCGCTCCCGTCGTCGACGACGGAGAAGCGGACGGCGCGCTGGTCTTTGCACAGCCGAAGCGTCGCCGCGGCGTCCTCGCCGGCGTGCTTGGCGACGTTCTGGAGCGCCTCGAGGCAGCAGTAGTACACCGCGGTCTCGCACTCCGGCGACAGCCTTCCGGGAACGTCGATGCTGACGGACACCGGCGCGGCCGACCGGCGCGCGGCCTCGCGCAGAGCGGCGTCGAGCCCTTCGTCCGCCAGCAGCGGCGGGAAGATGCCGTGGGCAAGCGAGCGGAGATCGTGGAGCGCGTCGTCGAGATCCACACCGATCGCGCCGAGCGCGGAACTGAACGCAGGCGCGGCCTCCGGATCGCGGTTGCGCGCGAGGTCGATGCGGATTCGCAGCGCGACGAGCTTCTGCTGCGCTCCGTCATGGAGGTCGCGCTCGAGCCTCCTCCGCTCCTCCGACGCCGCGCTTACGAGGCGCTTCTGCGACGCGTGCAGCGCCTGCACCGTGTCGACGAGATCGTGGTGCAGGCGGCGATTCTCGAGCGCGAGCGTCGTCGCCACCCCCACGGCCTCGAGCAGCTCGGGATCCTCGGCGAGAACGCTGTCGTGGACGATCGCGAGGGTCGGGTTTCCGTCCTGCGGAAGCGACCACCAGGAGACGTCCTCGGCCGACGCATCGGGCTTGACCTGACGGCCGTGGCGATCGACGAACTTCCGGGCGACGGGCAGCCAGAAGACGAGCCGCGCGAGCGGATCGTCGAGCACGCTCCGCACGAGGTGCTCGACGGTGGCGAGGGACGGCTCGCCAACGAGCCGGGTACTGAGGTAGCCGAGCGCCTCGGCGGCGTACGAGCGGGCGTAGAGGAGAGCCCCGACGAACCCGAGCGGAGCGATGATCTGCGTCGCGACCAACGCCGCCTGCCCCGCGCTCCCCACATGCGCGCCTGCGACTCCCGAGACGATCGACGTCACGGCAAACGTGATTGCAAGAGGGACCATCGCGCCGTAGAGGAGCGCGAGCGTGCGCCGGCGCGGGCGGCTCGACTGCATGAAGTGGAGAACCATGTACGCGACGAGGCTCGCCGCCGAGAGCGCCTCGAGCATGGCCTCGACGTGCACCAACATCCGCTCGGCTCCCGGCGAGTGAACGAGCCAGACGGGGTTCGTCGGGCACGCGCCGGCGCATTCCCCGACCGGCACGCCGAGCGGGATGCGGGACGAGGTGAGCAGCAACGGCAGTTCGCCGCACACGAACGCCGCGCTCGCGAGCGACAGCACGCCCCATGCCGCGCCTCGGGGCCGCGCGCGGGGGAACGCGACGACGAGCCAGGCAACTCCGAGCGTCGCCGCCCAGCCGGCGATGACGCCAACGAGGTGAGGAACCGGGCCGCGCGAGCCGGCGAGAGCGCTGACGGCGACGAGCAACCCCTCGACGAGCAGCAGCGGGCCGATGAGGCTCGACGGGCGCGAATTCCGCCACAGAAGCCCGGCGACGACGAAGGTCGCGACGTTCGCGGCGAGGACGGCCGTGAATGCGGCCGGATCCGACGCAGCACCTCCCTCCGCAACGACGGCAACCACTGCAACGGCGGCGACCGCAGCGAGGCCGACGACGAGATCGGATCTACCCGGCGCGGCCCCGAACGCGGCACCGTGAATCTCGCGCTCCTCGTCGTACGGACGATTCCTGAAGACCCGGTTCACGTGCTGCAAACGCGTTCAGTCCCCTAGATTTTCTGATGGCCCCCGCCTGTCCCAATAGTACGGATGTTTACTGGCCTGGGGATGCGGGCATGCGCCGCCGCCCACCGGCCTACCCCCCTACGCCACCGGGGGCTTCGGCGAGACTCGGGCCGAGTTGAGTGGCCCGTCGGAACCCGTTATCGCGCTCTTCGACCGGGTTGCCGTCGCCGAGACCGCCGCTCGCCGCCTCGCCGGATGGACGAAGGTGACCCCGTCCGCGCAGTTCGGGAGCATGGGTCTTCTAACGAAGACGAGCTAACCGTGCTCCAGGGGATCGCCGCCGGAGCCTCGGGCGGCGGGGCCGTAGGCTCGCTTTTTCGCAAGGGCCTGCGACTCAACACCGAAATGCGCGCGCGGGTCGCGGTTCAGCTGATTCCCGGCGGTGCGGCGGTGATGGTCGTCGTGCCGGCTCGCCACGCGGCAGCGGTTGCCGAGAGGCTCAGGACGTCGGGCGGATCGGCGTACGACGCCGGCGCTGCTCCGAGCCCGGAGCCCACGCACGTCGCCGAGCCCGTGCTTGCCCCCGGCTGAGCGATTGACCCAGGTGAGCCACGCGACCCGGGGGCGATTCCCGCGAAGCTGGCTTCATGCCTCCGGAGTCCGAATTCGACGAAGTCGTCCGGTTCGTCGTTCCGCCCGAATACGCCGAGCAGCTCTGTCTCCGGCTGAGGCCGAACCGGCTTTCGTGGCTCCATCGAACCGAAGACGACGGCGATCTCTTCGTCGTAGCGACCTTGCGCATCGAGATCGACGACCTCGCTCTGCTCCTGCGCGACGTCCAAGCCTGGAGCGCCGACTCGCACGTCCCGTACGTCGACTTCGTTCTCGATGGACGGTCGTACGAGCTGCGGGCACCGGCCGGGGCGCTGGCCGCCTAGACCTCAGCGCGCCGGCCCGTCGTCGTACCGAACGACGGTGCTCGCGAGGTAGTCCGGCAGCGCACGCCGCCGAGAGTCGAACAGCGCCGGCACGAAGCCGAGAAAGCACGGGATGATCGCGAGCGCCAATCCGAGCGTCCGCACGACAGCGCGGCCAGCGGTCAGGCTGCCGTCCGGCCGAGGGCCCCAGACGCGGACGCCCGCCAGCCGCATGCCGGGCGTCTGGCCGACGGTGCTCCAGAAGAGCGTGAAATAGCCAATGGCGACGATCGCGCCGCCCGCTCCGAGAAGGGATCCTGCGAGCGCGTGCGGGCGTATGCCGCCGAAGAGCGAGGCCACGAGTCCGACCGCGGCGCCGAGCAGGAGCGAGAGGACAGCGACCACGAGCGCATCGACGACGAGAGCAAGACCGCGGCTCGCGACGCCGGCCAGCGCAGACGGTGTCGCTCCCGAGATCCGCACGTCGAGCCGGGCTGCCGCGCGCCGGACACTCCCCACAACCTGGTCGGCGAGCCCGGAGGACGTCGACGCGAGCGCCGCGTGCAACTCCGGCCCGGACAGGCTCCGGTCGAGCGCGGCGCGAAAGGCGTCGCTCGCCACAACCCGGTCGACGATCACCACCGACTGCGGGCTCGCGAGGGCGCGGTCGACGAGCCGTTCGAGCTCCCCGGCGGCGGCCAGCTCCTGCATGACCCGCTCGAGCACGTTGTGGCGCACGAGCGAGCGGGCGAACTCCTCGGGCAGCGGTCCCGCGAGTGCGCTATCGAGGACGCGCCCGGCTTCCGGCGACGCGAGGACGTCCTCAGCGGCTGTCTCGAGCGGCCCGCGCCAGGCGCGAGCAGCCGCGCGCGCGGGGTACGTCGCCGCGTTGCGGAATCCCTCGCTGCGCCCGGAGCTACTGCTCATCTCCGGACTGTGCTCCCGCGTGCGCTTCCCGGGAACGACGCCCGCTTTACCGCCGCCGGGAGGCGAGCACCTACATCCCGCGCTACATGCCCATGGCGTGATACCCGGAGTCGACGTACAGCGTCGTTCCGGTCACGTTCGCGGCGCCGTCACCGAGGAGGTACGCGGCCGCGGCGCCGACGTCGTCCGCAGTGACATGCCGGCGGAGCGGCGAGCGCTCCTCGACGATGTCCTCCATCGTCGTGAAGCCGGCGATCGAGCGCGCGGCGAGCGTCCGCACCGGGCCGGCGGAGACGGCGTTGACGCGGATGTTCTTCTCCCCGAGATCCCACGCGAGGTACTTCACGCACGAGTCGAGCGTCGCCTTCGCGACACCCATGACGTTGTAATGCGGGACGGCGCGCTCGCCGCCGAGGTACGTCATCGTCACCATCGAGCCGCCGCCGGCCTTCTCCATGAGCGGCTCCGCGGCGCGGGCGCACGCGACGAGCGAATAGGCGCTGATGTCGACGGCCATCCAGAAGCGGTCGCGCGGCGTGTCGGTGAAGCGGCCTTCGAGATCCTCGGCGGCCGCGAACGCGACGGAGTGGACGAGGAGGTCGAGCTCGCCGCCGAATGCGTCGGACACCTCGGCGAAGACGCGCGCGACGTCCTCGTCGGAGCGAACGTCGCACTCCGTGACGAGCGGCGAGTTGACCGACTCGGCGAGATCGCGCACCGACTTCTCGATGCGCTCGCCCTGGTACGTGAAGGCGAGGCTCGCGCCGCCGTCGGCGAGCTGTTGCGCGATCGCCCACGCGATCGAGCGCTTGTTCGCGACGCCCATGATGAGCCCGCGCTTGCCTTCGAAGGCTCCGGCCATGCGGCGATCCTAGTAGCGTCTTCACATGGCGCGCGTTGCGGTCGTCACGGGAGCGTCCTCCGGCTTCGGCATGGAGATCGCGCGCCGGCTTGCCGCGCGCGGGGATCGCTGTGTCCTCCTCGCCCGCCGCGCGGACCGGCTCGAGGCGCTCGCGGCGGAGATCGGCGGCGAGGCGGAACCGTGCGACGTCGCCGATCGTGCCGCGGTCGACGCCGTCGCGGCGCGCGTGCTCGAGCGCCATCCGAGGATCGACATCCTCGTCAACAACGCAGGCATCCCGGGCCGGACGAGCTTCATCGGCGGTGACGTGGAGAAGATCGAGAACCTCATCCGGATCAACTACCTCGGCGGCGTCTGGTGCCTCAACGCCTTCCTCCCCGGACTCCTCGCGGCGGCGCCGTCCCACGTCGTGAACATCGTCTCGGTGTCGGGCGTCGTCGCAGGCCCGCCGAGCGGCCCGTACTCGGCGTCGAAGCACGCGCAGCTCGCCTTTTCGCGGACGATTGCGGCCGAGCTGCGCAGCAAGGGCGTCCGCGTCCACACGGTCAAGCCGGGCTTCGCCGAGACGGAGGGCTTCCCGCAGAAGTGGCTGCCGAAGCCCGTGCAGCGAATCGTGATCGGGCCGGAGGAGGTCGCCGACCACGTCCTCAACTCGATCGAGCGCAACCGCGGCGAGACGACGGTGCCGTGGTTCTACGGACCGCTCGGTGCGCTGCAGGACATGCTCCCGAACGTTTTCACCGTTGTATTTGGTCGCGTGCCGAAAGCTCCCTAGACTCTCGGTATGAGCCTGCAGGCCCAAACGGAGGGGCCGACGGTCAATGACGTGATGGCCGTCGCAGAGTTTCGTGCGGCGCTACGCCAGTTCATGCGGCAGAGCGAGCGGATCTCACGCCAGTGCGGCCTCACCCCGCAGCGCTACTCGCTGCTCTTGATGATCAAGGGCGCCCCGAACGCGAGCGAACAGTCGACGGTGACCGAGCTCGCCGAGCGGCTGCAGCTCGCGCAGAGCACCGTCACCGAGCTCGTGCGCCGCGCCGAGGAAGCCGGCCTGGTCGAGCGGGAGCAGTCGCGCCGCGACGCACGCGTCGCCCATCTCCGGCTGACCGCCGAGGGCGACCGGCGGCTCATGCTTTCGTTCACCGAGCTCGCGAAAGAACGCGACCAGCTCGCGGCCGCGGTCTCGGGCCTCGACGGCTGACTACTCCGTTAGCGCGCGGCGCGCGCGTTCCGGCGAGCTGTTGATCCCGCACGCGATCTCGTAGCCGATCGTCTCCGCCTGCGCGGCGTGGCGTTCGATGAGCAAGCCGTCGCCGACGATCGTCACCGGCGTTCCGACCGCGAGCTCGCGGTCGAGCTCGACCGCGACGGCGTCCAACGAGACAGTGCCAACGGCGCGGCGCAGCTCTCCGTCGACGAGCACCTCCGTTCCCGTCAAGTCGCGCCGGAACCCGTCGGCGTAACCGACCGGGACGATGCCGATCCACGTCGGCCGGTCGGCGACGAAGCGGCGGCCGTAGCCGGTGCTCTCGCCCGGCTGGAGGAGGCGCACCTGTGCGATGTGTGAGCGCCACGAGAGCGCGGGGCGCAGGCCGTCCTCCGTCGGATCGGTATTGAACGGCGAGATGCCGTAGAGCGCGATGCCGCAGCGCGCCGCGTCGAAGCGCGCGTCGGGGATGCGGAGCGCGGCGGCGCTGTTCGCCGCGTGGCGCGTGAGGTGCGCGTATGGCTCGGTCGCCGCGCGGAAGCGCTCGATCTGTTGCGCGGCGAAATCCGGGTCGCTGTCGGCCGTCGCGAGGTGCGTCATCAGCCCGACGACGTTCGCCGGCAGCTCCGGCAACTCGCCGAGCCCCCACCGCCCCATTCCGGAATCGAGCTTGAGGTGCACGGGAACGTCTGCCGGGATCTCGCCGTCGCGCGGGACCGTCAGCTCGAGCCGCGCCTCACGCGCAGCGGCGACCTCCTCGGTCGGCCCCATGACGAGAATCCGCGCCTCAGGGAGCGCATGCCGCAGCGCGATCCCCTCGTCGACGGCAGCGACGCACAGCACGGACGCGCCGGCCTCGAGCGCCGCGCGCCCGACGTCGACCGCGCCGTGGCCGTATCCGTCCGCCTTGACGACGGCCCAGAGTTCCGATCCTTCGAGCGCGTCGAGCAACCGCCGAGCGTTGTGCCGGATCGCCCCGAGGTCGATCGTGATCTCGCTCCGGTGCATTGCCTTCAGCCTAAACGGGCCGTACGCTTGCGTCTGTGAAGGGGCGGCTTTCACACCTTTTCATCGTCGGCGGCTCGCTGACGTTCCTCGCCAGCCTTTACCTGCCGTGGGCGGTCAACCACACTCCGCCGTGCCCCCCGTCCTCGACCGCCCTCGTATGCGCGTTCTCGCAGCAGCGGTTCGTGCAAACCGGCTGGTTTTCGGAGTTCGGGGCCGCTGCGGGCATCGTCGCGCTCGCCCTCATCGCGTCTGAGGTGTTGAAGTTCGTCGGCCGCTCACGGATACTCCGCGTGCCCGTGCCGACCGCTGCGTTCGCGCTCCTCTTTCTGAGCGGCATGACGGCGCTCACCGCCTGGAACTCGGCGGTCGTCCAGCATGCGTTTGGCCGCGGAAGGCCCCAAAGCGAACTCGGCATGTATCTCGGCCTTGCGTCTGGCGCAGTCGTCTTCATCGCCGCGGCCGGCCCGCGAGCTCTGAGGTTCAGTCCGCGGTTCTCGCTCGCTCCCATCGTCGGGATCGCCCTTGGTCTCGGGCTGCTCGCGGCCGTCGTCGTGCCCCAGGCCACCTTTCATGTCCCAGCGAGTCTGATGAACGGCTCGGTCTTCCCCACGTGGGCGCTGGAACTCTGGGGTGGGACCTTGCAGGTCGCCGTGTGCGTCCTCGCATGCTTCTCGCTCCGCCTCTGGGGAACCGCGGCCAACGCCCGCCCGCGCCTCGCGCTCACCGCGGCCATCGCGCTTCTCACCGCCGCGTTCCTCGCGCCGATCGCAGGACGGTATGCGCACTGGCCGTGGGAGCTCTGGCTCCTGCTCGCATGCGCAGCAGGGCTCCTCGTCCTCGCGCTTCTGACCGCGCGGGGTGTCGGCCTCGCTCGCCCGGCCGTTGCCGACGCGGCGACCGTCGCCGCCGCGATCGTGCTCCTCGTGTCGTTGTTCCTCCCGTGGCAGGGAAGCTGCGCCCCGTCCACGTGCTCCTCGACGGCGACCGGCTGGGCGGTCACCGTGCATGCCGGCCTGTTCACCGTCCTCATGCTGCTCGGGCTCCTCGGCTACAGGCGGTCCTTCCGCGAGCTCTCGATGGGCACAGCGTTGTTCGTCCTCGCCGCTGGACTTGGCGTCGCCACCTATGGCACGCTCGCATACGGGGCGTTCATCGGATTCGTAGGCGCGGCGCTGCTTCTGTTCTCCGCCGTGCGCCGCCTGCGGCCGATCCCTGGGAGGCGCTTCCTCGTTCGCATCGTCCCACTCGCCGCGTGTCTCGGTTTTCTCTTTTTCCTCGTCGCGCCGATGACGGGATCGCACGCGACATTCGAGCTCCAGTCTCCGTGGCGTTTCGGCTACGAGCTCGCCGCGGTGGCGATCTTCCTCGCGCTTCGCCTCGTCGTTCGCTGGTCGGAGCGGCCGAGAGACTCCGACGAGATCGTCCTCCTCCCGGTCGCGCTGCTGGCCGTGACGGCGCTCGACCTGATCCTCGTGCGGGGTTACGGCATCAGCTGGGAGGGCTGGCTCTCCGTCGTGCTCTGCCTGCTGCTCGCGGTGTCCGGCTGGGTCGAGCGATACCGCGGCGGACTGCCCGCGTTCGGGATCCCCGAGGAGATCTGGCGCGTCGACCGGATCTCAGCGCCCGGCGAGAACTGACGGCAGCGCCTCGACGACGTCGCTCGCGACGAGGCCGGCTCGCTGCTCCGCCGCGCGGGACGCGAGCTGTTGCGCCGCGCACGCGGCCGCGGCGGCGCGTTGAGGCGCCATCCCTTTCGCGAGGAAAGCCGCGGTGATGCCGGTCAGGACGTCGCCCGTGCCCGCGGTTGCGAGCGACGGCAGGCCGAGCGCGCAGACGAGGACGCCTCCGCCGGGCGCAGCGACGAGCGAGTCCTCGCCCTTGAGCACGACGACTGCGTCGAACTTCTCGGCGGCCTCGCGCACCGAGGCGAGCCGGTGCGAGGCGATCTCCTTCGATTCGCGGCCGAGGAGCCGACCGAGCTCACCCGCGTGCGGCGTGAGCACGCGCGGCGCCGGCCAGTCTCCCGGCTCGAGCTCGAACAGCGCGTCGGCGTCGACGACCGCGGGGAGCGCCACCTCGGCGAGGAGCCGACGGACGAGCGCCTTCACCTCCGGCTCGCGGCCGAGGCCCGGCCCGAGGGCGAGCGCGCCGGCGCGCGACGCCGCTTCGTCCACCTGCTCAAGCGGCCGCTTCACCGCTTCCGTGACGAGAACCTCGAGCACCGGCACCGACTCCGCCGGCGCGCAGATCGTGACGTAGCCCGCGTCGGCGCGGAAGGCTGCGCGCGCGGCGAGTGCCGCGGCTCCGGTCATCCCGGGCGAGCCACCGACGACGAGGACGTGGCCGGACGTGTACTTGTTGTCGCCGGGCGAGCGACGCGGTACCTCGTCGAGGATCGCGGGCGTCACGAGCGCGTTCGCCGTCTCCCCCGTCTCGAGCCCGATGTCCGCGACGACGACCTCGCCGGCGAAAAAGCGTCCCGGCGCAACGGCGAGGCCGACCTTGCGGCCGTGCATCGTCACCGTGACGTCCGCGCGAACCGCCGCGCCTGCGACCTCGCCTGTCGACGCGTTGACGCCTGATGGGATGTCGACCGCGACCACCGGGACTCCGGCGCTGTTGATCTCGTCGATCGCGCGCGCAGTCTCGTCGCGCGGCGCGCCCTTCATCCCGGTGCCGAGCAGCGCGTCGACGATCACATCCGGCCGCTCCTCGACCAGGTCGCGGCCCTCGAGGAGCAACCGCTCGCCGGCAATCTTCCCGTCCCCGCCGTTCGCCCCGCCTCCTGCGTACACGGCGATCCGCCGCGCGTCGGGGAAACGGCGCATGACCTCCTCGGCGACGGCCGCGCCGGCGCGCTGCATCATCGAGTCGACGTCGTGGCCCGCCTCGGCGGCGCGCATCTCCTCGGCGGTATAGAGCTGCTCAGTCGCCGGAGCCATACGCAACAGCCACCGCCTGCGCGAGCTCGCGCGAGTGCGTCATGGAGAGATCGACCGCGGCGGCGCCCATCGCCGCCGCGCGCTCCGCGAGCCGGCCCGACAGCCGCACCGCCGGCTTCGGGCGACCGACGATCTCGATCTCCTTCCACGCGAACGCGCGCGCGACGCCGAAGCCGAGCGCCTTCCCAACCGCTTCCTTGCCGGCGAACCGTCCCGCGTAGCTCTCCGCGGGGTTCGGGCGCGAATCACAATAGGCGCGTTCCGCCTCGGTGAAGCACCGCTCGCGGAAGCGCTCGTAGCGCGCGAGCGAGCGGCGGATCCGCTCGATCTCGATGAGGTCGGTGCCGACACGGACGGCCATCAGGAGTGATCCTCGATCCAGTCCGGAACGTGCGCGATCGAGGAGACGATCCCGTCGGGTTGCACCCGCGACCCTTCGAGCGCGTCGGGGCGGAACTTGCCCGTGCGCACGAGCAGCGCGTGCATGCCGACGCCTCGCGCCCCGACGACGTCGGCCTCGAGGTCGTCGCCGACCATCCACGTCATTCCCGGCTCGCAGTCGAGCGCCCTGCACGCGGCGTCGAAGTACGCGGCGCTCGGCTTCCCGAGCACGATCGCCTCGGTCTGCGCCGCGTACTCGAGCCCCGCGACGTAACACCCGGAGTCGAGGAGCGGCCCGCGCGCCGTCTGCCACCAGCGGTTGCGGTGGAGGCAATAGAGCTCGGCGCCGAGCTCGAGCTCTCCGAACGCGCGCGCGAGGTTCATGTACGAGAACACGAGATTCGTCTCGGGCGAGTCGTCCGCACCGCCGATGAGCACCGCGTCCGCGCCGTCCCCGACGATCTCGAGCTCCTCGAGATCGTGGACGAGCGCGTGCATCACGAGGGCGAGGACGCGCTTGCCGCGGAGCGCCTCGACCGCCGCGTCGGCCGTCGTCTGCACCTCGGACACGTCGAGCTCGATTCCCATCGCCTGCAGCTCGGATGCGAGCTGTGCCTTCGAGCGCGTCGTCGCATTCGTGACGAAGCGAAGCCGGTGGCCGGCCGCGCGCAATTCGCGCACCGCCTGAGCCGCGCCGGGAATTGGCTCGCCCGAAACGTGCAGGACACCGTCGACGTCGAGCAAAATCGCGGCCATGGCTGTGGACTCTATTCGCGTCACGCGTTCGGTCGTGCTGCCACTCGCGGAGGTCGAGCTCCAGTACTCGCGCTCGAGCGGCCCTGGCGGCCAGCACGCGCAGAAGTCGGAGACGCGCGCGGTCGCGGTGTTCGACGTCGCGGCTTCCGCAGCGCTGACGGAGCGGCAGAAGCAGCGCGTGATCGCGCGCGTCGGCCCGGTGCTGCGAGCGGTCGCGCAGGACGAGCG
This sequence comes from Gaiellaceae bacterium, assembly GCA_036496305.1. GTDB lineage: Bacteria > Actinomycetota > Thermoleophilia > Gaiellales > Gaiellaceae > Palsa-739. The sequence goes on along the minus strand of DASXLJ010000037.1, from coordinate 31,221 downwards.
GAGCCGGACGCGCAACACGGAGCTCGCGCTCGAGCGGTTAGTCGCGCAGTTACGCGATGCCCTCCACGTCGAGCGCGCGCGCGTCAAGACAACGCCGTCGAAGGCGGCACGGGAACGGCGCCTGCAAGAGAAGAAGCGGCGCGGCGAGACGAAGCGCCTCCGCCGCGAGCTCGACTAATCAGTGGCGCAAGTGGAAGCTCGCCGTGTTCGGAAGTGTCCACACGAAGTCTGTCCCCCCTGTTTGAACGTGATGCGCAGCGCGGTGACGCGGAGCCACGGCCTCGGGCGGCCGTGAAGGAAGACTCCGTAGATGAGCTCGGCCTCTCGGCCGGGGTCGACCCACTCCCTCGTCGGTAGCAACAACACGGGCGGCGGAGATGTCCATGCCAACGGCGGGACGTTCCGAGGTTTCGGCTCGATGCGCTTCGGGGGCCAGCCCTCCCCCAACGGTGTATTGAGGTAGTGCGTCTCCACCTTCGCCGTAAACGCTTCTCGAGGAATGACCCAGATGCGCGCGGGTGTCGCGCGCAGATCGGGCGACGTGCTCTGCGGCACTACCGACTCGATGAAAACCGGCGCGTGCCCTGTGTTCTCCACCTCGATGGCCGAGACCGTGAAGGCACCGCCGCGCCGGATCGAAAAGCCCTGTTCAATCACACTGCCTGCGTCGAGGTCGCCTGCCTGGGTGCCTTCTACCCGCACGACGCCTCGATTCGAGAGCGTGACGAATAGGAGAACTCCCGCCGCGAGTACAGCGAGGAGCAACCCGATGCCTTTTGCGCGACGCGACACCGACTAGCTGACCATCGGCAGTTCGGCGTTCGCACGCGCGAGCTGGCTCGGTGTTGGGACGAACAGGACAAGCGCAAGGCGGGTCACCCCGACGAGCCTTCGATGTCCGCGTGCGGCAGCCACTCGAGCCAGCGCGGCAGGTACCAGCTCCACCGATCGAGCAGTCCGAGCGCCGCGGGCAGGACGACGGACCGGATCACGGTCGCATCGAGCAGCAGCGCAATCGCGACGCCGAAGCCCATCTGCTGGAACTGCACGAGCGCACCCGAGGCAAATCCGGCGAACACCGCGACGATGATGAGAGCCGCGCCGGTGATGATCCGCGCGGTCGACGACACGCCCCACGTCACCGCCTCGCGCGTCGAGCCGCTGACGTCGTAGCGCTCCTTGATCCGGCTCATGAGGAACACCTGATAGTCCATCGAGAGGCCGAACAGCACCGAGAACAGGAAGAGCGGCACCCACGCGTCGATGAACGGGGTGTGGCGGAAGCCGAGGACACTCGCGCCGTGGCCGTCGAGGAAGATGAGCGTGAGCAGCCCGTACGCCGCGCCGACCGAGAGCAGGTTGAGGAGCACGGAGACGAGCGCGATAACGATTGAGCGGAACGCCACGGTCAGGAGGATGAAGCTGAGGCCGAGAACGAAGATCAGGACGTACGGCGTCGGAGCGCTCACCGCGTCGAAGTAGTCGATGTTCTCCGACGTCACGCCGCCGACGTAGACACGCGCGCCGCTGCCGGCGAAGAGCGACGGGATCGTGTGCGAGCGCAGGCTGCGCACGGCCGCCACCTGCGCACGGCCCACGGGATCGCCGCGAAGCGGGACGACGAGCAGTGTCGTGTTCCCCGCCACGTCGAGCTTCGTCGGGCCGTACTGCGGGTCGGCGGCGAGCTGGAACCCGAGCTTCTGCATGTCCCGTTGCGCGGCTGAGCCACCGCCGACCGCGACGATGCGCACGGGCTCGGGATTCTGCGTCGGGAACGCGCGCTGCACCGCGAGATAGCCCTGCTTCGACGGCGTGCTGTCCGGCAGCGTCGTGATCCCGTTCGCGCCGATGTGCATGCCGAGGACGGGGATTGCGAGCGCGAGCATCGCCGCGACCGAGAGGGTGAGCGCGAGCGCCGGGTGCCGCAGGACGGCGGTCACGATCCCGTGCCAGAAACGGCCCTCGGCCGCGTCGGAGCGCCCGACGTTGCGGCCGATGTACGGGATCCGAAGGCGGTTGATGCCGTCGCCCCACAGGCTGAGCAGCGCGGGAAGCAGCGTCAGCGCAGCGGCAACCGAGGTGATCCCGACGAGGATCGCGCCGAGCGCGAGGCTCCGCATGATCGACGTCGGGACGATGAACATGCCGAGGAGCGCGATCGTGAACGTCGTGCCGCTGAAGAGCACCGCGCGGCTCGCGGTCGCGCCCGTCCGCGCGATCGCGTCCTCCTTCTCGAGCCCGTGCGCGCGTTCCTCGCGATAGCGGGAGACGACGAAGAGCGAGTAGTCGATCCCGAGCGCGAGGCCCATCCCCGTGAGCATGTTCACGATGAATGTCGAGAGCGTGAACTCGGTCTGGACGAGCGCGACGAGCCCGAGCGCGACGATGATCGAGAGGATCGCCATCAACAGCGGCACGAGTCCCGCGACGACGGCGCCGAAGACGAGCACGAGAACGATCAGCGCGACCGGAAGCCCGAAGCCGAGCTCGCCGCCTTCGAGATCCTTCTGCGCCTGCTGTCCGAAGTCGTAGTTCACACTGCGGTAGCCGGTGACGACGGCCGAGAAGCCGTTACCGCTGTGCCTGGCAAGCACGTCCTCCACCTGCTTCGCGCCGGCGTCGCTCTTGATGAGAAGCGCGACGAGCGCGGCGTGACCGTCGCGCGACGCTCCGGCAAGCCGCACCCCGCTCACCTGACCGGTTGCCTCGAGCGCGGCGAACAGCTTCTGCGCGTACGCCTTTGCCTCCGGAGCGTCGACCGTGTACCGCGGCGAGCTGATGAGGATCACGTCGCCCGTGAGCTGCGCGGCGACCTGCGGAAATGCCCTGTCGATCTCGTTGATCGCCTGCTCGGACTGCGGCGAGCCGATCACATGCGCCTGCGTCGTCAGCCCGTGGAGCGAGGTCCCGACGAGCGCGATCGCGACGACGACTGCGACGCCCCAGAGCGCAAGCGTCCGCCACGGATGCGCGGCACACGCGCGTGCGAGCCGCTCGGTCATTCTGTCCGCGAAGCGCCGACTGTCCGGCCGATATCGAGGAGCAGCGCGAGTCCGACGGCGATCGAGAGCCAGAGAGCGACGGTGAGCACTGTGCCGACCAGGATGAAAAGCACGTTGCCACCCCAGTGACGCCGCGCGCCCTCGACAACTCCGACGATGCCGATGGTGAAGCTGAGGACGGCGGCGATTACCGCGGTGTCCGAGAGGATCTCCGCGATGCCGTACGGCCACCACTCCTCGCTACGCCTGTCGCCGCGCAAGCCGGGCACTCCGACGCGCCCTGCGATGCTGTCGCGGATGGCTCTTGCCGGCGCCGCGTAGCGCGGGTCGCTCTTGGCGAGGTCGTCCGCGGCTTCCCGGATCCCCGCCACGAGCGCATCGGCGCGCCCCGCGGGCAACGTCTCGACGGCTGTCCTCAGCCTGGCCAGCGCATGCGCAAAGTTGCCATGTGCGATCCATTCTCTCGCCTCCGCTAGGGCGCCGGCGGCGTCGCCCTCTCCCGTCATGCGCCGAGCCTACGCCTACTCTCAGTCGAACGATGAGGAAGCACGTCCTCTTGGGCACGACGATCGCGGGTGCGCTGCTCGCCGGGGTCTGCGGCTGTGGCGGCACCGCCGCTTCGCCGACGGCGTTGTCGTGGCACGGCTGCGAGGGCCATTTCCAGTGCGCGCAGCTGTCCGTCCCGGTGTCGTACTCGGATCCCGGCGGCAAGAAGATCCCGATCTCGGTGATCGAGCTTCCCGCGAGCGGGTCGCATCCGATGGGCGACGTCGTGCTCAACCCAGGCGGCCCCGGCGAATCCGGCGTGCAGTTCCTCGAGCAGGCGGCGACGATCGTCCCCGCCTCGGTGCGGGCGCGATTCAACCTCGTCAGCTTCGATCCCCGCGGAGTCGGCTCGAGCGAGCCTCTGCACTGCCTCACGGCAGCTGAAGTCCCGGGCTTCGTAGCTCTCAATCCCGCGCCGCGGGCACCGAAACAGGTCGCCGCCGTGGTCGAAGCGACCAAGGCTTTCGTGCGCGAGTGTAAGAAGAGCGCTTCGACCGCCTTCATCTCGAGCATGTCGACGGCGAACAACGCACGCGACATGGATCGCCTGCGCGCCGCGCTCGGCGAGAAGCTGCTGACGTACGTCGGCTTCTCCTACGGCACGTATCTCGGCACGGTCTACGCCGAGCTGTTCCCGAAGCGCGTTCGCGCGATGGTCCTCGACGGCGCCGTCGATCCGTCGCTCACCCCCGAGACCGCAGATGCCGGACAGGCCGCGGGCTTCGAGACCGACCTGCACGACTTCTTCGCGTGGTGCGCGAAGGCCTCGAGCTGCCGCAGCGGGCTCTCCCCCTCGCCGGCGGCGGCGTACGCGACGCTCTTCACCAGCCTCGAGGAGGGACGCACCTTGACGGCGAGCCTGCCGCACACGACGTCCATCGGGTACGGCGTCGCGCTCGAGGGAGTGATCGCGGCGTTGTACTCGACCGAGACCTGGCCGATCCTCGGTCAGGCACTCGCGTCTGCGAGCGGCGGCGACGGCACCATCCTCGGCGAGTTCGCCTACGCCCTCAACGGCTTGAACCCCGACGGCTCGTTCTCCAACATCGTCTCCGCCAACAGCGCCACCGGATGTCTCGACGCTCCGGCGCCGATGACGATCCGCGACCACGAGGAGCTCGCGAAGCGGCTGTCCAAGTCCGCGCCGGAGTTCGGCGCCGCGGTCGCATGGACGGGACTGCCTTGCCTGTACTGGCCGGCGGGGAAGCCGGAGCACCTCTCGGTTGCGCGTGCCGCCGGCGCTCCGCCGATCCTCGTCGTCGGCTCGACCGGCGATCCGGCCACGCCATACCCCTGGGCGCAGTCACTCGCCCGGCAGTTGCCGCGAGCGACGCTCCTCACGCGCACGGGCGCGGGTCATACCGCGTATCGCGCGAGCTCATGCGTACGACGGTGGGCCAACCGCTACATCGAGACGCTGAAGATGCCGCCAGCCGGAACGGTCTGTCCGACGGACTGAGCGCTACTCGACGGTGACGGTCTTCGCGAGATTCCGCGGTTGGTCGACGTTCAAGCCGCGGAGCCGCGCGATCTTGTACGCCAGCAGCTGCAGGGGCATCACGGCGAGCGGAGCCTGGAGAAAGTTCGGCGTCCGTGGCACGTAGATGACGTCGTCGGCGTGGTGCTGGATGTCCTCGTTGCCGTCGGTCGCGATCGCGATCACGTGCGCACCGCGCGCCCGCGTCTCCTGGATGTTCGAGACGATCTTCTCGTACACGTGGATGTTCGTCGCGACGACGACGACCGGCGTCCCCTCCGCGAGCAGCGCGATCGGGCCGTGCTTCATCTCGCCGGCGGAGTACGCGTCAGTCGGGATATACGAGATCTCCTTGAGCTTCAGCGCGCCCTCGAGCGCGACCGGCAGGCCGATGTGGCGACCGAGGTAGAGGAAGAACGGCGCATCGTGGAAGCGCTCCGCGATCGCGTCGATCGGATGGTCGCCGTCGAGGAACTCCTGCATCTTCACCGGCAGCTCGTGGAGGCGGTCGAGGATGAAGTCGATCTCGTCCTGCGGCAGTGTGCGGCGGATCTCGGCGAGCTTGAGCGCGAGCAGCGAGAGGAGCGCCACCTGCGCGGTGAACGTCTTCGTCGCGGCGACGCCGACCTCCATGCCGCAGCGCGTGTAGAGCGTCGCGTCGGTCTCGCGCGTTATCTGCGTCCCCATGAGGTTCGTGATCGCGAGCGTGCGCGCACCCTTCTCGCGCGCGAGCTTGACCGCGTTCACCGTGTCGCGCGTCTCGCCCGACTGCGAGATCCCGATTACGAGCGTGTCCTTCGAGAGGACGGGGTTGCGGTAGATCCACTCGCTCGCGATGTCGGGCTCGACGGGGATTCGCGCCCACTCCTCGATGATGTAGCGCCCGACGACGCCGGCGTGGTACGCCGTGCCTGCTGCGACGACGACGATGCGACGGAGATTCCGCACCTCTTCCTCCGTCATTCCGATCTCTTCGAGGAAGAGCTTGTGCCCGCGCACGCGGTCGCCGATCGTCTCCTGCACCGCCTCCGGCTGCTCGTAGATCTCCTTGAGCATGAACGTCTCGAAGCCGCCCTTCTCGGCGCTCTCGATGTCCCAGTCGATCTCCTGCGCGGCGGGCGTCGCGATCTCCGTGCCGTCGACGAAGGCGCGCACGCTCGCCGGCGTGATCTCGATCACCTGGCCGTCGGCGGGAAAGATGACGCTGCGCGTCTCGCTGAGGAACGCGGCGATGGACGAGGCGAGGAAGTTCTCCCCGTCGCCGAGGCCGACGACGAGCGGCGTCTGATGGCGCACGCCGACGAGCAGGTCGGGATGGTCGTGGTGGATCGCGACGATCGAGAAATGGCCCTCGAGCTGCGGATAGACGCGCGCGAGTGCCTGCGTGAGGTCGCCGTCGTACTCCTGCTCGAGCAGGTGAACGACGACTTCGGCGTCGGTCTCGGAGGTGAACGTGTGGCCCGCCGCGGTGAGCTCGTCGCGCAGCTCCATGTAGTTCTCGACGATGCCGTTGAGGACGATCGCGAGCCGGCCCGCGTCGCAACCGACGAGCGGGTGCGCGTTGCGCTCGGTGACGCCGCCGTGCGTCGCCCAGCGTGTGTGTCCGAGGCCGTGGTGTGCCTGGGATCCGTTCGTGACCGCCGCCTCGACGAGATTGTCGAGATTGCCGACGGCGCGGACATACTCGAGCTCGCCGTCCTCGCGCAAGGCGATTCCGGCGGAGTCGTAGCCCCGGTACTCGAGACGCTTCAGGCCGTCGAGGAGAAGCGGCTTTGCCTCACGCGGTCCGACGTATCCGATGATCCCGCACATCTCGCCTCCTAAGAACGCAAAAAGCCCGGCTTCGGAACCGGGCCGCGGCGTCGCGGAAGAGGTTCAGCCGAGCTCTTGGGTTACCAGCGCGGCAAGGCTAGCACAGAGATCTTGGGCCTCTTCCTCGCTCTCAGCCTCGGCGAGAACGCGCACCACAGGCTCCGTTCCAGACGGGCGGACAAGCCCCCGGCCACGACCGGCGAGCTCCTCGTTGACGGCCGCGACCTGCGCGAGAAGCGAGTCGGGAAGCGGGCCTCGTCCTGTGCGCGGCAGGTTCTGAATGACCTGCGGAAAGCGCGGCATGACCGCTACGGCTTCCGACAGGCGGCGCCCGGCGAGCGCCCGGCAGAGCAGAAGCGCAGCGACGAGGCCGTCGCCCGTGACGTGGCCGTCGAGCCAGAGGATGTGCCCCGACTGCTCGCCTCCGAGAACCGCGTCTTCGCGCCGCAGCGCTTCGAGCACGTAACGGTCGCCGACGTCGGTCGTCACGACGCTAATGCCCTTCTCCTCCATCAAGCGGTGGAACCCGAGATTCGTCATCGACGTGACCGCAACCGTCTCGACGCCGAGCGCAAGCGCGAGGATCGCGACGATCTGGTCGCCGTCGACGGCCGCGCCCGTCTCGTCGACGGCGAGCATGCGATCCCCGTCCCCGTCGAACGCGATCCCGAAGTCGAGCCCACCGTCGCGGACCGCTTCGGCGAGCGCGTGGAGGTCGGTCGCGCCGCAGCCGACATTGATGTTCGTCCCATCGGGCGCATTCCCGATCGCGGTCACGTCGGCGCCGAGCTGCTCGAACGCCTGCGGCGCCATGCCGGCGTACGCGCCGTTCGCGCAATCGACGCCGATGCGGAGGCCGCTTAGGTCGGTGCCGAAGCGCTCGAGGATGAGCGCGACGTAGCTGTCGGACGCGACGCCGACGCGGTCGATCTCCCCGCCGCCGCGGGCCGGTTCGTCGAGGAGTTGCTCGATCTCCTCCTCGGCGGCGTCGCTCAACTTGCCGCCCATGCGGTCGAAGAACTTCACGCCGTTGTACTCGGGCGGGTTGTGCGAAGCGGAGATAACGACACCGAGATCGAGACGCAACAGCGCGACGGCCGGTGTCGGCAGTACGCCCGCAAGTACGGCGGTGCCTCCCGCAGACGCGACGCCGCGCGCGAACGCGTCCTCGAGCTCCACGCCCGAGGCCCGCGTGTCGCGGCCGATGAAGACCCGGCCGCGCCCACACCAGAGCGCCGACGCGCGGCCGAGCTTCTCGACGAGCTCTGCCGTCAGCGTCTCGCCCACGACGCCGCGCACGCCGTCCGTTCCGAAGTACTGCCGAGCCAAGCGCGGGACCTTAGCTAGATCGTCAGCACGAGCTTTCCGTGGACGTGACCTTCACCGAAGGTGCGGAACATCTCCGGCGCTTCCGTGAGGTCGTACGTCCGGTCGATCGCCGGCTTCAGCCGGCCGCTTTCGAGCATGTCCGCGAGCGCCTGGAGATCCGGCCGGTTGAAGTTCGCTACGAAGAACTTGACCGGCTGCCGGCCGAATCGGCCGGCGAGCCAGATCGCGGCGATGTGCGACAGCTGGCGCCGGTTCGCATGCGCGCCGACGACGACGAGCCGGCCGTTGGGCTCGAGCGCACGCCGCATCGCGCGCAAGGAATGCCCACCGCAGACGTCCGCGATCACGTCGTAGCGCTCGTGCCTCTGCGTGAAGCTCGCCTGCGTCCGGTCGATCACACGGTCGGCGCCGAGCGCGTGCGCCTGCTCGACGTTGCGCGGACCGACGACCGCCGTGACCTCTGCGCCGAGCGCCTTCGCCACCTGGATCGCCATCGTCCCGACACCGCCCGAGGCGCCGTTGATGAGGACACGCTCGCCCGGCTGCACGCCGGCCTTGTCGCGGAGGCCTTGCAGCGCGGTCAAGCCCGCAATGCCGATCGTCCCCGCTTCCTCGAACGTCACGTTGGCCGGCTTCTTGACGAGCTCCTTCGCGGCGACGTACTCCGCGAACGCGCCGTTCCGGCCACCGAGCACCTCGTCGCCGGGCGCGAAATCCGTCACATCCTTTCCGACCTCCTCTACGACGCCGGCGAAGTCGCTGCCGAGGAGGATCGACTTTGGACGAACACGCCTCCGCGCGTGGCGGGGCGCAGAGCCCGCGGCCAGCCGCGCAGCTCGTGCCAGTCCGCCTTGTTCACCGAGCTCGCGCGCACGCGGACGAGCACCAGATCGTCCTCGAGCGCCGGACGCTTGACCTCCTCGACGCGAACGACGCCGGGGCCGCCGTACGTGTGCCGAACGAGAGCTTTCATCATGGGATTCTCCTCCATACGCCGTAAGCTTACGCTGTACGCTACACATACACCGTAAGCTGTGTCAATGGCGAAGACCCGCAAGCCGCTCAGCCGCGATCGGATCCTCGAAGCTGCCCTCGCCCATGCCGACGAGCACGGCATCGACGCCCTCTCGATGCGGAAACTCGGCGGTGCGCTCGGCTACGAGGCGATGTCGCTCTACAACCACGTCGCCAACAAGGACGGCCTGCTCGACGGAATGGTCGACCTCGTCCTCGCCGAGATGGAGCTGCCGCGCGCCGAGGACGGGTTGGACGGAATCCGCAAGGCCGCGATCTCGGCGCATGCGGCCCTCCGCCGCCACCCGTGGGCCGCCGGCGCCCTCATGACACCGGCGCGGGTCCGCCCGCTCCGCCTTGCGTTCATGGACGGCCTCCTCGGCGGATTGCGTGGCGCGGGCTTCTCGCCCGAGACGACGTACCACGCGTACCACGTGATCGACGCGCACATCATCGGCTTCTCGCTCTGGCAGTCGACGCACGACTTCGCGATGCCGGACGAGATCACCGCCGACATCCGCGGTTTCCTCGACCGAATGCTGCCGATCGAGACGTATCCCGACCTCCACGCGCACGGCATGCAGCACCTCGACCCCGGTTCGCTCGAGGACACGAGCGCGTTCGAGTACGGGCTCGACCTCATCCTCGAGAGCCTCGAGCGGCGTCGCTGACCTGGAATACTTGCCTAGTCAAGTATCGTTGTAGAGGAACATGAGCACTCATCCCAAGCGAATCGGCTTTCTCTCCTTCGGCGCCTGGCATCCGGCCGGCGGGCTGACCAACTCGGCCGCCGACTCTCTCAACCAGGCTGTCGAGCTCGCGGTCGCCGCCGAGGAGATCGGCATCGACGGCGCCTTCTTCCGCGTCCACCACTTCGCCCGGCAGCTCGCGTCGCCGTTCCCGCTCCTCGCAGCGATCGGCGTGCGGACGAGCCGGATCGAGATCGGCACCGGCGTGATCGACATGCGCTACGAGAATCCGCTGTACATGGCGGAAGAGGCAGCGGCCGCGGACCTGCTCGCGGGCGGACGGCTGCAGCTAGGAGTGAGCCGCGGCTCGCCGGAACCCGCGTACCGCGGCGCCGAGGCGTTCGGCTACTCGATCGATCCCACGGACGCACGCGACAAGACCGCGACGTTCCGCGCGGCGATCTCCGGCGCCGGGGTTGTGGCCGCAGACATGGGCGGACAACGCGGGCCGGCAAAGCTCGCGATCCAGCCGCAGTCGGCTGGGCTCCCCGACCGCATCTGGTGGGGATCCGGCACGCGCGACACGGCGATCTGGGCCGGCGAGCAGGGAATGAATCTCATGAGCTCGACACTGCTGCTCGAGGACACGAAGATCCCCTTCGACGAGCTGCAGGCAGAGCAGATCGAACTGTTCCGCGACGCGTGGCAGAAGGCGGGGCAAGCCCGCGAGCCGCGCGTCTCCGTCAGCCGGAGCGTCATTCCGATCACGTCGGACGTCGACCGGCGCCTCTTCGGCGGCGACGCGAACGAGGACCAGGTCGGCTGGCTCGACGGCGCGATCAGCCGCTTCGGCCGCAGCTACACCGGCGAGCCGGACCGGGTCGCGCAGGAGCTCGCCGCGGACAAGGCCGTGCAGGCGGCCGACACGCTCCTCCTAACGGTTCCGAGCCAGCTCGGCGTCGAGTACAACGCCGCGATGCTCGACACGATCGCGCGCGAGATCGCGCCGGCGATCGGCTGGTCGCCCAACAGCGCTATTTCAGCGACCTAGCGCTTCGAGAACTGCGGCGCCTTGCGCGCCTTGTGCAGGCCGGCCTTCTTGCGCTCGACCTGGCGCGCGTCGCGCGTGAGGAAGCCCTCGCGCTTGAGCGGCACACGCAGCTCCGGGTTCGCCTCGACGAGCGCGCGGGCGATGCCGTGGCGGACGGCGCCGGACTGTCCGGTGAGGCCGCCGCCGTGCACGCGGACACGGAGGTCGTACTGGCCCTCGAGGCCGGCGACCTTGAGCGGCGAGAGCGCGATCGTCTGCCAGACCCCGCGCGGGAAGTACTCCTGCAGCGTGCGGCCGTTGATCCAGGTCTGACCGTCACCCGGCTTAAGGATGACGCGCGCGACCGACGTCTTGCGCTTGCCGGTGCCGCGGTACTGCGCGACGGTGCTCATGAGTCGAGCTCCAGCGGCTTCGGATTCTGTGGGCCGTGCGGATGCTCAGGGCCGGCGTAGATCTTAAGCTTCGTGATCTGGCGGCGAGCGAGGCTGTTCTTCGGGAGCATCCCCTTGACCGCAATGCGAAGCACCTCGGTCGGGCGCCGGTCGAGCTGATCGCGAAGCGTCCGGCTCTTGAGCCCGCCCGGATAACCGGAGTGGCGGTAGTACATCTTCTGGTCGAGCTTGTTGCCCGTGACCTGAATCTTCTCCGCGTTCACGACGACGACGAAGTCACCCGTGTCGACGTGCGGTGTGAACTGCGGCTTGCGCTTGCCACGGAGCGTGTCGGCGATCTGGGTCGCGAGACGGCCCAGGGTCTTCCCCTCGGCGTCGACGAGATACCACTCGCGCGTGATCTCTCCGGGCTTGGCGCTATACGTCTTCATAAAAAGCGACGGACACCTGCCCGCCGGCGCCGGATTGTAGCGAATGCGCGTTCCAATCCTTCCTCGAACGCGGACGTGCCGCCGCGCGACGGATGGCGGACGTAATCGGCGCCCGTTGCGGCCGCGGCGACCCGTCCAACCGCGATCACTGCGCGGTCGCGCAGCACCTCGTCGAGGAACGGCGCAGCGGCGTCGATCTCGGCGCGCCGCGGCGGGCGGTTCGAGCTTGCACTCCCCGGATGCGTCGGTACGACATTCCAGAGCAGGACGTCCTCCTCGACACCAAGTCGCGCGAGGACGCGATGGACGATCGTCGCGCTCGCCTCCGCCGGGCCGGTGCCGGTCAGCTGCCGCTCGGAGGTGAAGGCGATGCCACTGACACGCGCGCCGCGGTAGCCGGCCGCCTCGCCGACGAGGACGACGGTGGCGCCGGCGCGCGCCTCTAGGTAACGCCGCAGCCGGTCGCGCCTGAGGCGCGAGTCCGCGTACTGGTTGAACGTCCCACCGATCCGCGCGCTCGCCAAGCGGGCGACGAACTCCTTGGATTCCATCCCACGGCTTTAGCACACCGATCCCTCAGATGAGGGAACGCACGGGGCTGCGCACGGCCGATCTCAACCGCGAGATGAAGCCGCGCCTCCTCCTCGCCACCGTCGCCGTCGCCGCGCTCTCCCTCGTCACGAGCGTCGCCACGGCCAGCGCATGCGGTCAAAACGGTTACTCGTACGCCGGCCTCGGCGCCCCCACAGCAGGGTCGGGAATCTCGGCGGTCATCACCGCCCTCGGCCCGTTTTCGATCCCCAACGGCCACGTCGCCGGCTGGGTCGGTGTCGGTGGGCCAGGCGAAGGCCCGCACGGAACGGACGAATGGGTGCAGATCGGCCTGAGCGGCTTCCCGGGCCTCTACTCCGATATCTACTACGAGGTCACGACGCCGCACCACAATCCGGTCTACCACGAGGTCATGTCGAACCCGCCGTCGGATCATCCGTACCGCGTCGCCGTGCTCGAGGACAGGCCGAACTGGTGGCGAGTCTGGCTCGACGGAAAGCCCGTCTCGCCGTCGATCCACCTTCCGCAGAGCCACAATCAGTTCATGCCGATCGCGACGGCTGAAGCGTGGGACGGCGGCACCGGCGGCGCGTGCAACAACTTCCTCTACAGCTTCCAGCACGTCAAGGTCGCGCACAAGCCGCGTGGCGTGTTCCACAGCTTCACCGGCGGCTACAAGATCACGAGCGCCAAGACGACGATGAAGCGCGCCGGTGCGGCGTTCATCGCGGCGGAGGGAACGTCGTCGATCCGGACGCTTCTCTTCCGCGCGCAGCTGCTGCTGCTCAAGTCGACGTAGCGAACAACTCCGCTACAAGCGGCGACGGGCGCCCGTTCGTCGGGGCGCCCGCCTTCCGCTCGATATCGCCTCGGTCGTTAGGACTTGATGGTGATCGGCGTGCCGACCGGCACGTACCGCTTGAGCTTCCGGGCCGTCGTGTTGGACACCCGGACGCAACCATGCGAGACCGCCTTGCCGAGGAGCCAGGGCTCGTTCGTGCCGTGGATCCCGACGACGCCGCCGCCCGGCCAGTCCGACAGCTTGGAATAGGCGCTCGTCTCGAGGGCCCAGACGCCGAGGAACGGGTCGTTGACGGGCTTGAAGGCCACCTGGACGTAGTAGTGACCGAGGGGCGTCTCCATGCCAGGCGCGCCGACCGCAACCTTGCCGTGCCAGACGTGCTTGTTGTTCCGGTAGACGTCGATGACCCTCTTGGAGCGGTTGACGACGATCTGGGCGATGGTCGGCGACAAACTCACCGACGAGGCCGGGATATAGCCGTACCGCCCGTTCGGGCGCCCGGGAACCATGATGTGGTACCAGGGCTTGCCGCTCGAGGAGGTGACGCTCGAAACGGCGAAAATCTCCTGGACCCGGTAGTCCGGCCGAAAGTACTTCATCACCGCGATCTTCTTGGCGCTCGACGCCGGCTTGCTGCGCACGGTGACCGAGCCTTCGTTCAACTCGCCTGCGGCGGGGAACGTCGTCTCGACGACGGGGTCGTCCTTTGTGGCCGCCTTCCCGGGGTGGGCGGCGGTTGCTACAGCGGCGGCCGTGATGGCCGCTGCGACAACGGCAAGTGTGACAAAACGCTTCATAGAAATGGCCCTCAATTCTCGTCGGTCGGGGGCGGCCGCCACTGCGGAAGCCTCGCCCTTAGGTTAGCGCCTTTTTCGGAAGAACTCTCAATTTCGACATGGCCGCCGAGGATCCTCACCCGCTCGCTCACCCCGGCCAGACCGAGCCGGTCGTGGCCGAGCGCGAGGACGTCGAATCCGCACCCATCGTCGCGGATCGTCAGTTCGGTCGCCTCCTGCGTGCCCATCAACGTGACCGAGACAGAGCCCGCGCCACTGTGCTTCCTGACGTTCGTCAGGCCCTCGTGGACGACGCGGAGGAGCGCGATCTTCTGCGAGTCGGTCAGCTCGTCGAAGTCGCCTTCGGAGTAGAACTCGGTCGCGATACCAGTCTTTTCGAACGCAGCGAGCTCCGCGCGGATCGCCTCTTCGAGGGGTTCTTGCGCCACCGAGCTCGCGAGACGGCCGCCGTGAGCGATCTCACGCAGGGACTCCTCGAGCGCTCCGAGGCGCGCTTCGATGTCCTGGAACCGCCCGCGAACCCGCGCCCGGTCGGCTTCCGGCACGACACCGTCGATCTGCGAAGCCGCAAGGCGCACCTCCTCGGCGAGAGCCACGAGCTCCTGCAACGGGCCGTCGTGGAGGTCGAAGGCGAGCCGCAGAAGCCTCCGTTCACTGGCGGCCACGGGCCGTTGTTCGGTCCCGAGCGTGTGGTTCCCGTTCAGGTTCACGTTTCTCATTATGCGATGGATTTAGGAATCCGCTACCCCCGGTTCGAGCACGAGCACGTCGCCAACCGTTATGCCGGCAGCGGCCGCAGCTCCGGCCGGCAGCTCGAGCGCGGCGGCGGAGCCGCGGGCGCCGGCGATACGCCAAGGACGGAGCCGCGATACGACACGGACGACTTTCAGGTCACGATCGACGAAGACGACGTCGATAGGAAAGCGCATGAAGAACATGTGCACCGACGGAGCGCTGTCGATCAGCATCCCGCTGCCGGGCTCGAGCTCGTCGCGGCCGAGGAGGCCGCGCATCCGCCCGAACATGCTCTCCGGCATCTCGCACCGGTCGCAGACGAGCGTTCCCGCCGTCGTGGTGACCCGGTACAGCGACGCCGTCGCCACGCGCCTCGCGTCAGCCGCTGACCGAGCGCGGGCGCCGCGACGGGCGAGCCGGCGGGGATGACGACTCGGTCGCGTGGGCTGCCGCATCGCCGCCGAACCAGCGATAGAGGGGCTGCGCGCCCTCGGAGACGTTGGCGGGCACCGGCCGTGACGTGACGCCGGCGTTCGATCCAATCCTGCGCGCTAGTTCTCTCGCTCCCTCGGCGTCCATGATCGAGCTCCTTTCCGGGACCGGACATTTCGCCGTGCCATCGCTGCATCCTGCGGCGCTGCGCCGCAGGCGCTTGGCCGACGCACCTGATATTCGGTATCGGCAATGAGCGGCATGGACACGAGATCAGCGCGGACCGGGCTTGGTGCCAGGGTCGGCGGCCTGCTCGACGAGGACGGACTGCTGATCGTGGCGCTCGCCACGTTCACGATCGTGTTTCTCGTCACTCTGCGCCGCGGCCTCGTCGGGGACGGATGGCTGGCGATTGTCGCAGGTCGTTGGATCGTGCAGCACGGCCTCCCGTCGCATGACGCGCTCACCGTCATGACCCACGGCAGCCGCTGGACCGATCAGCAGTGGCTCGCCCAGCTCGGGCTGTATGGACTGTGGCGCGCCGGCGGCGTCAAGCTCGCGCTTCTCGTCCACGCGTTCCTCGCCATCGGAACGCTGAGCGCAGCGGCGGTCTTCGCCCGGCGACATGGCGCGACAGCGCTCTCCGTCACGTGGGTCACGATCCCGGTCCTCCTCGCCTACTACCCGGTCGCCGCCGAGATCCGTACCCAGTCGTTCGCACTGCCCCTCTTCATGGCGACGCTGTGGCTGCTGCTCGACGACGCGCGCCGTCCGTCGCGTCGGGTGTTCCTGACCTTTCCGCTCCTCGTTCTGTGGGCCAACGTGCACGGCTCGGTCGTGGTCGGCGCCGGCCTCGTGGCCCTCGCCGGCGTGGTCGGAATGGCTCGGGCACGGCGACTGAGCGCGCGCGGGCTCGCACTGACGGTTCTTCCGTGGGCATGCATGCTCGCGTCGCCGTACGCCACGCAACTACCGGCGTATTACACGAAGGTGCTGGTGGGGGGCGACTTCTCGAGCCTCATCACGGAGTGGGCGCCGACCACGCTCCAGCTCGTCACCCTCCCCGTCTTCATTCTCGTGCTCGGCGGCCTCTGGCTATTCGGACGGAATGGTCGCTCGGTGCCTGTCTTCGACCAGCTCGCGTTCCTCGCGATGGCTGTGATCGCGTTCCAGGCGATACGCAACATGGTCTGGTTCGCGCTAATCGCTCTCGCCGTCCTGCCACCGCTCGTCGACCGGCTTCGCGCCCCCGTCGATGAGCCACGACGGCTCAACCGCATCCTCGCGTTGAGCCTCATCTGTCTCACGGCCTTGGCGCTCGGCGGCGTGGCCGCCAAATCGACGAGTTGGTTCACGCACGCATTCCCGGCCCCCGCGGCGCAGGCGGTCGCGCGCGCCGCCGGGCCGGACGGGCGCATCTTCGCGACGAGCAGCTACCCCGACTGGCTGCTATGGAGCGAACCGCAACTCGCCGGCCGCGTCGCTTTCGACTCTCGGGCCGAGTTGCTGAAGCGCTCGCAACTCGAGGAAATCGTGCGGATCCAGAACGCTGCCGGAGACTGGCGCGCCGCGATTCGCAACTACCGGGTCTTCGTGCTCGACCCGCGCCTCGACAGGACGTTCGAGCACGCGCTGCGGCGGTCCTTGGGCCTTCGCGTCGCGTTCAGGTCGCCGCAAGTCGTCGTTCTGCGCCGCGGCTGAGGCCGGCGCCGGCGGTGCGAAGCGCGACAACGCCGACGATCGCGAGGGCAAGTGCGATCCGCCATGTGATCCCCTGCGAATGCGCCATCGGCGTGACCCACAGCAGCAGCGGCAGAAACCAGAGCGGCGCAAGCCGCGGCCGGTACAGCGCGATCGGCACGTAGAGCAACAGGAGGTAGTGCAGCCACAGCACGGGGGTAGCGACGAGCGCCGCAAGGACGGCCATCGCGAGCCCTCGTCTGTCGCCGTCGCGTACGCGCGCGGCGAGGACGACTGCGACGGCGAGCGCAACCGCGAGCGCTGCGGTGAGCACCGTCTCCGCCGCGCCACCGACGCCGGTCAGCGCGACGACCGAATAGCTCGCAGGCGCCTCGAGCCGGTCGAGCACGCGGAGAAGCGTCGGATACGTACGCAGGCCTGCAAAACCGATGACGGCCCAGCTTGCGAGCAGCAGCACGATCCCCGTCCCGATGCAGACGGCAGCGGAGCGCCAGCGCCGCGTCGCGAGGAGCCAGATCACGAGCGGCCAGAGAAACAGCTTGAGGACAGCGGTGAACGCGACGACGACCCCTGCCACCAATGTGTGATCGCGGTAGCGCCAGGCAACGGCCGCGCCGAGCAACAGGAACGAGGTCAGCGCCCCGAGCGCGAGCGAGTTCATCGCCGGGGTCGAGACGAGTGCGACGCCGTAGCAGCGCCAATCGTCGACGTTCAGGAGTCGTAGCGCGCCGACAATTGCAATGAGGCCGCCGACAAAGACGAGCACCCTCCCCATTTCTGGCGGCAACTCGGCGATCGGCACGAACAGGAAAGCGCTTACCGGCGGATAGACGAACTTGTCGAAATGCGCGAGCGCCGCGGGCGTTGCAGCGACGTACGGCGAACGTCCGTGGGCTACCGCGAGCGCAGCCGTCCGAAAGATCCCGAAGTCCTGCAGCGTGTCGCGGGCGCGCAACTCGAACCAGAACGCGAAGCCGAGAGCGAGCGCCGGAACCCACACAAACGTGGCGATTTCCCACGGCTCACCGAGCGCTCGCAGGCGTTCGCCAAAGGAATCGAGCCAATTACGGACGCTGTGGCGGGAATCGGACAAATGCCGCAATTCCGGCTACAGTACTCGCCAGCTGACATAGTTGTCAGCCGAGTTCGGGTATCCGAAAGCAGAGAGGAACGTAGGCGATATGGAGACGTTCAAGCTCATCCCGATGCGGATGTACCTCGCCGGACGGGCTCTTCGCTACCGCGAAGAGGGCCAGACGATGGTGGAGTACGCCCTCATTCTCGCTCTCGTGTCGGTTGCGGCAGTCGCAATCCTGACCACGCTAGGCGGGACCGTTTCGTCGGTCTTCAGCAAGATCAACGACGACCTGTAAGTCGACGAGCGAGCATAGGTGGCGCGGCCGAGGTTGCCGGCGGGCTACTCCGGCCGCTAGCCATGGTCCGACACCCGCGCGGGTGCGTGCACCCCAATAGACGAATTTGCCCCATTCGAGGGATCGTGGTGGCGGACGTCGAAAATAGCCGGATCCCCGGCTAGAATTCGGCGCCCAAGGGGGGACCAAAGGAGGACCCAAGGCACTATGAACACGTTCAAACTCATGCCGATGCGGATGTACCTCGCCGGAAAGGCCCTTCGCGACCGCGAAGAAGGTCAGACCATGGTCGAGTACGCCCTCATTCTCGCTCTCGTGTCGGTTGCGGCAGTCGCAATTCTCACGACGCTGGGCGGGACTGTCTCGTCGGTCTTCAGCAAGATCAACAACGACCTGTAGGTCGACACGTGAGCGTATGCGCGGTCGAGGGAGCCTTCCGGTGCGGTTCGTGACGAACCGCTCACGGCGGCTCCCTCAGCTGTGCCTGCGGACAGCCGACGCCACCGGGCTGTCGGGTTAGCCAGGTAATCGGTAGGAGGAGAACCGTGGATGGGATCATGCAGAACAAGCTCTTCGCGACGCGGCAAGGGACGATCGTCGTCGGAGTGATCGCGGCGGTGATCGCGGCCATCGCGTTGATCGTGTATCTGAACCACTACCGAAGCAGCGTCGACAACAACGCGATGAGCCCCGTGCTCGTCACGAAGACCTACATCGCGAAGGGCACGCCGGGCAACTTCGTCAAGTCAAACGAGGCCTACACGGTCTCCCATGTCGCGAAGTCCGCGCTCCAGCCCGGGGCTTTGGTCGATCCTTCGGCGCTCGACGGCAGGATTGCGACGACCAACATCGGCGTGAACCAGCAGCTCACCGAAGCCGATTTCGGTCCGGCGACAGGCTCGCTATCCGAGCAACTCGCACCGCCTAAGCGCGCGGTCGTCATTCCGCTCGGCGCGCCGCAGCAAGTCGGCGGCCAGATCTCGGCGGACAGTCACGTCGACGTCTTTGCGACCGTCAACAACAAGGTTACGCAGATCCTCCAGAACATGTCCGTGCTCGGCGTGAACGGCGGTAACGTCACGCTGCTCGCGACCCCACAGCAGGCAGGAATTCTCATCTGGGCGAGCGAGAACGCGAACCCGTGGATGGTGCTGCGGCCCGTCATCGCCACGTCGACGATTCCGCGGCCGGTCGGAGGCGGAGGATGACCGAGGCGATCCGAGTCCTCGTCACCCTCGCTGAGCACGCCGACCCACACGTCGTCAAGGCGGCGCTCGAAGGAGATCCGACGCTCGAGATCGTCGGTTACGCCTCCTACGACGAGGACTGGCAGGCGTTCCTCGCCCAGCAGGGCGACATCGTCGTTGTCGCGTGCGCTGCCGAGGACGAAGACGCCACGTACATGGTCGACCGTGCGGTGAAGCAGCGGCCCGACCGTCCGGTCGTCGTCATGAGTCCGTCATCGCCGAACGGCTTCCTGCGCCAGTCCTTCGAAGCGGGCGCGGACGATGTCATCACCCTCCCGCAGACGAGCGCGGAGGTTGCTTTCACGCTTCAGAAGGTGATCGCACGCCGCAAGGGATACGTCACGCCTGGCCGGGCGAGCGCCTCGGTGATCACCGTCCTCGGACCGAAAGGCGGCACTGGCAAGACGCTCACCGCGACCAATCTCGCGGTCGCGCTCGCGCAGCGGGGCAAGGAGGTCGTGCTCGTCGATCTCGACCTGCAGTTCGGCGACATCGGGCTGGCGATGGGCCTCTCCCCCGAGCGGACGATCACCGACCTGATGAAGGCCGGACCGCCGTTCGACCACGAGAAGCTCGACCGGCATTTGCTGCGGCATCCATCCGGCGTCAAGGTGCTGATCGCGCCGACGAGGCCCGATCAAGCCGGCGCGCTCTCCGTCGACTATCTGCGGGACGTCTACGCCGCCCTGCGAACCATGTCGGACTTCGTCATCGTCGACACGCCTCCGGGCTTCACGGCCGAGGTGATCGCGACGATCGACGTCTCGTCGGACATCTGCATGATCGGCATGCTCGACTCGCTCTCGCTCAAGAACATGAAACTCGGCCTCGAGACGCTCGAGCTCATGGGCTACGAAACGCGCAACGTCACGCTCATTCTCAATCGCTCGGACTCGAGCGTCGGGATCCTGCCGGAGGACGTTACGACGATCATGGGCCGTCCGCCCGACGTCAACATCCCGAGCGACCGCGAGATCCCGCGCTCCGTCAACGAGGGAACGCCGATCGTCGCATCCAAGCGGGGATCGAACGTCGCTCAGGCGTTCGAGGCGCTTGCCGACCGTTACGCGAAGCCGTCCAGGCCGACAGCGGCCGCCGCGGCGAAGGCGCAGAAGGCAGCGCCTGCGGGCGGAGGCTTGGCCGACAGTGCCCGCAAGCTGATCGGGAGAAGCCGCTAGTGGACTTGAGCGAACGCCTCAAGACGTCGCGGACTGTCGCGGGCGAACGCGACCCGTACGGAGAGCTCAAGAGCCGTATCCACTTCGCGGTGATCGGAGATCTCGGGCCGCAGCTCTTCAACGTGAACATGGATCCCGAGGAGCTCCGGGAGCGGGTGCTCGCCGACCTCCGGGAACAGCTTGCGCAGGAGACCGGGGTTTCACGCGACGACCGGAACCGGATCGCGCTCGAGGTCGCGGACGACATCCTCGGCCACGGCCCGCTCGACCGGCTCCTGACCGACGACTCGGTGACGGAGATCATGGTGAACGGCCCGCACGACATCTGGATCGAGAGGGGTGGGCGGCTCTACCGGAGCGACGCCCAGTTCAACGACGAATCGCACTTGACCAGGATGATCAACAAGATGGTCGCCCAGGTCGGCCGGCGCATCGATGAGACCTCGCCGATGGTGGACGCGCGCCTGCCCGACGGCAGCCGCGTGAACGCGGTCATCCCGCCGCTGTCTCTCAGCGGTCCGCTCATCACCATCCGCAAGTTCAGCCGCAAGCGGCTCACGCTCGAAGACATGATCAACCTCGGGACGCTGAACTCGGAGTCGGTCGAGTTCCTCGAGCGCGCGGTGGCCGCGCAGCTCAATCTGCTGATCTCCGGGGGCACGGGATCGGGCAAGACGACACTGCTCAACGCTCTGTCGACGGCGATCCCCGACGACGAGCGCATCGTGACGATCGAGGACGCCGCGGAGTTGCGACTCAACCAGACGCATGTGCTGCGGCTCGAGTCGCGCCCGAAGGATCTCGCCGGCGAGAACGAAATCTCAATTCGGGAGCTCGTCCGCAACTCGCTGCGCATGCGGCCCGATCGCATCATTGTCGGCGAGGTTCGCGGCCCGGAGGCACTCGACATGCTTCAGGCAATGAACACGGGCCATGACGGCTCGCTCTCGACGATTCACTGCAACGGCCCGCGCGACGCGCTCGCCCGCCTCGAGACGATGGTTCTGATGGCCGGGTTCGACCTGCCCGTCCGTGCCATTCGGGAGCAGGTTGCCTCCGCGCTCGACGGCATCGTCCACCTCGAGCGGCTCGAGGATGGCTCCCGTCGCGTCACCTCGATCACCGAGGTGCAGAAGATGGAGTCGGACGTCATCACGCTGCAAGAGCTTTTCAAGTTCGAGATCGACGAGGTGACGCAGGACGGAACGATCATCGGCGGGCTCCGCGCCACGGGGCTGCGGCCGACCTTCGTCCAGAAGTTCGAGAAGCGCGGCATCACGCTGCCGATCGGACTGTTCCAGCCACGTGGGCCGGATCACGGCACGCAGTCGTTCGGAACGGTCGGCCAGTGACGCGAGCGTCACTTCGTGTAGCGACCGTCGCAGCCGCGTTCCTTCTCTTCGTCCCGCTCGCCGGCGCAACCCCGAACTCCGACGGCCTGCGGCTGACCAGGGTGCGCGGGCCGGTGTTCCCGGCGGTGACCTTCGCCCTCTCGCTCCCCGGCAGCCGCTCCCTCACCGCTCGCGATGTCCATGTGACCGAGGGCGGCGTCCCGGTCTCGCCCGTACGCCTTGTGCCGGCGCGCAAGGCCGCGGCGCGAACGTTCGGAACCGTGCTCGTGCTCGATGCGAGCCGGAGCATGCACGGCAAGCCGATAGCGGCCGCGATGGCCGCCGCGCGGTCGTTCGCCGCCGAGCGCAACCCGAATGAAGCGCTCGGCGTAATCGTCTTCAACGACAAGGCGACAACGATCTTGCCCTTCACAACATCGAAGGAAAGGATCGACGCCGCCCTGAAGACGACTCCGCAACTCCGGGGTGGAACGCACATCTTCGACGCCGTTTCGCACGCCTCGGCGATGCTGCGGCGCGGGCACATCAGCTCGGGCTCGATCATCGTCCTGTCCGACGGCGCAGACACCGGCAGCACGGGATCACTCGACGAGGTTGCTCACCGGGCGTTGGGACAGAACGCGCGGATCTACACCGTCGGCCTCGCTGACAAGGCCTATCGGCCGCAGACGCTGACGGCGCTCGCAACGGCCGGAAACGGCGAGTACTTGCAGGCGAATGCCCGAGCGCTCGGACCGTTGTTCGCGCACATCGGCAGCATCCTCTCGAACGAGTACCTGCTGAGTTACACGTCGCCGAACGGGCCGGGCACGCCGGTCGATGTCGCCGTCACCGTCCCGACGGTGGGCACGGCGACAGCCGCGTACCGCACCCCGCGCTCTGCCGCTCCGGACAGCGGAACCGGCGGTTCGTCCATCGAATCGACAATCTTGAACTCGTCGATCACGATGGTGCTCATCGCTCTCATGATCGGAGCGGTTCTCGCGATCTTCGTCATCGCCGCGTTGCAGCCACAGCGAACGAGGCTACCCAGCCGCATAGCCGAGTTCGTCTCGATTCCCGAGCTGCAGCGCGACCGCCGCGTGACGGCGCCGACAGCACCAGTCGGCGAGCCGACAGCCGCGCCGAAGGATTGGTTCGGACGCCTCCGCGAGACTCTCGAGATCGCTCGGATTACCGTCGCGCCCGAAGTTCTGCTCGTCGGAACGGCTGTCGCGACGATCCTCGCCTTCGTCTTCATCCGCGCCATATCGGGCTCCGCCTGGTGGGGACTGCTCGCGCTCGGCGTGCCGTATCTCGTCCGTGCCTGGGTGCTCTACTCGCTCAGGAGGCAGCGGCTTCGCTTCTCCGAGCAGCTGACGGAAGCGCTGCAGGTGATCGCGTCCGCGCTCCGGTCGGGCCACAGCTTTGCCGGCGCCCTCGCGGTCGTCGTCGAGAGCTCGTCCGATCCGATGCGCCGCGAGATGCAGCGCGTCGTCGCGGATGAGCAGCTCGGCATGCCGATCCAGCGGTCGCTGGCGATCGTCGCGGACCGGATGGCGAGCACCGACGTCGACCAGCTCGCCCTCGTCGCCGAGTTGCAGCGGCAGGCCGGTGGCGACATGGCGGAAGTCGTCGATCGTGTGGCCGAGACGGTGCGCGAGCGCTTCGACCTCAGGCGCCTCGTCCAGACGCTCACAACGCAGGGCCGCATGTCGCGGTGGATCGTCACGCTCCTCCCGATCGGGATCGTCCTCATCCTCGAGTGGGAGCACCCGGGTTACTTCCACCCGCTCGTCGCGTCGACCGCCGGGAGGGTGATCGTGGGATTCGCGGTGGCGTGGGCGGTCGTCGGGTCGTTCATCATCAAGCGGATCGTCGAGATCGAGGTCTAGGTCGCCGTGATCCTCGTTCTGGTTGTCGGACTCCTTTTTCTCGGAACGGCTGTCGCGCTCTTCGCCCGGTCGATCGTGGCGCCCCGGCTTCGCACCGCGGACACACTGACCAAGATTCGGCGCTACGGCTTCTCGAACGTCGAGGCCGAGGCCGCGCCGCAGGGGGTCCGCAGCTTCCTCGACCCGGCTGCGTTGGGACTCGGCGGACTGTTCACCGACCGGCTGAAGCTTCTCGACGAGGAGCGGCTGCGGAAGCAGATGCTCACCGCCGGCATGTACAGCACGCCTCCGCGGACGATCGTCGGTTACTCGCTTCTGTGCGCGGTCGGGTTCCCGGTCGTCTGGATTGCGCTCGCCGTCGCACTCGGCATGAAGCCGGCTCTGGCCATCATCGTCACGGTGCTTCTCGCCGCGGCAGGATGGTTCACGCCCGGCTTCGCCATTCAGCGGCGCGCGGAGACCCGCCTCCACCGCATCGATCGCTCGATGCCCGAGCTGATCGACCTACTCGTCGTGACGATCGAGGCGGGCCTCAGCCTTCCGGCGGCAATCCAGCTGGCGGGCGAGCGGCTGCGCGGCCCGCTCGGTGAGGAGCTCCGGATCGTGATCCAGGAGCAGCGGTTGGGCCTCACGCCGATGCAAGGGCTCGAGAACATGGTCGCACGCGTCCCGTCTCCGGCCGTCGAGTCGTTCGTCCGCGCCATGACGCAGGGGCAACTGCTCGGCGTCTCGGTCGGACAGATTCTCCGTTCGCTCGCGATCGAGATGCGGAAGCGGCGCAGGGCGCATGCCGAACAGCAGGCGCAGAAGGCACCGATCAAGATGCTCTTCCCACTCGTCTTCATGATCTTCCCGCTGCTCTTCATCGTCCTGCTCGGTCCAGCGGTGGTCTCCCTCCTCCACGCCCTCAACGGCTGATGCTCACACCGCAGGCGCCCGAGCCGGAGCCGTGCTCGGAGACGACTGTCGTCGACGCTCGGCCGCCGCTCAGCGAGCTCCTACCTACCGGCAACTTGCGCGTTCTCGTTCTCGTCGGCGGCTTCGCAGCGATCGTCGGGAGCTTCGCCCGCTACGAATTCGGCACGTGGGCGCTGATCGGAGCTGTCATCTGTCCCGTTCTCCTCCTTCTGGCCGCGATCGACGCGACACACAGACTGCTCCCGAACACGATCGTGCTACCTACGACGCTCGTGGTCGCCGTGATCCTCCTGGTCGGTGCTCCCAGCCGGTTCCTGCCGCATTTCGTCGCCGCGCTGGCGCTCGGCGGGTTCTTCTTTGCGTCCGCCTTGATCTTTCCCGGCAGCGTAGGAATCGGTGACGCGAAGCTTGGCTTCTTGCTCGGCCTTGCCCTCGGGTCGCGAGTGCTCGCTGCCCTGATCTTCGCGTCCGCAGGCCTGCTCGTCGCCGCGCTCTACATCCTCGCCACGCGCGGATCGTCCGCCCGCAAGGACACGATCCCGTTCGGACCGTTCCTCGCCGCCGGCGGAATCCTCGCGTTCTTCCTCTAGGCCCTCGTCGCGGTTGTCAGGCGGGGCACTGCTGCCGGGAGGAGCGTCGTGGTTAGCCTAGAACGTGTGTCGTAGAAAGCTGACTGCTCATCTCGTCCTGGAGGCTCTATGTGGCTCTATGTCATACTCGCCGTGATTTTCATCCTGTTGCTTTTCGCGTATATGCGGGTGCGGAGCAACCGGGTTCGTCGCGGCGGCTGAACTGAAGCGGCTGCGAGGGCCGGCTCGCCGGCCCCGCGCAGCCGGCCTAACGCCTAGCGGCTAGACCGCCTCCGCTGCAGGATCTGCATAGACCTCGGGCGCGTCACTCGCCGTCCAGTGCGCGGCAATGAGCGTTGCTGCCGCGACCAACAGCGCGAGAACGATCCAGATCGTTCCGTCCGACTGTTTTACCGGGGGCGAGAACCAGGAGGCCACCGGTATCAGCCATGCCGCCGAGAGCCGCTTGTGGAGGATGCCAACCGGGACGAGCAACAGCAGGAAGTAATGCGGCCACACGATCGGCGAGAACAGGAGCGCAGCGACGAGGCACAGCGTGAATGCGCTGATGTCAGACGACGGACGGCGCCGATACGCAACGACGGCTGCCGCGCCGAGGAAGCTCGCGCCCGCGAGGTACACGGCAACCTCTGCGACCAACGGACTGGCTCCCAACCCGAGGAGCAACGCGAGTGGCGAATAACTCTTCGCCTGCTCGGCCGAGGCGAGCGTGGCCAGCAAATGCGGGTAGCTCTCGAGTCCTCTGAAATCGATCGCAGCCCACGCTGACAAGCAGAGCACGGCCGAGGCAAGCGCCGCTGTGACCGCTGTCCGAAGGCGCCCGGTCAACGCCACCCAGAGAATGAACGGCCAGAGGAACACCTTCACGCAGACGAGCCCGGTCAACACCGCAGCTGCGGCGAGTCTTCGGTTCCGGTAGCGCCACAGCGCGGCGAGGCCGAGCATGAGGAGCGGACTGATCGAGCCCGTGCCCATGCCGTTGATGCCCCATACGGTCAAGAACGCGGCTCCGTAGCACCGCGAATCGCGAACGTCGAGCAAGCGCAATGCACCGGCGACGGCCGCCAGACCGACGAAGGTCCAGATCACGGCGGCCAGCGGGTACGGAAGAGCGGCAAGCGGAGCCATCACGACAGCCGCGGGTGCGGGATACACGAACGAGGTTCCCTTGCTCAGGAGCGCCTTGTGCGCCGGTGGATACGGGCTTACTCCATCGAGTACGGCTCGTCCGGCATGGAGGAACACCGTCAGATCCGGCATGTACACGTGCGCCCGCGCGGACCCCTCGAGGACGAGCAGCAGGAGGAGGAACGGCACCGCTACGAGGGCGGCGGAGAGGACTTCGTCTCGCGCAGTGCGCTCCGCATGCCGCGCCTCAGCCTCGGCCAGCCACGAACGCGCGCGTGATTTGAGGGAGGCAGGCCTCACCATCCGATTATCGCCACGCCAGCGGCGCCCGCTATTGCGTCGCATCGGCCGCGACCACCGTAGCGCTCTCGTTTTCACGCGTGCGCCGGAGGACTGGCATGAAGTAGGCGAGCGCCCACAGCGTCTTCGCGACCACGTTGAGCCCCTCAGCTGTCGCGTCGAAGTCGTGGATACGCGTGTGGAGCGAGAACATGCCGTGCTGATGGCCGTTCAGGTGAAAGCCGGTCGCCATCCACAGCACCACGACGCCGAGCGCCGCTGCGAGATACCGCCAGTCCGGCGTCACCTTCCTGCGACTGAGGCAGAGCGTGACGGCGGCGAGGACGAGGAAGAAGACCGGAGAGAAGTAGCCGAGCGGCAGGTCGCCCATGACGAGCGAAGCGATCTGGAACACCGCCTCGAAGGTCACAAGCCAGAGCCAGCCTGCGATCAGCGGCAACCGGTCTCGTCGCACGACGGCGAGGCCGGTGAACGCCACGCCGGTAAGGATCGTGGAGAGTCGAACACCGAGCGGGAAAAGAACCTGGATCACCGGGCTGTCGTAGCACGGGCAGCCACCGATCGCTCGTACGGGGCCTCTGGGAGAGTCGTCCAGCCGTCCCGTCAACTAGATTTGGCCACTTGACCGCGGTCGTTGTCAGGCGAGGAATTGACCTGCAGAGCATGAGATCCGAGCAAGGCCAAACTCTGGTCGAGTTCGCGCTTGTCCTGCCGATCCTGCTTCTCCTCGTGATCGGCATCTTCGACTTCGGCTCGGCGTTCAACTCGAAGAACGACCTGAACTTCCTCGCGAATACGGCAGCTCGCTACGCCGAGGTCAACGCATGCGCAGGCTGCGCGTCGGCGACGCCGCCGTACACCGGTCACTGCGCGATCCACGATTACGTGAAGAGCACGGCCGACACAAGCGATCTCCGGCAGAGCCTCAACATCACATTCACGCTCCCGAGCGGCTCGACCGGCGCCGTCGGCGATCCGCTTCAGGTGACGGCGAGCGCGCCGTTCTCATGGCTCGGCGGCGTCTCGTTACCGGGGATACCAACCGGAACGATTCAACTGAGCTCGACCGTGACCGTCCGGATCTTGCAGGCGTCGGACGGCTCGCTCTACACCACGGCATCGCCGTCGCCGTGTTGACCGTCGTGCGGATTCCGTAGTTACCCCGTGACCGGCGGCGTGAAGACGCCGGCGACGCCGACCCGGAGATGGGCCGCATCCGCGTGCGGGACCAAAGAAAAAGGGCCCGGGACACGTGCGTCCCGGGCCCTTTCCGATTCGAGGCCTAGCCGGTGACCGGCGGCGTGAAGACGCCGGTGACTCCGACCCGCGGAACCTTGCAGGCTCCTCCGCTGGTCACGAGCGGCTTGAAGGTCACGATGCCTGCCTTCTTCGGCTTGATCTTCTGCGTGACCTTGCCCTTCGCATTCGACTTGCGCGTGGTCACGTGGATGCCCGGGCCCTTGATCTGGACACGCACCCCGGCCAGCGCCTTGTGGTTCTGCGTGACCGTGATGTGCATCTTGGTCGCCCGGCCGACGTAGAGCTGCTTCGGCAGGACGGCGACCGCGGTGCACGGCGGGATGTGCGGACCGGCGATGAGAACCGACGCGGTCGCGGTGTTGTTCGTCGTGTCCGACTCCGGCAGGTCACCGACGGTGGTCGCCGTGTTCACCTGCTCACCCGTGAGCGTCGGCTTCGTCACGAGCGTGATCGTCACCGTGTCGCCCTTCAGCATCGTGCCGAGGTCGCAGTTGAGGACAGCCCCGCCGGTGCACGTTCCCCTCGTCGTCGTGTGGGAGACGTACGTGTTGCCGGCCGGCATCGGATCGGCGACCTTCACGTTCGTGTCGTCGTCCGGGCCGTTGTTCGTGACGACCATCGTCCACGTGATGTTCTGGTACGGCGGGTTCTGGTTCTGCGTTGCCGGAGAGCCCGTCTTCGTGATCGAGAGGTCGGTGATGCCCTCGACGCAGGTCTGCGCCGACGCCTGACCGGAACCATCGTTCGTCGTCGTGACCGAACCGGTGTTGTTCACGACGCCGGTGTTCGGGCAGAGCCCGCCGGTGCCGGCACCGGTCGGCGAGGTGATGTGCACCGTGAACGTGCTTGCCGCCTGCGTCGTGCCGCCCGGCACCGTGACCGGGCCGCAGGTCAGCGTCCCGGCGGCGATGGAGCACGTGCCGCCCCAGCCGTTGCCCTGGTTCGCGATCGTCCAGGAGAGGCCGGTGTTCGTCGGCAGCGGATCGCTGAGGGTGACGCCCTTTGCGTCGCCCGTGCCGGGGTTGTAGACGGTCATCGTGAAGCCGATCTGATCGCCCTGATTGACCTGGGCTGCATCCGCGGTCTTCACGATCTGGATGTTCGCGCCGGCGACGCAGGTCGAGGCGCTTGCCTGACCCGAGCCGTCGTTCGTCGTCGTGACGTTGCCGGTGTTGTTCACGACACCGCTACCGCCCGGGCAAACCCCGCCCGTCGCAGACGTCGTCGCCGACGTGATGTGCACCTTGTACGTGCTCGCGGCCTGGGTCGTGGCGGCCGGCACCGTCACCGGGCCGCAGGTCAGCGTCCCGGCAGCGATCGAGCACGTGTTGTTCCAGCCCGCGCCCTCGCTCTGGATCTGCCAGTTCAGGCCGGCGTTCGTCGGCAGCGGATCGGTCATCGTCACGCCCTTCGCGTCACCCGTGCCGCTGTTGTAGACCGTCACGGTGAAGCCGATCTGGTCGCCGGCGTTCACCTGCGCAGCGTCCGCCGTCTTCACGATCTGGATCGACGGAGCAGCGACACAGGTCGAGGCGTTCGCCTGACCGGAGCCGTCGTTCGTCGTCGTCACCGACGCGGTGTTGTTCACGACACCGCTGTTCGGGCAGCTACCGCCCGTCGCGGCCGTCGTCGGAGACGTGATGTGCACCTTGAAGGTGCTTGCACCCTGCGTCGTCCCGGTCGGAACCGTCACCGGGCCGCAGGTCAGCGTCCCGGCAGCGATCGAGCACGTGTTGTTCCAACCGGCGCCCTCGCTCTCGATCGTCCAGTTCAGGCCGGCGTTCGTCGGCAGCGGATCGCTAAGGGTCACGCCCTTCGCGTCACCCGAGCCGCTGTTGTAGACGGTCACCGTGAAGCCGATCTGATCGCCGGCGCTCACCTGCGCGGCGTCCGCCGTCTTCACGATCTGGATGGACGGCGCCGCGACACACGTGGACGCACTCGCCTGATCCGAGCCGTCGTTCGTCGTCGTGACGTTGCCGGTGTTGTTGACGACACCGCTGCCACCCGGGCAGACGCCACCGGTCGCAGACGTCGTCGTCGACGTGATGTGCACCGTGAACGTGCTCCCGGCCAGAGTCGTATTGGCCGGAACCGTGACCGGGCCGCAGGTCAGCTTCCCGACCGCGATCGCGCACGTGGTGTTCCAGCCGTTGCCCTGACTCTGGATCGTCCAGTTGAGGCCGGCGTTCGTCGGCAGCACGTCGCTGAGGTTGACGCCCTTCGCGTCGCCCGAGCCCGTGTTGTAGACGGTGAGCGTGAAGCCGATCTGATCGCCGGCGTTCACCTGCGCGGCGTCCGCCGTCTTCACGATGTGGATGATCGCGCCCGCGACGCACGTCGAGGCGCTCGCCTGATCCATGCCGTCGTTCGTCGTCGTCACGGTGCCCGTGTTGTCGACGACACCGCTACCGCTCGGGCAGACACCGCCCGTCGCAGACGTCGTCGTCGACGTGATGTGCACCGTGAACGTGCTCGCGGCCTGCGTCGTATTGGCCGGAACCGTGACCGGGCCGCAGCTCAGCGTCCCGGCTGCGATCGAGCACGTGTTGTTCCAACCGGCGCCCTGGCTCTCGATCGTCCAGTTCAGGCCGGCGTTCGTCGGGAGCGGATCGTTCAGCTTGACGCCCTTCGCGTCACCCGTGCCGGTGTTGGAGACGGTCAGCGTGAAGCCGATCTGCTCGCCGGCGTTCACCTGCGCGGCGTCGGCGGTCTTCACGATGTGGATGGACGGGGCCGCGACACACGTCGAGGCGCTCGCCTGATCCGTGCCGTCGTTCGTCGTCGTGACGTTGCCGGTGTTGTTCACGACACCGCTGCCGTTCGGACAGACGCCACCGGTTGCGGTCGTCGTGCCCGACGTGATGTGCACCGTGAACGTGCTCGCGGCCAGAGTCGTGCCGGCCTGCACCGTCGCCGGGCCGCAGGTGAGCTTCCCACCAGCGATGCCGCACGAGTTGTTCCAGCCGTTGCCCTGACCCGCGATCGTCCAGTTCAGGCCGGCGTTCGTCGGCAGGACATCGCTGAGGTTGACGCCCTTCGCGTCGCCGGTGCCGGTGTTGTAGACGGTCAGCGTGAAGCCGATCTGCTCGCCCGCATTCACCTGCGCGGCGTCTGCCGTCTTGACGATGTGGATGATCGCGCCGGCGACGCAGGTCGAGGCGCTTGCCTGCTTCGAGCCGGCGTTCGTCGTGTTGACGGTGCCGGTGTTGTTCACGACGCCGCTACCACCCGGGCAG
>DASXLJ010000036.1:0-107891 GCA_036496305.1 Gaiellaceae bacterium | reverse complement strand
AAGACGTTCGCCATCCCGTTCACGGTGGCCGTCGTGACCGGCGTCGTGCTGCTCGCGCTCGGCTTCGGCAGCTCGTTACCGGGACTGCTCACGTACACGTTCTCTGCCTTCGTCGCCGCCTCGATCGTCCTCGAGTTCGTGCGCGGCCGCGCAGCGGCGGGAGGGGTGTTCCGGCTGATCTCCCGCAACCGGCGGCGCTACGGCGGCTACGTCGTGCACGCGGCGATCGTCCTGCTCGCGATCGGGATCGCCGGCTCCAGCGCGTACCAGACGCAGCGAGAGCAGATCCTCCGACTGGGGCAGTCGGCCGAAGCCGCGGGCTACACGTTCACATACACCGGGCTCAACGGTGTGAAGGGACCGAATTACAGGGGCTACCGCGCGCTGCTCGCGGTGTCGGGGCACGGCGAGCACTTCCGCCTGAATCCGGGGGCGAACCACTACTTCATCGAGGGCGTTGCGAACGAGGCGTCCATCTACCACGACCCGCGCTCGATCGGCGACGTCTTCACGACGGCGCAGGTCGCGGGGACGCACACGACCAACATCGACCTCAAGATCTTCGTGAAGCCGCTCGTCAACCTCATTTGGGTCGCCGGCTTCGTGTTCGTGGCCGGCGCACTGATTGCGATGTGGCCGGACGCGGTCGAGCAGCGCCGGCTCGCGGCGCGCTACGACGCGGGCGCGATACCCGCCAGGATCTGACCGTGGCGTGGGGGCTCGCGTTCGCGGCGGCGTTCGCCGTGATTGCCGTGGTCTTCGTCTCGCGGCCGTTCCTTCGAGATCCTGCGCCCGCGTCCGACCGGCTCGACGAGCTCGCCCCGGACGCGCGGCAGCGGCTCACGCTCTTCGAGGAGCGTGACCGCGCTCTCGACGCGCTGAAGGAGCTCGAGTTCGACCACCGCACCGGGAAAGTCTCGGACGACGACTATCGCGCACAGGTCGGGCCGTTGCGGCGAAGCGCGGCCGAGGCGTTACGCGCACTCGAGGCGGGGGAACAACCCCGCCATGGAGAATAAAGGCCCGCTTGTCGAGACGGTTCCCGGCCCCGTAGTTCGGGAGCAGATCGAGCCCCGCTGGTTCGGCGTGCCCGCGCGGTTCGTGCTCCTCTGCGTCGGCTGCGCGGCGCTCGGTGCGGCGGTCGGCCTCTTCGTCGCATCGGCGTGGGGATGGGGCGTCGCAACGCTTCTCGTCGCCGTCATCGCCTTCACCCTTCTCCGCGAGGCGGTTCGCCAGAAGGGACACCTGCTGCCCGAGCAGTCCGCGAGGATCGCGTCGGACGGGCGCTCCCAGGCGCTGACCGCGGCCGAGGTGTGGCGCACCCGGTTCGATACCTCGTTCACGAAATGGCGCACGCGTTCCCGGCTCGACGAGCTCGAGCGTGAACGCGGCCCCGCGCTGCAAGAGCTCGGCGCCGCCGTCCGGAACGGCGATCGCCGCGCCGCGAACGAGGCCTCGAAGCGCCTCGACGAGCTCGACGACCGGGAGCAGAGCCTCGAGCGCGACCTCGATGCCCAACTTGCACATGCGGAGGAGAGGATTCGGCTTGCGCGATTGCCGGTACAGGAGACCGTAATGGTCACTCCGAATGAGCCCAACGCTCCGTATCCGCCGCCCGACGAGGCCGAACCGCCGAGCCCCGCGATCCTGCCCGAGCCGTATCCGCCGCCTGACGAGGGGACGCCGCCCGCGCGGCCCGACCCGGGCGACGACCGCTAGCCGAGATTGAGGATCCGCAGGTCCGGTAGCTCGCGGTAGCGCTCGTCGAGATCGAAGCCGTACCCGACGTAGAGCTCGTCGGGCACCGTGAAGCCGACGTATCGCACCGGGAGATCGTCGACGAGCCGGCGATACGGCCGGTCGAGGAGAGTCGCCGCCGCTACCGAGGCCGGCCCGCGCAGCTCGAGCGTGCGCACGAGGTAGTTGAGCGTCAGGCCGGTGTCGATGACGTCCTCGACGATGACGACGTCGCGGCCGCGGACGTCGAGGTCGAGATCCTTCAGCACGCGGATCTGCTGGTGGCCGCCCATCCGAGCGCTGCCGTAGCCCGCGAGCTCGACGAAGTCCATCGAGTGGAGGATCGGAACGGCGCGCGAGAGGTCGGCGGCGAAGACAAGGCTCGCCTTGAGCGAGCACACGAGCACCGGCTCGCGCCTCGCGTAGTCGTGTGCGATCTGCGCGCCGATCTCCCGCACCCGGTGGGCAAGTTTCGCTGCGGAGAGGTAGACGTCCCCGACGCGGGCATCCGCGTACGCGGACGCGGGTGGCTC
The DNA here is from genome assembly GCA_036496305.1 of Gaiellaceae bacterium. Classification (GTDB taxonomy): domain Bacteria; phylum Actinomycetota; class Thermoleophilia; order Gaiellales; family Gaiellaceae; genus Palsa-739. Next base: position 105,621 of record DASXLJ010000036.1, on the reverse strand, counting down.
CGGTTCAGCTAGCAAGGTCGAGGTGGAAATGCTGGGCGAGGCGCTCCAGGTCGCGTCGGTAGAAGAGCTTGACCTTGATGCCGGGATACTGCTCACGGAGCTTGCGCACCTTGCGGTTCTTGCGTGTGACGAGTGACTGCTTCATGGCGGTGATCTCGACGTACAGGTCCTGATCGCAGAGATAGAAGTCCGGCGTGAAGGCCTCGAGCACCCGGCCCGCGTCGTCCTTCTCGAGCACGAACGTTCTCGGCTCGTATTCCCAGGCGATGCCGTAGTAGTCGAGCACCTTCGCGCACTCGAGCTCTGCGGGGCTGGCGAATCGCGGCGGCTCGGAACCGCGGTACGCCTGGAACGGAGGGAGCGGGAGCTCCATGTCGCAGCACGGTAGTCAGCGGATCGGATGCCGAGACAATCCGCACAAACCTCTTGCGTTGCAGAGTGGGCACAGCTGATAGACAACGCCCGACATGTCGCCGATCAACCTCGTCCCGCAGAAGCGCGAGTTCTTCGAGATCTACAACCGCGCAGCCGCGAACATCATCGAGATCGCGGACAAGCTCGTGGAGCTGCTCGACCGGTTCCCCGACGGAGCGAGTGACCTCTATCGCGATGTGCGTGAGCTCGAGCACGAGGGGGACCGCCACACGCACGAGCTCGTCGACCTCGTCAACCGGACGTTCGTCACTCCGTTCGACCGCGACGACATGTACCGCCTCGCCGGCGCGCTCGACGACATCTGCGACTACGTCGACGAAGCGGCGGGGAAGGTCGTCTCGTACGGCGTCCGCGAGATCCGCGAGCCTGCCAGGGCTCAGGCCGTGGTGATTCGCCGGGCGGCGGGAAAGCTCGCCGACGCGATCGGACGGCTCGAAGGATTCAAGGACTCGAAGCGGGAGATCATCGAGCTCCGCGAGCTCGAGGACGAGGGCGACCGGATCGTGCACGACGCCGTCGCGGCGCTGTTCGCCGACGGCGCCGATCCGCTCGTCGTCATCCGCTGGAAGGACATCTACGAAGCGCTCGAGGAGGCCGTCGACGCCTGCGACAAAGGTGCCAACGTCCTCGAGGCGATTCTCGTCAAGAACCGCTGAGCTGAGCTGAGCTGATCCTGTCGTGTTCCTGCTCGTCCTCGTGATCGCGGTGGCGCTGGCGTTCGACTTCACGAACGGCTTCCACGACACCGCGAACTACGTCGCCACCTGGGTCGGCACGCGCGCGATCTCGCCGCGGCCCGCGATAGCCATCTCCGCTGCCGCGAATCTCGCCGGGGCGTTCGTGACCACCGCCGTCGCGTCGACCGTCGCGAACAGCCTGATCAGCGGCGCGACGAACGAGACACTGCTGGCGGCGCTCCTCGGCGCGATCGTGTGGAATCTCCTGACCTGGTGGATCGGCCTGCCGTCGAGCTCTACGCATGCGCTCGTCGGCGGCCTTGTCGGCGCGGCGCTCGTCCAGTCCGGTACGAGCGGGGTTCAGTGGTCGGGGATCTGGCAAAAGGTGATCCTCCCGGGCTTGACGTCGCCGGTGATCGGATTCATCGCCGCGTTCGCCATCGTCGTCATCATCTACCGGCTCCTTCACCGGGTCACACCCGGTGCGGCGAACCGAGGCTTCCGCGGCGGCCAGCTCCTCACCGGAACCTGGCTTGCGTTCACCCACGGAGCGAACGATGCGCAGAAGACGATGGGCGTGATCGCGCTTGCACTCGCCTTGCACTCCGGACAGGCGGAGGCGCAGAGCATCCCGACGTGGGTCAAGATCTCCTGTGGCCTCACGATCGCGGCCGGCACGTACGTGGGCGGATGGCGGATCATTCGGACGCTCGGCCAGCGCATCTACGGCATGCAACCCGAGCATGGCTTCGCCTCTCAGCTCGCCGCGGGCTCGACTCTCTGGCTCGGCACGAAGTACGGATTCCCGATCTCGACGACCCATGTCGTCTCCGGATCCGTGATGGGCGCCGGCTCGACACGGCGGCTGTCGGCGGTCAAATGGGGCGTGGCGGGGAACATCGTCTTCGCGTGGATCCTCACGCTCCCGGCTGCCGCTCTCGTCGCAGCGGCGCTCTATTACCCCATCAGCTGGATCTTCTAGGGCAATTTCGTAGGCTTCCGGGACATGTTCCGGATCGTGCAACTCTCCGATCTCCACTGCGGGCAGCAGTTCTTCCTCCCGGATCACCTCGAGCGCGCGATCGCGGAGACGAACGAGCTCGAGCCGGACGTCGTCGTCATCTCGGGCGATCTCACCTCGCACGGCTTCAAGGACGAGTACGCGCTCGCACGCGAGTACCTCAACACGATCGAGTGCGAGGCGATGGTCGTGATCCCCGGCAACCACGACTCGCGCAACGTCGGCTACGTCCACTTCGAGGAGCTGTTCGGGCAGCGGAACTCCGTCCTTCGCCTCGGCGACACGCAGATCGTTGCCGTCGATTCGAGCGAGCCCGACCTCGACAACGGCCAGATCGGCCGCGGGCGCTACAGGTGGATCGAGGAGCAGTTCGCGCAGGAGGCCGCGCTCCGCGTCTTCGTCCTCCATCACCACCTGCTGCCCGTGCCCGGGACGGGCCGCGAGCGCAACATCGTCCACGACGCCGGCGACACGCTCGAGACGCTGCAGCGCGCGAACGTCGATCTCGTCCTCAGCGGGCACAAGCACGTCCCGTACGCGTGGCGGCTCGAGAATCTCTTCGTCGTCAACGCCGGCACGGTTTCGTCGACGCGCCTCCGCGGCAACGGGCGACCCTGTTACAACGTCGTCGAGGTCGACGGCACGCACGTGGACGTATGGCGGAAGTACCCGTTCCACGAGCAGGAGCGGATCATCCAGTTCTCGACCGAGACGAAGACGTACGAGAAATACACGGCGAAGATCGAGGACGAGGTGCGCTCGTCGTGACGCGCGCGGTCGTGCTGATCGACGGCGAGCACTACGCGCCCGTCGTGTGCGACGCGCTCGCGGAGCTGCCGTACGACGTCGTCGCGGCGCTGCTCGTCGGTGGCACGGAGAAGCTCCGCGGTGGCGACGACTACGGCGTGCCGCTCGTCGACTCGCTCGACGCGGTGGAGGTGGATCTCGTCGTCGATCTCTCCGACGAGCCGGTGCTCGGGCCGCGGGAGCGGATGCTGTGGGCGTCGCGGGCGCTCGCGCTCGGGCTCCCGTACGTCGGGTCGGATTTCCGGTTCGACCCGCCGGTGTTCGAGCCTGTTGGCGCTCCGTCGCTTGCCGTGATCGGCGTCGGAAAGCGGATCGGGAAGACAGCCGTTACGGGGCACGTGGCGCGCGTGCTCTCGCGTGACCGGCGTGTCGTCGTCGTCGCGATGGGGCGTGGCGGGCCGGCGGAGCCGGAGCTCATCGAGACGCCGCCAACGCTCGACGACCTCATGGCGCTCGCGCGTGCCGGACGCCACGCCGCGTCCGATCATCTCGAGACGGCCGCGCTCGCCGGTGTCCCGACCGTCGGCTGCCGCCGCGCGGGCGGAGGGCTCGCCGGCGCGCCGTTCGCGGACAACGTCCTCGATGGCGCTCGCCTTGCCGCAGGTCTCGATCCCGACATCGTCGTCTTCGACGGCAGCGGCGCCGCGCTCCCGCCGGTCGCGGCGGATGCGCGGATCCTCGTCTGCAACGGCGCTCACGACGTCCGCGCCGGCCTCAACGCGTACCGCGTCCTCGTCTCCGATCTCGTCGTCGACAGCGGCGGCGCCGACCGCGACGCAATCGCCTCTATCGCCGACGTGCCGATCGTCTCCGCCGAGCTGCGCCTCGAACCGATGGAGCCGCTCGCGGGCCGCCGCACCGCCGTGTTCACGACCGGCTCGGCGCCGACGGAACACCTCGACGCCGACGTCGTTCACGTCTCGCGCAACCTCGCGAACCGCGACGCCCTCCGCTCCGAGCTCGAGACGGTCGACGCCGAGGTCTATCTCGTCGAGCTGAAGGCGGCCGCGATCGACGTCGTCGCAGAGACGGCCCTCGCCCGCGGCGCGGACGTCGTGCTCGCCGCGAATGCAGTGGTCTCCGCGGAGCTCGACGAACGATTGCCGGGGCTCGTCGCGGAGAGGAGCCTCTCCTGATGACCGCGCCGCGCCGGATGTTGCCGCTGCCGCTCGGCGGCGGCGAGCTTGGCCTGCCGTATTCGCGCGGCCTGATGGCGCGTTCGCTCATGGCTGCCGGCGTCGCCGCGCACCGCGCGTACGCGCTCGCGACGCGCGTCGGCGACGACCTCGCCGAACGGGGCGCGCAGGAGATCGAGCTCGAGCGGCTCGACGAGCTCGCGGTCGAGGTGCTCGGCGAGGCCGAAGGGCACGAGACGATCCAGCGATTGCGCCGCTACCACGAGCTCCGAGAGCTCGACCTGCCGATCATCGTCTTCATCGGCGGCGCGACCGGAACCGGTAAGTCGACGGTCGCCACCGAGCTGGCGTACCGCTTCGGGATCACGCGCGTGACGTCCACGGACTTCATCCGCCAGACGATGCGCGCGTTCTTCTCCGACGACTTCATGCCCGCGATCCACCTGTCGAGCTTCGAGGTCGGCGACGCGTTTCGCGGCGAAGAAGATCCGCTTGAGTTCGGCTTCATGTCGCAGTCGCGCAACATCCTCGTCGGCGCGCGGGCGTCGTCCGAGCGAGCGCTCGAGGAGGGCTGGTCGCTCGTGCTCGAGGGCGTTCATCTCGTGCCGGGGATGTTCGAGCTGCCGGATCCCGCGCGCGCCGTCTCCGTCTACGTCGTCCTCTCGATCGAGGACGAGGACGAGCACGTACGGCACTTCCAGTACCGCGATGCGGACTCCGAGCGGCCCGAGTCGCGCTACCTCGAGCGCTTCGACGACATTCGCATCCTCCAGGAGATCATCATCGAGCGCGCCCACGCGGAGGGCGTGCCGGTGATCGAGAATGTCGATGCGGATCGCGCGGCGCGGACCGTCGCCGACCTCGTCCTCGACGCCGCGGACAGGAGCAGGACGGCCCAATGAGCGCACAGGAACAGGAACAGGTCGACCCGCAGGTGGAGCCGTGCCAGTGCCAGGCGTATCTCCGGGCGACCGAGCACGCCGCGCTCGTCTCCGCGCGCTGGCTCGGTCGCGCCGACGAGCACGCCGCCGAGGAGGCAGCGGCGAAAGCGATGCGCCAGACGATCGACTTCCTCCCGATCAACGGCCGCGTCGTCTTCGGCTCGGTCGACGACTCCGGCGGCTTGACGCCGGGCGCGATCGTGGGGAGCGGCGGCAAGGACGTCGACCTCGCGCTCGACCCGCTCGAGGGCCACGGCGTCGTCGCGCGCGGCGGCAACGGCGCGATGTCGATGATCGCGGTCGGCGAGCCCGGGAAGTTCACGACGCTGCCCGACATCTACATGCGGAAGCTCGCAGTCGGCGCGAGCGCGCGCGGCGCGATCGACCTGCTCCGCCCGGTCGGCGAGAACATCGAGGCGATCGCGGAGGCGTACGGCCGGCGCGTGAACGACGTGACGACGATCATCCTCGACCGCCCGCGCCACCACGACCTCATCGAGGAGATCCGCAAGTCGACCGCGCGGATCAAGCTCATCCAGGACGGCGACGTCACCGCGGCGATCTCGGCGTCGATCCGCGGCACGAACGACCACCTCGCGATCGGCATCGGCGGCACGCGCCAGGCGGTGCTCTCTGCGGCGGCTCTGCGTTGTCTCGGCGGCGAGCTGCAGGCGCAGTTCTGGCCGACGTCGCGGCGCGAGATCGACGAGTTGCGCAACGCGGGGATCGAGGACTACGAGCGCGTCTTTCGGACGGAGGATCTCGCGCCCGGCGAGGTCATCGTCGCGGCGACGGGCGTCTCGAACGGCGACCTCCTCCGCGGCGTCCGCTTCCTCGCCGACAGCGCGCGGACGCACTCGCTCGTCATGTGCACGCGGTGCAACTGGGTGCGGTTCGTCGACGGGATCCACTTCTTCGCGCGCGAGCGCCGCGAAGAGGTGCGCTTGCTCGGCTACTAGCTAGCCGTCGTACGACCGAAGTCGCGAGCGGCGATCGGGTCGTTTACTGATATTCGCCCTGCTGTCGCGCGACCAGACCGCCGAGTCGCACATTTGGCACGAACATGCGACCTTCGTGGCGCGGATTGTCACGCATCCTTATTGCCCCGTGGGTGGGTGGGAGTTTGGGATGGGTCAGGCGGTGTCGCGCGCCGTCACGAAAACGCTCCCGCCGGCTAGTCGCCCTTCTGGCGCAGGAACCAGACGGCGAAGATCGCGAAGCCGCCGAGCGGGATGACGATCGAGGCGAGGATGATCGCGTCGATCCAGGCGGTGCTCGCGCCGAGAAGCATGACTCGAACCCTAGACTGACTCCATGCCGACGAAGGAAGAAGTGCTCGAGATGCTCCGCACGGTCGAGGATCCCGAGCTCGGGATGGACGTCGTCGATCTCGGCCTCGTCTACGAGGTCGACGTGGAGGACTCGACGGCGAAGGTGCAGTACAGCCTCACGTCGATGGGCTGTCCAGCCGGCCCGCTCATCGCGCAGGACATGGACGGCGCGATTCGCCAGGTCGAAGGGATCGAGAACGTCGAGCTCGAGCTGACGTTCGACCCGCCCTGGACGCCGGACCGGATGTCCGATGACGCGAAGTTCATCCTCGGCTTCGGCTAGCGCTTCTTCCTGACGCGGAGGTCGATGCCGTCCTCCAGCGGGCCGTTGTACGTCGTGTCGCCGACCCGGTACGTGAGGATGAAGCCGCGAATGTGGTGGACTCCGGGCTGGCTCGCCGACATTCCGACCACCAGCGACCCATATTGGTGCGCCGGGATCACGAAACCGGCCAGCGGCCTCGCGTGCCACGCGCGAAGTCGCCATCCGCCACTGCCGACTGCTCCGCCGGCGGCGTTCGTTCTCGCGGCGTAGCGGAACGCCAGTCCGCGCCCCTCAGCCGGGTGCAGTAGGCGGATACCGAGCAGCACGGCCGGCACGGACAGCGGCTTCCGAAGCTGGTAATCCATCGAGGCGATTTGGCCGGGCAGCGCGTCCATCCCGAACACGCCGCCGCCGGTATCGGCGAGTGGCCCGGGACCGGGATCACGTAGGAACGCGAACCAGATCGCGACAGCGGCGACCGCCGCGGCCACGACAAGTGCGACGGCGATGCGTCTCATGGGGCGACCCTATATCGGCTAGCGTCGCGGCATGACTGTCGTCCATGAAGTCCACGGGCTCGTGATCACGGATCACGAATTCTCGGTGCCGCTCGACCACGCGCAGCCCGGCGGCGCGACGATCGGTGTCTTCGCCCGCGAGGTCGCGGCGAGCGACGGCCGCGACCGGCCGTACCTCGTCTTCCTCCAGGGCGGCCCCGGCTCCGAAGCGCCGCGGCCGACGACGCCGAAGACGCCCGGCTGGCTCGAGCGTGCGCTGAAGGACTATCGCGTGCTGTTCCTCGACCAGCGCGGCACGGGACGCTCGACGCCGGTCGGGACGCTCGAGGGGATGACGCCGCAGGAGCAGTACGAGTACCTCGTCCACTTCCGCGCAGACTCGATCGTGCGCGACGCCGAGGTGATCCGCGAGGATCTCGGTGTCGAGAGGTGGAGCGTGCTCGGCCAGAGCTTCGGCGGCTTCTGCGTGACGACGTACCTCTCGTTCTTCCCGCACGGGCTCAGCGAGGCGTTCCTCACGGGCGGTCTTCCGCCTCTCGCGCGGCCGACAGAAGAGGTCTACCGCGCGACGTACGTGACCCTGCGTGAGCGGAACCGACGCTTCTACGAGCGGTATCCCGAGGAGCTCCCGAAGGTGCAGGCGCTGCACGAGCGGCTCGCCTCAGACGAGGTGCGGCTGCCGTCGGGCGACGTCCTGACCTCGGCGCGTTTCCGGACGCTTGGCATGGCGCTCGGGATGAGCGACGGCGCCGAGCGGCTGCACTATCTCCTCGACTTCTCAGCCGACTCGCCTGCGTTTCTCTACGGCGTCGAGTCGGCGACGTCGTTCGGGCGCAATCCGCTCTACGCCGTCGTGCACGAGGCGTGTTACGCCGACGGCTGCGTGACGAACTGGGCGGCGCAGCGGGAGATGCCGGACGAGTTCGCGTCGCAGCCGGAGCTCTTCACCGGCGAGATGATCTACCCGTCGATGTTCGAGGATCACGGCGCGCTTGCGCCGCTGCGTGAGGCGGCCGAGCTGCTCGCGCAGCACGAGTGGCCTGCGCTGTACGACGGCGCGCGGCTCGAGGAGAACGAGGTGCCCGCGGCGGCCGCGATCTACGCCGAGGACATGTACGTCGACCGGCGCTTCTCCGAGGAGACTGCCGCGCGGATCAAGGGCCTCCGCCCGTGGCTGACGAACGAGTACGAGCACGACGGTCTACGCAACGGTCCGGTCTTCGCGCGCCTGATCGACCTCGCCCGCGGGAAGATCTAACGTCCGGCTAGTCGCGGGGAACGCGGTGGGGCAGGAGGCTCCACGACGCGGTGTTGCGCTTCGACGGGAAGAGGTCGCGCCAGTCCTTTCCGACGAGCCACGTTCCGAAGAGGGCTGCGGCTTCGGTGCGGCGTGTGAGATCCCATACGTCCGCCACTCCGCCCGCAATCAACACCGCGAACACGCCGAACCCGAGCAGGAACTCGTGGATCCGCAGGCCGAACAGGTAGACGCGCGGGCCGAGCCGATGCCGTTCGAGGCGGAGCATGAGGACAAGGTAGACCGGATCCGAAGAACTAGCCGGCGCTCGGGTGGAGGAACGGGACGAGGCCGTGCCACCCCGAAGCGAGGACGCGCAGCACCGTGAGCGGCGTCAGCACCGGCGCACGCCCGCGCGCCCGCCGTCGCTCCGTGTAACCCGCCGGCGTCCAGCGAAGCAGCTCCCCGCGGAGCACGAGCCACGGGTCACCGTCCACGAGCACGAACGCGCCGTCCGGCAGGCCGGCGGCGTCATGCTCCGGCTTGGGCGCGAGCCGCTCCGCGTGCAGCCGCTCGTCGATGTCGTCTGCGCGCTTCTCGCCGACGAGCTCCATGAAGCGAACGTAATCCTCGCGGCGGCACATGGCGCAAGGCCGGTGCCCCGCCGCGAACGCCGTCGCCTCGTCGAGGAAGAACAGGCCCGTGAAGCGGCCGGGCGGCATCGGCCCGCTCGCGCGGTGCCACCCGCGGAACTCGAGCCGGCACGAGATCCAGCGCTTCACCTGCCACTGCCGCCGGATCCGCGCGTCGGCGTCGTGCAGACAGCCGCGGTTGCCGTAGACGAGACCGCGCTCGGGCGTCGCGATCAGCTCTCCGAGCGGCGTGACGCGATTCTCGAACGGCATCCGCTACGAGCGGAACCGGCCGTACAGGCCGTCACCTTGCGGAGCGCTGTAGCGGGTATTGCCGATCATGTAATCGACGACGAAGCCGCGGAGCCGATACCTCCGCGGCGCGCTCGCGGAAACGCCGATGACGACGCCGCCCGGCTCGAAGGCCGGGATGACGAACGGCAGCGATCGCAACTGCCAGCGGGTCGGATGCCAGCCCACGGTGCCGCCGATCTGCAGGCCGGCGCCTGTCGTGGCTGCGTACCGCAGGTGCAGTCCCTTCACGTTGTCGGTTGGCAGCGGACGTACGCCGAGGAGCTTGATCGGCAGGTTGTTGCCCTGCGTCAGCGGTAGGCCCATCACAACGATCTGCCCGGGTTTCACCGGGCCGAAGCCCGACATCGCGCCGCCGGGGTAGAAGCCATCCGGTTCGCCGAGCGGCCCGGCTCCGGGGCTACTGGGGACAACGACGACGAGGACAACCGCCGTGATGGCTGCCGCGACGACGGCGACGGCGGCGGCGATCCATTTCATGGTGCGAGCCTAAATGCTGAGGACGATCTTGCCCAGCTGCTCGCCGGCCTCCATGCGCTCGTGCGCCGCGCGGACCTCCTCGAGCGGGAAGACGTGGTCGACGACCGGGCGCGCGCGACCGCTTGCGACGAGGTCGTACACCGCCGCGAAGTCCTCCGCCGTTCCCATCGTCGAGCCGAGGATCGAGAGCTGTTTCCACCAGATGCGGTGGAGCTGCGCCGGCGGGTTCGGGCCTGTCGTCGCGCCGCAGACCGTGATCCGGCCTCCGGGCGCGGCAATGTCGAGTGACGTCTTCCACGTGGCTTCACCGACGTGCTCGACGACGACGTCGGCGCCGCGGCCGCCCGTCGCCTCCTTGACCGCCGCTTTGACGTCATCGGTCGCGTGGTTGAGCGCGAGATCGGCGCCGAGCTCGCGGGCGCGCGCGAGCTTCTCCTCGCTCGACGAGGTGACGATGACGCGCGCGCCGAGCGCCTTCGCGATCGCGAGCGTCGCGGTCGAGACGCCGCTGCCGATGCCCCACGTGAAGACCCACTCGCCCTCCTGCAGGCGGGCGCGCGTGACGAGCATCCGGTACGCAGTCACAAAGACGAGCGGGAACGCCGCCGCCTCCTCGAAGCTCAGGCCGGCGGGAATGGGGTGGGCGTTTGCCTCGGGCACGGCGATCAGTTCCGCGTTCGTGCCGTCGCCATGCTCACCGATCACGTGGATCCCCTTCGGCGTCTCGATGCCCGGATTGAGCACGACGCGCTCGCCCGTGTCGACGCGAATCCCCGCGCCGTCGGCGCCGAGAATCCGCGGCTTCGGGACCGACGGCAAGCCTTTGCGAATGAAGACGTCGAGGCGGTTGAGCGACGAGGCTTTGAGCTGGACGAGAACCTCGCCCGCCGCTGCCACCGGATCGGGCGCTTCTTCGAGGACGAGAACCTCGGGGCCGCCGTCCTCGTGAATCCGCACTGCGCGCACCGCGGCAGACTATCGGCGTGAACGCCGCAGAACTCGAAGCTGCCGCCGCCGAGCTCGGGCTCGACGCGATCGGCGCCGCGCGCGCCGAGCCATACACGGACACCGAGCAGCACATCCGCGAGCGGCGCGAGCGCGGCCTCTTCGCCGACATGCGCTTCACGATGGCGCGGCCGGAGGAGTCGTGCCATCCCGAGACGCTCCTTCCCGGTGCGCGCACGGTCGTCTCGGCGGCGCTCTGCTACTGGCTCCCGGAGCCGGAGCGGCCCGCCGGGCACGGACGTCTGCCGCGGTACACGTGGTTCGACGCGTACGCCGTGCTCCGGGAGAAGCTCGACGAGCTCGGCCGGCGCATCGGCGGTAACTACCGCGTCCTCGTCGACGCGAACCAGCACGTCGACCGCGAGGCAGCGGCCCGCAGCGGCGTCGGTTTCTACGGCAAGAACACGCTGCTCATCACGCGGCGCCACGGCTCATGGGTCGTGCTCGGAACGCTCATCAGCGACCAGGAGCTCGAGCCGACGCCGCCCCTCGACGCGAACTGCGGCGAATGCCGTCTCTGCATCGACGCGTGTCCGACGAACGCGCTCGACAAACCGGGAGTACTCGACGCGACGCGGTGCCTCTCGTACTGGACGCAATCGGCCGCGCCGGCGCCGGAGGAGTACCGCAGCCACTTCGGCGCGCATGTTTACGGTTGTGACATCTGCCAGGACGTCTGCCCATGGAACCGCGGTGTCGAGAAGCGGCGCGCCGATGAGCCGCTGCCGTCCGGCGCCGAGCCGCACGTCTCGCTCGCGGACTGGCTGAACGCCGACCCCGACGAGCTGCGGGGCCGCTACGCGCGTCTCTACGTGCCGCGCAACGACGGGCGGTTTCTCCAGCGCAACGCCGAGGTTGCCAAGGAGAACGCCGCCGCGGAGGACAGCAATGCGGCCTAGGCGCCAGGGACAGTGGCTCGTACTCCTGCGCGCTGCGCTCGTCGTCGTCGCGATCGCGACGGTGGCGGTGACCAACTTTCCGCCTGGGTATGAGCCGTGGGCGTGGATCGTCGTCGTCTTCTTCGGCGCGATCACGGTCATTTCGGCGGGTCTGAGTCGGATCGAGCTCGACCGCAGCGCTCGGATGTTGGCGCGCGCGCTGCTCATCGCCGGCGACGGGCTGGCCGCGATCGGATTCGTCGCCGTCTTCTCCTACCAGCCCGCCGAGCCGTACCGCGCGCTCTACCTCATCCCGGTCGCGGAGGCGGCGTTGCGTTTCGGCCTGCTCGGCGGCGTGATCGCGGGAGCGGTCATGACCGGATCGACGATCGTGATCGACGTGCTCGGCCCCGGTCACGTCTGGCCGGGAGGGTTCGTGCGGATCCTCGTCGGGATGGTCGCCGGCATCGTCATCGGCCGCCTTCGCGACGGGCTGTCGGCGGAGCGGGAAGTGGCCGTCGAACGAGCCGCCGAGGCGGAACGGCTACGGGACGAGCTCGCCCGGCGTTCCGACGTGCTCGAAGCGGCGAACCGCGTCGCCCGTGCGCTCGCGTCCTCGCTCGAGCTCGACGCGGCGTTCGGCGCCTTCATCCGCGAGCTGCGCGGCCTCGTCCCGTTCGAGCGCGCCGCAATCGTCCTCGTCGAGGGCGACACCGCGACGACCATGGCGACCGCCGGGGCGGGGGCGAACGACATCTTCCCGCCGGGAAGCGTCGGGCCGCTCGCGGGGTCGGTGCTCGAGCAGGTGCTCGAGGGGCGGATCATCGTGCGGCGCGACCTCGAGGAGACCGAGTTTCCCGAGGACGAGCTGCTCGTCGGGCTCGGTCTGCGGAGCGAGCTCCTCGCGCCGCTCCAGCTCGGCGCCCGGACGACCGGGATGCTCAGCGTCTCGCGCGCGACGCCCGACGCCTTCAGCGACGACGAGGTCGAGCTCGTCTCCCTCCTCGGCCGTCTCGTCGCGACCGCCGTCCAGAACATTCGCGCGTACGAGGCCGAGCGCCGCCGCGTCGAAGAGCTCGCGCGGCTCTCGGCCCTTCGTGCCGACTTCGTCTCGCTCGTCTCGCACGACCTGCGCAGCCCGATGGCCGCCGTGATCGGCGCGTCGCGCACGCTGCAGGAACGCTGGCGGTTGCTGAGCGCCGAGCAGAGGGAGTCGTTCCTCGCCCTGATCGCCGACGAGACGACGCGGCTCGCGGATCTCGTCGCCGACGTCCTCGACACCTCGCGTCTCGAGGCGGGCACGTTCAGCTACCGCTTCGAGGATGTCGAGCCGGAAGGGCTCGTGCGCGACGCCGTCGAGGCGGCGACGCTCGTGCAGGACGACGTCGCCGTCGTTGCCTCGGTGAACGGGACGTTGCCGACGATTCGCGGCGACCGCGCGCGGCTGCGGCAGGTGCTCGGCAACCTCATCGACAACGCCGTCAAGTACTCGCCCGAGGAGGGAGAGGTCGTCGTGCAGGCATTCGCGGCGGACGGCGGCGTGCGCATCTCCGTGCGCGACGCGGGGCCGGGGATTCCGCCGGAGCACCAGTCGCGCATCTTCGAGAAGTTCGGTCGCGTCGACATTCCCGGCAGCTCGAAGCCCGGCACTGGCCTGGGGCTCTTCATCGCGCGGTCGATCGCCGAGGCCCACGGCGGAACGCTCGAAGTCAGCTCGCTCCCGCGCGAGGGAGCGATCTTCGTTCTGGCGCTGCCCCCCGTGGACTAGGACTCGGCTTTTGCGAGGTGCGACGTCAGACGCTCGATCTCGTCTTTCGTCCGCTCCACCATCTTCTCGAGGTCAGTCACGAGCTGGTCGTCGACGGGGTTGTCGGCGGCGCGGAACGCCTCGAGAGCGGTGGCGCAGGCTCCGTAGAGGATCCGGAGCATGGCGAGGTGCCGGTGTGTGTCGGTGGGCATCGCCGGACGAGTGCCCGGAGCGGGCAGATCGTGAACGTTGTCGTGCGCTTGCGAGTCAGTCATGGGCTATGGAGAGGATCGGGGACGGGGGAGAGGCGGCGCGCCGCGCATCGAAGTCGGCGAGCGTGAGCGACACGAGTGCGTGGCAGCCGAGATCAGGACATTCGCAGATGAACTGCCACGTCTCGTCCGTCGGGCCGTCGGTCGCGAGGCCGCGGATCGAATCATTCACATGTCCGAATAGACCGTTTGCGTCAAGCATCGTCGCCCTCATCGACTACACTTACCCGCTGAACTATACGTGAAAACTAATACACGAGACAAATGACGCATGTCAACCGATGAACAAAAGACTTGGACGTTCCTCACGAACCACGCTCAGGTTCTGCTCTGTCTCGCCGCGAACCCCGACATTCGGCTGCGTGACGTCGCGGAACGCGTCGGCATCACCGAGCGGTCGACGCAGCGGATCCTCGCGGAGCTCATCGCCGCCGGGTATGTGAAGACGACGAGAGAGGGGCGGCGGAATCGCTACACCGTCGACCGCGAGCACGCCATGCGCCACTCCGCGCAGCTCGGTTACGAGATCGGCGAGCTCCTCGCGGTTCTCTCGGCAAATTCCTAGGCCGGCGCAGGTGCCATGGATCTCGACGATGTCAGCCGGCTCGCCACGGAGCTCGACGGCGTTGTCGAACGGCGCCGCGACGGTCTCCTCGACTGGCGCTACCACGGTCGTCTCGTCGCACGGCAGCTCGACGCGACGAGCGTCGTCATCCGCGCGACGTTCGAGTTCCGCGACTTCCTCTTGCAGTCGTTCCCCGAGACGTTCTCGGCGCCCGGGCGGTTCGCGAAGCACATGATGGTCGTCGCAGACCTCGAGCAGGGAAACGCCGAGGCGATCGAGGACGCGCTCGCCGAGGCGTGGCAGCTACAGAAGCGGAGCGAGGGCTAGGCGGGAGCGCGGAGCCGCTCGACGCCAAATTCCTTCGCGAGCGCTTTCGCGCGCGCGGCGATGCGCGTCCGGAGCTCCGCCGGCTCGACGAGCACCGCGTCTCCGCGGCCGGCGAGGATCTCGCTCTCGAGCCACTCGTCGTCGCCGTACGGGCGCACCGCGAGAGCCGTTCCGTCGGTGAGCCGCCGCGCGCCGCGCTCGGCCGCGAACCGCGCGACGTCCTTCGCGTAGAGGATCTGCGCGGTCCGCGCGTTGCGGAGCTTCGTCGGCTCGAAGCCGTCGCGCGGCTCGAAATGCTCCTTCGTCAGCGTCGCGCTGCGCATGCGGTCCAGGCGGAACGACCGCTCGCCGTCGCTCGTCCGGTCCCACGTGTGGACGTACCAGTTCGGTAGCTCGCGGCCGAAGGAGTACGGCTCGACGACCCGTGTCGACGGCGCCGACTCGGCTTCCTTCTGGTACTCGATCTCGACGAGCCGGTTCTCGCGCACGCCGCGCGCGAGTGTCTCGACGAGGTCTTCCTCTTCGTCGACGTCGATCGGCTCGGGCGTACGATCGAGGTCGAACTGCCCGAACGTCTCCTCGAGCTTCTTGCGGACGCGCGCGAGCGGTGAGTGCGCGTCGGCCGCGATCATCGGCCCGACGTACTCGAGCGCGAGCCGGATCGCGCGCGCCTCGAGCGGCGTCAGCCGCGGCGCCGCGCGGAACGTGTCGCCCCAGAGCTCCTTGTCCACGTGGACGGTCGAACCCTGCAGCTCGGCGTAGACCGTGTAACAGCCGCCGCCGAAGTTGACGAGGTTGAGCAGCGAGAGGTGCTCCTCGAGCTCGTCGGGCGGGACCGAGGGGAACCGCTCGAGCAGCTCGTCTGCCGGGATCTCCGCCGTCCGGTCCTCGCCGCATGCGGCAAGGAGGAACGCAAGCAGGGCCTGGAGCACCGCGAAGCGCTCGGGTGCGACCGGGCCGGCGGGGCGCTCGACGACGCCGTCGACGTCGCGGACGGTCTTCTCCCGCGCAGGCTGCGGAGGCGTTCCCTCGTGGCCTTCGCGCACACGCCGTAGCGCCGCTCCGACCTCTTGCTTCAGCTCGTGCGGCTCGAGCGGCACGGCGCGCCCGTTCTGGCGCAGCACCCACGAGGCGAGCTGGGGGATGGAGGAGTACTCCGTCACGAAGACGTCGTCCTCGAGCGTCCCCGTAGTGCCGTACGCGCGCCGCACCCACCACGCCGTGTCGCCGCGCACCTCGATGCGGGCGGTGCCGGCGATGTCGCCGATCTGCCACGGCGGGCGGCCGCGGTACTGCTCGACGTCGAAGTCGCTCGGCGCGCGGAAGTCGCGCTCGCGCCGTGTCGCGAACTTGATGTCGCCGCGGATCCGCGAGACGCGGAACGTGCGGATGTCCTTCCGGTCGAGATCGAGGCCGACGACGTACCAGAGGCCGTTGTCCGAGAGGAGGGCGTACGGGTTGAGCGTCCGCTCTTTCATCTTGTCGCGGCTGATCGACCAGTATTCGAACTTCACCGTGCGCTGCTTCGAGATCGCGTTCTCGAGCTTCGCGAGACGGCCCGGTGTTTCGGGCGAGTAGTCCGGGTCGAGCACTTCGACGCGGCCGGCGGTCTCGGTCGGCGCCTCGACGAAGCCGGGCCGTCCGAGCGCGAGGTTTTGGAGCGCGAGGCGGAGCGGTTCCGCGTACGCGAACTTCCCCTCGAGGAGGTAGAACGCCGTCTGGAGCGCCGCGAGTTCCTCGTCCTCGAGCTCGAGCTGCGGCAGGAAGTACTGCTCGGAGCGGAGCTGGTAGAGCTCCTCGCCGGTGAACTCGTCGCGCTGCGACTGGAGCGGGACGCCGAGCGAGAGGAGCTCTGCGCGGTCGGAATAGAACCGGCGTGCGAAGGCCTCGTCGGACATCTCGGAGTAGCCCTCGACGTTCGACTTGACGTCGCGAGCGGTGATCGACCGGCGCTCCGCCATCAAGTAGGCGACGAGCGAGAGCTGCCGGATCAGCTTGTCGGTGTCGTGACTCATCCCCTGGGGCACCCTACTAAGGCGAGCCTGTGGATCGCGAGTGTGGAGAACCTGGGGACGATCCGGCTAGGCAGTGACGCCGCGCTCGAGGAGCTCCCGATTGGCCGCGGCCGCTTGTGACGCGTTCCAGTACGACGTGAGCACGCGGCGAAGGGTGAACGGAACGGTGACGGCGCTGTAAACGAAGAATCCGATGACGAGATAGTCCCAGGGAGAAGGGAGATGCGCCAACCAGACCGCGATCGCGACCGCGACGACCATCCACGCGGCGTGCAAGCCCCATAGCCACGCGTGCTTCCCGCGCGGGCGGTCCCGCGGCATCACCCAGCGAGGCCACGCCCACGAGGAACGCCGGCGATCCAGATACTCGGCCCACGCGACGGCAAGGGCGGCGTCGGGCGGATCGTTAACTGCGCGTCCTGAACGAATTGCGTTCGCGATCTCGCGCCGCCGGTCCCGCGGAACTTCTCGCAACTCCGTACGGATCTCACGCAGCGTCGTCGGCTGCGTGGTCACCGGACGCTAAGCGGCGGCTTTGGTCTCGAGGTGCTGGTGCGACGGGCAGTAGTCGCGCTCCGGCAGCGGCGTGCGCTGGCACGGCTTGCCCTTGCGTGTCGTCGCGCGGCAGCGAGCAACGCCGCCGTCGAGAAGCCCCGACTCGATCTGTTCCTGGATGAAGGTGACGGCAGCTTTGACGCCGTTCTCGACGGCCCACGCCACCTGCGCCTGCGCGGTGATCGGGAAGTACCGCCGAATGTCCTGGAACAGAGCGCGGTCCGGCTTCGCGAAGTAGAGAGGATCGCTCGCGAGCCGCTCCATCGTCTGCTGGCACGCCTCGAGCACGTCACGTCGCGCTGCGAGCTGCGTCTCGCGGTCGGCGTACGGCTCGATCATGTCCTTGATCGAGCGGTAGATCGCTCGCGAGTACTGATACATGCACTGCTGTAACTGCGCGGTTCTTTCTTCGATCACGGCGTCTTACATCTCCTCGTCGACGGCCCGGAGGGCGCATCAGTAGCGGCGTTCGAGGCTCCCCACGAGCCTCGTCCATCAACGATCCTACATCGTAGCCTCGCTGTCACAAAGTCGCCGGAATCGTTGCCCGGAGAGTAAACGAATCCGGTCAAGCGCGGTCGCTGCCCATTCGTTCCCCGCGGTCGGCGGAAGGTCGGCTGATTCCTGCAATCCAGAGGAACGCGAGAAGGATTCCGACGACGCCGGCAACGATCCCGACCCACGGCTCGATGAACAGGAAGACGACACCGAGCACGATGAGAGCTATCCCGACTCCGATCACGCATTCGGCCTGTCCCGCGGCGGACAAAGAGAAACGTCGCCCGGGGCCGGGTTGACGAAACCGTGACGGTCTGGCGCTTCATATGCTCCGCGCGTGCTCACGCGTGACGACATCCGTGCCCATCTGACGAGCGAGGTGGTCGTCGACGGCCAGACGTGGCCCGGGCTGTCGCATACGATCGAGCATCCCGACGGCTTGGTCCTCGTCGACACCGGGATGATCGACTCGACGCCCGAGCTCGATGCCGAGTGGCAGACGACTCCGCACCCGCTGCCACAGGAGCTCGTCGACCGCGTCGCTCACGTCGTGATCACGCACATGCACTTCGACCACATGGGCGGCAACCGGCGCTTCCCGGGGATCCCGATCCACATCCAGCGCGCAGAGCTCGAGGATGCGCGGACGCTCGACGACTACACGATCCGCGACTGGGTCGACTTCCCCGGCATGAACTACGTCGAGCACGACGGCGAGGCGGAAATCGTTCCCGGCGTGCGCATCGTTCCCGCGCCGGGCGAGACGCGCGGCCACCAGATCGTCGTCGTCGAGACGGACGAAGGGCCGGTCGTGATCGGCGGCGATGTCGGCCATTCGTTCACGGAGATCGGCGAGGCCGACACGCCCGGGAAGAAGCTCGTGATCGAGCTGGGCGCCCCCGTGTATCTCGCGCATGTGTGGGAGCCGAGGGTGCCTAGAAGCGCAACGCCGGGGTAAAGTCGGTCGCATGACTGACGCTTTCATCGTCGACGCGGTTCGCAGCCCGATCGGCAAGAAGAACGGGACCCTGTCCCACATCCGCGCCGACGAGCTCGGCGCCCAGGTCTTGAACGCGCTCGTCGAGCGGAACTCCGTCGACCCTGCCGAGATCGAGGATGTGCAGTGGGGTTGCGTGTCCCAGGTCGACGAGCAGGCGTGGAACATCGGCCGCAACACCGCGCTCACCGCGGGCTGGCCCGTCTCCGTCGCGGGGACGACCGTCGACAGGCAGTGCGGCTCCTCGATGCAGACGAACTTCAACGCCGCCGCCGCGATCATGGCCGGGCAGCTCGACCTCGTCGTCTCGGGCGGCGTCGAGATGATGTCGCGCGTCCCGATGGGCTCCAACAACGGCTCGATGTCGCCGCTCGTGTACGAGCGCTACGACATCGTCATGCAGGGAATCTCCGCCGAGGAGATCGCGAAGGAGTGGAACCTCTCCCGCGAGGACCTCGACCAGATCTCGTACGAGTCGCATCAGCGCGCGGCGCGGGCGATCGACGAGGGACGCTTCGACAAGGAGATCGTTCCGGTCGAGGTCGACGTCCCCGAGCCGGATGACGGTGGCGGGGCGCCGACTCTCACGCGCGTGAAGTTTGCGGTCGACGAGGCGGTGCGGCGCGAGACGACGCTCGAGAAGATGGCGTCGCTCCAGCCGGCGTTCACCCCCGACGGCGTCGTGACAGCGGGCAACTCGTCCCAGATCGTCGACGGCTCCGCCGCGGTGCTCGTCGCGTCGGAGAAGAAGGCGTCGGAGCTCGGTCTCACGCCGCGCGCGCGGTTCGTCTCGTTCGGCGTCGTCGGAGTCGAGCCGCACCTCATGCTGCACGGCAACCCCGAGGCGTCGGCGAAGGCGCTCGCGAAGGCGGGCCTGACGTGGGACGACATGGCCGTGATCGAGGTGAACGAGGCGTTCGCGTCCGTCGTCGCGCAGTTCAACGCCGACGCCGGCCTGAAGGAGCGCTACGAAGCCGGCGACGTCAACCCGAACGGCGGCGGCATCTCGCTCGGCCATCCGCTCGGCGCGACCGGTGCGCGCATCACCGCGACCCTCGTCTCCGAGCTCGAGCGGCGGGACGCGCGCTACGGCCTTGCGACGATGTGCATCGGCTTCGGCCAGGCCATCGCCGCGGTCATCGAACGCGTCTAGACAGGGCTGGGTCGCAGCGACGAAGAATCTCGTCGCTGCGACCCGAAGCCGAGTGTTACGGAATGAGGTGGAGCACTGTCGAGCGCTTGGTGTCGGGAACAGTGACTCCCGGTGTCGACAGTTCGTAGCCGAAGTTCACCTGCGTCGCGCTTCCTCCCGTCTCCGCCACGAAGACGATCTCGGTTCCGGCGGGAAGCGTGCCGCTCGGGCCTGCGGCGGTGCACGACGTCGACCCTGCCGGGATGGTGCAGTCAAGAGCGAAGTACGCGTTGGAGATGGAGTAATCGAGGTGGCCCACGCCCACGGTCTCGTCGCCCGCCAGCGCCGCGGGAATCGACGCGGTGAGATGGTCCACCACCGTGTTGACCGGCACCGGCGATGCGAGCGATACGAAGGTGGGGAAATCGCAGCTCCCGCCCGTACTGCCACCGCTGGGCTCGGCCGGCGAGCACGTGCTTCCGGGGAACGTCGTCGTGCCGAGCTCGATGGCCGGGCCGTCCGCCGTGGCGGGATCGCCCTGGGGTCCTGACGGTCCGCTCGGTCCTGAGGGTCCGCTCGCCCCGGTCGGCCCGAGCGGTCCGGACGGGCCGCTCGGGCCCGACGGTCCGCTCGGTCCAGTCGGTCCGATCCCGCCGGGCTGTCCGGCTGCGCCCTGAGCGCCCTTTGCGCCCTTTGGCCCGCGCCGTCCCGCGGAGTTCCAGGAGATCTTCCGCTCGCCGTGGGGGCACTTAGTGCCGGCCCGCGCCAAATGGAGCTCCTGATTCTCGGCCTTTTCGATGCACGCATAGATCGTGTGCGGGTGTGTGGCCGGCGCCGCGATGGTGGCGGCGTACGTCGTTCCACCGAGTACGACGAACAGTGCGGCCAGCGATATGACCATCGCGGGGCCTGACGCCGTCAAGCGGCGCATTCCAGCGAGCAACCTACTCATGAAACCCCCTCTTTCCTTTCGGACGCGCTGTACTGGGTCGTTGTGAGTCGACTCTAGGCGTCCTGCGCCGGTCGTTCAAGCAGTCTGGGGCCGTGCACGCGCGCGGCGGACCGGTGAGACTCCGGCCGTCCTCAGCGGCCCGCCACGAGCATGTCCCCGAGCCGGTCTGTTTAGGGTCGGATCGTGACGCTGTTCGGCGGCATCCGCCCCTACGACCGTGCGTGGCTGTCTCGCGACATCGTCGCCGGCATCACGCTTGCGGCTCTCGCGATTCCCGAGGTGATGGGCTACACGCGGATCGTCGGCACGCCGGTGATAACCGGCCTGTACACGATCCTCGTTCCCGTCGTCGCGTTCGCGATCTTCGCGTCCTCGCGCCACCTCGTCGTCGGCGGCGACTCGGCGACGGCCGCGATCCTCTACGCCGGGATCGGACTCTTGGGGATCGCCGGCCTCAAGCCCGACACGCCGCAGTGGACGGCGTTCGCGAGTCTCGCCGCGCTCATGGCGGCCGTGCTTCTCGTCGGCGCGCGGCTCGCCCGGCTCGGCTTCCTCGCGAACTTCATCTCGCAGACGGTGCTCGTCGGCTTCCTCACCGGAGTCGGGATCCAGGTTGCGCTCGGGCAGGTCGCCGGGATGCTCGGCGTGCCATCGCCGCAGGTGGCGTTCGGCCGCGCGGCGGGGACGCTCGTCAAGTTCTGGGACACGCTGAAGGAGTTCGGCCAGACGTCGGGCGCGACGCTTGCGGTGGCGGCGGCTGTCCTCGTGGTGCTGATCGTGTTTGAGCGGTGGGTGAAGGCGGTCCCCGCGGGACTCGTCGTCGTGGTCGGCGCGATCGCCGTCAGCTGGATCTTCGACCTCAGCGCACACGGAGTCTCAGTCCTCGGGCCGGTGCCGAGCGGCCTGCCGAAGGTCGGCCTTCCGTCGGGTGTGACCTGGAACGACGCAACGCGTCTCTTCGCCACGTCGGTGTCGATCGTGCTCGTGATCCTGGCCCAGAGCGCCGCGACCTCACGCGCGTTCGCGGTCAAATACCGCGAGCGATTCAACGAGAACGACGATCTGCTCGGGCTCAGCGCCGCCAATCTCGCCGCCGGGTTGACCGGCACGTTCGTCGTCAACGGCAGTCCGACGAAGACGGAGATGGTCGACGAGGCGAAGAGCCACTCCCAGGTGGCACAGCTCGCGACCGCCGTCGTCGTTGCGATCGTCCTCCTCTTTCTCACCAAACCGCTGCAATATCTCCCGGAGTCCGTGCTCTCCGCCGTCGTCTTTCTCATTGGCCTGAAGCTCGTGCAGATCGGGAACATGCGCGAGATCTGGCGGCTCCGCCGGGACGAGTTCTGGGTCGCCGCGGCGACAGCGGCCGTTGTCGTCATCGTCGGCGTCGAGCAGGGGATCATCCTCGCGATCGTGCTCTCGATCGCCCTCCACGTTCGGAGGCACTACAACCCGCGCGACCGCGTCGTCGTGTGGGGAGCCGACGGCGAGGTCAGCCTGCGCCATCCCGAGCCGGGAACCGTCTCCGAGCCGGGTCTCGTCGTCTACCGCTTCGCCGTCGGGCTCTTCTACGCGAACGCCGAGCGCATGGCCGAGGAGATCCACGGCCTCGTCTCCGGACCGACGCCACCGCGGTGGTTCGTACTCGACGCCGATGCCATCGACGACATCGACTACACCGCCGGGAAGACGCTCCACGAGGTCGTGGAGCAGCTCCAGTCCGATGGGATCGTGTTCGCCGTCGCCGCGGCGGCCTCCCACATCCGCAAGGAGCTCGACGCGTTCGGGATCACCGAGCAGATCGGCCGGGACCACTACTTCGAGACGGTCCAGGACGCTCGCGCGGCATTCCACGCGGCGCCTAGAATCCCGACGTGACCGATGTCGCGACCGAGAACCTCGAGGCGCAGGAGGCCTGGAACGGCGTCCTCTTCGATCGGTTCCTCCAGTACCGCGACATCGTCATCGGCGGCCTCGCGATCTTCGGGGACGAGGCGATGCGCGTCCGCCCGCCGAAGGAAGGCGACCGGGTGCTCGACGTCGGGTGTGGCTTCGGCGATACGACGCAGCAACTCGCCGAGATCGTCGGCCCGTCCGGTTCGGCGCTCGGCGTCGACATCGCGCCGCGGTTCGTCGAACAGGCGCAGCGCGAGGCCGGAGAGGTGGGAGTCGCGAACGTGAGCTTCGAGGTGCGCGACGTCCAGCAGACGACGTTCGACGACTCGTTCGACTACGTCTTCTCTCGCTTCGGGACGATGTTTTTCGACAACCCGGTTCCCGCGCTTCGCAACATCCGGGCCGCGATGCCGGAGGGCGCGCCGATCATCTCGGTCGTGTGGCGGCGGAAGGTGGACAACCCGTGGCTGCACGTCGCGGAAGAGGTCGTGAAGCCGCTCCTGCCGGATCCCGACGAGTCCGAGACGGACGAGCCGCGCTGTGGGCCGGGGCCGTTCTCGATGGCCGACGCGGACACGGTGACGGGCCAGTACACGAGCGCCGGCTTCAGCAACATCACGCTGCGCCGCTACGACGCCATGCTCCAGTTCGGCAAGAGCCTCGACCGGGCCGTGGAGATGAACCTCGCGCTCGGCCCCGCCGCCGAAGCGCTCCGCCTCGCCGGAGACCAGGGTGCGGAGATGCGCCCGGGGCTCGAGCGGCTCCTGCACGACGCGCTCGGGCAGTTCGTCCAGGCCGACGGCGAGGTCGAGGCGCAAGCCTCCACCTGGCTCGTCGCCGCCACGGCGTAGGCAGCTAGTCTCGCCGCCGTGAAAGTCGGAGTCGTCGGACTGGGAACGATGGGCGCGGGCATCGCGCAGCTTGCCGTCGAGGCCGGTCTCGAGACCGTCGGCCGCGAGGTGACGGCCGAGCTCGGGGAGAAGGCGCGCGGCCGCATCGATCACTTCCTCACGCGCAAGGTCGAGAACGGCCAGATCGAGAGTTACGACATCGGGCTCCTCTCGACAACGACCGATGTCGCCGACTTCGCCGACTGCGACATCGTCATCGAAGCGATCGTCGAAGAGCTGGCGCCGAAGCAGGAGCTGTTCGCCGCGCTCGAGCAGGTCTGCCGCGCCGACGCCGTGCTCGCGACGAACACGTCCGCGCTGTCCGTGACCGAGATCGCGGGCGCCGTCTCGACACCCGAGCGCGTCGTCGGCATGCATTTCTTCAATCCGGCGCCGCTCATGCCGCTCGTCGAGATCGTCCGCGCCGAGCGCAGCTCCGACGACGCGTTCGACACCGCGTTCGCGCTCGGGGAGAAGCTCGGCAAGCACCCGATCCGCTGCCACGATACGCCGGGCTTCGTCGTGAACCGCGTCCTCATCCCGCTCCTCAACGACTGCGTGCGCGTGCTCGACGAGGCGCGCGTCACACCCGAGGATCTCGACGCCGGGATGAAGCACGGCGCCGGCTGGCCGATGGGGCCGTGCGAGCTCGTCGACCTCGTCGGCATCGACGTCCACGTGCACGCGAGCGAGGCGCTCTGGGAGAAGCTCCGCGAGCCGCGGATGGCTCCGCCGGCGCGGCTCGTCGCGATGGCGAACGCCGGACTGCTCGGCCGCAAGACCGGCCGCGGCTTCTACAGCTACGAGAAGTAGTTACGCCGCGAGCGGAAGGGCCGGTTCGGCCTCGGGCTGCTCGACCGGAGCGCCCACACGGGTCGCTGCATCGTCCGCAAGCATGAGGTCGAGCGTCAGGGCGTCGAGGACCGCGGCCGACGCGTTCTCGAGCAGTCGCGACGCCGCGTCATCGGCGACACCGCTGCTGCGGAGGGCAGCTCCGAGCCCGTCGATGAGGGACGCGAGCCGTTCCGAACGATCCTGGAGAGCATGCGGCGACATCTCGCAGAGAGATTCGCGGATGCGCCGGATGTTCCTCCGGCCGGTGGCGGAGTAATCTGGAGCAGGAAATGCGCCGGATTCTTCTCCTACTTGTGGCTGTTGCCATCCTCGCGCTGCCGGCGGCGGCCGCCGCGCGCCCGAAGACCCCGCTTGCTGTGGGCTTCCTCGTCGTCCACAACGCCTCGACCGACGGCGGCATCACGGGCAGGCCGGTCGCGACCGTCGCCGTCCAGGGCTTCGTGATCGGGCATATCGGAGAGCAAGGCAGGGTCGAGATCTACCACTACTCCGGCAGCACCTCGGGCGCTCAAGTCTCCGGGAACGACCTCTCGCGCGAACCGGTCTTCTACCACGGCCAGTCGGGGACGAAGTACACCGGGAGCGACTTCCGGTTCCGCGCCGTCGGCGGCGTCTGGCGCGTCGTCGTGTACGGCGCGGGCGTCTCGCTCTACGCCGGCGGCGTGTTCCGGAAGGTGTCCCTCCACGGCTCGGTCTATGGCGGCAAGGACGGCCACTACGCGTTCGACGGTGGGCGTTTCCGCTCGATGCCCGAGGGCGTCGTCACGAGGAGAATGCGGGCGACGTGAGCGACGCCGCGACCGACACGATCCTCGTCATCGAGGACGAGGACGCGATCTCGTCGTTCGTCGCCGCGTACCTGCGGAAAGACGGCTTCGACGTTCTTGCCACGGCGAGCGGCCGCGAGGCGCTCGGCTTCGTCAAGTCGAAGCAGCCGTCGCTCGTGATTCTCGACCTCATGCTTCCCGACATCGACGGGATGGAGGTCTGCCGGCGGATCCGCGAAAGCGGCGATCTCCCGATCCTGATGCTCACGGCGCGCGACGACGACCTCGACAAGATCGCGGGTCTCGACGCCGGCGCAGACGACTACCTCACGAAGCCGTTCAATCCGCGCGAGCTCGTCGCCCGCGTGCGCGCGATCCTCCGCCGCAGCGGCTCCGAACGGCCGAACGGCGAGGGGCGGACGCTCGAGCACGGCGATCTCGTTCTCGACGCCGGCAGCCGCGAGTGCCATGTCGGGGACGTCGAGATCCGCCTTGCGCCGAAGGAGTTCGACCTCCTGTGGGAGCTGCTCGACCATCGCAGCCTCGTGCTCACACGCGATCAGCTCCTCGAACGGGTGTGGGGATACACGTTCGCGGGCGACACGCGCACGGTCGACGTCCACGTTCGGCAGCTGCGGAAGAAGCTCGGTGACGCGTCGCCGATCGTGACGGTGTGGGGCATCGGGTACAAGGCCGCGCCCGCCCCGGCCGCCTCGTAGGTCTGCGTGTTCCGGTCGCTGCGCTTCCGGCTGCCGGCGCTCTTTCTCCTCGGGGTCGTGCTCGCGGTCGGAATCGCCACGCTGATTGCCGTTCGGTTCTTCCAGGACTACACGCACACGCGTGCGGCGCACGAGCTCCGTGCCGAATCCGCGGGGATCGCGCAGCTCTATACGCAGCAGGCCGGTCTCGGGAACGTCCCCGTTCAGAGCTTGCACAAAGCGATCGGCGGTGACGAGATCTTCTGGGTGCCGGCCGTGGGCGGCGCTTCGCTCTTCGCCGGCACCGTGCCCGTCCTGCCACGGGGCTCCCTCCGGTTCGGGGATCTCGTCGGCGGTGGCCCGCACACGATCAACGTCCCCGTGAACGGCAAGGGCTATCTCGCCGTCGCACGGATCGTGCATCTCGCCGGGATCCCCGTCGGGGCGATCGTCGTTGCGAAGCCGAACTCCCAGGTCACGAGCAGCTGGCTCCAGCTGCTCGGCGAGCTCGCGATCGCATTCGGGATCGGGATCCCGCTCGCGCTTCTCCTCGTCATCTACTTCTCCCAGCGAGTGACTCGTCCGCTTGAGGCGCTCACGCACGCCGCCGACGAGGTCGCTACCGGCCACTACGACGTCGCCCTGCCCGGGCCGGGAGGCGGCAGCGAGATCGAGCAGCTCGCGACGCGATTCGGCGAGATGGCCGCGCGGCTCGCGGAGTCGGACGAGCTCTCGCGCAACTTCCTCATGTCCGTATCGCACGAGCTCCGCACGCCGCTCACGGCGATCCGCGGCCATGTCTCCGCGCTGCGGGAGGACGTGATCGAGGACGAAGACGCACGCCGGCGCTCGCTCGACGTCGTCGCGGAGGAGGGACTGCGGCTCGAGCGGCTCGTCGGTGACGTGCTCGACCTTGCGAAGCTCGATGCCCGGCGCTTTGCTCTGCGGCGCGAGGAGGTCGACATGCGCGTCCTCTGCGAGCGCGCTCACGCGGCGTTTGCGACGGAGGCCGACGCGCGCGGCATCGATCTCGAGCTCACGCTCGACGGCAACGCCGTGCTCGTCACCGACGGCGACCGCATCCTCCAGATCGTCTCGAACCTCCTCGGGAACGCGATTCAGTGGACGCCGGAAGGAGGAACGGTCGGGCTCGCACTCTCGGTGGGCGACGACGACGTCGTCGTGACGGTGACGGACACGGGGCCGGGAATCCCGCCCGAGGAACAGGAGCGGATCTTCCGGCCGTTCTGGTCGGGACACGGCGGCCACGGCGGTGGCACCGGGCTTGGGCTCACGATCGCGAGCGAGCTCGCGTCGGCGCTCGGCGGCCGCCTCGAGGTCAACAGCGCGCCCGGCGCGGGCAGCTGGTTCCTGCTCGTGCTACCGCGCGGTTATCAGAGCCTTTGACTGTACGACCACGCCCCGACCGCCTGTGCTCGTTCTGTCAGGATCCCCGGTCTGAACTTACCGCGGATCCTCGACAATCGTCGGATACGGATTCGGAAGACCTGGGGAATCAGCGTGCCAGCCGTTCTCGATTCGGAACCGTTTGCGAGTGTGGGTCTTGTCTCCAATAAGGACCTCAGCCTCAAACTCGCGGGTAGTCCTTCCAGGCGTTTGGAGCGAGAAAGGGACTCGCCCAGTGCCATCCGTATGGACGACAACGAGTTGAACGATTGCCTCGCAGGAATCGCCGGCTCGTATATCCGTGCGCTTGTCCACGTTGTGACGCCACAGCAAGAAGTGGGGCGGCGTTAGCCGGACAGACACGTCCCGCGCGAGCCGCTTTCCAGGCTTAGCGTCCACCGTTAGGAACGTGGCATACGCTGCCGCGACCTCGCCCTCCGAGGCTAGGAATTGAAGATCGGGTCTTGTATGGGCGAGCTTGTCAGTCTGTCCCGCCGCGATCTCCAAACGCGGTCTTCGAACGTAGTCGGAGATGAATCGGCAGGCCGCGATGACGAAGAGAATCAACGCGATGACGCCAGCGACGATGGCCGAGATCGCGCCCCATCGCTCTAGCGGTGAAAGTTCGCCCGTGAGCGAGAGAACCGAGAACACAAACCCGCCTCGTCAGGGTTTCTTACCCGGCCTGACGATCCTCGAGCCGGTAGACGACAGCGCCCCCATCCTCAAGAGCGGCGCGCTGCAGTCGTGACTCGAGTTGCGCGATGCGATCGTCGACGCCCTTCCATCCGGCGGCGATGAGGTCGACGAGAAGCGCGAGGTCGTCGATGCGGGCATGCCGCTCGGCGAGAGCGTCGCCTTCGATCCGCTCGAGCCGGCGGATGACCTGGTTCATGAGGCCGCGCACCTCGGCGAGATGCCGCGTGCTGGGGCGGAAGTGATGGCGGATGCCTTCTTCGATCGCCTCCGGGAGGCCGGCTTCGAGCTCCGCGGTCGTCACGGCGAGCGCTTCGACGGCGGCGCGGGCGCGTTCGAGCGCTGCGTCGAAATCTGCCGGCTTCGTGCGGGCCTCGGGAGCTTCCCCGAGCCGTTGCATTGCGCGTGTAATTCCGTCCTGATCCATGCCCGCGACGATACAAACTGCGGCGGATGGACGTCGACGAGCTCGATTACGACCTGCCGCATGAGCTGATCGCGCAGCATCCCGCCGAGCGGCGGGACGCGTCCCGGCTCCTCGTGTACGAGCGCGCGAGCGGAGCCGTGCGGCACCGGAGCTTCGCCGAGCTGCCGGAGCAGCTTCGGGGCGAGCTCGCCGTCGTCAACGACACGAAGGTCGTGCCGGCGCGCATTCCAATCGAGTCGCCGCGCGGCGAGGTGCTCCTGTTGGAGTTGCTAGAAGACGGG
This sequence comes from Gaiellaceae bacterium, assembly GCA_036496305.1. Lineage (GTDB taxonomy): Bacteria > Actinomycetota > Thermoleophilia > Gaiellales > Gaiellaceae > Palsa-739. The sequence continues at coordinate 76,969 of DASXLJ010000036.1, read as the reverse complement.
ACGTGGGAGGCGCTCGCGCGGCCTACGCGGCGGCTCAAGGCGGGCCGGCGCTACGGGCCGGCCGAGCTCATCGAGCACCTCGGCGAGGGCCGGTGGCGCGTGCGGCTCGACGGCGAGCCGGCCGGGAACACGCCGCTGCCGCCGTACATCACCGAGCCGCTGACGGATCCGGCGCGGTACCAGACCGTGTACGCGCGCGAAGCCGGCTCGGCCGCGGCGCCGACGGCAGGTCTCCACTTCACGCCGGAGCTGCTCGCGCAGATCGATCCGGCGCGCGTCACGCTCCACGTCGGCCTCGACACGTTCCGCCCGGTCAACGAGGCACGGCTCGAGGAGCACGCGATCCACGGAGAGCGCTACGAGGTCGCGGCGGCCGAGTGGGAACGGATCCGCGCCGCCGAGCGCGTCCTCGCCGTCGGCACGACGACGGTGCGCACGCTCGAGACGCTCGCGCGCGGCGGGCCGCTCGCGGGCCGTACCGAGCTGTTCATCACGCCGGGCTTCGAGTTCCGGCGGGTCGACGCGCTCCTGACGAACTTCCACCTCCCGCGCTCGACGCTGCTCGCGCTCGTCATGGCGTTCGCCGGAGTGGAGGAGACGCGGCGGCTCTACGCGACAGCGATCGAGGAGCGGTACCGCTTCTACTCGTTCGGCGATGCGATGCTCATCCTCTGATGCTCGACCACGTCACCATCCGCGTCTCCGATCGCGAGGCGTCGCGGCGCTTCTGCACGACCGTTCTCGCCTTCGCCCTCGACCCGGACGGAAACACCGTCGAGGCGGTGAATCACAACCGGTGAGGCCGCGCAGCGCGAACGAGTGGCGCGACTTCTGGCGCGACGGCGGGGAGCGCGAGCTGAACGCGCAGCTCGACGAGTTCGCGCCGTACTCCGTCCGCATCGCGACGCTTCTCGGCAGCAACGCGCCGGCGCACGCGCTCGTCGCCGAGCTCGGACGGATCCGCGAGCACGAGCTCGAGGCGCCCGCCGATCGGACGCGGGACGAGGAGATCGCGCGCCGGATCTACTCGTGGTGGGAGAGGGCGTCGCTCGCGCGCTGAATCCCGACGATCGCGTCTTGTCCCAGGAGCTCGAGCAGCGACGTCTCACGCATCGTCCGCCAGACGAACTCGCGCGTGCCGCACCGGTGGACGTACGGGTCGTCGAGGATCTCGGCGAGCGGCCGGCCCTTCTCGTGCTCCCGGTGGATGTACGACGCGAGCCGCGCCTGGCGGAACGGGCGCCGGGCCGCGAACGAGTACGGATTGCCTCGAAACGATTTCAGTGTTGCCATGTCGTTTCACCTTCCCGGCTGTCGCAGAGGGAAACGGGGCGCGGCGTCTAGGCTCGCCGGGTGAGCGAGGTCTTCGAAGTCACCGCGCGCGACGGCCTCGCGCGCGCCGGCGTGCTCCACACCGCGCACGGCGACGTTCGCACGCCGGTCTTCATGCCCGTCGGGACGAAGGCGACGGTGAAAGCCGTCGACCCCGACGAGCTGCGCACGATCGGCGCGCAGGTCATTCTCGGCAACACGTACCACCTCCACTTGCGCCCCGGGGACGAGCTCATCGCCGAGCTCGGAGGGCTGCACACGTTCATGGGCTGGAACGGGCCGATCCTCACGGATTCGGGCGGCTTCCAGGTCTTTTCCCTCCGCGACACGCTGCTCGAGGCGGACGACGACGGCGTGACGTTCCGCTCGGTGTACGACGGGAGCCCCGAGCGCCTCACACCGGAGCTCGCGGCGCAGATCCAGGAGCGGCTCGGCTCGGACATCGCGATGTGCCTCGACATCTGCCCGCCCGCAGGCTCGTCGCGTGCCGAGCTCGAGGACGCGGTGCGGCGCACGACGCTCTGGGCGGAGCGGCAGCGCGACCTGCCGCGGGCGCCCGGCCAGCTCCGCTTCGCGATCACGCAGGGCGGGCTGGACGTCGAGCTGCGAGAGCGGTCGTCGAAGGAGTTGGTCGCGCTCGACTTCGACGCATACGCGATCGGCGGCCTCAGCGTGGGGGAGCAGCGCGAGCCGATGTTCGAGGCGACGAGCGCCGCCGCGGCGTTCCTCCCCGAGGAGAAGGCGCGCTACTTCATGGGCATCGGCGATCCGGAGGGCGTGCTCGAGGTCATCGCGCGCGGCGTCGACATGTTCGACTGCGTCCTCCCGACACGTACCGCGCGCACCGGCAGTGCGCTCACGCGCGAGGGAAGGCTCAATCTCCGCAACGCCCGGTTCGCGCGCGACGAGCGGCCGCTCGAGGAGGGGTGCACTTGCCCCAGTTGCGTCAAGTTCAGCCGGGCCTACATCCGGCACCTTGTGACCCAACATGAAATCCTCGGACTTCGGCTCCTCAGTCTGCATAATCTCCGCTTCTTGCTCGATCTCGTCGACGGAGCGCGGCATGCGATCGAGCGCGGCGAATTCATGACCTGGCGGCAACAAGCGCTCGCGGGAGCGAAGGGAGAGGCTGGATGATCCTCGAGGCGGCGGCAAAGAGCAGCAGCGGCGGTCAGGGCTTCCTCATCATCATCGTCCTCGGTCTGGCCGCGATGTGGCTGATCTTCATCCGCCCGCAGCGGCGCAAGCAGAAGATGCAACAGAGCATGCAGTCCGAGCTCGCGGTCGGGGACGAGATCCTCACCGCGGGAGGCGTGTACGGCAAGGTGACGCGGATCGACGACGAGCAGGACGAGATCGGCGTCGAGATCGCGCCGAACGTCGAGGTGCGCCTCGCGCGGCGCGCGATCGCCGCCCAGTTCACGGACCGCGAACCCGACCCCGAAACGGCAACCGACGAGTCCGAGGACGCGTCCGACGAGCCGGCGCCCGACGCCGAGTCGGACACGGAGAACCCCGGCTAACCTTCCCCGGCTGATGAGAGAACGCAAGAATTACCTGATCCTGATGAGCGTCATCCTCGTCGCCGCGATCGGCGCCGTGCTCATCGCCGTCCCTGGATCGCCGCTGTACAAGAAGCCGACGCTCGGCCTCGACCTGCGCGGCGGCCTCGAGGTGATCCTGCGCGCCGTCCCGGATCGCGGCCAGACGATCAACCCGGCGCAGATGTCAACCGCGCGCGACATCATGATCAGCCGCATCGACAAGCTCGGGGTGGCTTCGCCGAACGTCGCGCAGCAGGGCGATCGCGACATCGTCATCCAGCTTCCCGGCGTGCACGACCCGGCCAAGGCGGCGGCCACCGTCGGCTCCACCGGAAAGCTCCAGATCTTCGACTTCGAAAAGGATCTCGCGCCGCCGACCATCACCGGCAGCAACCCGGGCAACCCGACGCCGTTCCCGACGCTCTACTCGCTCCTTTCCGACCCAACCGTCGTCGCCGAGGCGAAGAAGGGCACGCCCGAGAAGTACTACCTCTTCGGCACGAAGGACAAGGTCACGCATCCGGTCGTCAACGGCAAGAAGACGACGAAGACGGTGCACAACCCTCTGCTCGCCCCGCCCGCCTCGACGCTGAAGGAGCTTTTTGCCGGCTTCCCCGGCAAGAAGCAGCCCGCGGACTCGAAGCTCCTTGCGGTTCCGGCGAACCGTGAAGTCGTGTCCCAGGGTGGGGGAACCACGAATTTCACCGGATCGACGATCGTCCCCAAGACGCTTTCTCCGGACGGGAACTATTGGTACCTCTTCAAGTACTACCCCAACGCTTCCGGCGGGCCGCCGGAGATCAGCGGCGACGATCTCAACGAGTCGGCCATCCAGGCGAGTATCGACCCGAACTCGGGCCAGCCGCAGGTCGCGCTCGGCTTCAACGGCAAGGGCGGGAAGGCGTTTACGCAGATCACGCAGGCCGAGTACCAGCGTGGTCAGCTCGCCGCCGGTCTCAATGGCGATTCCGGCAACACCGATCCGCAGGTCATCCAGCGGAACGCGCAGCACAACGCGATCGTCCTCGACGGCAAGCTCCAGGCGACGCCGTACATCGACTACACGGACAGCAGGCTCTCGGAAGGCATCGTCGGCGGCCAGGCGACCATCAACGACATGGGAACGATGGGGGCGGCGAACAAGCTCGCTCTCGTCCTCCAGAGCGGTTCGCTGCCGTACACGTTCCAGCGGCTCTCGGAGTCGGACGTCTCGGCCACGCTCGGCAAGAGCTCGCTCCACCAGGCGATCCTCGCCGCGATCGCGGGTCTCCTGATCGTCGCGCTGTTCCTCCTCGTGCTCTATCGCTTCCTCGGTCTCGTCGCGGTCGCCGGCCTCGCGATCTACGGCCTTCTCTACTACGCGGCGATCCTCATGTTCAACGTCACCCTGACGCTCCCCGGCTTCGCAGGCCTGATCCTCACGATCGGCGTCGCGGCCGACGCGAACGTCGTCGTCTTCGAACGCATCAAGGAAGAGGTGCGGTCCGGGAAGTCTGTCCGCTCGGCGATCTCGGCCGGTTACGGCAAGGGTTTCCACACGATTCTCGACGCGAACGTCGTGACGGTGATCACGGCGATGGTGATCTTCCTCATCGCCGTCGCCGACGTGAAGGGCTTCGCCCTCATGCTCCTGATCGGAACGGTGATCTCGCTCATCACCGCCGTCGCAGCGACGCGCGCGATGCTCGGCCTCCTCAGCGGCTTCAAGTGGTTCGACAACCCGCGCTTCATGGGCGCGGAAGGCCAGCAGACCGCGAAGTGGTTGCAGATCGACTTCATGAAGCACCGCTACACGTGGTTCGGCATCTCCGGCGCGATCATCCTCGCCGGGATCATCGCGCTGAGCGTCGGCGGCCTCAACCTCGGGATCGACTTCACGGGCGGCTCGGTCATCTCGTTCAAGACCCAGCAGCCCTACTCGCAAACGAAGCTCTCGAACTTCATGGCCGCGCAGGGCTACCCCGACGCGGTACCGCAGGGGGTTGGCAAGGCGGTGAACGGTGATTACACCGAATGGCAGATTCGGTCGAAGCTGCCACTCAGGGACTCGGCGAAGTTCGAGGCTGCAGCCAAGGCCCAGCTCGGCGCCTCCGGCGGTGGCATCCAGAGCATCTCCGGGACGTTCGGCCACCAGATCGCGGTCGACGCGATCTGGGGGATCATCGTCTCGCTCCTCCTGATCACGGTCTACATCACGATCAGGTTCGACCTGAAGTTCGCGATGCCGGTCATCCTCGCGATGCTCCACGACATAGCCATCACCATCGGTGTGTACGCGCTCGTCGGGAAGGAGGTCTCGGTTGCGACAGTCGCCGCGGTCTTAACGGTCCTTGGGTACTCGATCTACGACACGATCATCATCTTCGACCGTATCCGCGAGAACATCCCGCTCATGCGCCGGTCGCCGTTCGCGACGATCGCCAACGTCTCGCTGTGGGAGACGATCCGCCGCTCCCTCGCCACGACGTTCATCACGCTGCTGCCGATCATCTGTCTCTACATCCTCGGTGGCGCGACGCTCAAGGACTTCGCCTTCGCGCTCATCGTCGGCGTCACCTCCGGTGCGTACTCCTCGATCTTCATCGCCGCGCCGCTCCTCACGATCTGGAAGGAGCGCGAGCCGGAGTACGCGCGCCGCAAGGAAGCCGCCGCGGCCGAGTCGGACACCGCGGCGCTGCTCGCGTCGGAGCAGGCGCTTGCGGCCGAGCCGACGCCGGAGCTCGCCGACGCCGTCGTTGCGACGCCGTCGACGCCCGCGGAGCAGGATCGCCGCGAGAAGCGCAGCCAGCGCCGGCGTTCGAGGCCGCATGGCCGAACGCGCTAGCACGCGGCTCTTCCTCGACGCGGTCGAAGAACTCTTTGCCGAGCTCCCGAGCCGCGCGCGCGGCGGCAAGGAGAAGCTCTCCGAGCAGGCGATGGGTGTGCTGCGCGCGCTCACCGACGAGCTCGATCTCGTGCGGAAGGACGACCTCGAAGAGCTGGAGCTCCGCGTCGCCCAGCTCGAGCACCGCCTTCGCCTGCTCGAAAACGGTTCGGACGCGTCGCGCCGGGTCTCCTAGCGTCTGCCTAGTCCGCAGCCCTCCGTATGGTTAGGCCCGGCGATGGCGGCGGCGCTGGCGAACAGGGTCCGACAGGCGGCGACGTCGGTCGACGAGAAGCGCTCGCTGCCCTGGCAGAAGCCGCGCTACGAGTTTGCGCTCCTCGCGCTCGCCGCGTGCGCCGCGCTCACGGCCGTCAATCCTGTTGGGACGCAGGACACCGCGCGGATCTGCCTGACGCGTGCCGTCCTGCACGGGCACCTGGCGATCGATCCGTGTGGCCGGTCGCTCGACCACGCGACATACGGCGGCGTGGACTATCTCGACAAGGCGCCGGGCCTGTCGATCGTCGCCGTTCCCACCCTGTGGGCGATCCGGCTGGTGCCGGCGCACGGGTGGGAGCACGGCGAGCTACGCCTGTGGGTATTGCGGCTCCTTACGAGTGGCCTCGGGTTCATCCTGCTCGCGTTCCTCGTCGGGAGAGTCTCCGAGGGGCTCGCGCCCGGTTACGGCGCGCTCGCGCTCGTCGCGTTCGCGCTCGGCACGTATGTCGCACCGCTCGCTGCGACGACCTTCGATCACGTTCTCGCCGGGTGCTTCGCGTTCGGTGGATTCCTGCTCGCGTGGTCGCGCCGATATGTGCTCGCGGGGTTGTTGGCTGCGATCGCCGTCGATACGAACTATCTCTGCGCGGTCATCGGGATCGTGCTGGCCGCCTACGCCTTGGCCGGCGGATTGCGCCCGCTCCTGCGCTTTGCCGCCGGTGCGGTCGTGCCGCTCCTCTTGCTCGGTGCGTACGACTGGGCCGCCTTCGGGTCGCCGTTGCATCTGTCGTACCGATACGTGACGAATCGGTACACGGCCGAACAGACGGCCGGGCTGTTCGGGATCGACACTCCGTACGCGCATGCCGTCGGCCAAGTCTTTGCCGGCGGCCGAGGCATCCTCGTCGCGTCCCCCGTGATCGTCGCGGCCGCGGCCGGGCTCGTCCTCCTGGCGCGGCGATTCCGTTTCGAGGCGATCTGCTGCGCTGTGATCTTCGGGCTCCTGGTGCTCGCCGATTGCGGCTATTTCCTGCCATACGGCGGCGTCTCTCCCGGCCCACGTTTTCTCGCGCCGGCGCTGCCGTTCGTCGCGCTCGGCCTCGCGCCGGCATTCGCCCGTTGGTTCCGTGCGACGGCGATTCTCGCCGCGGTGTCGATCGTCGCCATGACGACGGTCACGTTCACATGGTGGTTCGGCGGCGCGGACGATCGGAGTCAGACGCCGTGGAGTGCGATGACGCAGCTGCTCGGGCTCACGCACCGCTCGGCGTCGTTGCACCCGCTCCTCGCGTGGAACGTCGTTTCGTGGATCGGCGTGGGCCATGCGTGGGCGGATGGCGCCGCGTTCCTCCTCGCTGCCGCTGCGTTCGTCCTCGCCCTCTACAGCGCGCGACGATCGTCTCGCTCGCTCGCGTCTATGCCCGGGTGATGTTCGCGCGACGGCGGTAGCGCGTGACCGTCGCCGCGAGGAACCGCTCGGTGTCGTAGGCGATGACACCGCAGAGCACGGCGAGCGGTAGCTCGACGAACACCGCCGCCGCGACGGCCGACCAGAACTCCGACCCCGGCCGCGACGTCACGACGTCGAACCACGCGTCGCACAGGAGCATCGCCGCGGTCAGAGCGGCGAACGGCGCGAGCCACTGGGATCCCCGCAACGCGGCCCATCCGGTCACGGCGAACGAGATGGCCATTCCGACGTCGAAGCCACTCCACGCGAGGTCGTAGTGATGGGTTACGTGGTTCGAGGGCAGCGTGAATGTGAGATAGAGCGTCCACGGGATGAGGAAGACCGCCACGCCCACGAGGAACGCTGCGACCCACTGCCGGCGGGGAACCCGGACTGGCTCGGTCGTCACAGTGACGTTGTACCCTGCCGAGGTGCTGCGAAGCCTCACAGCCGAGCGGCTCCTCGCTCTGTGCGCGCTCATGGTCGGCGTGATGGGCATCGTCTCGGCCGCCCTTCCAGCGATGGCTGACCGTCACCGGCTCATGCGCGGCGTGCTTCCTCCGGGTTGGCCGGACGGCGCGCGCGTCCTGACGATGGCCTGCGCGATCGGCCTGATCGTCCTCGCGCGCTCGCTCGCGAAGCGACGGCATCGCGCCTGGCAACTCGCGATCCTCATCGTCATGGCCTCGGCCGTGGCGCATCTCGCGAAGGGCCTCGACGTCGAGGAAGCGACGATCTCGCTCCTGTTCCTGTTGGCGCTGCTGCGGTGGCGGAACCGCTTCGACGTGCCGGGCGATCCGGCCACCGTCCACGTGGGGCTCGGGCTCGGCGCCGCGCTTGCTGCGATCGTCGCCTTCGTCCTCGCCATCGAGATCCCGGGACACGACCTCTCGAACCGCCAGGCCGACGCGCTCACCGCAGTCGGCATCGTCCTCGGCTTCTCCGCGCTGTACTTCTGGCTGCGGCCCTTCGGGCAGGCCGTCGCGCAGACCGTCGGAGAGCGCCGCGTCGCGCGGACGCTAGTCGAGACGTACGGCACCGACAGCCTCTCGTTCTTCGCGCTGCGGCGTGACAAGAGCTACCTCTTCTCGCCGAGCCGTCGCGCCTTCCTCGCGTACCGCGTCGTTGCCGGCACCGCCCTCATGAGCGGCGATCCGGTCGGAGAGGAGTCGGAGATCGACGCCCTCCTCGCCGAGCTGCAGCAGCTCGCGCGCGCCCACGGCTGGCGGCTCGCCGTCGTCGGCGCCTCCGAGCACTACCTGCCGCGCTACCGGGAACTCGGCCTCAAGCCGATCCCGATGGGCGAGGAGGCCGTCCTCGTGCCGAACGACTTCTCGCTCGAGGGTCGCGCGATCCGGAAGGTTCGGCAGTCGGTGACGCGCCTGAAGAAGGCGGGCTACACCTTCAGCGTCGTCGCGGCCGACGACGTCTCGGACGACCTCGAGAAGGAGCTCGCGGAAGTGACGGCCGATTGGCGCGGCGACCAGCCCGAGCGCGGTTTCTCCATGGCGATGGACGATCTTCATCTCCCCGGCACCGTGCTTGCTGTCGCGACCGACGCCGATGGCCAGATCGGCGGCTTCCTCCACCTTGCTCCGGCTCCCGCAGGCGGGGGCTGGTCGCTGAGCTCGATGCCGCGCAGGAAACACGCGCCGAACGGATTGACCGAGTACCTCATCGTCGAGACGGTCGAGTGGGCGAAGCAGGAGGGAGCGAGCGAGCTGTCGCTCAACTTCTGCGCGTTCACCGATCTCATCTCGTCCGAGCGGGCGACGACCGTCCCGAAGCGCGTCGCACGGCGCGGCTTGCTCGCGGCCGACAACGTCTTCCAGCTCGAGCGCCTCTATTCGTTCAACCGGAAGTTCTTCCCGGAGTGGCGTCGCCGCTACGTCTGCATCGAGCGGTACGCGGACATCCCCGCCGTTGGCCTCGCGTACCTCCGTGCCGAGTCGCTCCTCGTGCCGCCGGGCCCGTGGACGCGGCGCCGCGAAGCACGCCGCGGCGTAGCGGCCTAACCTAGTCCCATGAGCACGCCGCCGAAGACGCGGTCGATCGGGCGCCTGTCGGAGATCGCGCAGGTGATGGCGCGCCACGGCTTCGGGTATTTCCTCGAGGCGAACAAGCTGAGCAATCTCCTGCCGCGGCGTTCTGCGGCGGAGAACCTCACGAACGGTGCGTCTGCGCAGGGAGCGGGGTCGGCGCGCGGCCAGCATCTGCGCGACGTGCTCGACGAGCTCGGGCCGACGTTCGTGAAATTCGGACAACTTCTCTCGACGCGTCCCGACGTCGTCCCGCCCGACATCGTTCTCGCGCTACGCGGGCTGCAGGACGACGTGCGCCCGGTGCCGTTCGAGGACGTTCGCCGCGTCGTCGAGGACGAGCTCGGGAACACCCTCGAGCGCCTGTTCACCTCGTTCGATCCGGTACCGGTCGCGGCGGCATCGATCGGCCAGGTGCACGTCGCCACGCTCCCGAACGGGAAGCGCGTCGCGGTCAAGGTGCAGCGACCGGGCGCCGCGAGGCAGGTCGAGGCCGACATCGGGCTCCTCTACCAGGCGGCGAGCCTTGCGCGCGAGCGGATCCGGGCGCTCGACTTCATCGACGCGCGCCAGCTCGTCGACGAGTTCGCACGCTCGATCCGAAAGGAGCTCGACTACCGCGCCGAGGGCCGCAACGCGCAGCTCTGCCACCGCCAGTTCGCCGGCGCCCCGCACGTCCGCGTGCCCCGGGTGTACTCGGCGTACTCCGGCGCGCGGGTCCTCACGCTCGAGTGGATCGACGGCGTTCAACTCGCGGACCTCGACCTCGACGCGATGACGCTCGAGGAGCGGCGCGACATCGCGTACCGGATCACCGAGACGTGGATGACGATGATCTTCCGCCACGGCTTCTTCCACGCCGACCCGCACCCGGCGAACATCCTCATCACGCCGCACGGCGGGACGCGGTCGGCGACGATCGGCCTCATCGACTTCGGCTCGTGCGGGAAGCTCTCGGACGACGACATGTCGAAGCTGACCGGCCTGCTCATCGACGCAGCGAACGAGAACATCGACCAGATCCCGCGCCGGCTCGCCGACCTCGGCGTCCGCTATCCGCGCGAGCGTGAAGACGAGTTGCGCGCGGAGCTCCGCGAGCTCTACTACCGCTACTACGGCTCGAGCATGAGCGAGATCGACCCGATCCAGGCGGTTCGGGAAGGGTTCGCGCTCATCTACGGGCTCAACATGCGGCTCCCGACGCGGTTCCTTCTCCTCGACCGGGCGATCGCGACGCTCGGCTCGGTGGGGCAGGAGCTCTATCCCGACTTCAACGTCTTCGAGGTCGCGAGGCCGTACGCGCGCGACCTCATGCTCGAGCGGTTCACGCCCGAGCGCGTCGCGAGGCGCGCGCGGCGGGAGGCGATTCGCTACGCGCAGGTGATCGCGGAGGCGCCGCACCAGTTCCACGACTTCATGGAGGAGATCCGCGACGGCCAGATCGAGGTCGGCTTCGTCCACAAGGGGCTCGACGAACTCCTCGCGAAGTCGGACACGCTCGTCAACCGCCTCGTGATCGCGCTCGTCGTCGTCGGCGGGTTGATCGGATCGAGCCTGATCGGGATCTTCGCGCACGGCGGCCCGCATCTCCTCGGTGTGAACGTTCTCTCGCTCGGTGGCTTCATCGTCTCCGCGGTGCTCGGCGCCTGGCTCCTGTGGGGCGTCATCCGCAGCGGCCGTCTCTGAATCGTTCCTGCGGCCGAGTCCCGAGCGGCCGTCGCGTGACACTCTCGTTGCGCTTTGCGGCGTAGGTTCGTAGCCATGACGGCACTCGTCCTCGCAGAAGCGGAGCCCGCGGTGCGCGGCTTCCTCGAGCGGCAGCTTCGGAACGACGGCTTCGACGTCTTCGCGTACGAGCGCGCCGAGCAGCTGCCGCGCGCCGCCGAGCCCGACGTCCTTCTTCTCGGCGACGCCGGAGCGCTCGACCGCGGTCTCGTCCCCGACTGCCCGGTGATCGTGCTCGGCGGCGCGGATCCGGCCGCGCGCGTGCGCGCGCTCGAGCACGCTGACGATTGTCTCGCGCGGCCGTTCGTCTACGAAGAGCTTCTCGCCCGCATCCACGCGCTGCTGCGGCGCTGCCCGCCGCGCGTCGAGCTCCTCGAGGTCGGGTCGCTCTCGATCGACCGCGCGACCCGCCGGACCGTCGCGAACGGCGTCGACCTCGATCTGTCGGCGAAGGAGTTCGCGCTGCTCGTCAAGCTCGCGTCCGATCCCGACCGCGTCTTCACGCGCGAGCAGCTCCTGCGCGACGTCTGGGGCTTCCGGACGTACGTGCCGACGCGAACGCTCGAGTCGCACGCATCCCGCATCCGCCGCAAGCTCGCGGTGGCCGGGCTCGACGACTGGATCGTGAACGTGTGGGGCGTGGGGTACAAGCTGCGTCCCGTTCCGGACGCGGCGGAGCCGAGCTAGTGGAAGTGCCCCCAGTGCGTCGCCACGAGCAACAGCAGGAAGCCGACGGCGATCCCTAAGCCGCCGATCGTCTGGCCCGCACGCTTGCCGAGCGGCATGAAACCGCCGACGAGTAGGGCGATGCCGCCGACGAGACCCGACAACATCCCCACCTCCGCCAGCCGAATCCCCGTCTCTCTCGTGATTGCGAGTGCGAGAAGTGTCATGCCGGGCTCCTTCCCGGGAACGTGCCCAACCGAACCTAGAGCAGCGCTCCCTCCAGCCGCAGCAGCCACTCCTTGCGGTCGAGTCCGCCGCCGTAGCCGGTGAGGCTTCCGCTCGCGCCGACGACGCGGTGGCACGGGAGAACAACCGGGATCGGGTTCCGGTTCATGACCGTGCCGACGGCTCGCGCCGCTTTCGGGGCGCCGACGCGAGCCGCGAGAGCGCCGTACGTCGTCGTCGTGCCGTACTCGACCCGGGCAAGTTCCGCGAGCACCTGCCGGTAGAAGTCCGGCGTTCCGCGCAGGTCGAGCTCGAGGTCGAACGCCTGCCGCTTGCCGGCGAAGTACTCGTCCAGCTCGTGCTTGGCGCGGTCGACCGCGCTCGGGCTGCGGAGCACGCGCGGGCCGAAGCGGCGCGCGAGGTCGTCGAGCTCCCGCTCGGGGTCCGGGTCGAAGTGGACGCGGCACAGGCCGCGGCCGCTGACGCCGACGAGCAGCTTCCCGACCGGCGTGTCGTTGAGGACGTCGTAGGCGACGTCGAGCTCGCCCGTCGCGGCCGCGGCGGCGCGGAAGCGGGCGTCGAGCGTTGCAGGGACTCCGGTCATTGGGGCCTCTCCTTTCGGATCCGCCGCACTCCCGCGGAGGCGGCCTGGCGCGCTGCCTCCTCGCTCGAACCGAGCGCGGCGCCGATCTCGTCGTAGTCGAGCGCGTAGCCGTAGCGGAGCACGACGGCAGCGCGCTCCTTCGGAGGCAGCCCGTCCGTGAGCGGCGCGAGCTCCTCGAAGGCAGGCCGCGAATCCTCGCCGCCCGGTTCGACGGCAAGTTCCGCCGTCGGCTGCTCCCGCCGCGCCGCGTCGATCAGCGTGTTCGCCGCGATCGTCATGACCCAGGCGCGCAGCTGGTCGCCGCGCTCGAGCCGGCCGTACGCGCGCAGGGCGCGGAGGAACGTCTCCTGGAAGAGATCGTCGGCCCGGTCGCGTCCGGCGCGGCGGCGGAGAAACGCGAGCACCTCGCCGTTGTGCGCCTCGTAGAACCGCTCGAACGGAGGAATCGCTGCGACCGTCATCGAGCAATGAAACGTACTCGGGCATCAAGATGTGAGGTCATGCAGGTCGCAGTCGTCGGACATGTGGAGTGGGTCGAGTTTGCGCGGGTCGACGAGTTCCCGTCGGCGGGCGAGATCGTCCATGCGCGCGAGTCGTGGGAGGAGGCTGCGGGCGGCGGCGCAGTGGCCGCGGTCCAGCTCGTGAACCTCTCCGGCGCGTGTCTCTTCTTCACCGCGCTTGCCGACGACGAGCTCGGCCGGCGCGCGCAGAAGGAGCTCGAGGAGCGGGGCGTCACCGTCCACGCCGGCACTGCGCCGGCACCGCAGCGGCGCGCATTCACGCACGTCGACGACGGAGGAGAGCGGACGATCACGGTGATCGGGGAAAAGCTTCGGCCGTCCGGCGAGGACGGGTCGCTGCCGTGGGAGGAGCTCGCCCGCTGTGACGCCGTCTACTTCACCGGCGGTGACATCGCTGCACTCCGAGCGGCCCGGCGCGCGAAGGTGCTCGTCGCGACCTCGCGCGAGCTGCCGACGCTGCGGGCCGCGAGCGTCGAGATCGACGTTCTCGTCGGGAGCGGGGAGGACGCCGGCGAGCGCTTCGAGCCGGGCGAGCTCGATCCGCCCCCGCGGATTGTCGTCACGACGGCCGGCGGGCTCGGCGGCTGGATCCAACCGGGCGGCCCGTTCCGCGCCGCGCCGATTCCCGGACCGGTGGCTGACGCATACGGCTGCGGCGACTGCTTCGCGGCGGGCGTGACGTACGGGCTCGGCCGCGGACTGCCTGTCGACGAGGCTGTGGCGATCGGCGCGCGCTGTGGCGCAACCGTTCTCACGAGCAAAGGGCCATACGAGAGGCAGTTGACCGCCGACGAGCTGTAAGTGGAGCTGGACAAAGTGGAGCTGGACAAAGTGGGCTTGGGTGGGGTAAGGTGGGGCATCGTGGTACAACAGGGAGAGCCGCCCCATGCTCCTCGGCGAATACGAGCACACGCTTGACGAAAAAAACCGCTTGACGCTCCCGGCCAAATTCCGCCGGGCGTTCGACGGCGGCTGCGTCGTCTCGAGAGGGCTCGACGGCTGTCTCTCCGCGTGGACGCCCGAAGGGTGGGCCAACTACCAGGAGTCGACCCTGTCCACGCTCAACCTGTTGAGCCGGGAAGGACGGCAGATGCACCGCTACTTCTTCTCCGGAGCCACGAGCACGACGCCCGACAAGCAAGGGCGCGTGATCCTTCCACCCGCGCTGATCGAGCACGCAAAGCTCGTCCGGGACGTCGTCGTCGCCGGAGCCAACGACCACCTCGAGATCTGGGACCGCGACGCGTGGCGCCGCGAGCTCTCCGAGGTCGAAGGGAGTGCTGAGGATGTTGCCGAACGCCTTGCCCAGAGAAGCTGATCACGTCCCCGTTCTTGCCGAGGAGGTGCGCTCCGGCCTCGCTGTGCGCCCCGGCGAGTCGGTCATCGACGCGACCTTCGGCGCGGGCGGCCACGCAGCGCTCCTCGCCGCGGACCTGTCCGGCCGCGGGAAGCTGACCGCGATCGACCGCGATCCGGCCGCACGTACGTACTTCGAGCAGCTCGAGAAGCGGTTCACCATCAACGCGCGCCTCCTGCGCGGCGACTTCGGCGTCGTCCTCCCGCAGCTCGCCGCAAACGGCGTCAGCGCCGACGCGATCCTCCTCGATCTCGGCGTCTCGTCGATGCAGATCGACCAGCCCGAGCGCGGGTTCTCGTACGCCGTCGACGCGCCGCTCGACATGCGGATGGACCCGACACAGGAGGAGAGCGCCCGCGATCTCGTCAACACGTGGAGCGAGCGCGACCTCATGACGATCTTCCGCAAGTACGGCGAGGAGCGGTACGCGAAGCAGATCGCGCGCGCGATCGTGCGCCGCCGCAAAGAGCAGGAGTTCGAGCGGACGGGCGAGCTCGTCGACACGATCAAGTGCGCGATCCCGGCGCCGGCGCGGTTCGGCGAGGGCCATCCCGCAAAGCGCGTCTTCCAGGCACTGCGGATCGCGGTGAACGGAGAGCTCGACTCGCTCGCGGTGGCGCTGCCGGCTGCGCTCGAGATCCTCCGGCCGGGCGGGCGCCTCGCGGTGATCTCGTTCCACTCGCTCGAGGACCGGATCGTCAAGCATTTCCTCCGCGACCGTGAGCGTGGCTGCACCTGCCCGCCCGACTTCCCGGTCTGCGTGTGCGGACATCAACCGGAGCTACGGGCTGTACAGCGCCGGCCGATTCGCCCGAGCGAGGCAGAGCTCGCCGCGAACCCGCGCTCGTCCTCGGCACGCCTCCGCGTCGCCGTCAAGACGGAGGCCGAGTAGATGTCCGCGGTCGAGTCCTGGTTCGCACCTGCCGCCGCGGTTGCCGAGACACTCCCGAAACCGCGCACGCGGCGGAGCGCACCCGCGACGGCGAAGCCGAAGAGGCAGCAGCAGCGGCGCGCGCGGAACCTCCGTGTCCGCGCGCCACTCGTCTACATGGTCGTCCTCGCGGTCATGCTCGTCGGGGTCGTCGCCGTCAACGTCGCCGTCATGCGCGCGCACGTCTCGACCAACGACCTCGACACGAAGATCGCGCAACTCCAACAAGGGAACGCGAAGCTCGCGTCGCAGTACGCAAGCATGACGGCCGCACCACGCGTCGCTCAAGAGGCCGCTGCCGCCGGTCTCGTCCCCGCCTCCGGCCTCGTGACGACCTACCTCGACATGACGCGTCGCACGGTGCGCCACAAGTGAGGCGGGCGCGCGCGAAGCTCGTCAACCAGCGTCTTCGCCTGCTTTTCCTCCTCATCGTCCTCGCGTTCGGGGCGCTCGCGGCGCGGACGGCCTACCTCCAGACCGTACGGGCCACGTCGCTCGCGGCGGCCGCCACATCGCAGACACGTACGTCGGTCGTCTCGCAAGCCGTGCGCGGCACGATCTTCGACCGCATGGGCACGCCGCTCGCGATCGGGGAGCAGACGACCGACGTCATCGCCGACCCGATGCAGATCGCCGACCCGCGCGGCGAGACGGCGATCGTCGCGAAGACGCTCGGGCTGACGAAGAAGCAGAAGAAGGTCGTTCTGAGCCAGCTCTCCGACAGCACGCGCGGCTTCGTCTACGTCGAGCGAAGCGCGCCAGCCGACAAGGCGGCTGCGCTCGCGGCGAAGAACCTCACGGGCTTCACGTTCCAACCGAACCAGCAGCGCGTCTACCCGCAGGGGACGGTCGCCGCGCCGGTACTCGGTTACGTCGGCACCGACAACACGGGGCTCTCGGGCCTCGAGCTCCAGCTCAACTCGGCGCTTGCCGGACGGCCGGGCAAGGCGATGGTCATCCGGGACGCGACCGGCCAGGTCGTCGAGACGCAGCAGACCCAGCCCGTCGAGAACGGCAAGAACGCCTTCCTCACGCTCGACAGCCACATCCAGGCGAACGCCGAGCAGATCCTCGAGGAGACGGTCGCGCAGTATCACGCGAAGGACGCGACCGCGATCGTGATGGATCCCCGGACGGGCGCGATCCTCGCGATGGCGCAGGAGCCGGGCTATGACGCGAACAGCTTTTCGAAGGCGTACGCGCATGGACTCACCGTCGACCACGCGGTCCAGGACATCTACGAGCCGGGTTCGGTCTTCAAGGTCGTGACGATCGGCGGCGCGCTCTCCGAGCACAAGATCGCACCGCAGACTCGTTTTCTGATTCCCGACCAGCTGCGCGTGAGCGACCACGTGATTCACGACGCCGAGGTGCATCCGACGGAATGGATGACGGTCTCGCAGATTCTCCAGCGGTCGTCGAACGTCGGCACCGTGACGATCGCCGAGCGCTACCTCGGCGAGTCGGGCCTCAAGTATTGGATGTCGCGCTTCGGCTTCGGGACGCGCACCGGCATCGCTTTCCCCGGTGAGAGCGCGGGGCTGTTCCCGTCGTACTGGTCGGGCACGACGATCGGCAACGTCCCGATCGGCCAGGGCGTCTCGGTCACGGCGCTGCAGCTCGCGTCGGCGTACTCGGCGATCGCGAACAACGGCGTCTGGAACCGCCCGCATCTCGTCGACCACATCGGTAACGCGTCGCCCGTGCCTGCGCGCCACCGCCGCATCCTCACCCCTGCGGTCGACGAGCAGCTGCGCACGATGCTCAAGGGCGTCGTCTCGGATCAGGGAACGGGCGCGGCCGCCGCGATCCCCGGCTACAGCGTCGCCGGCAAGACCGGAACGGCGCAGAAGCCAGGCCCGTACGGCTATCTCACGGGGAAGTACGTCGCGACGTTCGTCGGAATGGTGCCGTCGTCCGCGCCGCGGCTCGTCGTTCTCGTGAGCGTCGACGAGCCGCAGGGCGAGATCTACGGCGGCCTCGTCGCCGCGCCCGCGTTCGAGCAGATCGCGTCGTTCGATCTCCAGTACCTCGGTGTCCCGCCCGACCTGCCGCTTCACTAGGCGCCGGTAGGCTCACGAACCATGGAGTTGGAGCGCCTCGCCGCAGCGCTCGAGCCGCTGGAGGTGCTCGGGAGCACAGACATCGAGGTGGCGGATCTCGCGTACAACGCCCGTGCTGTTGGGCCGGGAGCGCTCTTCTTCTGCGTGCCGGGGGCGCGCGCGGACGGCCACGACTTCGCTGCGGACGCGGTCGCCGGCGGAGCTGTCGCGCTCGTCGTGGAGCATCCGCTCGAGCTCGACGTGCCGCAGATCGTCGTCGCCGACGCGCGCGCGGCGATGGCTCCGGCGGCGGACATCTTCTACGGCGAGCCGACGCGCGAGCTGGAGGTCGCGGGCGTCACGGGTACGAGCGGCAAGACGACGACGACGTTCCTCCTGTTCGCGATCCTCGCCGCGGCGGGGCGGAGGCCCGGTCTGCTCGGGACGATCGAGGCGCGGGTCGGCGGTGAGCGGCGCGGCGTCGTGCGGACGACACCGGAGGCGATCGAGCTGCAGCGGACGTTCCGCGAGATGCTCGATGCCGGCGACCGCACGTGTGCAATGGAGGCGTCGTCGCACGCGTCCGTCCTCCACCGGCTCGACCGCGTCCGCTTCCGCGTGCTCGTCTTCACGAACCTCAGCCAGGATCACCTCGATTTCCACGGCGACATGGAGACGTACTTCCAAGCGAAGCGGCGGCTCTTCTTGACCGATCCGCCGCCGATCGCGGTCATCAACGCCGGGGACGAATACGGGCGGCGCCTCGCGGCGGAGTTGCCGGATGCGATCACATTCGACGCGTCGGAGGCCTCGGCCCTCGCGGGCGTCGACCTCAAGCTCCGCGGCCGCTTCAACGTCGAGAATGCGCTCGGCGCGGCGTTCGCGGCGCGCGCGCTCGGTTGTGACGACGAGGCGATCGGCCGCGGCCTCGAGTCGGTGCGCGGCGTTCCCGGGCGTTTCGAGTCTGTCGACGCGGGCCAGCCGTTCCACGTGATCGTCGACTACGCCCACAAGCCCGATGCGCTCGAGAAGGTGCTCCGCGCGTCGCGCGAGCTCGCGGACGGGAACCGCGTCATCGTCGTCGTCGGCGCCGGCGGCGATCGCGACCGCGGCAAGCGTCCGCTCATGGGGAAGATCGCCGCCGAGCTTGCCGACGTTGCGCTCATCACCTCCGACAACCCGCGCAGCGAGGAGCCCGAGGCGATCGTCGCCGAGATCGTCGCAGGCGCCGAGCGCCCGGTCGAAGTCGAGCTAGACCGCGCAGCCGCGATTGCGCGCGCCGTCCAGCTCGCGCAGCCGGGCGACGTCGTACTCATTGCGGGCAAGGGTGCGGAACAGGGCCAGGAGTTCGCCGACCGGACGATTCCGTTCGACGACCGCGAGGCCACGAAGGAGGCGCTCTCGTGATCCCGCTCTCGCTCGCGGAAGTACGTGAGCTCGCGCCGGGACGTCTCGAAGCAACGGCGGAGACGATCACCGGCGTCAAGGTCGACTCGCGGCGCGTCGAGCCGGGCGATCTCTTCGTCGTCGTCTCCCGCGGCGAGGCGTTCCTCGACGACGCGCGCGCGCGTGGAGCCGCGGCGACGCTCGTTCCCGACGACGCGTTCGCGGCGCTCGCCGCCATCGCGAGTGCCGTCCGCGCCCGAAGCGATGCTCAGGTCGTGGGGATCACGGGCTCGGTCGGGAAGACCTCGACGAAGGACATCCTCGCGGCCCTCGTCCGCCCGGACCGGCGCACGGTCGCGGCCGAGGATGGCTTCAACAACGAGATCGGCCTACCCCTCACGATCTGCAGGATCGAGCCCGACACCGAGGTCGTCGTGGCGGAGCTGTCGATGCGCGGGCCGGGCCAGATCCGCGATCTCGCGCGCGTCGCGCGGCCGCACATCGGGGTCATCACGACGATCGCGCCGGTCCATCTCGAGCTGCTCGGCAGCATCGAGAACATCGCGCGCGCGAAGGCCGAGCTGCTCGAGGAGCTCGAGCCGGGCTCAGTCGCCGTCTTGCCGGAGCACGCGCCCGAGCTCGAGTCGTTCGTGCCCGCCGGGCTCGACGTACGGCGGTTCGGCGCTCCGGAGTCGACGCTGAAGGACGGGCGTACGCACGTCCGTTGGCATGGGCGCGACGTCGTCTTCGGGTTCACGGCACGCCATCAGGTCGCGAACGCCGCCGCGGCGCTCACCGCGGCCGAGGCGCTCGGGTTGGAGCCGCCGCGTGAGCCCGTCGACATCGAGTTCTCGCGCCTCCGCTCGCAAGAGGTCGCGTTGCCGGGCGGCGGGTTGCTCTTGAACGACGCGTGGAACGCGAACCCCGTTGCCATGCGTGCCGCCCTCGCCCATCTCCTGCAACGCGCGGACGGCCGCCGCACGGTCGCGGTACTCGGCGACATGGCCGAGCTCGGGCCGGAGGCGCCGCGGTTCCACTCCGAGATCGGCGACGCAGCGATCGAGATCGACGTCGTGATCGGTGTCGGCGAGCTCGCGCGCGGCTACGCCCCGGACGAGTGGGCCGCGACCGCGGCGGGCGCGGCCGAAGTCGTCGCGCGCCTCGTGCAGCCAGGCGATGCGATCCTCGTGAAGGGCTCGCGCTCGGTCGGGCTCGAAGTCGTCGCGGACGCCCTGCTGGAGGCGCGGACGTGATCCGCGTCCTCGTCGCCGCCGGCGTCGCGCTCGTCGTCTCAATCGCGATCGGTCCGCGCTTCATCGAGTTTCTCCGCCGCAACGAGTTCGGGCAGCACATCCGCGAGGAAGGCCCGCAGCATCACTTCGCCAAGCAGGGAACGCCGACGATGGGCGGCCTGCTCATCCTCTTCGCCGCGACGATCGGCTTCCTACCCGTCAGCCACTACCGGCTGCAGGCGCTGACCGTCCTGTTCACCGCGCTCGCCTGCGGCGCGATCGGTTTCCTCGACGACTGGATCAAGCTCACGCACCGGCGTTCACTCGGTCTGGCCGGCAGGTGGAAGCTTCTCCTCCTCGCCGTCGTGACAGCCGTCGTCGCCCTCGTCGCGCACCATCTCCACCTGAGCACGAACGTCTATCTCCCGGTCATCGACGTCCACGTCCCGCTCTCGTACGGGTGGTACCCGTTCCTCTTCCTCGTTATTGCCGGCGCGTCGAACGGAACGAACCTCGCCGACGGCGTCGACGGGTTGCTTGCGGGGACGGCGATCATCTCGCTCTTCACCTTCACGGCGATCAACGTCGTCTCGTATGTCAGGTCGGGCCACGGCCCGGCGGACCGGAACCTGACGAAGCTCGATCTCGCGATCGTCGGGGCGGCGCTTATGGGCGCCGCCGTCGGGTTCCTCTGGTTCAACGCGTTCCCGGCCGAGATGATCATGGGGGACACGGGTTCGATGGCGTTCGGCGGAGCGCTCGCGGCGTTCGCGATCATGATGAAGGTCGAGATGCTGCTCCTCTTCCTCGGCGGCATCTTCGTGATCGAGGCCCTCTCGGTGATGATCCAGGTCTTCTCGTACAAGCGGTTCGGTAGACGCGTGTTCCTCATGGCGCCGATCCACCACCATTTCGAGATGAAGGCGTGGTCCGAGACGAAGATCATGGTGCGTTTCTGGATCGTCGCGGCCTTGCTCTGCGCTACCGGGTTCGCGCTCTATTACCGCTACTACCACCACTTCCTGTTCATATGAGCGAGGTCGACGAGGCGCTGCTCGACGCTGCACGGCTCGAGTCGGATCACGACGTGCTCGTGCTCGGCGGCGCGACGTTAGCGCTCTGCGCTCAGAAGCGACTCGCCGCAGGCTGGGTCTATGTCGTGCGGCACGAGGTGGACGAGCTCGAGGAGCTGCTCGGCGAGGCGCACGCGGTCGGAGCGACCGGGGTCGCGTATCTCGTCGGGGAGGCAACGGTGCTGCCGCTCCCCGACGCCGCGGTTGCCGCCGCGCTCGGGCGCGTGCCGTCGGACGACGGCGCGCCTGCGCTCGCCTCGACCGAGCTTGCTCGCGTCCTCGTTGCTGGCGGACGTGTGGCTCTGGCGGAGCCGGGGCGGCCGGCCGGCGAGGCGATCGCGGCTGCGCTCGAGAGCGCGGGCTTCGACGAAGTCGCGCTCGCACAAGTCGGCGACGAAATCCTCGTCACCGGCACGCGCGCCTGAGGCGGGGGCGATGAGGATGCGGACCGCCGACGGCGAACCCGTTACACATCCGCGACAAAGCTTCGACAGTCCCTTCGCCATCGCGCATCTACCCTGATCGCAGGGGCTCTCCGCCCCCCGGTGGGGGGGTGCGTGCGCTGTGAGCGGGACACGTCCCGAACCGCCGCGCCTCGCGGGGACATGGCTGCCGCGCCGGGCGCTTGTGATCGGGCTTGCGCGCTCGGGACAGGCGGCGGCGCTCGCCCTCGCACGGCGCGGCGTCGCGACCGTCGCTACCGACCGGTCTCCGGCCGCCGACCCAGGCAGGCTCACCGGTGTCGGCGTCGAAGTTCACCTCGGAACGGAGGAGGAGTCGTTGCTCGAGGGCGTGGAGCTCGTCGTCAGGAGCCCCGGCGTGCCGGGGGAATCACCGCTTGCCGCGGCCGCGCACCGGCGCGGCATTCCGCTGTGGAGCGAGGTCGAGCTCGGCTACCGCCTGCTCCCGGCCGGCGCGCGCCTCATCGGCGTGACGGGCACGAACGGGAAGACGACCACGACCGAGCTGCTCGGCGCGATCTTCCGCGCGGACGGCCGCCCTACGGAGGTCGCCGGCAACGTCGGCCGCCCGCTCACCGACGCCGCAGAGGAGGCCGGGGCGGATTCGTGGGTCGTGTGCGAGCTCTCGAGCTTCCAGCTCGAGGACATCGAGTCGCTCGCCTGCGACGTCGCCGTTCTCCTCAACCTCGAGCCCGACCACCTCGACCGGCACGGCAGCTTCGAGGCGTACCGCGACGCGAAGCTCCGCATCTTCGAACACGCCCGCGCCAAGGTCGTTCCGCGCGGCTTCGACGTCGAGGGAATCGAGTTCTCCGCCGACGATGCGCTGCCCGCCGAGCCGCTCATCCCCGGACGTCACAACCGGGAGAACGCCGCCGCTGCGACCGCCGCCGCCCGCGCGGCCGGCGTCCCCGACGAGGCGATCGCCGAGGCGCTCCGCACGTTTCCCGGCGTGCCGCACCGGCTCGAGCTCGTCCGCGAGCTCCGCGGCGTCCGCTGGATCAACGACTCGAAGGCGACCAACACCGCCGCCGCGCGCCGCGGCGTTGCGGCGTACGACGCGCCGCTCCACCTCATCCTCGGCGGCTCGCTCAAGGGAGAGGAATTCGGCCCGTTCGCGCAGGACTTGCCGGGCAATGTCGCATCGATTCATCTCATCGGCGAGGCGACCTCCGAGCTCGCCGCTGCTCTCGACGCCGCCGGACGCGCGTACGATTCCGACGGCGATCTGGCCACCGCCGTCGCGCATGCGGTGGCAGTCGCGGAGCCCGGTGACGTCGTCCTCCTCTCGCCCGCGTGCGCGAGCTACGACCAGTTCGCGAACTTCGAGGAACGCGGCGACACCTTCCGCCGGCTCGTCGAGGCGCTCGCATGAGCGCACGCGCCGCAGCAACTCCTCAGAAGGCGGCCGCCGCGCCGGCGCGCAAGAAGAGAGCGCCTGCGTCGAAGCTCCAGTTCGAGTGGAACCTCATCGTCCTCGTCACGACCGCGCTCGTTCTCTTCGGTCTCGTGATGGTCTACAGCGCGACGTCCGGCTCGGCCGTGCTCGGGCACGGCAACCCGCAGGGATATGTCGAGCGGCAGGCGCTCTTCACGCTCGGCGGTCTCGTCGCCCTGTTCGTGCTCTCCCGCCTCGACCTCACAAAGCTCCGCGCGCTCGCGCCGACCTTTCTCCTGACGGCCGCGATCCTCTGCCTCGGCGTGCTCGCAGTGGGAGCGCGCGTCAACGGAGCGCGTCGCTGGATCGGTGCGGGGCCGTTCGCCTTCCAGCCGTCGGAGTTCGCAAAGCTCGCGCTCGTCGTCTGGGTGGCCGCGTATCTCTCCGGCCGCCAGGCGCCACGGACACTCATGGAGCTCGCGAAGCCGGTCGGCCTCGTTTCGCTCGGCTTTGCCGGGATCGTGCTCTTCGAGCCCGACCTCGGGACGACGCTCGTGATCATGCTCGTCGTCGGCGCGATCCTCCTCGTCTCCGGCACGCGAGCCTCGGTGCTCGGGATGGCCTACGGCATCGTCATCGGGCTCGCGGCGATCTTCGCGTGGTCGGAGCCGTACCGGCGCGCGCGCCTCCTCACGTTCCTCGACCCGTGGAAGGATCCGAGCGGCGCGGGGCTCCAGAACGTGCAGGCGCTCATCAGTCTCGGCTCGGGCGGCATCTTCGGCGCCGGCCCCGGGAACGGCACAGCACCGCTGCGGTATCTCCCCGAAGCGCCGACCGACATGATGGCCGCCGTGATCGGCGGGCAGTTCGGTCTCGTCGGGATGCTGCTCGTCTTCGCGGCCTTCGGAGCCTTCGCGTACGCAGGGATCCGGATCGCGATCGGCTGCAAGGATCCGTTCGCAAAGCGGCTTGCCGCCGGCGTCACCGCGCTCGTATGCGGACAGGCGGCGATCAACATCGCGGCCGTCGTCGGAGCCGCTCCGCTCACCGGAATCCCGCTCCCGTTCCTCTCCTACGGAGGCTCGAGCCTCATCGTGATGCTCGGTGCCGTCGGCGTGCTCCTTAACATCGCTCGTAATGGCGGACGCGCAACAGCTGCGGTGCCTGATCGCGGCCGGGGGGACGGTGGGACACGTCGCGCCGGCACTCGCAGTCGCGGAAGCGCTCCAGCGCCGCGGCGTGCTCGTGACGTTCGCCGGGTCTCCTGACCGCGTAGAGGCGACGCTCGTCCCCGAGCGCGGCTACGCCTTCGACTCGTTCTCGATCTCGGGCCTGCCGCGGCGGCCGAGTCTCGCGCTCGCGCGGGCCGCGGGACAGGCGCTGACCGCGCCGCCGGCGTGCTTCAAGATCCTCGGGAAACGCCGTCCCGACGTCGTCCTCGGCGCAGGCGGCTACGTCGCCGGGCCGATGGTGCTCGCCGCCCGGATGCGTGGCATCCCGTGCGCGCTCACCGAGGCCGACGCGCACCTCGGCCTCGCGAACCGGCTCGCCGCGCCGCTCGCCGACCGCGTCTTCCTCGCGCTGCCTGTCGGTCGCCACGGGGAGAAGTACCGGCCGGTCGGCCGGCCGATCCCTGCCGCCTCGCGCGCTCATCCGCGTGCCGAGGCGCGCGCCGCGCTCGGCCTCGCGCCCGACGCGCACGTGGTGCTCATCTTCGGCGGCTCCCTCGGCGCCCGGCTCCTCAACGACGTCGCGCTCGACGCCTGGGCCGAGGCGGGTCCGTCGGTGATCCATCTCTGTGGCGAGCGCGACTACCCCGAGCTGCGCGACCGCGCCACCCGTCCCGACTACATCCTGCGGCCGTTCATGGACGAGATCGGCCTCGCATACGGCGCCGCAGACATCGTGCTCGCGCGCGCCGGCGGTTCCGTCTGGGAGCTCGCCGCTGCCGGGCTCCCCGCGGTGCTCGTTCCGGGAGAGTTCGCGACCGGTGCGCACCAGGAGAAGAACGCGCGCTGGTTCGTCGACGGCGGCGGTGCGGTCGTCGTGCCCGAGGCGGACGCGAGCACGGCGCCTCGCATCGTCGAGGAGCTACTCGCCGATCCGACTCGCCTCGGCGCGATGGCGACGGCGATGCGAACCGCAGCCAAGCCGGACGCAGCGGAGGAGATCGCCGATGAGCTCGTCGGCCTTGCTCGCCGGTAGGCGCATCTGGCTCGCCGGCATCGGCGGCGCCGGCATGAGCGGCTACGCGCTGCTCGCGCGCTCCTGGGGCGCCGAGGTCGCCGGCTGGGATCGTGTCGAGACTCCGTACCTCCGGCATCTCGACGGCGTCGCGGTCGAGATCTCGCCCGAGCCGCCGCGGCCGCCGCACGGGTGGGACGTGTACGTCTCGACGGCGTTCGCCGGTCAGGTCAGCGGCAGACCGCGCGCTGATCTCCTCGCCGAGCTCGTATCGCTCCGCGGCTCGATCGTCGTCGCGGGAGCGCACGGCAAGACGACGACGAGCGCGATGATCGCCTTCTGTCTCGACCGGCTCGGCCTCGACCCGGCATTTCTCATCGGCGGCGAGATTCCGCAGCTCGACGGGAATGCGCGCGCGGGGGAAGGTTGGCTCGTCGTGGAGGGCGACGAGTCGGACCGCTCGGTCGGTGCGCTGCAGCCGGAGATCGCCGTGCTTCTCAATGTCGATCTCGACCACCACACGGAGTTCACTTCGCACGCCGAGGTCGAGGCGTTCCTCGAGGGATGGCTCGCCGGCGTGCCGCACGTCGTGCGCGCCGAGGAGCTCGAGCCCGTGGCGCTCGACCTCGCCGTGCCCGGAGAGCACAACCGTCGCAACGCGGCCGCCGCGCTCGCCGCGCTCGAGCTCGCAGGGGTTGCGCGAGCCGACGCCGAGGGCGTGATCGTCGAGTTCACCGGCGCCGGGCGTCGCCTCGAGGCGAAAGGCGATGCCCGCGGCGTGCGCGTTCTCGACAGCTATGCGCATCATCCCGCCGAGCTCGCGGCCGACATTGCCGCGGTGCGTGGCGAGGGAAGAGTCATCGCGCTCTTCCAGCCGCATCTCTACTCGCGGACGCTCCATCTCGCGCACGGCTTCGCCGCCGCGCTCGCGGGTGCCGACGCCGCGTGCGTGACCGAGATCTATCCCGCGCGCGAGGCGCCGATGCCCGGAGTGAGCGGGAGGTTGATCGTCGACGACCTGGCGATCGCTCGCCCCGGGATGCGGATCGGCTGGGCACCTGAGCTCGAGGCCGCCGCCGAGATCGTCGCCGGATGGGCAAGGCCGGGCGACACGGTCATCACGCTCGGCGCGGGCGACGTCGATCGCGCCGCCGCGATGGTGCTGGAGCGGCTCGCGTGAACGTCGAGGAAGGAGTCGAGCTCTCTCGCCATACGACGCTCGGCACCGGCGGGCCGGCGCGCGCGTGCGCGCGGCCCGAGACGCCGGACGACGTCGCGGAGCTTCTGCACTGGGCAGCGGAGCGGGACACGGCCGTCGCGGTCGTCGGCCTGGGATCGAACCTCCTCGTCGCCGACGCCGGCGTGGACGCGCTCGTCCTCCGACTCGGCGGAGAGCTCGCTCGCGTCGACGTCGACGGCGACGTCATCCGGGCCGGTGCGGGAGCGACGAACGCCGTCTGCCTCCACCGCGCGCGCGACGCGGGACTCGGCGGCTTCGAGTTCGCGTGCGCGATTCCCGGGACGATCGGCGGCGGCGTCTGGATGAACGCCGGCGCGTACGGCAGCGACTTCTCAGCCGTGCTCGAGCGCGCCCTTGTCGCCACCGCCGCAGGCAGCGCCTGGCTGACACCGGCGGAGCTCGGGCTCTCGTACCGGCACTCCGAGCTGAGGCACGGGCAGGTCGTTCTCCAGGCCGAGCTCCGGCTCACTCCGAGGCCGAGTGAGGAGATCCGGGCGGAGATACGCGAGTTGAACGACCGCCGCAAGGATGCGCAGCCGACGAACAAGCGCACGTTCGGAAGCGTCTTCAAGAACCCGGCGCACGAGCTGAGCGCGGGGAGGATGCTCGACGCGTGCGGCCTCCGCGGCCACGTGATCGGCGGCGCGTGCATCTCCCCGAAGCACGCGAACTTCATCGAGAACGCCGGCGGCGCAACCACGGCGGACGCGCTCGCGCTGATGGCCGAGGCGCGGCGTCGCGCGCACGAGCAGTTCGGCGTCGTGCTCGAGCACGAGGTCGAGTTCCTCGGCGATCTCGCGCTGTTCGAGCAGTTGCTGCCCGACCTGTAGGAGCTTCAGCGGTAGCGGCGAAGTTCGGAAGGTGCCCGCGGACGCCACGCCCGCCGATATCCGTTCGCGCCTGCTTGCGCCGATCAAGGGTCGGCGACTCTCGCGCTTCATCCCCTCGCGCCGCTCTCTCGCGATCGGTGCCGGGATCGTCGCGCTTGCAGCCTGCGCGTATGTGATCGCGCGCGAGACGTCGCTCTTCGCGATCGAGCGGGTCGACGTCACCGGCGGTTCCGCGGCTGTCGACCGGCAGGTCGAGCAGACGCTCACACCGCTCGTCGGAAAGAGCCTCGTCGGCCTCAGCGGGTCAGAGGTGCTCCAGCGCGTCGACGCGCTTCCGACAGTCGTCAGTGCAACGTACGACCGCGCGTTCCCGAACACGCTCCGCTTGAAGATCGTTCCCGAGCATCCGGTGGCCGTCCTCCGGGACGGGGGCGTGGCGTGGGTTGTATCCCGGCGCGGCCGGGTCATGCGCTCGGTCGACGTGCACGGCGCCAGCGGCCTGCCGCGGATCTGGGTCGCCAAAACGGTGCGGGTCGGGGACGTCCTCCCGCTCGCGGCCGGAGGCACGCTCACCGGAGCGCTCGCTTCCGCAGGCCCGATCCGCGGACGGATCTCCAGTGCTTCGTTCGCGACCGGAATCATCGTCTTTCACCTGCGATCGGGCATCGAGCTCGTCCTGGGAACGCCGACCGACATCGCGCTCAAGGTCGCCGTTGCCGTACGCCTGCTGCGGCAGATTCCGGCGGGAACCCAAAGCGTCGACGTGAGTGTTCCGAGTAGAGCGGTAACGAGCACACAGTCAATCTCGAGTTCAGGTTGAGTGTTCTTGACTCGACCTTCGGTTGACACCGAGGGTCGCGGCACTTACCATCCGGCGCGGGTTCGTACAGAACCGCCCCAATCCTCTAGTAAAGGCTTAGGTCTGCTGATGAGCACGAGCGATGCATCCGGTAACTACCTGGCAGTGATCAAGGTCGTCGGCGCCGGCGGCGGCGGAACGAACGCCGTCAATCGCATGGTCGACGCCGGCCTCTCGGGAGTCGAGTTCATCGCCGTCAACACCGACGCACAGGCGCTGATGATGTGCGACGCCGACGTGAAGATCCACATCGGCTCCGCCGCTACCCGCGGTCTCGGTGCAGGCGCGGACCCGGCTGTTGGCGCGGCTGCCGCGCAGGAGACGCGCGACGAGCTGAAGGAGGCGCTGAAGGGGGCCGACATGATCTTCATCACCGCGGGGGAAGGCGGGGGCACCGGCACCGGTTCCGCTCCGATCCTCGCGAGTCTCGGCCGCGAGCTCGGTGCGCTCACCGTCGGCGTCGTCACGAAGCCGTTCGCCTTCGAGGGGCGCAAGCGCGCGCAGCAGGCGGAGCAAGGGATCGAAGCGCTCCGCGACCGCGTCGACACACTCATCGTGATCGAGAACGACCGGCTCCTCCAGGTCGTCGAGCGCAACACCTCGGTCGTCGACGCGTTCCGCATGGCGGACGACGTCCTCCGCCAGGGCGTTCAGGGAATCACCGACCTCATCACGGTGCCCGGGCTCGTCAATCTCGACTTCGCCGACGTGCGGACGATCATGCGTGACGCCGGCTCGGCCCTCATGGGCATCGGCTCCTCCCGTGGCGAGAACCGCGCGACGGAGGCGGCTCGCGCCGCTGTCTCGTCGCCGCTTCTCGAGTCGTCGATCGAGGGCGCGACCGGGATCCTCCTCAACATCACGGGCGGTCCGGACGTCGGGCTGTTCGAGGTGAACGAGGCGGCCGAGGTCGTGACGAGCGCCGCCGATCAGAACGCGAACATCATCTTCGGCGCGGTCATCGACGAGGCGATGGGCGACGAGGTGCGGGTCACGGTGATCGCGACCGGCTTCGGCGGTCAGCGTCGCCGCCGTCGCGCGTCCTCCGAGACGGGTGCAGGAGCAAGCACCGGAGCGGGCAGCGGCGAGGAGTCGCTCGAGGTGCCCGCGTTTCTTCGGGAGGGTTAGCCGACCGGATGTTTGGGTGTCCGACGTGGGGGCACACGAACCCTGCCCTCAACAGGGTTGACCACTTCAAGTCAACCCCACGACCCGGTCCACCGCCCCGGCTCTTCCTCGTGAGGAGTCGGGGCGGTTCCGTTTTGTGAGGGTTTTCCACTGAGCCGCCGCGCCGGCCGAGCCGACTAGGATCGCGCTGGTGCCCGAGACGCTCCTTCACACGCCGCTCTACGACCGGCACGTCGCGCTCGGTGCGAAGCTCGTTCCGTTCGCGGGCTACGAGATGCCGGTGCAGTACGCAGGCGTCATCGAGGAGCATCGCGCCGTTCGGACGGATGCCGGCGTGTTCGACGTGTCGCACATGGGCGAGTTCGAGGTAGAGGGGCCGCGCGCCCACGACCTTCTCCAGTCGGCGCTTTCGAACGACGTCGACCGAATCGCCGTCGGAGAAGCGCAGTACACGCTGCTCACGAACGAGGGCGGCGGCATCATCGACGACCTCATCGTCTACCGGCTCGACGAGTGCCGGTACCTCCTCGTCGTCAACGCGGCGAACCGCGAGATCGACTTCGAGTGGCTGAAGTCGCGCGAGATCGCCGGCGCCGACGTGCGTGACATCTCCGACGAGTACGCGCTCATCGCCGTGCAGGGTCCGCGCGCGATCGAGCGCCTCGGCCTGCCCGCCGCAAAGCCGTTCACGTTCGCGGAAGCGACCATCGATGGGATCGAGGTGATGGTCAACCGCACCGGCTACACCGGAGAGGACGGGTGCGAGCTCATGTGCATGGCCGAGGACGCCGGCGCGCTCTGGGCCGCCGTGCTCGCCCGAGGAGTCGTCCCGTGCGGCCTCGGCGCGCGCGACACGCTGCGCCTCGAGGTCTGTTATCCGCTGCACGGCAACGACATCGGGCCTGACACCGACGCGATCTCGGCGGGCCTGGGCTGGGCATGCGCACTGGACAAGGATTTCGAGGGAGTCGATGTCCTACGCCGCGTGAAGGAGGAAGGGCCTGAGCGCCGGCTCGTCGCCTTCGTCATGGAGGACAAGGCGATTCCGCGCCAGGGCATGGCGGTCGACGGCGGTGGCGAGGTGACGTCCGGCACGCACTCGCCGATGCTCGACCAGGGCATCGGCATGGCGTACGTCCCGGTCGCGCAGGCGAAGCCGGGCACAGCATTGACCATCGACGTTCGCGGCAAGCCGCGCGCCGCGCGCGTCGTCAAGAAACCGATCTACAAGAGGGAGGACTGAGTGGCAGCCGCCGAGAGCTATCCCGACGATTTGAAGTACCACTCCGAGCACGACTGGGCGCGTCTCGAGGGAGACGAGGCCGTGCTCGGAATCACGTGGTACGCCGCCGACTCGCTCGGCGAGCTCGTCCACTTCGAGCCGCCCGAGGTCGGGGCGACCGTTTCGAAGGACGCCTCGTACGGCGAGGTCGAGTCGGTCAAGGCCGTCTCCGACATCATTGCGCCGCTTTCCGGCGAAGTGCTCGAGGTCAACGGCGGCGTCGTCGACGCGCCGGAGACCGTCAACGACGATCCGTACGGCGCAGGCTGGCTCATCCGCATCCGGCTCTCGGACGCCTCCGAGGCGGACGGTTTGCTCGATGTCGAGGCGTACAAGCAGGTTCTCGCCGACTCGTGAGTACGAGCGTAGGTTTAGCGGAGCTCGTCAACGAGCGGAGGCGCCTGCTTTGCCGGCGCCGGGAGCGGACATGACGCAGGCGCACCCCTTTCTCGGTCTGACCGACTCCGACCGCGAGGAGATGCTCGCGACGATCGGCGTGTCGTCGGTGGACGAGCTCTTCCGCGACATCCCGCAGGGCGTGCGACTGCAGCGGGAGCTCGACCTCGAGCCGGCGCTCTCCGAGCACGAGGTCTTCGCGCACCTCGCCGAGCTCGCGGCGAAGAACTCGCCCGCCGGCAGCGCGGAGCTGTCGTTCCTCGGCGCCGGGATCTACGACCACTATGTGCCGGCGGTCGTCGATGCGGTCATGCAGCGTGGCGAGTTCCTCACGGCGTACACGCCGTACCAGCCGGAGATGAGCCAGGGCGTACTCCAGGCGATCTTCGAGTACCAGACGGCGATCTGCGAGCTCACCGGGATGGACGTCTCGAACGCGTCCGGCTACGACGGTGCGACCGTCGCCGCCGACGCCTGCTTTGTCGCGAAGCACGCGACGGGGCGCAACACGATCGTCATCACCGAGGCGACGAACCCGCAGGTGCGCCAGGTCGTGAAGACGTACGCACCGGGATTCGGGCTCGAGATCGTCGAGGTGCCGTACACCGACGGAGTGACCGATCCGGGGGACGTCGCCCGCGCAGCGGTCGATGCCGCGGCGGTCATCTTCCAGCAACCGAACTTCTTCGGTTGCCTCGAGGCGGCACCCGACATCGCGGCCGCGGCGACCGACGCCGGAGCGCTCGCGATCGTCCACGCCGATCCGCTCTCGCTCGGCGTTCTCGAAGCGCCGGGCAACTACGGCGCGTCGATGGCGATCGGCGAGGGCCAGGCGGCGGGGAACTTCCCGTCGTACGGCGGGCCGCACTACGGCTTCCTCGCTGCGCGGCAGGACTTCATCCGCCGCATGCCGGGCCGGATCGTCGGCGAGACGGTAGACGCCGCGGGCGAGCGCGGCTATGTCCTCACCCTGCAGACCCGCGAGCAGCACATCCGCCGCGAGAAGGCGACGTCGAACATCACCACGAACCAGACGCTGCTCGCGCTCGGCGGGCTCGTTTATCTCACGTGGCTAGGCCCGCAGGGAATCCGCGACGTGGGGGAGACCTGTCTCTCGCTCGGCGCATATGCCAGGGAACAGCTCGTGGGGAAAGCCGGGCTCGAGCTGGTGTTTGCGGATCAGACAACGTTCAAGGAGTTTGCCGTTCGCGTCGGACGGAACGCGCGCGAGGTCGTCGCTGCGGCGCGCGAGCGCGGCGTCCACCCGGGCTACGCGCTCGGCCGCGACTACGAGGGCATGGACGACGTTCTGCTCGTCGCGGTCACCGAGCGCCGGACGGCCGCAGAGATCGACCGGCTTACGGACGTGTTGGCGGAGGTGGGCAAATGAAGCTGATCTACGAGAAGTCCCAGCCGGGTCGTCGTGCGTCGACGTGGCGCAAGCCGGAAGGCCTGCCGGAGGCGCACGTCCCGGACGAGTTGCGGCGCCAAGAGCCGCCGCGCCTACCCGAGGTGCCGGAGTTCGAGCTCATGCGCCATTTCACCGAACTGTCGACGCGCAACTTCGGCATCGACAACGGCTTCTATCCGCTCGGCTCCTGCACGATGAAGTACAACCCGCGCGTCAACGAGCGGCTCGCGTATCTGCCGGGCTTTGCGGCGCTCCATCCGTTGCAGGAGGAGAGCGGCGCGCAGGGAGCGCTCGAGCTCATGTGGCGCCTGCAGGAGATCCTCGCCGAGGTGACCGGCCTCGACGCGGTGTCGCTCCAGCCCGCCGCCGGTTCGCAAGGAGAGCTGACCGGTCTCATGCTCATTCGCGCGTACTTCGAGGCCAAAGGGGAGGCCGAGCAGCGCCGGAACGTCGTCATTCCCGACACGGCGCACGGCACGAACCCTGCGTCGGTCACGATGGCCGGCTTCGATCTCACCCCCGTCCGCACGGACGCGCGCGGGAACATCGACGTGGAGGATCTCCGCGCGAAGGTAGACGAGAACACCGCGGCGCTCATGCTCACGAACCCGTCGACGCTCGGTCTCTTCGACGAGAACATCGAAGCGATCACCGAGATCTTCCACGGCGCCGGCGCGCTCATGTACTACGACGGCGCGAACCTCAACGCGGTGTGCGGGATCTCGCGGCCGGGCGACATGGGCTTCGACGTCGTCCACATCAACCTGCACAAGACGTTCTCGCAGCCGCACGGCGGCGGCGGGCCGGGTGGCGGGCCGATCGCGGTGCGGGACATCCTCGAACCGTTCCTGCCGGTTCCCGCCGTGATCAAGAAGGAGGACGGGAGCTTCGGCCTCGACTTCGACCGGCCGCAGACGATCGGCAAGGTGCGCGCGTTCACCGGGCCGTTCGGCGTGTTCGTCCGTTCGTACGCGTTCATCCGGATGTGGGGCGACCGGCTGCGCGAGATGTCGGAGGCGGCGGTGCTGAACGCGAACTACGTCCTCGCGCGGCTGAAGGACGCGTACGACCTCGAGTTCGACCGGCTCTGCATGCACGAGTTCGTTCTGTCTGCGAAGACGATGAAGCGCGAGCACGGCTGCACCGCGCTCGACGTCGCGAAGCGGCTCATGGACTACGGCTTCCATCCGCCGACGATCTACTTCCCGCTCATCGTTCCCGAAGCGCTCATGGTCGAGCCGACAGAATCGGAGACGAAGGAGACGCTCGACGCGTTCTGCGAGGCGATGCTCGCCATCGCGCGCGAGGCGGCCGAGGATCCCGAGCTGCTGAAGGACGCGCCGCACCACCGGCCCGTGAAGCGGCTCGACGAGGTGCGCGCGGCGAAGAACCCGGTCGTGAAGTACGCGTTCGATTCCCACCCCCGGACCGAGCCGGCGGCACCCGTGTCCGCTGCCGAGGCTCCGAAAGGCGCGTGACAAGCGACATTCGCATCGCTGCCGCGCTCGACGGCGTCAACTGGGAGCAGGCGAAGGCCGATCTTGTCGCGGACGCCTTCGACAATGGCCGGTCACCGGACGCGCTACGGCGATCGTTCGAGCGGGCGCAGCACGTTGCGGTCGCGTGGGACGGCGGCCGTCTTGTCGGGATGGCACGGCTCCTTTCTGACGGCGTCTGCAACGCGTATCTCCTCGACGTGTGGACGGCATCGAGCCACCGCCGACTCGGGATCGGGAGCGCGATGGTCGAAACGCTCTGCGCGGCGGTCCCCGGGCAACACGTCGGCCTCCAGACCGACGATGCGGCGGAGTTCTACGAGGCGCTCCGGTTCAAGCCGCAGCCGGAGTTCATGTCGCGGGTGTCGGGTCGCTGGCTCGAGAACGACGCGAACCGCGACTGACGACGGACCGGGACAGCCGAGCAAGGCGTAGGATCGCGCCGTGTTCGGTAAGAGCGCCAAGGTCGAGCTCCTGAAGCGCGTTCCGCTCTTCGCGGATTGCTCGAAGCGCGAGCTCTCGTACATCGCACAGGTCTCAGACGAGAAGAGCTTTCCTGCCGGCCATACGCTGATTGAGGAGGGAACTCTCGGTCGCGAGTTCTTCGTCATCGCGGAGGGCACCGTCGAAGTCCGCCGCGGCGGGCGGAAGCTCCCGCAGCGCGGCGATCCGCATTCGATCGGCGAGATAGCGCTCCTGAGCCAGACGCCGCGGAGCGCGACCGTGACGACGACCTCGCCTGTGCGCGCGTTGGTGATCACCGGCCGCGCGTTCAGGCAGCTGCTCGCGGATGTCCCGTCGCTGTCGCCGAAGCTCCTCGCGAGTCTCGCGGCGCGGCTCCCGCAGGACTAGACGGAGGCGCGCTCGCGCCGCTTCGGTGCCGCGGCGAGCTGGCCGCACGCTGCTTCGATGTCCCGCCCGCGCGTGAGGCGCACCGTGACGGGGACGCGCGCCTTCTCCAGCTCGAAGCGGAACGCCGCGATCGCGTCGCGCGACGAGCCGTCGTAGAGACCTGTCGGGTTGTACGGGATGAGGTTGACCTTGAAGTGGTCGCGGCCGAGGAGCGCACCGAGGGCACGGGCGTGCTCCGGCGAGTCGTTCACACCGGCGAGCATCACATACTCGACGAACACGCGCCGGTTCGTCTCCGTTGCGTGGCGCGCGCATTCCGTGATGACCTGGCGCAGGGGATAGCGGTCGTTCACGGGCACGATCCGCGACCGCAACTCGTCGTCCGGCGCGTGGAGTGAGAGCGCGAGGCGGATCGGCTCCGGCACCTCGTCGACGAAGCGCTTCAGGCCGGGGAGCCACCCGACCGTCGAGATTGTCGTGCGGCGATGCGTGATCCCGACGTCCGGCAGCCGCCGCGCCGCGCCGAGCACCTCGTCGAGGTTGAGCATCGGCTCGCCCATCCCCATGAACACGGCGTGGTCGACCTCGGTTCTGCGGCGGAAGTGGAGCGCCTGGTCGAGGATCTCCGACGCGCTCAGGTTCCGGCCGAACGCCATCGAGCCCGTCGCGCAGAACGTGCACGTGAGCGGGCAGCCCGACTGCGACGAGAGGCAGAGCGAGCGCCGCCCGTCGCGATAGCGCATGAGCACCGCCTCGACGGGATGGCCGTCGGCGGTGCGGAAGAGCGTCTTCACGGTGCCGTCCTTCGACTCGCGCTCCGTCTCGACGGTGAGAGTGGAGAAAGGCACGGCGACGGCAAGCTCGTCGCGGAGCGCGCGCGGGAGATTCGTCATCGCCTCGTAGCCGGCGGCACCGCGCGCTGTCCACTCCCACACCTGCTTCGCACGGAAAGCGGGCTCGCCGCGTTCGCGGAGCACATCGTCGAGGCGACTCAGGTCCATCGGGTTACGGTAGCGGCGTGATTGATCTTCGCTCCGACACCGTGACGAAGCCGACGCGGGGGATGCTCGCGGCGATGGCCGCGGCCGAGGTCGGCGACGAGCAGGAGCGCGAAGATCCGACGACGAACGAGCTGCAGCGCCGAATGGCTGAGCTGCTCGGCCACGAGGCGGCGCTCTTCCTCCCGACCGCGACGATGGGCAATCAGGTCGCGCTGCGGGCGTTGAGTCGTCCCGGCTGCAAGGTCGTCGCCGAGGAGCGGACGCACGTGCTCATCTACGAGTGGGGTGGACCCGCGATTCACTCCGGGCTCGTCATGCACGGGCTCGCCGCCAACGACGGGCGGCCGACGGTGGAGCAGATCGCGGCGGTCGACGGCTTCGGGCCGGGCAGTGTCCTCGTCCTCGAGAACACACATCGCAGCTCCGGAGGGCGCGTCTGGCCGCTCGACGAGTTCCGCGCGGTGGTCGACGCGGCCCGCGAGCGTGGCGCCGCAGTCCATCTCGACGGTGCGCGTCTCTTCAACGCTGCCGTCGCCGCCGGCGAACCGGTCTCTGCGTGGTCGTCGCTCGCCGACTCCGTCACGATCTGTTTCTCGAAGGGGCTCGGCTGCCCGTTCGGCGCCATCCTCGCCGGCTCGGCCGAGCTCATCGAGCGCGCGTGGGAGGGGAAGTTCCTCCTCGGCGGTGCGCTCCGCCAATCGGGCGTCGCGGCCGCGGCGATGCTGTACGCGCTCGACCACAACGTCGAGCGGCTCGCGGACGATCACGCGCGCGCGAAGCGCCTCGCCGGCGAGATCGGGCTCGACGCAACGGACGTCGAGACGAACTTCGTGCAGATCCGCGACGAACCCGGTCTTACGGAACGCCTCGCCGAACGGGGCGTGCTCGTCGGTGGCCTCCGCACCGGTTGGCTCCGTGCAGTGACACATCTCGACATCGGCGACGACGACATCGACGCCGCAATCCCCGCCATGCAGGAGGTGCTCGGTGTCCACGCCTGAACGTCTCACCGCACGACTCGACCAACTGACCGGCGTCGAGCAGCGCGACAAGCGCTACCCGAGTCTCGCCGCTGCGGCCCTCCGCGACGGCGAGCTGATCTGGGAGAAGGCCGTCGGCGCCGCCGACGTCGAGGGTGGAGTCGATGCGACGCCCGACACGCAGTACCGCGTCGGGTCGATCACGAAGACGTTCACGGCCGTGGCGATCATGCAGCTGCGCGACGCGGGGAAGCTCGACCTCGAGGACACGCTCGACCGGCACGTCGAGGGAGCTGCGTACAGGCCGTCGATCCGCCGGCTCCTCTCACACGCGTCGGGCATGCAACGCGAGACGCACGACGATTCGTGGCTGACGCTGCGCTTTGCGCCCGCGGACGAGCTGCTCGCGACGCTCGATCGCGCCGAGATGGTGCTTCCGGCCGGCGCGCGCTTCCATTATTCGAACCTCGCGTTCGCGTTGCTCGGGATCGTCGTCGAGCGCGTGGCGGGAATGGCGTACACCGACTACGTTCGTGAGCGCCTACTCGAACCGCTCGGCCTGGCGCGGATCAGCTTCGAGCCGCAGCAGCCGGCGGCGAAGGGATACGTCTCGCAACCGTACGCGGACGGTGTCTGGGAAGCGATCGACGTCGAGACCGGCGCGTGGGCGTCGGCCGGGCAGCTCTGGGGGACGGTCGGCGACCTCTGCCGGTGGGGCGCGTTCCTCGCCGACCCCGACGAGGCGATCCTTGCGAAGAAGAGTGCCGAGGAGATGCGGACCGTGCAGGTCATCGACGAGCACGAGCGCTGGCTGTCGGGATACGGGCTCGGGCTTCAGCTCCGCCGCGACGGCGACCGGATCCTTGCCGGGCACAGCGGCTCGATGCCGGGCTTCATCGCGCGCCTGTACTACTCGCCGCGCGAGAAGGTCACTGTCGCCGCGCTCACGAACGCGAGTGACGCCGCGCTCGCGCTCTTCGGGCTCGAGCTCGTGCGGACGACGGTCGACGAGTGGCCGGTCGCACCCGACGCGTGGCGGGTCGGCGAGCCGCCGCCTGCCGACGTCGTCCCGCTCCTCGGCGTGTGGTTCATGGAGGCGTCGCAGTTTGCGCTCCGCTGGCGCGGCGGTCGGCTCGAGGCGCGCTCGCTCGACGACGCGGACTGGGAGGCGCCGTCCGTCTTCGAGCAGGAGACGGACGACCGCTGGCGCACCGTTTCCGGCCCCGAGCACGGGGAGGCGCTGAAGATCGTGCGTGCCGCAGACGGCTCGATCGAGCGGCTTGTCTGGGCGGGCTATCCCGTCACGCGGGAGCCGGGCCCGTGGCGCGCGCCCGAGTAGTAGGTCGGCGCTAGTACGCGGCGCGCCGTTGCTGGTACATCTTCTGCCCGGCGCGACCCGAGTACGAGAGTAGATCGAGGAAGGCGCCGAGGGCGACGGCGATCCAGTTCGCGCCGTGAACACCGCCACTCGTCCAGACGATCGTGTACATCAGCGTCGTCCACGGGAAGAAGACGAGCCCGAGTAGCGGCCACCACCAGTGGGCGAAGGCGTGCTGGATGCGGTGCCCGAAGATCCACTCGAGGGCGAGCACGAACCGCGGCCCGAACGCGAACAGCGCAAGCAGGATGCAACACACGCCGTCAGCTTCGCATGCGCGCCGGACGTGGTGAATGCGTGGCCGCTCGAGTTATGCCGCCAGCTGGCCTACTCCCGCGCCGAGCAGAGCCGCCGCCAGTCCGAGCAGCATGAAGC
This sequence comes from Gaiellaceae bacterium, assembly GCA_036496305.1. GTDB lineage: Bacteria > Actinomycetota > Thermoleophilia > Gaiellales > Gaiellaceae > Palsa-739. The sequence goes on along the minus strand of DASXLJ010000036.1, from coordinate 38,509 downwards.
TACTGAACAGGAACCAGGCCGAGAGGAACTTCCCGTGTGCCTCCGTGAGTGGAAACGCACGCAGCGGCGGGAGTACCCAGCCGAAGTGCCCAACCGCCATGGGCACGGCCGTGCTCAACGGCGTTACCAGGAGGATGAGCTGGCGCGCACTTCCGTGAGTCACGGTCCGTCCGGACCCAGGCAGTTGCTTCACATGGGTGGGAGGGCGCTCGCTTCGCGCCGTTACTCGTACTGGAGTGCTTCGAGAACGTTGAGCTTGGCCGCGCGGCGGGCCGGGAAGATCGCGGCGATGAGGCCGACGACGATCGTGGCGATGGCAAATCCGATCAGCTGGCCCCACGGGATCGTGAAGACGATGAAGTCGACGCGGGCGGCGAGCAGGCCTCCGAGGACGACGCCGAGGATGATCCCGATCACGCCTCCGAGCGCCGCAGTGATGACGCTCTCGTGCCGGATCATGGCGCGGACGTTCCGGCGCGTCATCCCGACGGCGCGCAGCATCCCGATCTCGCGCGTCCGCTCGAACACCGTGAGCACGAGTGTGTTGATGATCCCGAAGAGGCTGACGACGACCGAGAGCGCGAGCAGGACGAAGAGGATGTTGAGGATCGCGTTGATGCTGGCGATCTGGTTGTCGATGAACTGCTCCTTCGTCTGCACCTTCGCGTTCGGGAACGCCGTCAGCTGCTCCTCGAGCGCTGCCTTATTCGCGTCCGTCTCGCCGCCTTTCATGCGGACGAACGAGTAGAGGTTGCTCGGCGTCGGGTAGAGCTTGTCCCACGCCGTGTCGGAGATCGTGATCGGCCCGAACGGCGAGCCGCCCGTCGGCGGTTTGAAGATCCCGAGGATCTTCAGCCGGAGGATCTTTCCGGTCTCCGACTCGAACCGCACCGGCGAGCCGACGTGGAGATGGTGATCCTTCGCGTAGCCGTCGTCGGTGAACGCGCCGTTCGCGCCGAGCCGTGCGAAGACGAGGTTGCTGCCTGCGATCCACGTCATCCGGAAGATCTGTGCGGCGCCCGGCCCGACGGCCGTCATCTGGTTGGTGTGCCCGAACGCGCGGCCGTTACCGACGCGAACGTTCGCGATCGCCTGGACGCCTGGCGTCTTGGCCGCGGCGTTGCCGGCCGCGATCGGGATCGGCTGGAAGTTGTTCTGTGCCGTGATCGCGTAGCCGCTCGTCCAGAGATCGTCGACCGCACCGCGGAAGCTCTTGGTGATGCCTGCCGCCATGACGGAGATGAGCGTGATGAGAGCCAGGCCGATCATTAGCGCCGACGCAGTCGACGCCGTGCGTTGCGGGTTCCGGCGCGAGTTGTCGCGCGCGAGGGCTCCCGCCGCGCCGCCGAACCGGCTCGCCGGCGAGCCGAGCGCCCACGCGAGCGGCCGCGCGATCCGCGCTGCGAGGAGCGCGACGCCGATGAAGATCAGCAGCGTTCCGATCCCCATGAAGATGAGGATCTGCTTCGTGTCGAGCCCGTGCCCGAACAGCCCGTAGAGGAGCAGGGCGAATCCGCCCAGGGTGAGGAGGGCGGAGCCGACCGGCCGCCACTTCGCGAAGCGGCCCGGCGGAAGAGTCGCGCCCTCGCGCACCGCCGCGATCGGAGGTACGCGCGTCGCACGAACCGCCGGGCGGAGGCTCGCGATCACGGTCACGAGGATCCCTGCGACGAGCGCGACGATCACGGTGCGCTGCTCGAGGACGATGCCGTTGTTCGGAAGCGTGAAGCCGACCGCGTCGAAGAGCTTGAAGAGCCCGACTGCCAGCCCGAGCCCGACGAAGACGCCGACGACGGAGGCGATCGCGCCGATGGCGAGGCCCTCGACGACGATCATGAAGCGCACCTGGCGGCGCGACGCGCCGAGCGTGCGGAGCGTCGCGAGCTCGCGCGTGCGCTGGGCGATCGTGATCGACAGCGAGTTGGCGATCACGAATGAGCCGACGAAGAGGGAGATGAAGCCGAACGCAAGAAGGACGTTCTGCAGGAAGTTGAGGAAGCCCTCGGTGTCCTCCGCGTCCGTCTTCGCCTGCTGCTTTCCGGTCAGCACCTGCGTGTGCGCCGGGAGGATTGCGCGGATCTCCTTCGCGAGCTTCGCGGGCGACACGCCGGGTTTCGACTTGACCCGGATCTGATCGAGCATGCCTTTGCGCCCGAAGAGCTTTTGCGCCGTCCGGAGGTCGAATCCGGAGAGTGTCGCGCCGCCAATGCTTGACGCGCCGCCGAAGTGGACGAAGCCGGAGATCGTCATCGGCACGACGGGGCCGTTCCCCTGGATCCCGACCGTCTGGCCGACCTGGAACGACTCTTTGTGCGCGGTCGAGTCGTCGATCACGACCTCATTCCGCCCGGGCCACGTGCCGCTCACGAGCGTGAGCGAGTTCATGTCCGGTTGCGCCGGGTCGACGCTGAAGCCGAGATTCCCCGCGCCTCCGAAATGGACGACCTGGCCGTTGACGATGATCTGCGCGAAGCCCTGGACAATGGGGACCGCGGCTTCGGTGTCCGGGAGAGCCCTTACGTCGGAGAGGAGCGACTCCGAGAACGGCACGGTCCCGCTCGCGTTTCCGTTTCCGCCCGAACCGGTTGCGGACTTGCCCGTCACGACCGCGTCGCTGCCGGCGTAGATCTCGGTGAAGATCCCGCCGAAAGCGCCTTTGACCGAGTCGGTGAGGACGTACGTGCCCGTGATCAGCGCGACGCCGAGGACGATTGCGATCGCGGTGAGTGCCGTGCGCAGCTTGCGCCGCGCCATCCCTTTCAGCGCGATGCGGATCATGAGTCGAGCGTGTTCATCACCTCGAGCACCTCGCTCGGCTCGGCGTGCTTGCCGAGCTCCCGCACGATCAGGCCGTCGGCGAGGAAGAGGATGCGGTCGGCGATCGAGGCGGCGCGTGCTTCGTGGGTGACCATCACCATCGTCTGGCCGTAGCCGTCCACCATCGAGCGCACGAGCTCGAGAATCTCACCGCTCGTCTTCGAGTCGAGGTTTCCGGTCGGCTCATCGGCGAAGACGATCGTCGGGCGCGTGATGAGCGCGCGTGCGATCGCGACGCGCTGCTGCTGGCCGCCGGAGAGCTCCGACGGGCGATGGCTGCGGCGATCCTTCAGGCCCGTCCGCTCGAGGATGTCTTCGAGCCACGCCTTGTCGGGTTTCTCGCCCGCGATCGAGAGCGGCAGGACGACGTTCTCCTCGGCGTCGAGCATGGGCAAGAGGTTGAAAAATTGGAACACGAAGCCGACGTGGTCGCGGCGGAGATGCGTGAGCTTTGTGTCGTTCAGGCCGGTGATCTCCGTGCCGGCGATCGAGACGGTGCCCGTGGTCGGCTTGTCGAGGCCGGCGAGGATGTGCATGAGCGTCGACTTGCCGGATCCGGACGGGCCCATGACGGCGACGAGCTCGCCCGAGCGGACAGTGAGATCGATGCCGCGGAGAGCGTCGACGGCCGTGTCGCCCTCGCCGTAGCGCCGCGTCAGCTGGCGCGCTTCGACGGCTGCTCCGGCCGGCGCCGTGACTTCGGACTGCTCCGTCGTGGCCATGCTCCGAGGTTAGCGACCGCCGTAGACGAGGAAGCCGACGACCGTCAGCGCGTACACCACAACGAGAAGAAGTCCCTCGCGGCGGCTCGTCTGCCCGTCCCAGACGACCGCCGCGGCCGCCACCGTTGCGATAGCCATCGCGACAAGCTCCGTCCACCGGAACGACAGCGCGAGCGGGTTCGCGAACGCGAGACCGAGGAGCGTGACGGCCGGTACGACGAGCAAGGCGACCTGCGCGCTCGAGGAGACCGCGATCTCCGTGGCGAGCCGCATCTTCCCCGCGCGGGCGATGACGATCGCGCCGCCGTGCTCGGCCGCGTTCCCGACGATCGCGACGACGACGACCGAAATGAAGAACTCGCTCAGCCCGACCGCCGACGCGAAGGCGCTGAGCGAGTGGACGAGGATCTCGCTCACCCAGGCAGTCGCTGCGGTCGCCGCCGCGAGCCAGGCAAGAGCGACCGGCATCGACCACGCGTCGGGGTGCGCCGGCTTCCGCTCGACCTGCCGGTGGCGGCTGAGATTCCGCGAGATGACCGCGACGTAGACAACGAGCAGCACGATGGCGACCGGGATCGACGCCACCACCGCGGCGTGCCGGTCGGGCGCTCCGGCGTAGCCGACGAGGGACGGGATGAGGAACAGGGTGACGCCCACCGCGACGAGGCCGATCTGCACGAGCAGCGAGCGGCGGTCGATCGCCTTGCCGTCCGGGCCGGCCATCTGTGTCACGCCGAAGACGAGCAGCAGGTTCGAGATCACGCTGCCCGCAAGCGAGCCGCGGACGACGACCGGGAGGTTCGCGCCGATCGCGAAGAGCGACACGATCAGCTCGGGCGCGTTCCCGAAGCTCGCGTTGAGGAAGCCGCCGATGCCGGGGCCGGTGTGCTCCGCTGCGTGCTCCGTCGCCTCCCCGATCAGCCACGCGAGCGGGATGAGCGCAAGGGCCGAGAGGACGAAGAGTGTGACCTCGCCGGCGCTCGTCGTCTTGTCGACGACGACGGTGAGCGGAGCGAGAACGAGGGACGCCCAGAGGAGCTTCGTGACCACGCGACTACCGTAGTCGGCCATGCTGCAGGCGGCCTTCTTCGATTGGGGTAACACGCTCGTGAGCTTCGAGTGGGACGACGCGCTCGTCGAGGCGGGCCATCGCGCCGCGCTCGGCCGCGACGATTCGGAGTTCACCGCGCGCTGGCGCGAGCTCCTCCTCGGCGGTTCGCACGGCCGTCGGCCGTATGCCGAGCTGCTCGCCGAGCTCGGAGTCGAGGATCCCAACGCGTTCATCGACGCCGAGCACGCGTGCTGGCTTTCTGCCTACGGAGTCCTCTCGATGGCGCCGGCGCTGCTCGAGATGCTCCGTGAGCGCGGCCTGAAGACGGCGCTCGTCGCCGATCCGTGGCCTGATCCACCGCGCGTCATCGCCGGCGACATCGAACGGCTCGGCTTCGCTCCGCTTCTCGACGCGGTCATGCTCGGCGACGACAGCCTCGCGCGCGCGTGCCGCGAACTCGAGGTCGACCCCGGCGCCGTGCTCTTCGTCGGCGACTCGCTCGCCGATGTGCAAAGAGCCGCCGACGCGGGCATGAAGACGGTTCAGGCGCTGTGGTTCAGAGCAGACGACAACCCCGAGATCGAGCCGGACTTCCAGGCGTTCACCGCCGTGGACGTCATCTCGATCGTCCGGCGACTAACAGCGGCCTGATGGCCAGTAGCAGCGGCGCCCGGATACCGCCCCAGGCGCGGCGCGAGGCCGTCTCGTCGATCTTGCCCAGGCCTCCGGCCTGGGCTGCGCTCGCCGAGCCACCCTCGCTTGGCCTGGAACGGCCCCGAGCGGGCTCGACTTCCCATCAGACCGTTAGCGCGATCTTCGCAGTAAGTCAAGACTTGCGGAGCCCGGAAAACGTTCTAACAATGGTCGTATGACGCCCGAGCACGCCGCGGCGACGCTTCCTCTCCATCCGCAGGACGAGGCGGAGTGCCGGCTGTGCGCGGTGCACTGCGAGAAGATCGTCTACCCCGCAGCGTGCCTCGCCCGAGCGTGTCCGTTCGTGTACGCGTACGAGCAGCACGGGCACACGTACATGGGCTGCCTCCAGCGCGTCTACGAGGCGGAGATCGACGTCGACATGCTGCGCGCGGGCGAGCGAAGCCGCGAGGGGTTCGGGGCGGTGCGCGCGCTACGGGCGCCGCTCCCGATGTGCCAGTCGGGCGTCCAGTCGACGTTCCGGCACCGCGAGAACGAGCTCGGCTGTCTCAATCCCGAGTTTGGGGAGCTGCCCGCAGGCTCGCCGACGTTCCGCGTGTTCGCGCGCGTTCGCTGAGCCGCGAGAGGATCGCGACTCCGATCGCCGGGCCGGCGGCGGCGAAGAGGAACGCGGCGCGCCAGCTGTGCGTCGCGATGCCCGCGACGACGGGCGGCGCACCCGCGACGACGACTCCGAGGAGCGTCTGCTGGAAGCCGAGCGCTGCGCCCGTCTTGCCGGGGCCGGCGGCTTCGGCGGCCGCGGCGTACGCGAGACCGTTCCACGACATGCTCAGGACTCCGGCGACGACGAAGAGCGCGATGAGGAGACCGAGCGGCGCATGCAGCGCGATCGCCGTCGCGGCGGTGAACGCGGCGAGAGCGACACCGATCGTGCGGAGCGGTGTGAGCCGCGTGCCGAGCCGGTCGGAGATCCGTCCTGACGCGATGCGCGCTCCGATCGCGAGGACGTTGATCGCAACGAGAACGCGCGCGGCGGCGTGCGTCGAGAGCTGGCGTTCCTCGTGGAGGAAGAGGACGACGAAGCCGGTGATGCCGATCTGCGCGGTGAGATAGAAGCCTGTCCCGGCCCCGAGGAGCCACGTGTGCGGGTCGCGCAACGGACGCGAGACCTCCTCGAGCGCCGGCTTGCCGCTCGAGCCGCCGCGGACGAGCGCCGCCGCGACGACTGCGCCGGTGAAGCATGAGCCGGCAAGGAAGAGGAAGGCGAGATGCGTTCCGCCGCGTGACGCGAGAACGGGGAGGAGGGCCGCGCCGACCGCGCCGCCGATCGGAATCGCCGTCTGCCGGATTCCGAGGGCGAGACCGAGCTCGGACGCGGGGAACCACGCGATGATCGCGCGTCCGCTCGCGGCGTTGACACTCGCGCCGAGCGCGCCGACGGCGACGAGCGCGACCGTGACGCCGGCGTAGCTGTGCGTCTGCGATGCGATGACGAGCATGCCGGCGGCGCCGGTCAGCCCGGTCGCGATCACCCAGCGCTCGTCGACGCGATCGGCGACGAGCCCCCACGGCAGGAGCGTGAACAGCATCCCGATTCCGGTCGCCGCGAGCACGACGCCCGTCTCCCCGAGCGTCAGCCCGTAGTGGCTCTTCAGTGCCGGGCCGAGCGCCGGCAGCCCGACGGTCGACGCGGAGAAGGATGCCTGCGCAAACGTCCCGGCGCTGAGTACGACCCAGCGATAGCCCTTCAGAGCCACGTCTCGAACGTACACGTCCGGTGCCAGGCACCGGACGTGTCCGAAGTGGACATGCCTACCGCTTGGTTAAGCCGATTCCGTGGTACCGATGTTCAAACGAGCCATGTCCGGTGCCTGGCACCGAAGTTGGCTCGTTAGGCCAGCCAGCGAGCTCGAAGTTCCCGCGTCTTCTGGAGCTCGGCGGCGTCAGGGCCGTGGCCCTCCGGGCCGCCCGTCTCGAGCACGGCGGGAAGCCCCTGGAGTCGCGGGTTCGAGAGGAAGACGCCCATCTTTTCCCCGATCTCGCCGCCAAGGATGTTCGCGTGCCGGTCACGGTTGCAGCCGAACGGCACCGCGGAGTCGTTGACGTGCAGCGCGCGGAGCCGGTCCAAGCCGATCGACGCGTCGAGCTCGTCGAGGCAGGCGTCGAGCGCGGCCCGGTCGGTCACGTCCACTCCGGACGCGTACAGATGGCACGAGTCGAGGCAGACCCCTAAACGAGGCGGCGCGCCGAGCCGGTCGTGAATGAGCGCGAGCTCCTCGATCGTGCGCCCGATCGTGCCGCCTGCGCCCGCCGAATTCTCCATCAGTAGCCATGTCTCGTCGGTACACGCCTCGAGCGAGTGCTCGAGGGCCGGGACGATCTTCTCGAGCCCCGCCTCGAGCCCGGCGCCGAGGTGCGAGCCGACGTGGAAGACGACGTGCGCGCCGATCGCGGCCGCGACCTCGGTCGTGTTGCGCAGCGCCGCGACCGACCGTTCGTACGTCACCGGATCGGGCGCGGCGGTGTTGCACAGGTACAGCGCGTGGCACAAAGCGCCGCCCAGCCCCGCCGTGGCGTACTTCTCCCGGAACCGCTCGAAGCTCGCCGGATCGTGGTTCGTCGGTCGCCACGCGCGCGGGCTCTGCGTGAAGACTTGCACCGACTCGGCGCCTATCGCGACGGCGCGGTCGATCGCTTTGTCGATCCCGCCGGAGGAGGAGATGTGCGCGCCGATCTGCATCAGGCGAGCCACGCCTCCAGGCGCGAAGCCTCGTCCTCGACGGGCCGCCGCCAGGCGCGGGGCAGCGGCGCGAACGGCTCGACGCGCACACGGCCTTTCTCCACCCGCCAGAGCCCCGCGACGAAGCCGTCGACGAGGAACGTCGCCTCGACCATCCCGCCGCCGTGGATGACGGTGCTGCGGTACTCGTCCGCGATCACGCGCGTGCGGTCGGCGTGCGAGAGGACGACGTTGTCGAAGCGCGGCAGGAACCGCACAGGCACCGGCGTGTCGACGGAGGGAAGAGGAGCGCGCGGCAGATCGACCAGCTCGCGCCCGCGCTCGTCGGCGAACCGCCGCAGCGGCTCGAGCGCGTCGAGTGCCGGCTCGATGTCGCGCACGCGCAAGCCGCTCCACTCGGAGATGTCCGCGCGCGTCGCCGGCCCGAACGCCGCGAGGTAACGCCCGACGAGGTGCACGCGCGCCGGCAGAGCGTCGACGAGCTCGTGCTCGATGAGGACGAAGCGCGTGTCGCGCGGCTGCTTCCACATCCCCGACTCGGGCGCGTGCGTGAGCCGGCCGGCCATGCGCAGCGCGTACCAGAACCCGAGCCCACCGTCGTGGTCGATTCCGTGCTCGTCGAGCAGCCACGCGAAGACCTCGGCCTTCGTGCGCGGCTCGCGGCCGTACTCGACGATCGCGTCGTGCACCTGCTCGGCGAGCTCGAGCGATTCCGGCCGGATCCAGCCCGCCTGCGCAACCGCGGAGCCGAACAACCCGTAGTCGCGGCGCGAGACGAGGTGGACGGTGCCGCGCATCAACACGGCGCGCACCGCCTGCTCCCGCGTGAGCGCGCGTTCGAGCGCCTCGCGGCGGAAGCCGTCCACCCGCGTCCACAGCCCGACGTACGTCGCGGGCGCCCACTGCGCCTGCAAGCCGGCGACCCGCTCGAGCGCCGGAACGACCGAAAGGCGCCGCCGCTCGAGCAGCAGCTGGCGCGCGAGCGTGGCGCGGTTCAGCTCACGCAACGTCAGCGTCCGCACGCGCCTACGCTATCGCCATGGCCGTTCGCGTCAGGATCGCACCGAGCCCCACGGGCCTCCTCCACATCGGCACCGCGCGGACCGCGCTCTACAACTGGTTGTTCGCGCGGCACGAGGGCGGCGAGTTTCGCCTGCGGATCGAGAACACCGACACGTCGCGCGAGGTCGCAGACGCCGTCGACCAGATCCAGAGCTCGCTCCGCTGGCTCGGGCTCGACTGGGACGGGCCGCACACGTTCCAGCTCGACCGGATGGACGACTGCCGCAAGGTCGCCGAGCAGCTCGTCGCGGAAGGGAAGGCCTACGAGGACGACGGCGCGATCCGCTTCCGCATGCCCGACGAGGGCGCGACCGCGTGGGACGACGTCGTGCGCGGCCGGATCGAGGTCGCGAACGAGACGATCGAGGACACGGTCATCGTCCGCTCCGACGGCCGCCCGACATACAACTTCGCGTCGCCGATGGAGGACGTCTGGGACGGGATCACGCACGTGATCCGCGGTGACGACCACATCTCGAACACGCCGAAGCAGCTCAACATCATCCGCGCTGTCGGCGGCGACGTGCCCGTCTACGCGCACACGCCGATGATCTTCGGGATGGACGGCAAGAAGCTCTCCAAGCGACACGGCGCGCAGGCGGTCGAGGAGTTTCGCGAGGCGGGGTATCTCCCCGAGACGATGCTCAACTTCCTTGCGCTGCTCGGCTGGGCGCCCGACGGCGAGACGACGTTGATGAAGCCGCCGGAGATGATCGAGCGCTTCTCCCTCGACCGCGTCAGCTCGAGCCCGTCGCAGTTCGACTACGCGAAGCTCGACTGGATGAACGGCGTCTACCTCCGTGAACTGCCGCCGGAGGACTTCGCGCATCGGCTCGTTCTCTGGCTTGGTGAGAACGGCTACGCGTGGGACGCCGAGCTCGTCGCGCGGACGGCGCCGCTCGTGCAAGAGAAGATCGCCAAGCTCTCGGAATATCCCGCGTTTGCAGGCTTTTTCTTCGGCGACGTCGAGCCGGACGGGTCACTGCTCGACGGAGGCGGCGAGATGCTCGCGGCGGCGGACGAGGCGCTCGCGACGCTCGAGCCGTTCGACACTGAGGCAATCGAGACGGCGCTGCGCGGCGCCGCGGACAAGCTCGAGCTCAAGCCGCGGCAGGCGTTTCAGCCGATCCGGGTCGCGGTGACGGGTTCGAAGATCTCACCGGGCCTGTTCGAGAGCATCGAGCTGCTCGGCCGAGACGAGACGCTCAGACGCGTCCGCGCCGCCGCAGCGATCGCATAGTCGGCAGCGGCTTCGGCGATGCCAGCGGATCGAGCGCGCGCTGGAACGCGAGCCACGCGCGGCGGCGGAAGCGGAGCCGTGGGAGCGGCAACCCCGACGGCGGAAGCTCCCAGACCTCGCGACCGGGATGCGGGGAGTCCTTCATGTCTACAAACGCAACGATTGACCGCGCGTTCAAGGTTCGACCCGGCCCGATGAGGCCAGCGCTCACGAACGTCACTTGAACAGATTCGGCTCGGCGAGCTGGAGAAGCGTGAGGGCGGCGAGCGTCGGGGCGTCCTTGATCCGTCCGTCGAGAATCGCCTTGCGGAGCTGCTCGACGGGCAGGTGTACGACGCGGAGATCGGCTTCCTCGTCCGAAAGCGACTGCTCACCTCGCTGCAGGTCGGTCGCGAGATAGACGTGAAATCCTTGGTTGGAGTAGCCGTACGCCTCAGACAGATGGCCGAGGTAGCGCATCGACCCGGCTCGAAGTCCGGTCTCCTCTGCGAGTTCGCCTCGCGCCAGTTCGGCCGGATCGGCCCCGGGTGACTCCTCCCAGCTCCCTTGCGGAAACTCGATGTACCGCCCGGCAACCGGATATCGGTACTGCTCCACAACGTAGAACCCGTCGCCGTCGAAGGGATGACGAGCGCGAAGTCTTCCTTGGCGACGACGCCGAAGATGCCCGACGTGCCATCGTGGCGCTCGATCTCGTCCTCGTGCACGACCATCCATTTGTTCTCGTAGACGACCCGAGAGGAGACCGTCCTGATCGGCGGCACCGCGCTCACAAGTCGCGAGGCTACTGCGGCCACCGGAAGGTGAGAAGAATCGACTGCGGCATGATCGAGGTCGTGACTGGACTGCGGCCGCTGCGTGCAAACGACGTCGAGGCGGTAGTGGCGATCTATCGCCGAGCGTTCGGTGGTGCGAGGCCGATAGATGCGGCGGAGATCTTGGCGTGGCTCGAGAGCCCTGATCTAGGCGAGGACAACCTCCGCGTGCTCGAGGAGAACGGGCGAGTCGTCGGGTACGGAGACGTGTCGATCGGGGACGAGTACGTCGCGCTCGAGGTGGCGGCGCCTGGGCGTTGGGGTGTGTTTCTCGACTGGGCAGAAGCGACCGGTCGCAAACGCGCCGTCTCACGGGTTCGAGTCGCCGACTACGCGCCTGACAGCGGCCTCGCCGGGACGGCCGCAGCGCGCGGCTATCGTCAGTGGCGCTCGGCGTTCACGATGCGCACCGACTTCACGGACGCGCCGCCGCAGCCGGGAGCTGCGCTCGAAGGCGTCGTAGTCGACACGTTCCGCGATCAGGACGGCGACCAACTCCGCGAGGCGATCAATGAGGTCTTCAGACCGGATCCGTTCTTCGACGTTCTGTCGCCGGAACGGTTCCGTACCGCGTATCTGGGCCATCGCGACTTCGACCCGTCGTTGTGGCTCCTCGCGCATCACGCGACCGAGCTCGTCGGGTTCGTCCTTGCGTTCCCTGAGGCGCTCGCCGAGCCAGGCATCGGCTGGGTCGAATCTCTTGGTGTTCGTTCGCGGTGGCGCGGCCGCGGGATCGGGGAGTCGTTGCTTCGTTCTGCGCTCCACGCATTGCACGCGCGCGGACTGCACGGCGCGGCTCTCGGCGTGGACGGGTCGAACGAGACCGGCGCCGCGCGACTCTACGAGCGCGCCGGCATGCGCGTGATCGGACGAATCGACAACTGGGCGCTCGACCTCTGAGTGAAAAAAGCCCCCGCTGAGCAGGGGCTTTCCGATAGAGGCCCGTACGGGATTCGAACCCGTGCCGCCGCCGTGAGAGGGCGGTGTCCTAGGCCACTAGACGAACGGGCCGAGCGCGGGCCAGTCTAGCGACGCCGGCTCGTCAGGCCGTCCGGCGACGGCGCACGAGGGCGAACGAGCCTGCGACCGCGAGAACGGCGAGTATCGCGCCAAGCGTGACCAACGGCCACGCGTCCGTCTGCGCCCGCTGCGTGCCGGCGAGCCGCCGTGCGTCGACGAACGCGGCCGTCTCATGAGCGCCCGGGAACGGACGGCGCACCGATTGAGTCTCCGCAACCGCGGGCTCACCGTCCGGCATGAGATGCCGCGCCGTGAGCAGCTCGTCCCACACGACCGCGGCCTCCTGCGACGGCGTGCCGGCCGGTGCGCGCAGCCGCGCCGCGGCCGGGATCGCGCTCGTCGGCAGGTGCTCGATGTGCCAGCTGCGGAGGTAGGAGCTCGGGTCGACGGCACCGTCGTAGCCGAGCTTCCCGAGCTGGTGCGGGTGCACTTCGAAATGGAGATGCGGCGGCGTCGGGAACGCGTCTCCCGTGCGGCCGAGGAAGCCGATCACCTGGCCGGCCTTCACGTGCCGGTCGTGAAGGATCGTGCGCGCGTAGCCGGCCATGTGCGCGTAGTAGAACGAGTTGCCTTTCGCGTCGGTGAGCCACACGCGCCAGCCGCCGAGCTCGTTCCAGCCGACGAGGGTCAACGTCCCACTCGTGACCGCGACGAGTGGCGTGCCGAGCGGTGCGAAGAGGTCGTCGCCGTGATGCCATCCGTCGTAGATGTCGTTGCGCCCCGCGCCGTACGTGTCGCCCCACGACGCGCCACCGTCGACGGGGAAGACGTAGCTCGACGTGGGGATCCCGAGCCCCGGCGTCACCGTGAGCGGCTGCGGGACGGCCGGCTTGTTCGCATGGTGCGCCGGGTGATGCCGGTGATTGGTGCTGGGACCGATCGGCGGTCCGGACCTGCGAGACGACGGCTGGCGTGCGGCGGCGAACCCGATGAAGATCGTCGTCCGCGCCGGCAGTGGGCCGTGCCGCGACAGGAGCCGCAGCGCGACGGGAGCGGAGAGACGTCCGCCCGTCGCGCCGATCTCGAGGAGCCCCCATCGTCCGACTCCGACCGTCTGGCCCGGCGCGACGCTCATCGGGGAACCGTTGATCGCGAGTCCCGTGACCTTCCCTCTGCCGTTGGTCGCCGTGACCACTGACGCAGTGACGGCGCCATCGAAGAGGGAGACATGCGTCAGCGTCACGCCGCCCGAGCTGCAGCCGGAACCGCGCGGACTCGCGGAGTCGAGGGTGAGGTAGGGGTGCGACGCCGGATACTCCGACGGTCCGAGCCCTCCGCTCGGAAGCTTGAGCGCGGCGACGGCGCCCTTGTCGCCGGCGATCGCCGCGACTCCTGCGCCGACGCAGCCCTTCGGAAGTCTTGACCGGACGAGCGGCGCGTACGTCGGAGCCGTTGTCGTGGTCGCCGGCTGCGTCGTCGTCGCGGTCGTCGTCGTGGTGCCGGTCGTCGTTGTCGTCGTGTCCGTCGTGCCGGTCGTCGTTCCGGTCGTGACTCCACCGTCAGCGCGCGCAACCGCAGCGGCGAACGCCGCAGCGAGTAGGACGATGCAGAAGAGCGGGATTCCGCGCCGCATCTGAGCCAGTGTGCCCACGCCTCCTATCGGCCGTGTTAGCTAATTGAGAGGAACTGTGACTGCCCCGGGCAGGCGCCGGTAAACGGCGAAGAAGTCACGGTCGTCCGGAACAAGGTACCGCGTGGACGGCTGCTGGTAGTTGTACGCGACCTGCGTCGGCACGATCGTCCCGTGCTCGTGGCGGTACGTGATCATCGTGTACCACTCGGGATTGATGTCGAGCTCCATCGCGCGCACGGCCCCGGCGTGCTGGAGGATTTTCGCGAGCGTGATGACGGTCTGGTCGTTCGCCGCGGCGTAGATGAGGTTCCCGTGCTTGTCGATTCCAAGCCCCGTGCGCCAGACGCGGACGGCGTTTCCGAGCGTGTAGCCCCATTCGGTGCCGAGGTCGAGAGCGGGGTTGAGCTTGCCGTGGTTGACGATCAGCGGGAGGCTCTGGCGCGCCCAGGCGATGTTCTTGCCGGCGGTCGGGCCGCCGTTCCAGCTGACGATGTTCACCCTGCCGTTCTTGTACGCCACGACCGTCGCGTTGCCCTTCTTGAACGGCTCGTTCGTCACGCCGTTGAGCGCGTCGCCGTTCAGTCCGTCGGCGTAGATGAAGCCGCCGTTGAACGTCGCGAGGAGACGGTCGCGTTGGGACTGCGGAACCTCCGCCGGCCCGCGGAGGGCGGCCGTCGGCGGCTCGTAGCGGCCCGGGTAGTACGCGCTCGCCGTGCGCGTGTGGTCGAACCACGCGAGGTACGCGACGATCTGTGGATACGCCTTCTCCGGCCGGTAGTTCGTGACGAGGACCGGCGGGCCACCCTTCACCGGTGGGCCGGACGCCCTCCATTCTCCCTCGTGTGGAAGCGGCGCCGCGAACACCGGCTTGACGTTCGGCGGGAGGTAGGAGGACTTGTGCCGGTGCTTGTGTGGATGGTCGTCGACGATCCCGACGGATGGAAGCGTCGTTAGCCCCGGGCCACCCTTCTTCGGAGCCTTCCACGAGTAGTAGTAGTGCTCGACATCGTCGACGAGCCAGTTGAAATGGTGCACGCGGAGCCATTCGACGGAGTTCACGCCGACCGGCAAGCTCGAGGGGCGCGACACGTACTCCCCCCACGAATAGATCGCGGGCGCGAGGAAGAGGAGCGCGAGGAGCGGGAACCAGACGAGTTTCCGCGGCTTGGGCGCGCTGCGCCGCGGCCCGCGACGGCGCGTCGAGCTTCTCCGCGGCGCGCGTCGAGGCTCGCGGAGGTAGGGCGGGCGCTCGAGATCCGAATCAGCGTCCAACGTCTGCGTCGATGGTACGGGCGCCGTCTGACAGTCGCATGAGGAGTTTCCCGGTTTCTGGGCTCGTCACGCTCGTGCTCGGCGGCTGCGGCGGAGGCCGCGGATTCGTCCGGCGCGACGCCTCGGATCCGGGCGAAGTAACCCACTCGGGTCAACTCGCGTCACCGTCTCCTGGACGACCATGGTCCGGGCGCGGAGAGCTGCCATGAGCGCATTCCGCGGCAGCGCTAGGTGGCGTTACGGCCCCGCGGCTCGGAGGGAGTCGCGGGTCCCCCACCCGTCTCAGCCGGCGACGAGGTCGCCTCGATGCGCGATCGCGACCGCTTCGAGACGGGAATGCGCGCCGAGAGTCTTGAGGATCCGGCGAACGTGGTTCCGAACGGTCTCGATGCTCAGATGAAGCTCGCCGGCGATCTGCTTCGTCGAATGGCCCTGCTCGAGCAGATGCAGCACCTCGACCTGGCGTGGCGTCAGTTTCGGGTGCGGAGCCGGCGGCGTGGTGTCCTCGACACTCTTGACCTGTCCGAAGACGCCGATCACCTGGCCGCCGCTCGTCAGCGGCACGGCGCTCAACTCGACCTCGACGCGTTCGCCGTCGGCCGAGAGGAGGACGCCGCGATTGTCCGAGCCGTGCTCGGGCCCGTGGAGGTTGCGGGTGAAGATCTCACGCGCCCGGCGGGTCTCCTCCGGTGCCACCACCGACGTCAGCTGACGGCCGCGGACGTCGCCGACGATCTTCTCCGCTGCGGGGTTGAGCCAGCGGATGATCCCGGCGCTGTCGATCACGTACGCCGGAACGCGAACGCGCGAAATCGCGCTCTCGACGTCCGCACCGAGCTCTTCCAAACCGGACACAGCGCCAGTGTCGCGCACCTGCGGGGCCTGCGGCTTCATCCTCTTTGGCGGATTTCGCCCTCGCCGATCTGGACGAGGCCGCTGTCGGGCGAGTGATCGACCTGGAGCGTCGTGTGGTCGATGTGGAAGCGTTCGTCGAGCATCCGTTCGAGCTCGCGCCGGATGCGGTGGCAGTCGTCGCCCGTGTGCACGAGGACGTGAGCCGACAGGGACGGGAAGCCGCTCGAGATCTCCCAGACGTGGAGGTCGTGCACGTTCTCGACGTGCGGGTGCGCGGCGAGGGCGCGGCCGATCTCCTGCGCGTCGAGCCCCGCAGGCGCCGCCTCGAGCAGCACGCGGCCGGAGTCGTGCAACAAGCCCCAGGCGGAGTTGATCATCACGCCGGCGATGACGATGGCCGCGACTCCGTCTGCGCGAGTCCAGCCGGTCGCGAGGATGATCACGCCGGCGATCGCGGTGATGACGAACGCGATGAGGTCGGTGAGGAGATGCTGGTAGCTTCCCTCGACGTTCATCGACTGCCGATTCGCTTTCGCGAGCTGCCAGGTCGCCGCGAGGTTCACGCCAATCCCCGCGAGCGCGACGATGAGAATCGCCCAGCCGCCCGCGGGCGGCGGCGTCACGAGGCGGTGGATTCCCTCGTAGACGATCAGCCCGGCGAGGACGAGGAGCGTCACGCCGTTCGCCTGCGCCGAGAGGATCTCCGTCCGCTTGAGGCCGAACGTGAGGTTGCCGCCCGCCGGGCGCCGCATGAGCCGGATCACCCAGAGGCTCATCGCGAGCGCCGCCGCGTCGGTGAGCATGTGCGCCGCATCGGAGAGCAGCGCGAGTGAGTTCGCGAGGATCCCGACCACGACTTCGGTGGCCATGAAGCCGACGATCAGCGCGAGCGCGATCGTCAGGGGCTTTGAGTCGGCGTCGTCGGTGATGCCGCGGGAGTGCCCGTGATGGCTGTGCTCGCCGCTCACCGACGTGACGCTACCCGGAAAGAGAAGCGTCGACTAGCCGACCGGCGTGAGCTTTCCGGACTCCGCGATCGTGGCAGTCGTCGTCGGGAGTGGGTCGTACACCTCGAGTTCTTCCGAAACCTTCGGCCAAGCGACGAGGACGCTCTTCGGATCCTTGGGCCGCGCCCAGATGTAGCTGCCATCCGGTCCGGTCACGCCTTTGCCGTTCGACGCCTTCATGAGTGCCGCGTACGCATTCGGCATGGGATACGTCGCGACGATCAAGAGTTGCCCGGGCTTCTGGCCCGCCGTGACTCCCTTCGGGAGATAGCAACGTAGACGCGATCGTTCGTCGTGCGCATGAGCTCGTAGTCGTATCCGTCCTTCGGCCCGGCCCAATAGAAGGGCTGGCCGAGCCGCAATGCGGCCGCCCTGATCTCGGCCTCGGACAGCAGTTCGGGGCCGATCGAAGTCGTCTGTGCAGCGCCTGTGGTGCCTTTCGCCCCCGTAGTGCCGTTGGTGCCGGAGGTGCCGTTGCTTCCCGACGTGCCGTTCGTACCGCTCGCGCCAACACTCCCGGCCGCGTAACCGCTTCTACCTCCGCCGCAAGCGGCGAGGACGAGCAGGCTCGCGAGGCAGATGACGAACAGGCCGAGGCTCGACTTCCGCTCCATCCGGGTGAGCATACGACCCTCTGCCGGGTGGAGCGCGCGTGCGCCCCACCCGGCCGGGTTCTCAGCTGCCCTGCGGGAAGATCCCGGCGTAGCAGATCGAGTACGTCATGTTGTTCGGCGCGATCGCGCGCATGTCGGGCAGCGCGAACGTCGTCGTTCCGTTGCCGCCGTAGGTCGTTCCGATCACGAGGAACAGTTCTGAGTTCTGCTGGTTGATCGGGAGGAGCTGGCCGCTCGCGACATAGCTGCCGCCCGCCGCGTACTCTCCCGCCGTGAGCTGGATCTGGCCGATCAGGCAGGTCGGCCCGTTTATCACCGTGCGCCCGCCGTTCGTGAACGAGCCGAACTTGCCCACGTAGGCGTCCGCGACCGCACTGTCGCCCTGCGGGCCCGAAGGCCCTGCCGGCCCCTGTGGGCCTGCCGGCCCTGAAGGCCCCTGCGGGCCTGAACCGCCCGCGGGGCCCTGCGCGCCCGGCGCGCCATCCGCTCCTGCGGCGCCGGCGTCACCCTTCGGGCCTTGAGCACCCGTCGGGCCGCGGACGCCCTGCGGACCGGTGTCGCCTTTAGCACCAGGAGCGCCTGGAGATCCCGGAGCGCCGGGAGTGCCGGGAGCGCCCGGAGCGCCGGGAGCGCCCTTCGGCCCTGGCTTTCCGGCAGGCCCGACGTCGCCCTTCAGTCCTCGCACGTTCCAGCTGAGCGCGGTCTCGTCCACGCGGCACGACGTGCCTTTGGCGACGACGCGCAGCAGGCCGTTGCTCTTCTTCATGCAGCCGTTGATGACGGTCGTACTTACGCGTGTCGAGAACGGACCGCTCGCAAGAGCAGCACCCGCCACGCAGGCGAGCCCCACAACGCAAATGGCCGCAACGCGGCCAGCGCGATTCCTCATCGCTTCAACCCCCTTCTGAAAAGGTAAGACCCCCTTACCTGCCGCTAGTTATAGACGGCTGCAGGCGAAAAACAAGCGGAGGACGCTAGCTGCGGGACAGGGACTCGAACCCCAACTTCCCGCTCCAGAGGCGGGCGTCCTACCATTAGACGATCCCGCAAGGATCGCAGCGGCAAGTGTAGCTCGGCTTTTGCTCAGATCTCGAGCCGGTACATCGGCACGAGACGCCGTTCGGTCTCGGTGTCGATGTGCGCCACGACCTCGACGTACGGCTCGAGGCCGCTGCCGCGGAGCTTCGCCTTCAGCAGCCCGTCGACCTGGAAGAGCCCGGAGGAGTTGTTCATGAGGATCGAGATCTTGATCGGCCGGTCGTCGCCGTCGGTGATCTCGACGTCCTCGATCGCGGCCGCCGACAGCGAGTGCATCGAGACGCTGCCCTTCTCGAACGGGATCCGCGAGCGGCCTTTCGCCATGTCGAGCGCGTCGGCGACGCGGACGATGCCGGCGTCGACGGTCAGCGGCTCGCCGTCGGCGCGGTGGCTGATGATCGCCTGCAGCACCTCCGACACGACCACGGTCTTGTCCGGCTCGTCGTAGACACCGTCGAGCAGCTGCCGGATCTTCGGCTCGGAGAGGAAGAGCGAGAAGTCCTCGTGGCCGTGCCGGTGGATCGACATCCCGACGCAGTGGAGGAGGGCGGCGAGCACGACGACGACCTCCGCGTCCTCCGGCTCCAGCCCGAAGTCACGCACGAGCCCCGGCTCGACGCCGTGCTTCGTCAGCTGCCGCAGGAGTTTCAGAGCGATGTTCGTGACGATCTGGATGTGGACCCACGAGTGGTCGTTGATCTCCATCCGCGCGACGGCGTTGATGTTGGAGACGTGCCACCAGCCTTTGAGCTGGGCGTCCGCGTTGACGCGCTCGACGACCGTGCGGAGCTTGCGATTACCGCGCACCGGGACGTTGATCTTCATCCGCGCAACCGCCTCGGCAGGCGTCATGCGGATCTCGTGCGCAGCCTCCTCGGAGACCGGCCGCTCGATGCGGTCTTGCGTTTCCCGATCGAGCGGCGGGTCGAGCGGCGGGTCGAGAGGCGGATCGGACATTCCTGTCGCGCAGTCTGACGCATGACGTATGAATCGAGGTGTGGACACCCACGAACCCGTCGAGCCGCACACCGAGCTCCACGTGCCGCACCCCGTTCGCCTCGTCGTCGAGGACGACTACCGGCGCAGTCGTGTCACCGTCTTGTTCCGGATCATCCTCGCGATCCCGCACCTCATCTTCTACTCGCTGTGGTCGATCTGGATCGTCTTCGTCGCGGTCGCCAACTGGTTCAGCGCGATCTTCACGGGAAGGCCGCCGCGCTGGATTCACCGGCACCTGTGCGCCTATCTCCGCTACCAGATCCACCTGAATTCGTACCTCTATCTCATCGCCAACCCGTGGCCGGTCTTCGGCGCAGAGCCGGGCGAATACCCGATCGACCTCGAGCTTCCGGAGGAACCGGTCAAGCAGGCGCGGTGGTCGATCTTCTTCCGGCTCTTCCTCGCGATTCCCGCGTTGCTGGTCGCCGGCGTCGCTCCGACGTCCCTTCTCGTCGGCTTCGCGCAACTGCGTACGAAGAGCCGCAGCACATTCGGCGGCGGACCGAACGCCCCGAGCATTGCCGGCACGGTCGCGATCCTCGGTTGGTTCGCCTCGCTCGCCCTCGGGCGGATGCCGAAAGGTCTCCGCGACGCCGGCGCGTGGTCGGTCGGCTACTCGGCGCAGACCTACGCGTACCTCTTCCTGCTCACCGACCGCTATCCGAACGCGGATCCGACGGAGATGCTCGCGGGCGTCGAGCGGCCGCCGCGCCATCCGCTCCGCGTCGTCGGCGACCCGTACGACCTTCGGCGCTCGCGCTTCACCGTCTTCTTCCGGCTGCCGCTCGCGATCCCGCATCTCATCTGGCTCCTGCTGTGGACGATCGCGGCGCTGTTCGCCGTCATAGCGCAGTGGTTCGTGACGCTCTTCCGCGGCACGCCGGCCGCCGGGCTCCATCGGTTCCTCACGCGCTTCGTCCGCTACCGCCTGCACGTGTACGCGTATCTCCTGCTCGTCGCCAACCCGTTCCCGGGCTTCGCCGGCGAGGAGGGCCTCTATCCGCTCGATCTCGAGGTCGCGCCTCCCGCACGGCAGAACCGCTGGAAGACCGGCTTCCGCAGCGTGCTCGCCATTCCGGCGTTCATCGTCGATACGGCGCTGAGCGGCGCGCTGTTCGCGACCGCCGTTCTGACGTGGTTCTACGCGCTCTTCCGGGGCAAGGCGCAGTGGGGGCTTCGGAACCTCGCCGCCTACGCGTTGCGGTATGACGCCCAGCTGCAGGGGTACGTGCTCCTCCTGACGGATAGCTATCCCCACGCGAGCCCGCTCGAAGGCGAGGACGAGCCGGGAGAGTGACGCCGCAGCGCGCGGCGCGCGTCGGCTTGCTCTTCACGCTCGCGGCGGTGTGGGCCGTCGCCGCGTGGCTCCTCTGGCGCTCGACCCTGCCCGCGTACCACCTGCCGCACCTCTCCGAGGAGGCGCTGTTCCCGCCGCGCGTGCTCGCCGAGGCGCGCCACTTCAGCTCGGTCGCGCGGCTCCTGTGGCTCGGCGGAACGCTTACGCAACTCGCCGTCCTCGCCGTGTACTCCCGCTTCGGGATCCGCTGGATGCGCGAGTCGGCGGCGGGCCCGGTGGGCACCGGGATGCTGCTCGGGATGATCGGCTTCGCGCTCGTCTGGGTCGCGCAGCTGCCGTTCGCCGTGCTGTCGGCCTGGTGGGAGCGCCACAACGGGCTGCCCGGCAGCTACGTCGACGCGACGATCGGGAACTGGATCGCGCTCGGGGCGGGGTTCGTCTCGCTCTGCGTCGCGCTCGCGGTGGCGATGAACCTCGCACGCGTGCGCCGGATCGGCGACAACTGGTGGATTCCGGCTGCACCGATCTTCGTCGGGATCCAGACGCTGCTCGCGTTTGTCTCGCCGTGGCTGTTCGGCGGGCGCCGGCTCGACGCGCCGTACGTCGCACGGCTCGAGTCGATCGAGCATGTCCACGTTCCCGTGCGCGTGATCGGCGGGTTCACCGAGCCGAACGCATTCGCGACGGGGCTCGGTGCGAGTAGACGCGTCTTCCTCTGGCAGTCGATCCTCGACCGACCGTTCACGCCGCGCCTCGACGCGTTCGTCCTCGCGCACGAGCTCGGCCACCTCGCGCACAACCACATCTGGAAGTCGATCGGCTGGTACGCGCTCGTCATCTTCCCGCTTGCGTTCGCGCTCTCCCGCGTCGCGCGGCGGCGAGGAGGGATGGGGACGCCCGAGGCGATCCCGCTCGTGATCCTCGCGTACGTCGTCCTGTGGCTCGTGGCCGCGCCGCTGCAGAACGCCGTCTCGCGGCATATGGAGGCGGAGGCCGACTGGTCGGCACTACGCGCGACGCACGATCCTGCGGCCGGGCAAGCGCTCTTCCAACGCTTCGCCTCGGTGGTGAAGGAGGATCCGAGCCCGCCGTGGTGGGACTACGTCCTGCTCGAGAACCATCCGACGCTGCTGCAGCGCATCGAGATGACGCGGTACTGGCGGGCGACCGAGAACGGGCCGTGACCGGCCGGGTTCGTCCGACCGGGGCGTCAGGCTCTGCGTGTTCGATGCCGCCCACGCGAAAGGAGCTCCCATGTCGATGGATCCGATGCCTCCGCCGCCGCCCTCCGAACCGGTGTTCGCGGACGGTCACGCATCTGGCGAACACGCCGGCTTCTGGCGTCGCTTCGCCGGCGCCCTGATCGACGGGATCATCCTCAGCATCCCCGCGTACATCATCTATCCGCACAGCTCGGCGGGCCGATCGGGCATCCAGCTCCTCCTCTCGGTTGCCTACTTCACGCTGATGATCGGCTCATCGCGTGGCCAGACCGTCGGCCAGATGGCTCTCGGCATCAAGGTCGTCGACGTCAACACCGGCGAATCGATCGGATACGGACGCGCTCTCGTCCGCTGGCTCGTGAGCATCCTGTCTGCGATCGTCATCTTCCTCGGCTACTTCTGGATGATCTGGGACAAGGAGAAGCAGTGCTGGCACGACAAGGCGGCGAACGACTACGTCGTGCCGGTGAAGAGCTAGCGGCGGTCCAGCGAACTAGGCGGCGGCCCAGTCGCCGTAGAGGCTCGTGTACAGGCCCTGCCGCGCGAGGAGCTCGTCGTGCGACCCCTGCTCGACGACCTTCCCGTGCTCGAGCACGACGATGAGGTCGGCGTCGCGGATCGTCGAAAGGCGGTGCGCGATGACGAACGACGTGCGGTCGGCGAGGAGCGTGCGGAGGGCCTGCTCGATGGTCCGCTCCGTCCCGATGTCGACGGACGACGTCGCCTCGTCGAGGATGAGGACCCGCGGGTCGGCGAGCAGTCCGCGCGCGAACGCGACGAGCTGGCGCTGCCCGAGCGAGAGCCGGGAGCCGCGCTCGCCGAGCTGTGTCTCGTAGCCGTCCTCGAGCCGGAGTATGAAGTCGTGCGCGCCGACGGTCTGCGCGGCGCGGACGATCTCCTCGGGCCGGGCGTCGGCCTTGCCGAACGCGATGTTCTCCGCGACGGTGGCGGCGAAGAGGAAGCCCTCCTGCGGGACGATCCCGAGCTGTCGGCGCAGCGACTCCTGCGTCACGTCGTTGAGGTCGACTCCGTCGATCTCGATGCGCCCGCTCGTCGGCTCGTAGAACCGCGCGAGAAGCTTCGCGATCGTCGACTTGCCGGCGCCGGTGTGCCCGACGAGCGCGACCGTCGTCCCGGCGGGAACGTCGAGGTCGATCCCGTGCAGCACCTCCTCTCCCTTCTCGCCGCCGCGGAGGCCGTACGCGAAGTGGACGTCGTCGAAGCGGACATGGCCGGCGATGTGCGCGAGCGGCCTCGCGCCGCTCCGGTCGACGACGTCCGGCTTCTCGTCGAGGACGCCGATGATCTTGTCGAGTGCAGCGGCCGCGGAGAGGAACGTGTTGTAGAGCTGCGAGAGCTGCTGGATCGGGTCGAAGAAGTTGTTGACGTAGAGCATGAAGGCGAACAGCGTCGTGAGCTGTATCGCGCTCGCGAGGTACAGGTGGCCGCCGTACCCGAGCACGATCGCGAGGGAGAGCGTCGCGAGGAAGCTGACGAGCGGGAAGTACCAGCCGTTCAGCACGACCGTCTGCATGTTCGACTCGCGGTAGTCGAGCGTGACCGCGCGGAAGTTCTCCGTTGCGCGCTGCTCGCGCACGTAGGCCTGCACCATCCGCATGCCCGCGATGTCCTCGGCGAGCGTCGCCGTCACGAGCCCGAGCCGTTCGCGCACGGAGGAGTAGGCGCGTGCCGAGCGTGACCGGAAGACGACGGTCGCGCCGAGCATGAAGGGAATCACGACGAGCGTCGCGAGCGCGAGCCGCCAGTCGAGGAAGACGAGGAGAAACGCGGTGCCGCTGAGCAGGAGGGTGCTCTGCGCGAGTGTCGTGACGCCGTCGGTAACGAGCTGGTCGATCGCCTCGACGTCGTTCGTCATCCGGCTGATGAGCACGCCGGCGCGATTGCGCTCGTAGAAGCCGAGCGACAGCTGCTGGAGATGGCCGAAGAGCTGCTTGCGGAGGTCGGTGAGGATCCGCTCCCCGACCCAGCCGGTCATGTACGTCTCGACATACGTCATCCCCCAGTTCGCGAGCGCGAAGACGATGAAGAGCGCGACGACGACGCTGAGGTTTGTCCCGGTCTTGCCGTCTATCGCGTCGTCGAGCGCGTATTTCGCGAGGAGGGGCGGGGCGAGCGCGGTCGCGGTCGCGGCGAGCAGGGAGAAGACGGAGAGGAACGTGCGGAAGCGGTACGGCTTCGTGAGGCGCCACAGCACGCTGAGCCGCCGGCGCGTCGTGTTCCACGTCCAGTCGTTGACCTCGGCGCCACGCTGCCGCATGAGGTGGCTGCCTGCCTGATGGACTCTCATTCCGCTCCATCTCCGGCGAAGCCGGAGGCTCCGCTCTTGGCCGGCTCCGTCGAGCCTACGCCGGTCATGCCATGTCTCCTGCGGACACGGCCGGTGCCAGGCACCGGACATGTCCGATAGCGACACCGCTCACGCGACCTCCTCCACGTCGCCGCGCGCCTCGACGGCGTCGGCGAACTGGCGCTCGAGCAGGCCGTGCTCGTGGATCTCGCGGTAGATCGCGCTCGTCCGCAGCAGCTCGTCCTGCGTGCCGCGCGCGGCGACGCGTCCGTCGTCGAGGACGACGATCTCGTCCGCGAGCGCGATCGTCGAGAGGCGGTGCGCGATGATCAGCGTCGTCCGGCCGCTCATGACCTCGCGGAGCCCGCTGCGGATCTTCGCCTCCGTCGTCGCGTCGACGGACGCGGTCGCATCGTCGAGGATGAGGATGCGCGGGTCGACCGCGAGCGCGCGCGCAATCGCAATCCGCTGTCGCTGCCCGCCCGAGAGCGTGATGCCGCGCTCGCCGATGACGGTGTCGTAGCCCTGCGGCAGCCGCTCGACGAACTCGTGCGCCTGCGCGAGCCGGGCCACACGCTCGATCTGCGCGTCGGTCAACTCCGGGAGGCCGAAAGCGATGTTGTCGCGCACGGTCGACGAGAAGAGGAACGGATCCTGCGCGATGACGCCGATCGCGCGGCGCAGCGACGCGAGCTGCACGTCGCGCACGTCCACGCCGTCGACGAGCACGCGTCCCGAGTCGACGTCGTAGAAGCGCGGCACGAGCGACGAGAGCGTCGTCTTCCCCGATCCGGTGTGGCCGATGAGTGCGACGGTCGTTCCCGCTTCGAGCGTGAGGTCGAGGTGCTCGAGCACCGGTCGGTCCGGGAGGTATGAGAAGGACACGTCTTCGAACCGGATCTCGCCCTCGCCGGCGGGAAGCTCGACCGCCTTCGGATGGTTCGCGACCTCCTCGGGCTCGTCGAGGATCTGAAAGATCCGCTCGCCCGACGCCGTCGCGCGCTGTGCCTGGCCGACCCACATCCCGAGTGAGCGGAGCGGCATGACGAGCATCGCGAGGAGAAGGTTGAAGATGATGAACGACCCCACGGAAAGCGAACCGTGGGCCACGAGGCGCGCACCGACGAGGAGCACGCCTGCTTGTGCGAGCAGAGGGAGGAACGAGAGGAGCGGCACGTAGGTCGCCCGCTGGCGGTTGGCGCGAATCGTCTGCTCGAAGAGCGCTTCGTTCCGCGCCGCGAACTTCGCCTCTTCCGCCGGTTCCTGCGCGAATGCCTTGACGACGTGGACGCCGACGATGTTCTCCTCGGAAACGGTCGCAACGTCCGCGAGCTTCTGCTGCACGTCGCGCAGCGTCGGGTGGGCGACGTGGCTGTAGCGGTACGCGACGACCACGAGGAACGGGGTGATGGCGAGCACGACGAGCGCGAGCTTCCAGTCGAGGAAGAAGAGGACGACGGTCACGGACACGACCGTGAGCGCGTTCTGGAAGAAGAAGATGAGCCCGTACCCGAGGAAGAACCGCACGCCTTGCAGGTCGACCGTTGCGCGCGACATCAGCTGGCCCGTCTGGTTGCGGTCGTAGAAGCCGAAGGAGAGACGCACGAAGTGCGAGTAGAGACGCTGACGCATGTCCATCTCGACGTCGAGCGCCTGCTTTCCGGAGATGAGCCGCCGGCCGCTCATGAGCGCGGCCGAGGCGAGGCCGAGGAGGACGATCACGCCGACGTAGAGCCACAGCTGATGCGTGTCGTGGTGCTTCAGTGCCTCGTCGATGACGTTTTTCCCCGTCACGAGAAGGAGCGCGATCTGGCACATCTGCGAGCCGACCGCGAGCACGATCGAGAGCGCCAGTCCGCGCCGGTACGGCCGGAGGAAGCTGAGCAGCCGCGTAAACGTGCGGCGATAGGGAACGGCCGAGACTGTGCTCACTTCAAATGAATGTAGCGACGGAGTCCTATGCTCCTCCGGCGGCGGATCTCGAGCGGAGCGCGGCGCTCACGCGCCGCCTACTACCCGTGCCAAACCCCACCCACCCACGGGGAACGAAGGATGCGCGGCAAAGCGCGCCCTCGGGCGTTCAACTTCGTGCCAACAATCAAACCTGCTGGTTGATCCGTTCCAGCTCGGCGCGGACGAGCGCCGTTGCCCGCTCGAGCCGGTCGCGGTTGCCCGGCATGTTGGGCCAGCCGCTCGCTCCGGACGGATGCGGAAGCGGGATGACGACATGGCCTTCGTGCTCGTACCGCGCGCCGATGTGCGGCGTGAGCTCCTTGAAGCCGAGCTCTCGCCGTAGCGCGAGGAGACCGACGGTGACGACGAGCTGCGGACGCAGGAGGGCGTGCTCCCAGTCGCGCCAGAACGCACAGAGCTCCTGCTCCTCCGGCTCCGGAGCGCGGTCGCCGCGGCCCGTGACGGAGCGCCCCGGATCGCAGCGCGTGACCGAGGCGCAGTAGAAGCTCGCGTAGAACTCGTCCTCGCCGAGGTCCAACCACTGGCGGAGCTTCTTGCCGGCGCTGCCGCGCCACGGCAGACGCTCGACTCCTTCGACCGGGCCGGGCGCTTGGCCAAAGAGGTACGCCCGCTGCGGCGGTGACGCGAGTGGAGCCCGGACGGGCATTGACTGAAGCGGGTAGCCCGCCTCGACGCATGCGCGGCAGCGGGACAGGTCGCGCTCGAGTGAGACGAGAGAGCGGTACGAGGACTTGCGCAGGGTCACAGCCGTGGAGCGTAGGCTCGCGGCGTGGCGAGCGCGATCGGTCTCACCGGCGAAGACCTGACGGTCGAGGACGTCTGGGCGGTCGCCGTCGGCGGCGCGCCGGTCGAGCTGACCGACGTCGCGCGGGACAAGATGCGCACCGCGCGCGAGCTCGTCGAGCGCGCCGCGCACGGGACCGAAGAGCACACGTACGGCGTCAACACCGGCTTCGGCCGCTTCGTAGCGGTGGCGATTCCCGAGGAGCAGACCGAGGAGCTGCAGCTGCGTCTTCTCCGTTCGCACGCGTGCGGCGTCGGCGATCCGTACCCCGACGAGGTCGTTCGCGCGGCGCTCCTCCTGCGGGCGAACGCGCTCGCCAAGGGCAACTCCGGCGCGCGGGTGGAGACGGTCGAGCTGCTCCTCGCGCTGCTCGAGCGGGGCGTTCTGCCGGTCGTTCCGTCGCGCGGCTCGGTCGGCGCCTCGGGCGATCTCGCGCCGCTCGCGCATCTCGCACTGCCGCTCGTCGGGGAGGGCGAGGCGTGGTTCGGCGGCGACCGGATCTCCGGTGCGGACGCGCTCGCGCGCGCCGGTCTCGAGCCGGTGCGGCTCGCGGCGAAGGAAGGGCTCTCGCTTATCAACGGCACGCAGTTCATGGCCGCGATGCTCGCGCTCGGTCTCGTCCGCGCCCGCCGGCTCGCGCGCGCCGCCGACATCGCGTGCGCGCTGTCGGTCGAGGCGCTGAACGGCTCGCGCACCTCGTTCCTCCCGCAGATCCACGCGCTGCGTCCGCTGCGCGGCCAGGTCGCGGCGGCGGCGAACATCCTCCGCCTGCTCGATGGCTCGCCGATCATCGAGGCGCACCGCTGGTGCGACAAAGTGCAGGACGCGTACTCGCTGCGGTGCGCGCCGCAGGTGCACGGCGCGTCGCGCGACCTGCTCGACTACGCGGCGTACACGGTCGGCGTCGAGCTCAACGCGGCGACCGACAACCCGCTCGTCCTCCCGGACGCCGGGGAGCTCGTCTCGAACGGCAACTTCCACGGCCAGCCGCTCGCGTTCGCGCTCGACACGACGGCGATGGCTGTCGCCGAGCTCGCGAGCATCTCGGAGCGGCGCGTCGAGCGGCTCGTCAACCCGAATCTCTCGGACGGGCTGCCCGCGTTCCTTACGACCCACGGCGGCCTGAACAGCGGCTTCATGATCCCGCAGTACGTCGCGGCTGCGCTCGTCTCCGAGAACAAGGCGTTGTGTCACCCGGCCTCCGTCGATTCGATCCCGACGAGCGCCGGCCAGGAGGATCACGTCTCGATGGGGAACGCGTCGGGGCTGAAGATGTGGCAGGTGCTCGCGAACGCCGAGCGCGCCGTGGCGATCGAGCTGCTCGCGGCGGCGCAGGCGGTCGAGTTCCACGCGCCACTCGCTCCCGGCGCCGGCGGGGAAGCCGCGCGCGCGGCGGTGCGCGCGCTCTCGCCGCGGCTCAAGGACGATCGCTCGCTGTCCTCGGATATCGAGTCTGTCGCGCTCGCGATCGCGGACGGCTCGATCGTCGGCGCCGTCGAGGCTGCGGTGGGGGAGCTCGAGTGAGCGACGCGCGCGTCGAGGCGCTGTGCGGCGACCTCTCGGCGATCCGCGCGCCGCGCGGCACCGAGCTCAACGCGCGGCAGTGGTCGACCGAGGCGCCGCTCCGCATGCTTCTCAACAACCTCGACCTCGAGGTTGCCGAGCGGCCGGAGGATCTCGTCGTCTACGGCGGCTCCGGCAAGGCGGCACGCAATCACGACGCGCTCCGCGCGATCGTCGGGTCCCTCCTCGAGCTCGGCCCGGCGGAGACGCTCCTCGTTCAGAGCGGCAAGCCAGTCGGCGTCTTCACGACGCATGAAGGCGCGCCGCGCGTGCTGATCGCGAACTCACTCCTCGTTCCGAAATGGGCGACGTGGGACGAATTTCGGCGGCTCGAAGCGGAGGGACTGACGATGTTCGGACAGATGACCGCCGGGTCATGGATCTACATCGGGTCGCAGGGAATCCTCCAGGGCACGTACCAGACGTTTGCCGCGGCGGGGGAGAAGCATTTCGGCACGTCAAATCTCGCCGGGCGCACGATCCTCACGGCAGGGCTCGGGGGGATGGGTGGAGCCCAGCCGCTCGCCGGCACGATGGCCGGTGCCGCGATCCTCTGCATCGAGGTCGACCCGACGCGGATCGAGCGGCGCCTCGAGACCCGCTATCTCGACGAGGCGACCGACTCGCTCGACGACGCGCTCTCCCGGATCCGCGCGGCAGCCGCCGAAAGACGGCCGCTGTCGGTCGGGCTGCTCGGGAACGCGGCGGATCTCGTGCCGGAGCTCGCGCAGCGTGGGGAGGACTTCGACTTCGTCACCGACCAGACCGCGGCTCACGATCCGCTGACCGGCTACATCCCGCGCGGGTACACGGTCGAGGAGGCGGCCAAGCTCCGCGGGTCGGATCCCGACGAGTACCTCCGCCTCGCGCGGGACTCGATCGTGGTGCACGTCGAGGCGATGCTCGAGTACGTCCGGCGCGACGCGTATGTTTTCGATTATGGCAACAACCTGCGAGGTGAGGCCGCTGAGGGTGGGGTAGAGGACGCCTTCTCATACCCGGGCTTTGTCCCGGCCTATATTCGGCCGCTCTTCTGTCGCGGCGTCGGGCCGTTCCGCTGGGCCGCACTCTCGGGCGATCCGGCGGACATCGCGGCCATCGACGCGGCGTTGAAGGAGCTGTTCCCCGACGATCCCCTGCTCCAGCGCTGGCTCGAGCTCGCGCCCGAACGCGTGGCATTCCAGGGGTTGCCCGCGCGGATCTGCTGGCTCGGCTACGGCGACCGCGCGAAAGCGGGACTCGCGATCAACGAGCTCGTCCGCAGCGGCAAGGTCACCGCGCCGGTCGTGATCGGACGGGATCACCTCGACGCCGGCTCGGTTGCGTCGCCGTACCGCGAGACCGAGGCGATGCGCGACGGTTCCGACGCGATTGCCGACTGGCCGATCCTCAACGCGCTCGTCAACACGGCGGCGGGCGCGACGTGGGTCAGCGTTCATCACGGCGGCGGCGTTGGGATCGGCAACGCGATCCACGCAGGCATGGTCGTCCTTGCCGACGGCACCGACGAGCAGGCGGAGCGGCTCGAGCGGGTCCTCACGACCGACCCGGGCATGGGCGTGCTGCGGCACGCAGACGCGGGCTATCCCGAGGCGCTCGACGCCGCCGAGGCGGGCGGCTTGCAGATCCCCCGGTGAGATTGAGCCGGTGAAGCTCCTCGTTCGGGACCTCGAGCAGCTCGCGACGCCGGCCGGGCACGGTGCGCCCCTGCGCGGTGCCGCGCTCGCCGAGGTCGACGTGCTCGAGGATGCGTTCATCCTGTGCGACGGCGGGACGATCGAAGCCGTTGGGCGGATGCGCGACCTGTCGCAGCGCGTGGGCGATGTCGTCGAAGTCGACGGTCGCGGTTTGTGCGCCGTGCCTGGCCTCGTCGACTGCCACACGCACGCGGCCTTCGGCGGTGACCGGGTCGGCGAGTTCTCGCTTCGCGCAAGCGGCGCGAGCTACGAGGAGCTGCACGCGGCGGGCGGAGGGATCCTCTCCACGGTGCGCGCCACACGTGCGCTCGGCGAAGACGGGCTGCACGCGGCGGTCGAGCGGCACCGCGACTGGATGCGCGCCTCGGGCACGACGACGTTCGAGGCGAAGTCGGGTTACGGGCTCGACCGCGACACCGAGCTCGCGTCGCTCCGCGCGATCCGCGACGCCGGCGGCGTTCCGACATGGCTCGGCGCACACGCGGTTCCGCCGGAGTTCGCCGACGCCGACGCGTACCTCGACTTCGCGCTCTCCGAGGTGCTCCCCGAAGCCGCCGAGATCGCGGAAGCCGCCGACGTCTTTCTCGAGCGCGGCGCCTTCGACGCGGCGCAGGCGCGCCGCTACCTCGAGGCGTGCCGCGACGCGGGCCTCGCGCTTCGCCTCCACGGCGACCAGTTCACGGAGTCCGGCGCGATCCCGCTCGCGATCGAGCTCGGCGTCCGTTCCGTCGACCACCTCGAGGCCACGGGAACAGACGGGATCAAAGCGCTCGCCGCGAGCGACGTCACGGGCGTCCTGCTCCCGGCGAGCGCGCTCTTCCTCGACCGCCCGATGCCGCCGGCGCGTACGCTCGTTGACGCCGGGGCGGCGGTCGCTCTCGCCAGCGACTTCAACCCCGGCAGCTCTTTCACGGAAAGCCTGCCGCTCGTCTGCTCGCTCGCGTGCGCGCAGCTCCACCTGTCTCCAGCGGAGGCGCTCGGTGCGTGCACCGTGAACGCCGCGCACGTCCTCGGCCGTGCCGACCGGATCGGTCGCCTGGCGCCCGGCTTCCGCGCCGACATCGCCCTCCTCGACGTCCCCGACTGGCGCTACCTCGCGTACCACCTCGGCGGCCGGGTCGTCGCGAAGACCGTCATCGACGGCGAGCTAGCCTGAGTCGATGGCAACGAAGAAGCAGCGCAAGCGCTCCCAGAAGGAGCGGCGGCACGAGTACGAGACGGTGTGGGTCGACGGCGAGGGGAACGAGCTCGACGAGGTGCCCGACGATCAGGTCACGCCGCGCGCGAAGAGCACGAATGGGAAGAAGCCGCAGCAGCGAGGAAAACAGTCATCGTCCCGCGCGCTCAAGGCTCCGCAGCCGCCGTCGTGGCGCCGCGCGAGCAAACGGGCGCTCATGCTCGGCGCGTTCATCTTCGTCGTCATGTACTTCCTCAACACGAGCGCGACGGGAGCGGGCCGCGTCCTTGGCGCGATCGAGATCTCGATCCTCTACACGGCGCTCTTCATCCCGTTCACGTACTACGCCGACCGCTTCGGTTACCGCCGCTGGGAGCGCAAGATGGCCGAGCAGCCCAAGAAGCGCTGACGCTCTCTAGACTCGCCCGATGCCGCTCGTGGTGGACAGATACGCGCTCGGCCCCTTGCAGACGAACTGTTACGTCGTCCGCACCGACCGCAGCGCGGCGGAGGCCGCGGTCATCGACCCCGGTGGGGACGCTGCCTCGCTGCGCCTCGAGCTCGCGCGGCTCAGCACCTCGACCGCGGGCATCCTCGTCACTCACGGCCACTTCGATCATCTCGGCGGCGTCGCCGATCTCGCGGAGGGGACCGGAGCAGAGGTCTGGATGACGGAGGGCGAGCGCGAGCGCCTCGAACGGTTCACCGAGTTTGCGCCGGTCGGCGTCCCCGGCCGCGGGTACGCGCCGGAGCATCTCGTCAGCGGCGGCGAGACGATCGACGTCGCGGGCATCTCATTCGAGTGCCTCCCGGTGCCGGGCCACTCGCCTGCGCACGTCGCGTATTACGCCGACGGCGAGCTCTTCAGCGGCGACCTGCTCTTCGCCGGCTCGGTCGGCAGAGTCGACCTGCCCGGCGCCGACTGGGACACACTGCTGGCTTCTGTCCGGATGCTCGCCGATCGCCTCCCGCCGGAGACGGTCGTCCATCCCGGCCACGGCCCCGAGACGACGCTCGGGATCGAGCTCGCCCGCAATCCGTTCCTCGCAGAGCTGCGCACAGAAGCGTCATGAGCGACAAGTTCCAGGCACCGCGCGGGACGCACGACGTCCTGCCGGGCGACCGCCTTTGGTGGCACGTCGTCCGCACCATCGAAACCCAGTGCGCGCAGTACGGCTGGTCGCGGATCCAGACCCCGGGGTTCGAGGACACGGCGCTGTTCGAGCGCACGTCGGGCGCCGCCTCCGACGTCGTGCACAAGGAGATGTACACGTTCGAGGACAGGGGCGAGCGCTCGCTCACGCTGCGTCCGGAGGGCACCGCACCGATCGCGCGCGCGTACGTCGAGCACGGTCTCGCGCAGGAGCCGCAGCCCGTCAAGGCGTACACGATCGCGCC
The DNA here is from genome assembly GCA_036496305.1 of Gaiellaceae bacterium. GTDB lineage: Bacteria > Actinomycetota > Thermoleophilia > Gaiellales > Gaiellaceae > Palsa-739. The sequence continues at coordinate 5,609 of DASXLJ010000036.1, read as the reverse complement.
GATGTACCGCTACAGCCGACCCGGCCGCGGGCGCTACCGCGAGCACTACCAGCTCTCGCTCGAGGCGATCGGCTCCGCCGATCCCGCGATCGACGCCGAGGTGATCCAGTTCTACGCGGAGCTCCTGCGCCGGCTCGGCGTTACGGAGTGGTCGCTCCTCCTCAACTCGATCGGCGACGCGAACTGCCGGCCGCAGTACGTCGCTCGTCTGGAAGAGTGGCTCGACGCGCACCCCGAGCTCGCGAACGACGAAGAGGTCGCACACAAGCGCGCGACGAGCGTCCTCCAGGTCTTCGACGTGAAGAACGAGAAGCTGCGGGCGGCGCTCGCCGACGCACCGAAGATCGGCGACTCGCTCTGCGAGGATTGCCGCGCGCATTTCGATGCGGTCAAGGCTTATCTCGACGCGTACGGCGTCACGTACACGCTCGATCAGGCGCTCGTTCGCGGCCTCGACTACTACTCGCGCACGACATTCGAGTTCGTCGGGCCGGAAGAGAACGCGAACTCGACGATCGGCGGCGGCGGACGGTACGACGGGCTCATCGAGGCGGTCGGCGGCCAGCCGACGCCCGGCATCGGGATCGGCATCGGGCTCGAGCGGCTCCAACTCGCACTCGAACGGGACGGTGTCACCGTCGAGGAGTCGAGCCTCGATGTCTTTGTCGCGTTCGAGTCGCCGGAGCTGCGCGTCGCTGTCCTGCCTCAGATCATGGTCTGGCGAGCGGAAGGCCGTTCGGTCGACACCGACTACGCTGGCCGCTCGATGAAGGGACAGCTCACGCAGGCACAGAGGCTCGGCGCGGAGACGGTCGTCGTCGCGCGCGCCGACGGCACATTCCAGGTGCGCCGGCGTGGGGAGGACGATCGCGTCGCGAGCGACCTCTCGGAGATTTAGCGATGGCCTGGAGAGATGTCATGTGCGGCGAGCTCCGCGCGTCCGACGCCGGCCGCCGCGTCACCGTTGCCGGCTGGGTCGACACGCGCCGCGACCACGGCGGCCTCGTCTTCATCGACCTCCGCGACCACACCGGGAAGATCCAGCTCGTCCTCAAGGAGTCCGACGCCGCACACGAGCTGCGCAACGAGTTCGTCATCCAGGCCGAGGGCGAGATCGTCGCGCGCGAAGCGGGCGCGGTGAACCCGAACCTCGCGACCGGCGAGGTCGAGATCCAGGTCGACGAGCTGCGGATCCTCTCGCGCTCGACCGTGTTGCCGTTCCAGGTCGACGAGGAGGGCGTGGACGAGAACGTCCGCCTCCGCTACCGCTGGCTCGACATGCGCGGTGAGCGGATGCAGCGGAACCTGCGCATCACGCACACCGCCGTCGCCGGCATCCGCCGCGCGATGGACGACCTCGGCTTCGTCGACGTGTGGACGCCGAGCATGACCCGCGGCACGCCGGAGGGCGCGCGCGACTTCCTCGTTCCCGTGCGCCTGCAGCCGGGCAAGTTCTTCGCGCTCGCGCAGTCGCCGCAGCTCTTCAAGCAGCTCTGCATGGTCGGCGGGATCGACCGCTACTACCAGATCTGCACGTGCTGGCGGGACGAGGATCTCCGCGCCGACCGGCAGTTCGAGTTCCGGCAGCTCGACCTCGAGATGGCGTTCGTCGAGCAGGATCAGGTGCTCGACGTGATGGAGTCCGCCGTCGTCGCGGCGTTCGAGGCCGTTGGGAAAACGCCGCCGGCGCGTCCGTTCCCGCACATCCCGTACGACGAGGCGATGCTTCGCTTCGGCTCCGACAAGCCGGACATGCGCTTCGAGCTCGAGATCCAGGACGCGACCGAGGTCACGCGCGGTTCGGAGTTCGGCGTCTTCAAGAACGCGTCGTGCGTGCGCTACCTCGTCGTGCCGAAGACGTTCTCGCGCTCCGAGCACGAGCGGCTCGAAGGCTTCGCGAAGGAGTGGGGCGCGAAGGGCCTCGCGATGCTCTCGCAGATCTCGAAGTTCCTCTCGGAAGCGGAGCTCGCGGCGTTCGGCGTCGCCGAGGGCGAGACGGCGTTCTTCGTCGCCGACGAGGTAGAAGTCGTCGAGAAGGTACTCGGCCTGCTCCGGTTGGAGCTTGCGCGCGACCTCGACCTCATTCCCGACACCGAGGTTTTCCACTGGGTCGTCGACTTCCCGCTCTTCAAGCGCGACGAGGAGACGAGAGAGTGGACGTTCATGCACCACCCGTTCACGGCGCCCGCGCCGGGCACCGAGGCGTGGGACGAGTCGAACCCGACCGGCGTGCGGGGCCAGCATTACGACCTCGTGTGGAACGGCTGGGAGCTCGGCTCCGGCTCGATCCGGATCCATCAGCCCGAGGTGCAGCAGGCTGTCTTCCGCACGATGGGTCTCGGCGAGGAGGAGCAGCGCGACAAGTTCGGCTTCCTCCTCGAGGCGCTCGCGATGGGCGCGCCGCCGCACGGCGGGTTCGCGATGGGGATCGACCGCTTCGTCGCGCGGCTCGCGGGCGAGCCGGACATTCGCCAGATGAACGCGTTCCCGAAGGTCTCGAGCGGTTCCGACCCGTTGACCGGCGCGCCGACGCCGTACCCCGACGTGGCGTTGAAGGAGCTCGGGATCCGCTTGGTCGAACCACCCGCGTGAGCTAGGTTTCAGTCGGGCCCGGACGATTGGTGAACCAACAGCACCATGAAGGGAGCCCGCGTCCAAGCTTGCTTGGCAGGGCACCCACCTGAGAAATCAGGTTCCCTAGTCCGGGCCTACTACTTCTCTCTCCATCGCAAGGCGTAGCGCACGGCCGTCGCACGGCCTTGGTCCCGTCCCAAACCCCCACCCACCCACGGGGAACGAAGGATGGGCCATCAGCTGTGCCTCGGACGCCGCGGTTTCGTGCCAAGACCGTGACGGCAAAGCGGCGGCGTTCGCGGCAGCCGACCCACTACCGTGCGAAGCGTGCAGGAACTTTTCGGAGACTCCACCCGCGGCGGCGACTGGGCCGCGGTGCGGCTCGTCGTTGACGGCGGGCGGATCGTCGAGGCCGATGCGCCCGGGCTCGATCGCGATCTCGTCGGGTTGACGGTGCTTGAAGCGGCGGCCGTCGGCGGCGAGGCCCTCGCCGTCGACGCGCTCGCAAACGCGCTGGGGCAGGCCTTCCGAGCTCCGGCGTCCCCGACCCGCACAGCGGTCGCGATGAGCGGCGGCGTCGACAGTGCCGTCGCGCTCCTGCGCTCGCTGCCGGACGCCGTCGGCGTCACCCTCCGGCTCTGGCTCGATCCCGAAGGCCCGGACTCGGAGCGCGCATGCTGCTCGCCCGACAGCGTCATCGCGGCTCGCGAGACGTGTCACCGCCTCGGCGTCCCGCACGTGACGCTCGACCTGCGCGAGGAGTTCCGTCGCGCCGTCGTCGCGCCGTTCGTGCGGGGGTACGCGCGCGGCGCGACGCCGAATCCGTGCATCCGCTGCAACGGAGGCTTCCGCTTCGCCGAGCTGCTCGCGTTCGCGCGGCGTGCGGGCGCGGCGAAGCTCGTGACCGGTCACTACGCGCGCATCGTCGAGCGCGAGGGCCGGCTCTACCTCGCGCGCGCAACCGACCCCGCGAAGGATCAGAGCTACATGCTCGCCTCGCTCGATCCGACGAAGCTCGCGCGCGTCGCCTTCCCGCTCGGTGAGCAGGACAAGGGTGCGACCCGCGCCGAGGCGGAGCGTGCCGGGCTCGCTGCCGCGCGCAAGCCCGAGAGCCAGGAGGCGTGCTTCCTCGCGGGCGACGACTACCGCAACTTCCTCGGACGGCAGGGTCTCGCCGCGGCCGACGGCGCGATTGTCGACGAGGAGGGCAAGGAGCTCGGCCGGCACGACGGCTTTTGGCGCTTCACGCCCGGCCAGCGCCGTGGCCTCGGTCTCGCCGCCGCCGAGCCGCTCTACGTCCTCGGAAGCCGTCCCGCCGCGAATGCCGTCGTCGTCGGCCCGCGCGAGTCGCTCGCCCGCACAACCGTGGAGGCGCGCGGTCGGCTCCACACAGATGCGACCCGCGTCGAGGCAAAGCTCCGCTATCGCTCACCGGCCGTCTCTGCCACGGTCGAGGCGACCGCGAGAGGCTTCCGGCTGCGGCTCGACGAGCCCGCGCACGGCGTCGCTCCCGGCCAGGCGGCCGTCCTCTACGACGGCGATCTCGTCGTCGGGCACGGGACCATCACCCGCACGTATTAGGATCGGCCACCGATGCTCCTCGCGGCGTTCACCTGGGAGGATCTCTGGCGACTTGCCCTCGCCGTTTTCCTCTTCGCCGTCGGCCTCTCGGTCGCCTGGTTTTTTCTGCGGCTGGCCGGAACCGTCGACCGCCTTTCGTCGTTGATCAAGGGAACGGAGGACTCGCTCCTCCCGGTCGTTGACAAGGTTGGAGGCAGCGTGGATCGCGTGAATGTGCAACTCGACAAGGTCGATCGCGTCACCGATAGCGCGGTCGACGCGGCGGACAGCGTCGATACCGCGGTGCGCGCGGTGAGCATGGCCGTGACGCGGCCGGTGCAGAAGGTCTCCGGGATCGCCGCGGGCGTCAGCTCCGGCGCCTCCGATTTCAAGAGCCGCCGCGACTGGCGGCACGCCGTGCAGGCGGGAAAAGAGGCAGCGGCGCAGCGCGAGGCCGATCTCGGCCACGAGTTGCGGGAGGCAAGAGCCACATGAGCGCCGAAGAGATCCGGCTCGTCATTCCGGCCGAGGAGGACTTCCGGCCGATCGTCCACCTCGTCACGGGCGGGCTCGCGTCGCGGCTCGACGTGACGTACGACGACCTCGAGGACATCCAAGTCGCCGTCGACGCCGTGCTCGCGCTCCGCGACGACCAGGGTGACGTGACTGTCGTCCTCAGCGCCGAGCCCGGAGTCGTGCGTGCGGCGATCGGGCCGTTCGAGCCGGACGCGCTTCGGTCGAACGACGCGTCCGCCGGCGACCTCGATCTCCAGCGCGTCCTCGAAACCGTCTGCGACACGCACGAGTTCGAGTCGCGCGAGGACGGAGCGTGGGTCGAGCTGACGAAACGAACCACGAGCGTGGGTGCCGCCTGATGCGTGTCGACGACAAGATCCTGCTCCGGAAGTACCACGAGGAGGGCGACCTCCAGGCGCGCGAGAAGCTCATCGAGCAGTACATGTCGCTCGTCCGCTCGCTCGCGCGGCGCTACGCGTATCGCGGCGAGCAGCTCGACGATCTCGTCCAGATCGGCGCGATCGGGCTGATCAAGGCGATCGACCGCTTCGACATCGACCGCGGCGTCGAGCTGACGACGTACGCGACGCCGAACATCATCGGCGAGATCAAGCGCCACTTCCGCGACCGCGGCTGGGCGGTGCGCGTGCCGCGCGGGCTCCAGGAGCTGAACGTCCAGCTCTCGAAGCTCATCGAGACGCTCACCGTGCAGCTCGGGCACTCGCCGACGATCCCGGAGCTCGCCAAGGCGGCCGGCGTGGAAGAGGAAGAGGTGCTCGAGGCGCTCGAATCCGGTCGTGCGTACTCGTCGCTCTCGCTCTCGACCGGCGGCGGCACCGAGGACGGGGAAGAGCTCGACCCGCTCGAGTCGCTCGGCACCATCGAGGTGGAGTACGAGATGTCCGAACATCGCGCCGTGCTCGCGCCCGGCTTCAAGGTGCTCGACGACCGCGAGCGGC